>DATFHU010000013.1:0-23494 GCA_035248005.1 Saccharimonadales bacterium (SeqCode)
TACTAGCTGAAGATAACGATAAGCTTGGCAAATTGACGGCCGAAAGCTTGCGCCTAAGCGGTCAAGTGGTTGAGCTTGCCGCTACCGCCGAAGATGCCGAGCACCTGGCCGAAGTGGAAACCTACGACGTCATAATTCTGGACCGTATGCTTCCCAATGATCAAGACGGCCTGAATGTCTGCGCCCGGTTGCGAAAGGCAGGCAACAGTACGCCAGTTCTCATACTGACAGCCCTCGGTAATGTCGAGCGCCGTCTGGAAGGGTTTGAACAGGGTGCTGATGACTACCTGGCGAAGCCCTTCGACATGCGAGAGCTCATTGCTCGCATCACCGCACTGGCCCGCCGCCCGAAGGCTACCGCCACGCCATCGGTCATAGAAATAGGGGAGGTCACCATCAACTTGTCGCAAAAGCAGGTTCTTGTGAGGGGTGAAGAGGTACACCTCGGCAAGCGGCTCTGGGCGCTGCTGGAGTACCTCGCGTTGCACCGTGGCAAAACCATCAGCAAGGACATGCTCATAGATCATGTCTGGGGCCGGGACAGCGATGTACTGGAAAACGCCGTTGAAGCCGCCGTGCGTAAGATTCGTCGCAGTCTGGGCGACGACCAGGGCGACATAATTCAAACCATACACGGATTCGGGTATAGGCTGAAAGCATGAGTGTGCAAACCCAGCTTTACACTTCAGTGGAACGCAAGCTCGTACTTTGGTGCCTCGCTGCCATGTTAATCATGAGCACAAGCTTCATCGTGCCGGTGTATCTGGTTGTCAGTAATTGGCTCGATCACTCCACCGACATGCGGCAGGCGCATCATGGCCTCATTCTTACGTTGGTGCTGGTCCAAGCTATCGTAGTTGCTGTAGGTGCAGCCCTCAGCTTAGCATTTGCGCGGAAGGCACTACGCCCTATTCGCAAAGCCCACCAAGCCCAAGCTGATTTTGCCGCCAACGCTCACCATCAGCTGCGCACTCCTATTGCTGTCATGCAGGCGGAGATTGACACTGCCTTATTACGCAAAGATCAACAGCCCAAAGACTATCAACGCACGCTCAAAAGCTTGCTTGACGAACTACGCACTCTGCGGACTACCAGCGAACAACTCCTCCTGCAAGCCGATGGCGTCACTGCCAAGAGCGCCCACCAAACCAGTAAAGATATAGCCGACGCAGTGGTTGCCCTCGAACGCCGTTACGTACTCCCGATTAACGCTGACATCAGCCCTGACGTTGCCACTACCCTCTCATTAGATGAACTCATGATTTGCCTTGAGATCTTGCTTGAGAACGCCCAAAAACACGCCGGAAAGCCAGCTGAAGCACTACAAATAGAACTCCGGTTAGACCAGCAAGACAACGCCGCCTGCCTTATCTACCGCGACAACGGCCAGGGCATTGCCAGGGGCGAAGAAAAAGCTATCTTTGAACGCAATACTCGGGGCCGGCAGGCCATCAAAAACAAGGTGCAAGGTTCTGGCCTGGGCCTGGCTATTCTGTCCGATATTATCAGCTCCCACAAAGGTACGCTCACTGCTAGTAATGTGCCAACGGGCGGACTTGAAATCGTTATTTCTCTTCCGCAAACGCCAAAACGGTAAGCTTTTTGTCAGAACAGCTCGTTATACTTAATGCTTAAGGAGATTCATAATGCAGCCCAATAAACCTACAAACAATAACGCGAAGACTAAAAAAGTAATCATAACCGTCATTATCATTGCGGTGGTCGTTGTTGCACTCGTGCTCGTCATGAAGCAACTGCCTCTGCCGTCTCACAGCATACCTCAGCACTAATATCTAACAAGCTAGGAAAATCCTATGAAAAAGAGTTCTGATGCGGCTCCCGCAGTGCAACTGCACGGCGTAGTGAAGGCTTACAACATACCGGCCGGAACATTTACGGCGCTAGATAACGTGACTCTAGAAATAGCCCAAGGTGAATTCGTCGCCATAGTCGGTAAATCCGGCAGCGGCAAGACTACGCTATTAAATCTGCTCGCCGGTATCGACCGTCCCACAAAGGGTAAAGTCATGGTGGCCGGTACCGACCTCGGTACGCTTTCTGAATCCGGCCTGGCCGAATGGCGGGGGAGAGATGTCGGGCTGGTATTTCAGTTTTTCCAGCTGCTGCCTACGCTGACTGTCATTGAGAATATTCAACTGCCAATGGACTTGGCCGCCACCATACCCGCCGCCGACCGTAAGGCCCGGGCACTCGAACTACTTGACCGTGTTGGTATTAAAGACCAGGCCGGCAAGCTGCCGGCTATGCTCTCCGGCGGCCAGCAGCAACGCGCCGCTATCGCGCGGGCGCTCGCCAATGACCCATCAGTACTGCTCTGTGACGAGCCAACTGGCAATCTTGACTCCAAAAACCGCACCGTCGTTTTAGAATTGTTTGCCAAACTCAACGCCGAAGGCCGCACTATTATCATGGTCACGCATGAACGAGATCCCGAATCATTCTCGGCCCGGCAAGTGCAATTAGTAGACGGGCGAATTGCGAGCGGCGCAACTACCAAAGCCGTATTAGCCTCTCCGAGGAGTTAACCATGCCACGGTCACTCTTTATTAAGCTACTCCGAGACCTTAAAACCACCTGGGGCCGAACGGCCATGATGATCATAGCCATCAGCCTTAGTATTGTGGCGTTCAGTACCATGCTCTACGCCCGTTCGATTGTTATATCCCAAGAAGCCGTAGGCTACAGTAGTACTAATCCATCGTCTGCTCGCCTCACCCTTCACCCCGGCGTAAGACCCACCCAAGTTGAAGCCATGCGTGATCAGGCTCTTGCCGAACCAGGCGTCATTGATGCGACCATGCGCACCAGCTTCAGCATGCAGTTGCAAAAGACTGGCGGTGAAGCGCCGGTGCCGCTGCAATTTTTCACCGCCACCCCAGATGACCCCATGCGCATTGCCAACTTCAAGGTCGAGTCCGGTAGCTGGCCACCGCCCAAAGATGGCTTGCTTATGGAGCGCTCCGCCCTTAAGTACTTAAACCTGAAGGTGGGTGACACTATCACCGTTATTGGGCCAGATGACAAACCCATTCAACTCCAGATCACCGGATCCGTCCATGACCCCAGCCTGGCACCGGCTTACACAACCGGCGGCGGATTTGCCTATATCACCGCCGACACTATGTCATTCCTCGGTCGCCAGCCGTTGCTCACGCAGCTTGCTGTTACTATCGCCGATCAGCCCGGCCAAACGACTCCCAGTCATGACCGCGACGCCATTGTGCGTACAGCTCTCAGTCTTGCCGAACGTTTAGACAAGAACAATATAGAAGTAGAGCAGGTTGCTGTCCCGCCACCCTACGAGCACCCACACCACGAGCAGTCCAATACTTTGCTCTCGGCATTGCTGGCTTTCGGCGCGCTGTCTCTCCTCCTGAGCGCCATCCTGATCGCCACCATGTTCAACGGCTTGCTCACCCAACAGATCCCCCAGATTGGGATATTAAAAGCTATCGGCGCGAAATCCAGCCGTATCATGCAGCTGTACCTCGGCATGATCCTGCTTATCTCTATCATCGCAACGTTGTTAGCGCTCGTGCCGGGCGTGCTGTTTGGCCGGGAAATGGCGCAAATGGTACTAGCCGGCAGCCTTAACATGGACGTCACCAGCCTAGCAATTCCATGGTGGAACTATGCAACGGTCATTGGCGCTGGCATCATTATGCCGCTCGCTATGGCGCTACCGCCGCTAATACGGGCCAGCCGCCGTACCGTCCGGGAATCGCTCGACGACCGTGGCAGCGACCAGCAAAGCGCGAAGTCCACTCGTCGCTACGCCTGGCTTGGTAAACTCCCTGGCATCGACCGTATCACCCTCATGGCCTTCCGCAATGTCTTCCGTCGCCGCGCTCGCTTCCTGCTCTCGGTTAGTCTGCTGGCCGCCGCTGGTGCCATCTTTATAAGTGGCCTCAACGTCATGGCCGGTATGCAGGCTATCCCCCGAACCATCACCGACGAACACCGTTGGGACACCGAGATACGCCTCGGTGCGCCAGTACCAGCTGCCAAGGCCACGGATATTTTGGCGACTCTTCCCAGCGTTACCAAAGCTGAAGCCTGGAACACTGTTTCAACGGGCGTCCAATATCCGGGTGAAATCAGCGTCACCCGCACCTATCCGGACCAAGGCCATGGTTCGCTCAATCTCACGTCCGTTCCTGCCGACGCCGAAACAATTAATCCACCGCCCATTATGGAGGGCCGCTGGCTTACGCCGGACGACACTAACGCCATTGTGCTACCGCAATCAATCCGCAAAACCATGCCCGAAGTTAAGCTAGGCGACGCACTTGAACTGCCTGTAAATGACAAGCTCACCCGCTGGCAAGTTGTAGGTATTGTTAAAGAGCTGACCGCTCCTAACTGTCCCTGTGTAACCGTTGCGGGCTTTGAACGGGCAACCGGCCAGAAGGGCCAAACCAACGTCATCCGCCTCATTACCGACCGGCACGACGCCCAAACCCGCAGCGATATTGCCGAACAAGCCAAGACAGCCTTGGGTGAAGCGGGTATTAAAGTACAAGCTACCCGTTCAATCGACGATGTGATAGAAAGCACGGATAGTCACTTAGGTATTCTTATCGCACTCATCTTACTCATTGCTTCCGTGATTGGTGCGGTCGGCCTTATTGGCCTCGGCTCCATGATGAGCACGAACGTAGTTGAGCGGACTCGAGAGTTCGGCATTATGAACGCCATTGGCGCGCCGGCATCTACTGTTCGTCGGCTCGTAGTGCTGGAAGGAGTGTTTATTGCGGCCATTAGCTGTGTAGCCGCCGCCATTCCGGCGCTGCTCCTTACTGTCGTCATGGGCGCGGGTCTCGGTAGTCTGTTCTTCAACGCGCCGGTGCCATTGGAAGTTTCCACTTCCGCCATCCTTGCCTGGATACTATTAGTTGGCTTAGGAGCTGCTGCTGCCACGTTGGTAGCCGCCTATCGGGCCTCTAAGCTTACTGTCCGAGAGGCGCTGGCCTACCTATAAAGGGGAATAGGAGAGACAAAATGAGAATAACCAAACCAATACTAGTGACAGCAGCAATAGGGCTCGCTATTGGCGCTAGCACTACGTGGGCCATCAGCCGTCATGTGCCGGGGCAAGTTTTCCGTCAGGCCGAAGTGCGCGAAGGTGGCATGAAGGTCGTGCCCTTTGATCTCGACCGCACCACGCACGTCTTTACTAAAACCGCCGATGGCGGGGTGGAAGAAATACGAACTAAAGATCCGGCCGACAAAGCCCAGATTGACCTTGCCCGCGGTCATCTGCGGGAAGAAGCCAGCAAGTTTAGCCGTGGTGATTTTAGTGATCTAACCGAAATCAACGGTGCTGGCATGTCTGGACCGGAGATACTTAAAACAAAACGCCACAACAATGCAATTTACCTATGATGATTTAGCCGACGGGGGTAGAATTACTTATAAGGCTTCTAACCAAACCGCGATCAATGCCTTGCACACCTGGTTCGACGCACAAGTAAGCGACCACGGCAGCGATACCAGGCCCGGCCACTACCGGCCCAATCATTAGGGTAAATACGAGAAGCAGACAGAGGGCAACAAAAATCTATGGATACAAAACCAGCCTATTCACAAATCGACGTTATCGTTTATTTAGCGAGCCTCGCTTCAGACCCCCGAGCCATTGACGAGTATCTCGACACCCTGCGCCAGGTAACAGCCCGGTTGCGGCCAGGCGAGGCTGAGCGGCTAAATGCCGGAGATACTGAAGCACTCCGAAAGGTCCGGTCCGACATTGAGCACTATCTGGTAGAACGGGAACCGCTGCGGTCATTCACGACTGAATCGCTGCACGATCAAGTCTACGATCACTTCGAGGGGCAGAAAACGATTGGCCGCTTGCGCTGGTCCATGGCTGTTATCGGCGCCTTAACTGTCGGTTTAGTATTGTATAGCTTTTTAAGCCCGCACGTTTCCGATCTCTTTACACGTACCCTCAGCGCTGTCGCGTCGCTCTTTGCTATTCCATCCTTGGGTGCGATTTGGTTCTTCCTATCTGCCTCGAAAGGTTTCAAGCCCCAACTCCGTACTGCCTACCGTTACGTTGCGGGTGGTATCGCCTTTTTCTGCCTCTTTCCAGTACACCTCGCAGTTGTGGGGTTGTGGGTCGGGCAAATTTCACAAGGCGGCCATCGGTCGGTGCTCACGCCGGTTATCATTCTTTCAGCCATCGGCCTTATCCTGGTGTATGTTGGTGTACGCCGTTTTGCCAAAATTGTGCAAGTCTCATCGTGGCTTACGCGTTGGTATCTGGTGGCCGCTGGAGGATTAGCCAGCGGCCTTGGTGTTGTGGCGTTGCATCGCCTGCTGAATATCCCCGCCCCCGAATGGTCAGGCAATCCGCAGTTCTTTGCCTTTACACTCGTCGCCTTCCTTGGTATTGTCGCAGCTATTTTAAGCTGGAAGGTTGCCGCCGTGATCTCGCCGCTTTACCAGAAAGCCTTGCGGTGGTTTGCCTTTGCCCAAGTTGCCGCCACCTTCTTTGGACTGGAATTCACCCTCCTATTCCTAGTCATGCCCCAGGCCAGCCAAACCACAGGACTTGCGTTACTGGTCTTGCCATTCTCGGCTCTGGCCGTGCTGCTACTTAAGTCCGGCTACGCTTTCAATCGAACACTGCGCTAGAGCACGCGTAACCGTTTACTCTATATCCCCACGGGTATAAACTAGGGTCGGTACATAGGGTAATTCTCTCAATCAGATTGCTAACGCACTATACCCTATTGCTTAAATGGCTGCGCCATTGGAAATCATGGGCTTGGTCAAACCTTGCCACATTCACCCCAGCCGTGATCGTAGTCATTAATGTACTACTTCGGCTGCCATCAATACCAAGGTACCGCACTTGTTCGTTAAAGGCCTGCTACTACCTGCAAAATACGGCGAGCCTGCTGGACCGATTTCAAGGTAGAGGCCTGCAAGGGGTGTGGAAGTGGTAATCTGCTCAATCACGGCCCGTGTAGCCGTTATATCTACTGTTTCAATTTGAAGGCGACCCCGGCTGTGCTGTGTTCGAAGGTACTCGTCGTACGCCCAATCTTCACCAAAAGACTCGAAGGATCTCACCATTCCCGTAGGAGTAAAATTATTATGAACCACTGAAGGAGGCTGATGTCAGCCCCCTTCAAGTTTGTTATTTATGTAGTTGCTCGTACATGGTTAAGGGCATAATATTGCTCTCTGGGTAGAAAGCTTTCTTTGTCGCCCCTGGAGCGGTTTTTGTATCGTACTGCGTTTTGAAAATACTTGCCACTTTGCCCACGCCCGCAAGTGGATCAATACCTTCCTGAGTGTTTGTTGGGGTGTCAACGGCAAATATGATTGTATCGCCGGGTCGCAGATCCTGCAGACTTGCCTTATTGCCCTGATCGTACACACTGGCATTATTGATATCCGAGAAGGTCTTCTCATTTAGCTTACCGCCCCAGAAGTAGTCCAGCGTAATTACTCTATCTCCGTTGACTGCCTTGATGGTGCTTGGATATAACGCGTAGTTTTTACCTTCAGGGTTGTTGCGATAAAAGTCTATAACGGCGTTATATTCACACTCGGCAAGTAGCTGCTGTTGGAGCTGCTTGGCCGCAATATGAGGGTTGCCCAAAATCTTGAACTGTACTTTGCTCCGATCAGTGCTTGGTTCAATGCCTGGAGGCATATTACCCTTACACGGCGAAAGATCAACCGATAGTATTGAACTGTCTTGTTTTACCCTAACAGTTCCGTTAAACCAGTTCGTTAACGCATAGGCGCTAACACTAGTCGTAGAGATCACCACTATGGCGATAGCAGCACCAGGTACGGTGCGTAAAAAATTGAGTGACTTCATAGAAAATGGCTCCTTAAAAATAGCTCTTATTTGTTGCTTGGTATTTGCACGCCGCTTTGCGGTCGTGGCATGACGCAGAGTAAGCACAGTAAAATCTGCGCCTAATGTGCGGCGCGGTTCCGAAGGAGCCGATGCCGCATGCGACTTATGATGGCTCATGAGAGCACCTCCTTTAGTTGTTTTTTAGCGCGGCTCATCCAGCCCTTGATAGAGCCAACAGATGTGCCCATATGCATAGCAATCTCGCTGTAGCTTTTACCATGCCAATAATGCATCGAAACTACTGTGCGGTAGTTCATTGGTAATGCATCTACGGCATCACGTAATTCCTGGTGCAATGCTAAGTCCTCGGCACCAGGCAGATTGCTCATTATTCGATCTAGCTCGTCTTCGTCCATGCGGACATCACGGCGCTTACGCAGACGCATTAGGGCTAAATTGGTAGCAATTTTATATAGCCATGTACTAAAACGAAACTGCGGATTGTAGCGGTCGAGATGTACGTAGGCTTCGATAAACGCTTCATGTGCGACATCTTCGGCTTCGTCTTCATCGCGCATAAATTTAAAACAGTGATGATACAGTCCTTTTTTGTAACGGTTTATGAGATCAGCGTAGGCGTCTTCGTTACCGTCCAATATCTGAGCAATAAGCTCTTGTTCATTCTGTTCCATACTTAGGTGTATGCCCTTCATGGCGCAAAGGTTACGATTTTCGGGATCGCCCTTAATGATATTTTAGTCCTAGGCGCTCTGATCCCTATGTCAAACGCAGGATGCCAAGATAAAGCAAGCCTCATTATCCACTGAACGTAAGTATCGACACTATAGATAGTAAGCGTTCATCCTTGACGGCTTACAGTGTAGTCGGCTATCTAATCGGGTTCTTTACTGCCGTATCGTTGCAGGAAATCATTGGTTCGTTGGTAAACGGTTACGATTCGTCCGATCTTATTTTGTGACAGACCGCGCCTATGGCCAGCACGAGCTCCTTGTTTTTCTAGTAGATATATCAAACCTTTTCGGGGCTTGGTAATAGTGAAGCCGTAGCGTAACGATGCGACTCTGCCTAGGTGCTCGTAGGTAGTGCCCTGTATACAGGTTGGCGCAAGGTTATGGGCCTCGATATACTGCGCAATAAGAGAGAAGCTAGCCGATACTTCTCCCAAGTCGGCAGGTCCATGCCGAGAGGGCAATGCAAGTACTACGGAAAAATCAGATGCACGCGAAGAAAATGCAGAAGTTTTGTCCTGTACGGGGCAGATCCTGCTATACGAGACATTAAACATGCCAAGCTTTTTAATAGGACAGTAGATATTGGGGTCTGCAAATAGTGGGTCATCAGGGTGGTCACGCCGCGCGTTTATAAATCGACATATCGTAATAGGCCCTAGCCGGTCGTAAGGCGTCAATTGCGGCAAGGCCTGCCCTATGTTGTGTGCTTTGCTATCCATTGCTATCTATCGTGGTATAAAAGATTATACTGCCAAAAAAACGCTTATGCCGTTCGTGAAGCGTCAGGGAGGCTGTCGCAGGCATTATAGCCTTCTGTAGCTTCTCTTATCACAGACAAATCTGTATAGGCGTTTGCCTTTATATGCTGAACATATCCAACGTGACGGCTTCTATTTTATGTTGCTATAGTAGGGTATATGCCGCATATTCATGAGCTGTATGATTTTACCGTGTCAGTATTTATTGTGTACAAAGACAAAATTCTCCTTGTGCATCACCCAAGGTACGATAAATGGATTCCTATGGGCGGACATATTGAATTGGATGAAGATCCAGAGACTGCGCTATTTAGAGAGATCAAAGAAGAAACAGGACTAGATGTAACCATACTTAGCAGCAAACCGGAAATACAAACTACTGACACAAAATTTCAACTAACGCCAAATTTTGTCGATGTTCACGAAGCCAACCCGCCCCATAGACACATAGCATTGGTATATTTTGCACAAGCAAAAGACAACAACCATACACTTTCCGAGGAACATACTGATATAAAGTGGTTGGGGGCAGAAGATTTAGATAAAGAAAGCTACAACTTATCCGAATCCGTTAAATTTTATTGCAGGGAAGCACTTGCCAAAGCTAATGCTACGGGCGATGGCAAGGGCCCTGTACTCGGTTAATGATTGACTGAGTCCTTACTTGTAGCGCGCCAATACGTATAGTCTTTTGAGGTTGATATAAGATGGGTATTTTCCCTGCTACCAATGATCAACATTGAAAGTTTTAGCCTCAAAGACTACATGACCGGGCTGCGCGGCTGGCTTGGGCGGGTCCCATCTTGCCAAACAGCCGCCAAACACCTCGCGGCGCAGTTTGCCAGACCGTACCGACCTGCCCAACTGTGGAGCGGGCTTGCTCATATTACAGGAATCCCAAGATGATACTGCCAATTCTAATCCGGCAACGCCTAAGTATACTTTGATTTTGTCGCTGAGATGAAGCGGGGCAAACCGTTCTATGGTATCGGTTGCTACTTCTAGCTCCTCGATTATGTCCAGGATAAAATCGTTAGGTTTTCCGTTTTTTATAAGATCTAAAAAGCCCACGCGGATGTAGTATTGGAGTTCCGGCCCGCTTTCAAACAGCTCCGCCATACCTTCTGGGCCTCGTGCGTGTATATCTGTAAGGTGCGATCGCCAGGCAGTGACCAATTTTTGTATGTCAGTGTTTCTATGAACAATCTGTTCAGTTGCGACTAACTCGGGATAGCATCTATACATCGCATAGGTGGGTGCGACAATCACATTGGGCAAACCTAGCACGTGCCCCACGGCGAGTGCTGCTGGTGTCGTTGGGCTGCCTACGACTAAGAATTCAGATTCGGGAGTGCTTCCGTCGTTGTTATGGGAATCAATTGCCAACCACGGATTCATCTCTTTTAACCAGCGGTGGAGCTCGGCTGCTTGACGGCGATCGGGATTGGGTGAGTGTATATCGCCCGGAAGGAGACCGCCCAATTCGCCTTCATCCCCAAGGTATCTTTTATTCGCGGCAAGTGCATCGGGATGCCCTTCTACCGATACGAGTCCTGGCAGCTGCAGATTGGTTTGTATGTCCCGATGCACGGCCTGGCCCAAAGGCTCATTACCGTGAATAGAGCCAACGAAGGCTAGCCTGGGAATCTCTAAGGATGGTGACATGGACGTTAATTGTAACGAATAATGTGCCGCTATAACTAGTCCCGCTCTAACTTGACCAAGCATATCGTACTACGCTATGCATTTTTCGCTGTATAGATGATTCCGTATTTGTTTGTTGCCATCGGAGTTCTCTGTTAGACTGGCCATAATGGTGGAAGCTGTTATTGTTGACGTTGACGATACCTTATGTCTTACCGAAGCTGCATGCTTCGAACTTGAAAACACCGCCTTAGCTCGGATGGGACACAGGCCAATGCCGCGGTCAACGCATATTGCGACATGGGGGCGGCCGCTGTTTGAGGCTATTCTCGATCGTTCCCCAGGAGTAGACGTAGAGGCATTTAAGGCTGCATACCATCCTGTAATCGAAGAATTTATATCCGACGGTAGACTCGACTCGATACCGGCTGAAAATTACGACGCGCTTGACAGGCTGATCGTTTTGGGTAAAACCATTATGCTCCTTACATCACGCACGCACACAGAAATCAAGCATATGCTTGAGCCTGACCATTCACTTGCCACACGCGTAAAAGCTTTTTACTACCGAGATACTATGCAGTTTCATAAGCCTGACCCTCGCGCTTTTGACGCATTGTTGTATGACCATGATCTACAGCCCGGACAATGCGTATACATAGGAGACTCGCCAAGTGATGCTCAAGCGGCAAATGGGGCTGGGTTGCGTTTTATTGCCAGCCTTGAAAGCGGCATTAGAGAGCCGGAAGATTTTAAAGATTTGCGCGTCGATGCTTTTATAAACCGATTTTCGGACATCGTCGAAGCAATTGGTACTATTGAGCAAGCTAGTTACTAGTGAACTACGCTGGTAGTGCAAACAAACAAGGCGTCCAGCTGGTAATTGCCTCCGCAAGCAGTGCTCCGCATACTTTCATTGGAAAATAGTATAACTATATTCATCGGAATAAAGTGGGGCAAGGGACGTGACTGATCCGGAATGTTTAGTGGCATTTGGCGCGGAGTCGGACAAGAAGCGCGCAATTTTATAAGCGCACAAAAAGTGCACAAAAAAACGACGGTAAACCTACATCGCTCTATTTATGGCAACACCTGCCCAATGCGGCACAGCAAGTAGTAAGGTAGACGAAACAGCTTAGTGCAAGAAGTCGAAGTGTCATGCAATACTCATGCCTATAGTAGAGGTGAAATATTTCGTTCCCCGAGACTACCAGCACGGCCCATACTTTTTAGTATGGATAGAGTAGAGGAGGCCTTTTTAAAGGCAGACAGAATGGCCTTTTTGCCCGAATCGGTAAAAGGCGAGGCGATTTTTGATGTGCCGGTGCCCATTGGCTTTGGGCAAACCAATAGCCAGCCGACCACGGTACGGCTGATGCTGGAATGGCTGGAGCCTGAGCCAGGCGACAAGGTGCTTGACGTGGGCTCTGGTTCGGGTTGGACAACAGCGCTGCTTGCGTATTTGGTCGGGCCGCAAGGCAAGGTATTTGCCGTAGAGAGAATGTCCGAACTAGTAGTATTCGGCCAGGAGAATTGCAGCCGGGTCGGCGTGACAAACGTTAAGTTTTTTAAAGCCGCAAAGACCATGGGTTTGCCAAAATACGCCCCCTATGATCGTATCCTTGTGAGCGCCACTGCCGACGAACTGCCAAAAGGACTAATCGATCAGTTGAAGCCCAAAGGTAAAACGGTAATTCCTGTCGGCTCGTCAGTGCTAGAGGTTACTAAGCTTACAAATGGCCAACTCGCCATACACCCGCATGCCGGCTTTACATTTGTTCCGCTCGTAACTACGCATGGGTAGATGCTGGCATGTCCTATGGGGCACAGCGTAAGGGAAATTCTTTACAGAATATTATTGCCTGCTTAAGACACGACCGCAAAGTTCATCAACAACCTTGCAGGCTTGTGTAGTCCACGTTATAATTAGCAAGATTTTAGTGGTACGGGGTGATATGTCTAATCCTTATGGATTCTTGCTGATCTTGTATATGGTGTTTTTGGGGACAGTGATCGTCAGTAATGTTTTTGCCCTCCTAACGCTATGCGTGTTGCGTTGGCGGAAGGGGGCGAAGTCATGAATATGCGAAGGCTCGGGCAGGATATAAAGCTCGGCGCGCGTTTCATTGGCCGGGGTCTGGTATATAGTGGCTGTGCGCTGGTAACTGTGTTTATTTTGGCAAGCGGGTATGAAATCGCATTTGGGCAGTCATTGCCATTTATTAAGGCGATCAACACAGTTGATCTGGAGTTTATAACGCCATCTGTTACGCCGCATACAAAAACACTCTCGCGCCAGACCGATATAGCCAAAGAAGGTAACTACGGCACGCCTTACGAAATGAAAATTGGCACTAATCCGGTGCGGATACCGCTGGCGCAGCCACAGTACCGCCACGGCAATTGGTTGGCGCGTGCCAGTACGTCGCACTACATACTGCTGAACGACGCTAAAATCGGCAATATCGGTGACATGCTAGTGTATATGACGGCGGGCAAAACAACGGTTGCCGACCCGGCTACTATTCCGCGCGAAGGTAATTTGTATGTATATACCAAGCGCGACTGGCGCTATTTGTATAAAATTACCGAAGTCGTTTCGCTTTCGTCCACCCAAAAGTACGTATTACCCGCAGCCAAAGACTCGAGCCGTATCTATGTTGTTATACAGCAGCCGAGCGGCCCGACTATTATTACCGGAACGCTCACTAATGTGCAGAATGCGAACCAGCTATGAGCGGTGAGTGGTTTTATATATTACGCGACGTCACTATCTTTTTTGCGGCATGTATGCTGCTGAAGTACTGGCTGTTTCTGATGATCGCGCCCTGGCACAATGTCAAAGAAGAATTGCGTCAGCGCCGCATGGACAAGCGATTGAAAGGCGAGGTGTACCGTCCGATTGTGTCGGTTCTGGTGCCGGCTTGGAACGAGGAGGTCGGCATTATCCGGACCATCGAATCCTTGCTTTGTAACACCTATGACAAGTTGGAAATAATTGTGGTTAATGACGGTTCGACCGATAGTTCCCACGAGATCATCAAGAGATTTTTGACAACCGGCAAGCGGATGCGCCGCGGCAAAAGCGCCAAGATAGTCCGCTATTTCTACAAAGAGAACGAGGGCAAAGGGGTTGCTTTGAATCATGGCATCCAAAGGGCGAGGGGTGAAATTATTGTTACCATGGATGCTGATTCTATATTCGATCCCCAGGCCATTGAGCGTCTGGTGAAGTACTTTAGAGATCCAAAAATTGCCGCTGCCGTAGGGCAAGTGCGCGTAGCTAAAAACCATACATTGGTGGGGCATATTCAGCAGCTCGAGTATCTATTTGGCTTTTATTTCAAGCGTACCCATTCGGTACTTAACGCCGAATATATCTTTGGCGGTGCCTGTGCGGCGTTCCGGCGCAGTCAGATCTTTGACGAATTGGGCTTGTTCGATACCAGCAACAAAACCGAAGATATCGAAATGTCGCTCCGGGCGCGCTATGCCGGGTTGAGCGCGGTGTATGCCGAAGATGTTGTTTGTTACACCGAGGGCGCGTCCACTATCGCGGGGCTGGTTAATCAGCGGCTGCGTTGGAAGAAGGGGCGCATCGATACGTTCGGTAAATATCGTATGATGTTTTTTTCGCTCAGGCGGCACCATAACCGGTGGTTGGCGTTCTTTATACTGCCTTATTCGCTATTAGGCGAGCTACAGCTGCTCTTTGAGCCGATCGGTATTGCCCTGCTTGTGAGCTATAGTGTTATTTCGGGCGATTACTTATCGCTTGCTTTGGGTATTTTGTTCTTGTTTGTGTCGTATTTGGTTATTGGTGTGTTTAACCAGCGCACTCTGGACTGGCGGACATTGGTGAAGTTTCCATTTACCTGGCCGTTATTCTACATTACTACTTGGGTTGAGTACATTGTGTTGCTTAAGAGCCTTAAAATGGTCTTGCGCGGTGACGATATCGTTTGGCAAAGTTGGCAGCGTCAAGGTGTAAAATCGGCGCCCATAACTCTGGAGGTCAGCCGTGAAGAAGCGTGATGTCTTTCTATATAGCTTGATTATGGTGGTATGCTCGATTTTTTCGGTAGATGTCGTGGCGCGCGCTATGACTGGCGAGAGCCTTATGCCCCGTATAGCCGCCTTTACTAGGGCGCCGCAGGTAACGGTTGATAATAGTTTTCGCTGTAGCGATAACAAACCCATTGCCGGCCTGGAGCAGACCCGAGACCCGCAATTACGCAAGCTGGCCGAATACCAGCAGCTTTGCCACTCGGCCGTTGCCAGTACAGTGATGATATTTACCGACATGCCGAACAGCGAAGCAACGGCTCAGGCGGCGGCCACTAAAATGGCGGCTACCCTAAAAGAATTTAATAAGTATCACGTGACACCTCTTGTTATTGCCGAGCCAGTCACTACTTGGGGGGATATTGACTTCGAGGAGTTTACGGCCGGCTTTTACGACAAATGGATCGACGCCTATTTTAAAGCACTGCGCGCCCAAGGGATTACGACGCAGCAAATGGGTATTTGGGTGCCATTCCCGGAGGCGAATTTGCCGTATTGGAATCGCAACAATGCCAAGCCTAAAGATTTTGCCACCATGGTTAATAAGTATTTGGGCGCTGCTCACAAGCATTTTCCAGGGGTACAAGCGAGCGTGATGCTTAACTCGGCAACGTATGACGCCGACGATTTTGACTGGGCGAACGGCGAGTACCTAAGCCTTATTCCCTATGTAAAGGACATTCAGAAAGGGCTGGTGCAAAGCTTTGGTTTGCAGGGTTTCCCGTGGTTGCCAAACGCCCGTCAAAGCGGTCCGGGCATTTTGGATGCCGGAGAATTTTTGAACCATAAGTTAGCAAAGGAAGCGGCTGACACGCTCGGTGTTAAAAAAATATGGTTCAATACCGGCACCTTTGGCTTAAAGTATGCCGATGACGTTGGCAAACAGGTAAGCCTTGACCCATCCCGTCGGACCGACGTATTAAACAGCATCCTTGCTCAAGCGCAAACGCTCAAAAAAGAAGGATATCAGATTTCGATAAATCTTTTCTCGCAAAATAAAAGCCAAACCGCTGAAGCAACCGATTGGTCATACTTTGCAACGAACACTATAAACACCTCGTCCAACAGTCCGGTATTTGCCAACTTTGCCGCCCGCCTGCACCAAGAACGCATTGAACTCTGGCTCTTCGACCGTTTGTAACATGCATTTCTAGAGTGAATTAGCACTCTTGACACGAGAGTGCTAATTTTTTATATTGGCAGTGTGGGGTAACCACAATCAGTAATAAAAAGAAAGGAGGCTTATTATGGCACTGGTACGATGGGATCCATTTTCGGAACTCAACAGTCTGCACGAACAAGTTAATTCCCTATTTAACAGTACGTTTGGCAATGCGCGCGTCGGCAGTATTTTAACGCCGCCGGTCGATGTCTATAGCGACGACAAAGCCCTTACATTAGAAATCCATTTGTCTAATTTTAAAGACAATGAAATCGCTGTTCAGCAGCACGACGGCGAACTAGAGATAAAGGCTGAACACGAAGAAAAAGAGGAAAGTAAGGACCGCAAATACCTTATCCACGAAAGCGTCAGCCGCTACTATCGCCGTTTTGCATTGCCGAAGAATGCAGACGCCGATAATATACAGGCCAACTACGAGAACGGCGTACTAAAGGTAGTTGTCCCTTATAAAGAGCTACCCGAGCCAAAGCGCATAGCTATAAGCGCAAAAAGCAAACAGAGTAAATAAGGCTATATATCAGTAGCTCCGTTATCACCCGTGCCTTATAGGGCGCGGGTTTTTAATTGACAAGTAGTATTACAATGCATAGTAATACTATGTATGGAGCGAGAACTATTAAAAGGTAATTTAGACATGCTGCTCCTGGCGGCTATTGCCAATAATCCGGGGCATGGCTATGCTATTGCCGGGCGTTTAAAGGAACTTAGCAGCGGCGCACTTAATCTAGCCGAAGGTACTATGTACCCAGCACTCCATAGGCTGGAGAAAAAGGGCTATTTGATTAGCGAATGGGAGGCCGGCCAAGGTAAGCCGCGCAGGATATATCGGATAACATTACGCGGCAGGCAATTGCTAGCAAGCCAGAAAAAGACATGGTCTGCCGTACAACGAAGCATCAAGTTGGTTCTGCAAGCAACACAAGGTGCTTAAGCAGTACGCACATGTAACTTTGCTATAATTTTAACTATTTGAAAACTTCTTCCGCAATCTGCACGAGCCTGTGTTCAACATTTCCTATTACTTGCGTAAGTGGTGCGGTTATCTCCTTGCTTCGGTTGTTAATGCAATTGATAGGGCGGTTAATAACGCATGGCTGTTCTTGACCTAAGAGCGCTAATGTGTGGTTTGCTAGCAATTCCTTGACGAGCAAATAAGGCAGGACGGCTGCACCCTTACTTAGTAATACTAGGCGCAACATAACGACTGGACTTGTAGAATAAAATGCTGGTTGCGGTGTTATGCTGCGGTTTTCCAAGGATTTACGGATAAGCCGTTGGGTGGTCGAAGGTTGGTCGTAGCTAATAAAATGCGGCAGTACGCCCTTGCGAATGGAGGCCTGCATAGTTTCGAGCTGACCGGCTTGACACACTGCCACGAGCGATTCGGTGCCAACGCGCCTGGATTCGATATTACTCGGTAAAATGCCTGGCTGTTCCACAATAAAAGCAATATCTAAGTCGTCATGAGCGACCGCTTGCAGTAGATGCCGCGAATTGTCAACCACCACCGAAACGCGGGCCTGCTGTTCAAGGTTCGTAAGCAATGTAGCGGTAGTAAACAAACTGTCCGCTATGCTATCGATCATGCCAATAGATATGGCTGGCTGGTGTGCGGCAAGCTGAGCCAGCTTGGTAGACAGGTTGCTGGTAGTAACGCTTAATTCTTTGGCTGCGGTATAGGCCAACCGTCCGGCTTCAGTAAGCCGTAAAGTGCGGGTACCGCGAACCAGCAGGCTAGCCTGTAGCTCTCGCTCTAATTTGGCAATGGCTACCGATAGTGCAGGCTGCGAAATATGCAATTCGGCCGATGCTTTGGTAAAACTGCCGGCATCTACCAACCGGGCAAATTTGTGTAAACGTTCTTCCATAAATAATTTATATTAAATTATACCATTAATATATTTATCTTATATTTTGGCCTGCCTTAGGATGAAATAACAAGAGGAAAGAGAGGGTTAGGTGCCACAGCGAAAGACGATTAAGGTGGCTATTGTAGGCGTAGGCAATTGTGCTTCGTCACTCGTACAGGGGATATATTACTACCGAAACGCCAAGGGCAACGAGTTCGTTCCAGGCGTTATGCATGTTAATTTTGGCGGGTATTATATTAGAGATATTGAAATAGTTGCCGCCTTTGACGTAAACGCCGACAAAGTAGGCAAGGATGTGGCCGAAGCCATATATGCCGAGCCGAATAACACTGCCGTGTTTGCTAAAGTGCCAAAACTGGGCGTAAAAGTTTCGCGGGGGCCGGTCCTTGGCCGTAAATAAATATACCGCTGCCCTGGTACTAGTAGACGAGGCGCATAAGCCCGTGGACGTGTTAAGGTACTCAAGCAAAGCGGCGCGAAGCGGTCATTAACTATTTGCCGGTCGGTTCGCAAGAGGCAACCGAATTTTATGCGCAGGCTGCTATTGACGCCGGCTGCATGTTCGTAAACTTTATTGCTTCCAGCCCCTTATGGGCAAAGAAGTTCGAACGCGCCGGGCTGCCGGTTATCGGTGACGACATTAAGGCGCAGGTGGGGGCGACCATTGTGCACCGCACGCTTGTTAATTTGTTCTTGGACCGCGGCATGAGAGTTGAGCGCACGTATCAGCTTAACACTGGCGGCAACGCCGACTTTTTAAATATGCTGGAACGTGAACGCCTGGCGCATAAAAAGCAGTCCAAAACCGAAGCAGTGCGTTCGCAAATCGAAGCACGCGGCCAAACTATTGGCGACGAGGACATTCATGTCGGTCCCTCCGACTACGTGCCATGGCAAAAAGATAACAAAATTTGTTTTTTACGCATCGAAAGCAAACATTTCGGTGATGTTCCCATGCATCTTGAGCTGCGATTAAGTGTAGAGGATTCGCCCAATTCCGCGGGCGTGGCGATTGACTCTATTCGTTGCCTGAAACTGGCGCTCGACAACTAGGTGGCTGGCGCGATTATCGAGCCGGCTGCGTACTTCCAGAAATACCCGCCCCGGCAAATCGAAGACCGGCGCGCCCGCGAACTAGTTGAAGAATTTATTATTCGTTACGGCCATCAAGCTAAAAGCAGGAGCGCAAAAGATACTCTTGCCGCCGCACTCGCGGTGTAATGGCTATTGGCTATTGTTTGGATCGCTGGGTAATTGCGCCATGGTTACAGTTCGTCCGCCCCGGTAGACGACAAGCGTGCTTTTGGGCGGCAGGGCTCGCATGTATTCTGCCATCTGCGTGCCGGTAACTGGCACTGTAATATACAGCGTTACACAATCCGGCGGAAAGGTTCCGATTGCTGTATCGGGTGGCACTAGCCATACGGTGAGTCTATCTGCGGATTCTACTGTCTGCTGAGAAACCGGCCAAACCACAAACTTTGTATGTTCCAGGATAGCTATCTTATCGCTTAACTCTTTTCGAAGCCGTGCATTCAGTGTAGAAGCAAAAACGCGTTCGCAGATGCGGATAGTTTTCTTCCATAATTTGCTGTGGGGTGCCTGCAGGCGCGCGGGATATTCGCATATGATAATGGCATTACCTATGGTGATACGCTGCGCCAGATGATTCATTATGTGATCGGTAACATCTATGGCTATGAGCGAGGGGTATAGTTCGATATACCAATCGGTGTGCCGGTTCATACCGATGTCTCCCGTGAATACTCTGCGTACATGGCAGCCGTCTCCGCAAATGTTTTCTGATCGGCATCAAATTGGGCCCAGGCTTTGTGCCATGCTATGCGTTCGCTGCGGCTTAAGTGTTTGGCGCAGGCAAATGCCTGTTGACCGTTGGCGTACTGCTCGCCAGTGGTCGCAAAGATAGTCGGTATAGTAGAATGGCAAACAATGCACTGTACAGTAGTGGGAGTATCGGCCGGCCAAGTCCTTATAGCCATACGACCGCCTACACCCCTGGTCCTTGCCGACGTGCAATATTTTTGTTATCGCGCCGTACAGTGATACATATAGGTTTATCGCCGAAGTTGTGGAATTGGTAAAATGCTACATATTTTGACTTGCCAGGAATATCCAGTCGTTCTAGGGAAATTCCCAGCATGTCCTGTGTGGCGGGGACGGACTCGACCACAAACGAAGGCATTGGCTCGGACAGGTTGTAAACCCCTAAGCCAATCGTGGCTGTCTTGCCTGGATCAAGTACAATACTGCGATCAGTGGGCCTGCTTCCGGCCGCATGGCTTTCGTGGGGCGCGCCTTTAGAATTGCTTTGCTGCGTAGGTAATGTGCTATACATCTTAGTAAACTTTCTCTAGCATGACCCTGTAATAACGGGCGGCTAGGCTAAACTGTTACGTGCTGTAGTAACCGGACAGCAACCTGCCGGTACTTAAGCTATGAGCTAAAGGTGATTTTGCCTACGACTTTGGAGCCATGCACCCAAATTTAGATGTCTGATTTTACAAATTCCACCTTATAATAGACCAAGTGATTATCCGTCACTGCTTTTCTTACAAACATGCTTGTAGAAAAACAATAGAATATGTTACGTTTAGTAACAGGAACATTTTTTATAACTAGCTAAGCAATTGCTCAAGGACATGTTACATTTGATTAATGAAACATGTCAATAATTAAATTCGGCCGAAGGCTATCTTAAGTATGCTTTACTTCAAAAATGTCGAACTTGCCGACACTTACCATGTCTCTTTGCGTACCGTATTAAACTGGATCGAAGCCGCCAAACAGGGCAAGCTTGACCTAACCCTGCACACCCAAAACAACAAAGCCTATGTTGCTAATACTGCCAGAAACATAGCGACCATTAAAAAGCTGGTGACGGAACGCAAAAAGTACCGTAACAGCCGAGGCTTCAAAACCGTTACACCCCGCCCTGAGTTCTACGAGCTCTACGACGAGCAACAAATTTTAGATATTATTTCAAATCTCGACGTCTATCACGAAATTCCACGCCAGTACAACTATTTCGACGGCGGCGCTGACTATTGGGATAAATATGCCCAGAAAATGGCGGTTGAGGACATGCCCAACACTCTGACTCGCACAATAAAGCTGTTGGATATGAATAAAAGTTACATTGATAATCTATTTGCGGGGCGCAAACGTGTTAATGTTGTTGACATCGGTGTCGGTAATGCTCTGCCCGTAAAAGATTTTTTGGCTTACCTGCTCGAACAAGGTGTCATGAACCGCTACATTGGCTTGGATATTAGCGCCATTATGCTGCAAATTGCCAGACGCAATATTAAAGAGTGGTTTGGCGATAAGGTTCCTTTTGAAGGGTATGAGCTTGATATAAATTATGATCGATTCGCTAATTTGCTAGCAAATGAATATATTCGCAGAGATTCAAAGGATACAATTAATGTTCTGCTACTTTTAGGGGGGACGTTAGTAAATTTAAGAGCGCCAGATGGTGCCCTGCGGGTTATACATGCTAGTATGGGTCGCAATGATGTATTGCTTCATACTCAGAAGCTTGATACGGAAAATTCAAGAAGATACTTTAACTTTAGTCTTGAGCCTGGAAAATCGCCACTCTCCCCTAATTACCGTTTTATAGTGGACCTTTTAAATATTGACGAATCATTCTATGACACCGAGATGGGCTTTGACGAGGAAAAACGCCAACGTTACATTCGTATCCGGCTTAAAGTTGCTCTCACTCTTAAATTTGAATTTAATGAAGGCGAAAGAAGTGTAGATCTTAACAAAGATGACGCTATCCTATTATGGCGAGCTTGGCATCAAAACGCTTTTGACGTTATTGAACAGTTCAAACGTAACGATTTTCACCCCCTTCAAATCAGCCAAACAGAGGATAAAGAATACATCCTCACCATCTCCCGCATAAAGTCTGAATAGCTTATTTAGTGTCGCAGAAAAGGTAAACCACCCCATTTCCTTGAACGCAAAAAACGTCGGTGAGTGACAATAGGCGCATGCCATTTCACCTAATGCAATCATATTTATAATTTTTGAAGGGTGAGCAAAGCTGCTTACAATACTTTCAGTTTTTTTCCGGGTTAGAGAGACCCTGCTCAAGTCCTTTGGCTAGGAATATATGCAAACGGGTAGTTGTAAAGCCAGGGTCTCTGTCTATAATTGCAAGCTTTTTGAGATGGGTTGCCCTAAATCCGGTTCTTCCTGGAGTTCGCGTCGTAGGCATCCTCTGTAGTTTTGTCATCTTTCTCCATTCGACCACATGGATAATCAGTAGAGACTCCTTTTATCGGTATTGTCTTTTAATCAGTACCTCACCTTGGCTATTTATACAAACGCATATTACTGAATCCTGATTTTGGTGGACGTAATAGTCGGCTTCTACACCCATTGGAGTGAGTATGTGTTGTTTTCGAATTTTAAACCAAGGAGTTTCAAAAACTATATGGTGGTCAATGAGGCGCCAGGGTCGAAGTTTGCTTTGGTCCGAAAAAATAGCTTGAGAGTAGATTGACTTGGTGCTGACGTCAAGCTCGACACTTTGCTCGTGACAGTTTATTTTTATACGCTTTAAGTATAGACGACAATTTTGATCTGTAATTCTGGTATAATAAGGTGTTGTTAAATGCCCCCTTAGCTCAGCGGATTAGAGCGTCTGTCTTCGGAACAGAAGGTCGTAGGTTCGAATCCTGCAGGGGGTACCAACGGTTGTTAGGGTGTTAACCCTGGCAGCCGTTGGTAATTTTGTATAGGGATTTGGACCTACGACCGTAGGCATGAACTGCCACTGGCAGTTCATGTTTTTAATCCAAAGCGAAAACCACGGGCGGCAGCCCGTGGATGAAAGCCTCCGCTCCATCTTAACCGCGGAAGCGGTTAAGATGGAGCTATGGAGTATCGCCGACAAACGCACGCAGTGTACCACACTCGCTACCACCTGGTTTTCGCCACAAAGTTCCGCAGACAGGTTTTCAGAAAAGAAGGTATGGCGAGCCACATGAAGGTAATCATGCGAACCATCCCCAGAAGACATCCGGAGATCGAGATATTTGAAGTCAACACTGACAAAGACCACATCCATGTGCTGGTGAGCATAGCCCCAAAAATGTCCATTGCCGAAGCGGTTCGCCTTCTGAAAACCAACACAGCACGGATGATGGTTAAAAAATTCCCGTTCATTCGTGAGGTGTACCGTGGCGAGACGAGCCTATGGTCAATTGGCTACTTTGTAAGTACTGTCGGCGCCAACGAGAAAACAATTCAAGCCTACATCGAAAACCAAGGCCGTGAAGATAGCGGGCAAGCGAAGCTTGAGTTATGAGAAGCTACGGGCGGGAGCTTGTAGAGGATCACTT
>DATFHU010000014.1:0-238724 GCA_035248005.1 Saccharimonadales bacterium (SeqCode)
AGGTAGTGCACTACCTGCTTACACCGACGTTCCGTCGGTATGTTTGTTAGACTAGTCACTAGGAACAGTCCTTTCCGTAGGTTAGTTGTTGTTACAAACCTAATTCTACGGGAGGCTGTTCCGTTTTAGTTTAGCGAGTCAAGTTCTGGTAGGTCGGCATAGTCTCGTACAATCCAGGTGTAGAGTGAGCTGAGTGTTTTGGGCGGCTCATTGAGTCTATCCCATATGAGGATGGTCAGTAATTCGCTGTCCTGCAGGGCCGGGGGACGGCCACCTTTGTTGTTTTCTTTTAGCTGCCACTACAAGAGTAACAAACGGCACGTTTTACTTTAGGAGGTTTTGTGGTTGGGGCATAAGCAAGTTTTACTTGTATACAATATATGTCATAATACAAAATAAGTACTGATCGGCCTTGGCCGTCTTACCTTGGGTTAATTTTTATATTACAAATGACGTTGAACCGAGAATTACGACCCGCCAATCGTACGCCTGTCGCGAGGTGCGACGCCATGCCTTCCACGCCACCTAATATGGCTGCGAGTCTTGCAGCACGCACCAAAGCCCATATCGGCGCGCTGGCTTGGGCGGTGCGGCAAAATGCCCTTGTTATAGTAGCGAACGAGCCAGATCACTATCGGATCCGGCCGTCCTCCGGCCCGGACCGCCTTTGGCGCGGCAACCTTAGTCTGCCGCTCGCCACGTGCAGCATATTTGTAAGCAGTATAAGAGTCCAGGACCATGTACGCGGCGCAGTACGCAGAACCGTGGAAAATTCCCATGTAACTTTTACTAGCGCGGTGGCTGTTTATGGATCCTGCGCGACCCCTTATCGGGAAAGCACTATTGACACGACAAACTGTTTTGCAGGTTCCTGCCATCTTGCCTCGCAAGGCGAGCTTACGGCTAGTTCGCGTGCAAGCCGCCTCGGGCGTACTGCCAGCGCCTTTAGCATGCAGCTGCAGTCGGCGCATTTTATCCACGAAGTCATGAAAGCGGGCGTTAACAAATTAGGCCACTCCCCAACAGAAACAAACCTGCCGCCCGATAACGCCGAACACCTATTGCACGCATGGCACTCACTGGCTTCGTCTTCGCCGGACTCTTTATCACCGGCTCCAGCAGCAGCCTTTCCGGGCCAACCGGTTATTGCTCAGTATTAGAATTAGGGGCGTATTGTTTGAGCGTGTTGACCAAATTGTCCAAAGACATTTCGGTTTTTGCAAAATAGTCGACAGCGCCCATGCGCCGAGCCCGTTCAATGGCTTCTTTCTGGTCCAAATTAGAAAGCACTACAACCGGAATATCCTTTAAATCATCCCGCTTCTTCATTTCCTCGAGCGTGGCAAAACCATCTTTTTTAGGCATTAGTATGTCAAGTATTACGACATCCGGCCTGAACGTCTTTAAAATTGTCATAGCCGCTTCGCCGTCAGTTGCCAGCTCTACAGTAAAATGCTCGTTCTTTAGTTTAGTTATATAGGCACGGGCTAAATAGATGTCATCTTCTACTACTAAAATATTCATTGCTTGCCGCGCCTCCTTGGCGGATTATTACAGCACAGGTACCACAGGTGCGTCAATGGTATCTTTTATGCCAGTTTACTGCGTAGCCTTAGTAACTATTATCCTGAATTATACAACCGCTATAGTTTATCTCAAATTAAAAACACCAATGCACGCCCGGTTGGCCCGCAGCGTCCTATCATCCGACCGGCGTATACTACTAATATGTCCTCGGGTATTTTTTACCGTAATGTTCGAGCTCGCGACCGGCTGGAGATTTTTCTGTTGTCGGCCGCGAGCAGCTTGTTGCTCGTTCGTCTTTATTTGTACCTTACCGGCTACCCCCAAATCAGCACCGGCAGTCTGCATATCGCCCATATGCTGTGGGGCGGGGCATTAATGATGATCGCATTGGCCGTCGCCCTTTCGTATGTCGGCGCACGGGCGCAGCGGGCGGTAGCGGTTCTGGGCGGGGTCGGATTTGGCGTATTTATTGACGAGCTGGGGAAGTTTATTACCCGCGATAATAATTACTTCTACCAGCCTACCATCGGACTTATTTACGCCATATTTATCGTACTATACCTGACATTTAACTTTTTGGCGCGCGGACAAACCCTAACCTCGCGAGAGTATCAGTTGAATGCGCTGGCTCAGCTGGAAGAAGCGATTGTTCATGATATGGACCCTATCGAAAAAGAACGGGTCCGGCAGCTACTTGCAAACGCCGACCAAAAAGATCCAGTAACAAAGCATTTACAAAAACTGCTTACATCCCTGCGTACCATTCCACCGGCAACACCTACTAAAGCCAAACGCTTCCTGTACTGGTTGCGTCGAAAATATCGGCACTTTTGGCTCAATCGCAATACCAACTTGTGGGTGCGCAGCTTCTTTTTATTCGAGGTGTTCGTATTTGTGGCGGGCGGCGTGGCAACGCTGTTTACCAACATAGACAGCATTTTGGATTTACTCGGTGGCAGCGTGCCGTTTTCGACCGAACTGGCGATTGGGCAGCTGCTTTCCGCCTTGGTAGCGGCCGGCTTTGCGGTGTGGGGGGCGATTCTTTTACCCCGCTCGCGATTGCAAGCCTACGAACAGTTCCGCCGCGCAACACTGGTAAATATTTTTCTAACCCAGTTCTTTATATTTGCCCGTTTGGAATTTGCAGCGCTGCCTGGTTTTATATTCAACTTGCTGCTGCTTGGTTTTATCGGTTATGCAATGAGCCAGCACCGGCAAATTATGCCATAAAATCCCATTTCTTAGGCGTACAATGTATATGTAGGACTAACCATTAAGAGGAGAAGTAACATGTTAGCGACACTTGAAACATATGCAGTATTACCGGCAAAAGATTTGCAAAGAGCACGACAGTTCTACAAAGAAAAGCTAGGTCTGGAGCCTGCCGCCGAAGACGAGGGCAAGCTCGTTTACAAATCTGCTAGCGGCGCAACGTTTTCGATATACGAAACCGGCAATGCTGGAACCGCCCAAAATACTGCCATGGGGTGGTCGGTCAAAGACCTGGAAGCAGAAGTGGCAGACCTTCGCTCGCGCGGTATAGTCTTTGAAGAGTATGACCTGCCCGGCCTGAAAACCGTTAATGGTATTACCGCCCAAGGCAACGAAAAAGCCGCCTGGTTTAAAGATAGCGAGGGCAATATTTTGTGCCTTTCCCAAACGAGCTAAAAATTGACTGCCATTTAATGGACAGCAAAATACGCAGCAAGCACTTGGTCGTAAGGGCCGATGGGGTTTAAGTTTCTCCAGCTAGACGATTTTATGCGTATTTTAAAGCATGTCTTACAGCTTGCAGCTGCCTGCTATAATTCGACATATGATAATTAGCGAGCAGGCAATTGAAAAAGCCACCCATAAGACATGGAAAGAGTGGCTGCGCTTTTTGGAAAGCATTGATGCGAGCAAGCTGACACACAAGGAAATAGCAGAACGGTTATACCAGGACGGTGGCGCGCCGGGATGGTGGGCACAAATGATAACGGTCGCCTACGAGCAGCATATAGGGCGGCGTGTGCCGGGGCAGGATTGCGACGGCGAATTTTCCGTATCAGTCAGCAAAGCGCTAGACGGCACCATGGATCAGGCGCTTGGCAAATGGCTGTCGCTCATAGAAGGACGAAAAGCGTTTTCTGACATTCCCGTTTCTCGTGCCGGCGAAGTAATAACAACCGACAAGTGGCGCTACTGGCGGGCCGGTCTGGCAGACGGTTCGCGCGTTAACGTCAATATCTACGAAAAGGCGCCGGACAAGGCCGGCCTGAGCGTTCAGCACGAAAAGCTCGAGTCAAGCGATCAGGTAGATCATTGGCGTAGCTTCTGGAAAAAATTGTTGCAACATATATAAATAGCTGTACAAGCCTTGTATTTTTAAGACAGGGAGGCTATATTGCAGCTATAGCTTTATTCTGTTAAGGAGGGTTCATGCAGATTTTACGGCAAGCGACAGCATTTATAGCAAAACAAGGAGGACTTGTTTTTATCGCCGCGTTATTGGCGGTAGCAGGCGTATTGTCTGCCAGCACTCCGGTATCCGCATCGTGGAATACCACCAACCAACACCAACTGGTGCCAGCCTACTTTTACCCGGACTGGTGGAATACGGACAATAAATGGTACGCCATGTGCGACGCCATGAATGCCACACAAAACGGTTCTACCGCCATTATGAACCCCAATTCCGGTCCTGGATCGGCCGTTAACTCCGACTACGTCAATGTTATTCAGTACTGCGAAGAAGCCGGACAGAATGTTATTGGCTACGTACACACCAGCTACGGCCAGCGTGACATAGAAGTAGTAAAAGATGAAATTGACGCCTACTATGCCTGGTACATGGGTGACAATTGGGGAATTGATGGGATTTTCTTAGATGAAATGTCCAATGATTCATCTACCCTGGCATACTACGAGGAATTGTACGACTACATCCACACGGTTGGCGGTTCTCTGGCCGATGATGTCGTAGGCAACCCGGGCGTTGCCGCCTTGACCGATTGGCAGCTCGATACGCCGGTCGTTGACGAACTAGTGGTATTTGAGGGCACGGCTAGCACTTACCTAAGCTGGTCACCGCCCAATTGGATTAGCAACTACCCGGCAAGCGATTTTGCTCATATGATTTATAATGCCGCCGACTTGAGCGTCATGGAAGATGTATGCGACGCGTCAAAAAACAACAATGCCGGCTGGCTCTTTATTACCGATGATGTCCTTTCTAACCCATGGGACACCTTGCCTCCATACTGGGCAGACGAAACCCCAACGTGCTAAAAAACCGGTAATACACGCGCCAAAACACTTGGCTATGGCTTATTTATTGCTATACTAGACGATATTATGGTTATGACCGATTACGCAATTAATGCCACTGGCATTAAAAAATCATTTGGCGATCTTACAGTACTTGAAGGCATTGACCTTAAAGTAAAACGTGGCACTATTATGGCGCTTTTAGGTCCCAATGGCGCAGGCAAAACCACTACAATTAGAATTCTTAGCACTCTCCTTTCTCCCGATGGCGGCGAAGTAAAAGTGAATGGCTACGATGTAGTAAAAGACCCGGATAGCGTACGCAGCAGTATTGGACTTACCGGGCAGTTTGCAGCCGTAGACGAATATTTGACTGGTGTCGAGAACCTGGAAATGATGGGCCGATTATACCGCCTGAGCATCAGTGACGCTAAACGCCGCACCACCGAGCTACTGGAACAGGTCGACTTGGTGGAGTCTTCGAAACGCCCGGTTCGCACCTATTCGGGCGGGATGAAACGGCGACTCGACCTTGCCATGAGCTTGATTGCCAGCCCGCCTATTATCTTTTTGGACGAACCAACCACCGGCCTTGACCCGCGCAGCCGCTTGGCACTGTGGGACATGATTAAACTATTGGCCAAGAACGGTACGACTATTCTGTTAACCACACAGTATATGGAAGAGGCAGACCAGCTTGCCGATAATATTGTCGTTATTGACGGAGGCAAGGTGATTGCCGAAGGCACGGCCGATAGCCTAAAAGGCCGCGTTGGCTCTGACCGCCTGGAGATTACCATCGATAAAAATAGCGACTTCCAAAAAGCTCACGGTATTATCAATGACAAATCGTTGCAAGCCGACCCGGAGGGACGGGTCTTAAGCATCGCCAGTAAAGGCGGCGTTAAGAGATTAAAAGAAATTTTGCAGCTTCTGGAAAACGCCAAGGTCGGCGTGGAGAGCGTCTCGCTCCACCGCCCGACACTGGATGACGTATTCCTTACCCTAACAGGCCATGCGGCCACCAAAGAGCTGGATGAAACGACGGCCAAACCGAAAGGCAGAAAATAACCATGGATAAGAGCAAACTGCTTTCCGCTGTCCAACCAGAACGCCGTTCTTATTTGTACTGGTTGCTTAGCGATTCGTGGGTCATGACAAAGCGCAGTGTTACACACATTGTCCGCAGCCTGGACCAGGTTATGTCTCTCATCCTTTTTCCGGTTATGTTTATGCTGCTCAACCGCTATGTGCTTGGTGGCGCCATAGACACGGGCAACGTAAGCTACGTCAACTATCTATTTGCCGGTATTCTGGTACAAACCCTGGCCTTTGGCGCCAACTATACGACCATTAACCTGGCAGTTGACATGAAAGAAGGTATTGTGGACCGCTTTAAGTCGCTGCCAATGGCCAGCAGCGCGCTGATGCTAGGGCATATTACGGCCGATTTGTTCCGCAATATCATTTCCGGCGTTATTATCGTTTTGATCGGCTTTTTGGTCGGTTTTAGGCCCAATGCCACGCCCACCGAATGGCTGTTGGTATTTGGGCTCGCAATGTTGTTTACCTTGGCTATTTCATGGCTGTCAGCTATTTTAGGACTGATAGTGAAGAGCCTGGAGGCAGCCCAATGGGTCGGCTTTGTCATTATATTCCCGCTAACGTTTATTTCCAGCGCCTTTGTACCGCTGCACACCCTGCCACCCGCGTTAAGGGTGTTTGCCGAAAACCAACCACTGACGCACGTTATAGACACTATGCGTTCCTGGTTGGTGGGCACGCCGCTCGATAACTCCGGCTGGCTGGCAGTGGTATGGTGCGTAGGCATCATTGTCGTAAGCATGCCTATCGCCGCCTATCTGTTCCGCCGCCACACGACTCGCTAAATAGACTCCGTTATTGCAATGAACGAAGAAATTCCTTACACCGAACCCCGGCAAGAGAGACCCTCACCATGACAAAGGCAGCTTACAGATCTTTCCTAGAGGAACCCCGGGTCCAGCCGATTGAAGTAAGAAGGATCTGAAAAATCAATAGATAAGAGACGGGTAAGCTTTGACACTACACTATTTGCATTGTTCTTACCCAAAATTAGCTATATATTGCTGCCGTAAAACGTCCGTAATAGCCCGCGGGTCATCTTGGCGCGCCCTAGATACTCCGTCCATAATTTCCGCCGCCGTCTGAGGCTGCCCAAATATAATATCTATGCCCTGCGGCCGGCCCAGTACGCCGCAGCCACGTGCCGCCACCGCAGCCACCAGTCTCGCCCTATTAATATTGTCAGCATGATAGGGTATGACAAGCACGTCGTCTCTATCTTCTTTGGGGAGCTGGTGAACTATCTGGCCAACCCCTTTACGCCAAGGCTTTTTCATACTATCAACGATGCCCCCGCAGGGAAAAATATTCACACTCCCACCCAGCGACAATTCCTTTGAAGCAGCGGCCAAAGATTCATTCGTTAAACGCCTGGCATCCTTAGCCACCTGCAGTGAACGGCGGAATATAATGCGGGAGCTGAGTTCAAAATTTATCTTATTACGGCGATCCTTGTCGAGCAAACGGGGATACACCGGCAGCGTTATAGCTGTGCCGACCTTACCTAAAGCCCATGAAACCTGATGTTCAACATAGAACTTCACGATATTTTTCATGCTGGTCCGGCCTACTTGGCTTAAGGCATACATCAGGGCCACAAATTCGAACTGCCGGCTGTGATCGCCTATAAAAAGCATGCCGCCTTGGTGGTTCTTAAGGGCGCTGACATGCCCTTTGGCCGTTACTGTAACATTGTCACGCTTAAGTAAGTCGTGTGTTGCTTGCAATAGCCCGTCGCTCTCAGCACGCTCACGAATCTCACGAATAAACAGGGGCCTCCATCCGAAAGCTTGATGCGGATTATGCTCACGGCCGACCATAGATTGTATGATTATACAACTTTACTAAGAATTTGAACTAAAAACCTTTTCCTGTCAGATCGGCAAAAGAGTCCCGCCTTGCCTACAACGGACATATACCAGGGTTTAGACCAACAATGGACAATCCGTCTACTCTGTGATGAGCATCACGCCGCATACCGCACATACTCTGCCATAATGTATGTATGGAGGTAGTATGGCAAAAAATAGTAGTACAACGACAAAAATCATCAACGACAACAGTTCTATGGGGTTTGTACTTTTCGTAGCCTTTATCGGCGCGGCTGTATACTTCGTACAGCAGTCAGCGGGCTTTTGGGGTTTTATCTTAGCCTTGCTAAAGGCTGTTGTGTGGCCGGCTATTGTACTTTACAATGTGCTGGAAATTTTAAAGGCGTAAGGGCTGCGTTCGAATTCCGTCTCCCAGCAAAGTTTAGATAATAGATAGGCTATGGAATGCTTATACTTACAAGAACTAGGATATGTAGCACCAATTTAACACTGCTACTGGCGAGGGAAGCCGGCGGTGCGGGTAGCACCAGCGGTGAGGGTTAGAGGATTGTTATTGCCGCTTGAATCCGGGGCAGTGAAGCCGGTAGCTTCGTTGAACTGCCAGTAACCAACCAGGCCGGCTTGGGCGGCAAGCTCTTTATTCTTGTCGGCTACGATTTGGGTGGTGGTGCGTGCTATGTTCCATACACGGATTTCGTCTAGCTGACCGGTCAGGTTGAAGTTGCCGTCGCCTTCGCTGTGCTGGCCCAGAGCGAGCGTATTGCCCAAGGTGTAGCTGATGGTCTCCGGCGCGGCAAAGGTATTGCGTAGTACGCCGTCCAGATATATCTTTACTGAAGTTGCGTCCTTGGTAATCGCAATGTGGTGCCAGGCGTTATCTTTCAGGTTCACATCGGTCAAAAGATAGGTCTTCCATATCAGGCCGCCGGTGTGCGCAAAGAAGAGCAGATTACCGTTCGGCTGGACACGCAGACCGTAGTTATTACCGTTCGAAAGAAGTTCGGCACCGCCAGTGCCTGTAGCCTGTACCTTGGCCCATGTTTCGAGCGTAAAGGCCTGTGTGTTATAAAGGCTGGAACTGTTAACGGAAGCCTTGCCGGTTAAACCATCGAGCGACAGCGCGTTGTTGGGTGCCGCGGCAGGAGGCGGAGTGTTCAGGTTGTCAAACTTGGCTACTCCCGGATTGGCAACCGCCTGGTAAGTACCAGCCTGCAATACAACCTTTAGCCGGGAAAGATCAAAAGCTTTAGGGAACGAACGACGGACAGTCCAGGTAGCTGCATCCGGTGACGTTTCCATAAACACGGTGCCGCCAGCTTCGCGGATCCTCCACCAGCGCATAGTAGTAGCACTGTAGGCAATGTTAGTGCTGGAGTCAACACCATTCACACGGTGACGCAAGTATACGCCGCTATTACTGCGACCAAAAATGATCTTGTTGTTGGCATCGCGCTCCAAAATAAGCTGGGTTTCGGCAGCTGTACCGCTATTGGTTGCTTGGGGCACTTCTACGAACACAGCATTGGTCTTTAGCTCATAGGTAGCTTTAGACATCAGACCAAAGTACCCACGACCGGTCGTTTGCGGCGTAATGGTCAGTACATCATTTTGCTGCGTACGAGTAGTAGCGCCAATAAACTGCCATTTACCAGTATCTACTGCAGTACCGGTAAAAGTATCTTGTATATCAGTTATCGGCGTGTTAAGTGGCGGTTCGGAAAGCGGCGCTCCCGCAATCCAGCCCACACCGTTTACCAATGTCAGTTTGTGTGCCTGCGACGGACTGGCGTCTGCCACACTTATGCCTTCGCCCTCTTCGATTTTGTAGTACGCTACCAGTCCGGTCTGACCAGAGGAAGGCAGGGTCATGGACTGGTACTTGGCAATATCGGCATCGGTGCGGGGCATAGCCCAAAAACGTACTTCGTCGATAGTGCCATTGAAATGGAAATTGTCGGCACCGGAACCGTGACGGCCGATCATAAAGTCGTTCGCATAGACATACTCAATAGGGTTAGCATTGGCGGCCTGTGCCAGCAAAGCGCCGTCAACATACAATTTGACCGTTGTAGCAGTGCGGGTTACGGCCACATGGTGCCATAACCCGTCAACCACATTAGTGTTGGTTGCTACCAAGGTCTGCCATGTTTCGGCGTTGTTGTACGAAAAGAGCAGAGCACCGCCAGGCAGAGCACGGAGTACCCAGTTGTTACCCATAGACATAATTTCGCCGCCGTCCGTGTCCGTAGACAACGTTTTAATCATGGCTTCAGCGGTAAATTGCTGCAGCTGGAAGTCCTGCGGGTTATCGGCTACCGCATAGTCGTTAATGCCGTCTAGCTGCAGGGCATGGGTAATTTTTTGGCCTTGCGGATATACCGACACTGACTTGGTCGACGTAAGACCGGCCGAATTGGTAACACTGAGCATAATCTGAATGTAGAAAGGACCGTCGTGTGCCGGGAAATTAAACGATCCTCCTGCACCGGTAGTGGTCATAACCGTGTGCACATGACACGAGTCAAGTGGACAGTGCTGGATAATAACCTGCCAGTTTAGCTTTTCGGGCGGCATAGTGCCGTCCTGGACATCGTTCGCCGAACCCGCGAAGTTGATTACCTGGCCAGGAACCGCGCTACTCATATTAGCAGGCGAAGATATGACAACGGTCGGCGCGGTTTGCCCGGCATGAATAGCTAGTGTCTTTACCGAGCGGTTATTAAACTCGTCGCTTACGGTCAGCGTAACCGTATATGTACCGTCAACCGTAAAGGTGCGGGTTGGGTTGGGTTCTGCCGAGGTAGGGCCGCCGTCACCGAAATCCCACAAAAATGCCAAATCGTCGCCCTCCGGATCGGTACTACCGCTGGAAGTAAAGTTAACAGTCAATGGCGACGGCCCAAAGGTCTTATCCGCAGCAATAAAGGCGGTTGGGCCTTGATTGGCCGTAGAATAGGTCATGTGATAAATCGAGCCGGTCATAATGCCGACAAAATAGATATCACCCCCAGGCCCGGTAAAAAACGATACAGGCCCGGCTACGTTGGATGCAAAGAGCTGGTTAGAGCCAGGGACCATCTGATTTGCGGTATCCAAAGACAATGTGTACATTTGATTTTTGGCGAAGTCACCATAGAAGTAACGATCCTTATAGGTGACAGGATAGTTGTCGCCGGTATAGAACAAGCCGCCAACTGCCGCGCTGCTCGGCGGGTGCGGGTACACATGGGCAGGGAATTTAAGGTTAGCAGGCGGGTTTTGGTACATCTGTTGGCAGAAGGCAAAGTCTTTGTAGCTGCCAGTACCCGTACCGGTTTGTTGCGCATTACCTTCATAGCATGGCCAACCCAGGTTTGCACCGCGCGGAACCGTATTTACTTCTTCCCAGTCATTCCAACCAACATCACCAACCATAACCAGGCCGTCGCTGGCGCGCACGTTCATGCGGAACGGATTACGCATGCCATAGGCGTAGACTTTCGAACGGATATCGTTCGGGTTACCGTTGTAATATGGGTTGTCAGCCAGACCAGTGCCGTCGGTGTTGATGCGCAAAATTTTGCCAGCCAGGCTATCGATGTTTTGTGCGCGAAAAGCTTTGGTATCTACATCATCGTATCTAGCAGCATCACCGAGCGACGCGTACAATTTACCATCAGGCCCAAATACTAATGAAGCCGGGGCGTGAGAATAGCCGTCGGCCGGAATACAGTCGGTATTTACAGGAAAATTATCGCATGATGGCTGCGCCGGACTGCCGACAACATTACCCAGAATAATTTGCTCGCTGCCGGCCAATGCCTTGTCGCCATTGGCAGTTACACGGATCAAACGGCCGGTTTTTGCCGCGTCGGGCGCCGCAGCATTGTTTTCGTAAGTGTAAAGCAGGTACACGTATTTATTGGTAGCAAAGTTAGGGTCGAGCGCCAGGCCCAATAAGCCGCGATCGACATATTGGTTTAGGTTCGGGACGGTATAAAACGGTTCGGCAAGCAACTGGCCATTCTTGACAATCCTGACTTCGCCCCCCTTTTGAATAACAAAAATCCGCCCGTCAGGCGCAAACTGGGCGGCTGTCGGCAATTCTAAACCTTCAGCAACGCTACTAAGCGAAAAGCCTTGCGGAGCGCCGGTATTCGGCAAGGAGTCGGCGCTTGTAATACCAGAGGTAATCAAGCCAATGCCAACAAGCCCCACAATAATACCGCTAATTACTCCTATTTTACGCCGAACGCTTGCCATGCGAAACGCCATAGCCCTACCTCACTCCCTTAAAAAATTATAGTTTGCTATCTACAGCTTATTACAGTTATCGCATTAATATACCTACTCTGTCAACCTTTTACTGAGGCAATTATCCCCCATAGAGTGCATTACACACCGGGTTCCTTACGGAACCCGGGTTGCACTACGCTTGACCCTCTATGGTTCAAGGGGATAGTTGCCTTTACTAACGGACCATCTAAATTATATCGGCCCGTAGATGTTATACTGCGAAGGTGGGCATTACTGCATTCGAAACCAATAATTACCTGGTGCAACTGGCCGAGAAGCTCCAAAGTGCCTCGCAACCACAACTACACCAAGCCATTGTAAATGCTCCGTTCCAGGACAAATTGTTTAGTACACACTTAGGCCTGGGTATTGTTGTATTGTTACTTGTCAATCCAGAAACAAAGACTATAGATAGGATAGCGCTTTCCGATACCTACCCAGCCCAAGGTGCAGTGCGCATGTCGGCCAAGCCATTTAAAGAAATTACAATACCGCTCGATCATGCACATAACCTCATTGCCAAAGCCATACAGCAAGGAGCCAGGCAACTTACCGCTGACTGGAAATATCTCTTCATACCCGACCTTACGCCTCGCGAAGCCCGGTTTAACCAGGCTGGCGCAGGCATCGAATGCAGCTATGTTTACCCGCTTATCGGACCAAAAGGTAAAGGGGCGATTATTTTCAGCTACTTTGAACCGCCCGATAAAGTCGGTCCCGAACAGCAATATTTTATGGAAAGTTATAACGCACTCGTCTTCGATCGGCTCGGATTATAGCCAGGATGCTGCACAAGGCCGGCGCGCAGCAAACTGTAGGTTGGCAAATACAGGCGTTCGCAGCGGCTGGTATCCCAGGCACCGAGTTCATACCAAATGCGTTGTTCGTCTGATTTGAAACGAGCCAACACTCTAAATAACCACAGATTATTGAACCATTTGCTAAAAAACTCGAGCCGCGTCGGATCGTCCGGATGAGGCCGTACAAAATCTGCCATCAATTCCATACCTTCGTCTTCCAAGTGCTCACGCGCGGTTGCCGATAGCGTTTCGTGCTCTTCTTCGGTAAGCTGGTTTGCAACTGTAATATAGGAAACGACATGAAATTTCCGGCCTCTTAGCTGCCGCCTCAAACGCACTGCATCTTCGCTACAAGCTAAATTACCCCGCCAAAAATCGATGCCACACGCCAATGCTTCGTGCCGGTTATAGGCGTCCATAAACTCCGCATCGAGCAGTTTTTCGGGGCGTATGGAACAGCTTTTAATCCAGCGTTGGGCGTGGTCGCGGTTCACGGCGTCAGATGCCAGGACTTTGGTAGTGGCAGGGGTAGCCAAAAGGTGATTGACAATCTGCTCGGCACGCAGGCTTCTTAGCATGCCACCCTGGTGTTTGGGTTTACGCAGCACCTTAATCGGGCTGAAATCGCAGGTCTGCAAGCTTACCAGCCCATGTGTATTGCTGCTACCGACATCCAAGACGCGTGCGGCACTTCGGTAAAATACATGTGACGCCAATGAAACGGTCGCATAACGCGTCGGCATACTACTTTGCAACGGACGCCGCATATTCTGGGCCAGTTGAGCGAAACTTTGCGCGTCGTCAAACCGGTCGCATATAGCTTTGCGCCAATGTGTTGGATTATCGATATATTGTGTAGGGAAACCGGATTCATCTTGTAGCTCATGCTGCAATGCACTCCGCCACAGATTGACTGTATACGAAGGCCCCATAATACGCCGCTCCCAGGCATAGCTAAGTAATTGCCGCATACCTTCTCGTACCATTTCATCTTCCACTACCAAATCAAATGTAGCCCTGCCGAGTGCTTTAATAACCCGGTCGTTGCCAGGCGGATACTCCGCTACCCACGGAAGCTCCTTCATAAACTCGACCCAGCCTTCACGAAAAGTAGCATGCTCGATATGATCGTCAAAATGTTGTATTGTCACAAGTTATTGCCGGAATTTGACTAAGACTAACGCTTACGTCTTAATGGAATTATATGATACATTTTCCAGATCGTTGGGAACCCATAAAGTATTTCTTGAGAGGCATTATTCACTCGCTGTATTTCCCGCCGGCCGTTATTTGTATTGCCGTACTGTCTGTTACAGTATGGACCTGGTCTTCGACCCGGCAGTCGTTGCAAGAAGACCTGAACGCCGCTATTACCCGGCGGGTGAGCGGTGCCGAAGAACAAGTGCGCAACCGGCTGGCTTCTTATGAAGAAATTTTACAAGGCGGCGTAGGACTTTTCCAGGCTTCGGATGAGGTTACGCGGCTCGACTGGAAACGATATGCCGATGCTTTCAATATAGCCCTGCAATATCCAGGCGTTCAAGGAATAGGATATGCCCAAATTATTGAACGCGACGAGGTATCGCGCATTACCGAGTACATGCAGAGCCAAGGGATGGAGAACTTCGCCATATACCCTGAAACGCCTGGCAATAGTGACCATGCCGCCGTATTGTATCTGCAGCCAGAGCGGGCCGCTTCGGCCAAAGCCTTTGGCTTTGATATGTTCACCGAGCCGGTCCGCCGCGATGCCATGTGGCGCGCTCAAGACACCAACCGCCCGATCCTGACCGGCCGGATTACCCTTATCTCAAACAATTCGTCAGTGGATCTTACCGGCTTTAATATGTATATGCCATACTACCGCGTCGATACCCCTATAAGCACAGTGGAGCAAAGACGTTCGGCACTTGTCGGCTATGTCTATGCTGCGTTCCGCTCCAATATATTCTTCAATAGTATTGCAAAGGCAAGCGATGACGATAAAATGGCCTTTCGTGTCAATGTAGCAAGTTCCGGCAACCCTACCTTATATGAAAGCCACAACTTTCCCACGCTCAGCTCAAATGACAAAACTGTTCAGGTTGTCCGTCCCCTTAACTTATACGGTCAAACTTGGGACATACAGTACCTTTTTAACCGAGATGCCCTGGTAAGCAAAGCGCAACTGAACGCCCCAGCGGGCGTGTTAGTGGTGGGCATCTTTACCGCGTTGTCCATTGCGCTTATTGTATGGCTCTTGCTGCGTGCGCGCGCCAATGAGCTTATGATTCAAAAAGAGCAGGACGTCGAGCTTGCCAAGGACGAGCTCTTGTCGCTTGCCTCACACCAGCTGCGCACGCCAGCTACAGGTGTAAAGCAATACTTGGGCATGGTACTGCAAGGCTTTGCCGGCGAGGTAAGCGAGGAGCAGCGGCCCCTGCTTGAAAAAGCCTACTCCAGCAATGATCGTCAACTACATGTTATTAACGAAATTTTGCACCTGGCCAAGATTGATGCCGGCCGGATCGTCATTGCACGGCAGGACACGGTATTAAATGACCTTATAGCCGATATCGTACACGAACAACGTTCTGATATCGATACCGCTGGCCACACCATTGCCATGAAACTACCGAAAAAACCGATTGAAATGAACATAGATGCGCATATGCTCCGCATGGCTGTAGAAAACTTGGTCAGCAACGCCATCAAATACACGCCGCGGGGCGGGACTATTACCGTAAAACTACGCAAAGATCGCAACCACGTATACATTACCGTCCGTGATAACGGCGTTGGTATTGCCCGCGACGATTTCTCGAAACTGTTCAGGCAATTTTCGCGCCTGCCAAACGAAATGAGCCAGGTCGTGGGCGGCACTGGCGTAGGGCTTTATTTAGCGAAACATTTGGTCGAATTACAGCACGGATCGATTAGCGTGCGCTCGCTGCCCGGCAAAGGCGCAACCTTCACCATCACATTACCTTTGGAATCGAATTAGCCCCAAATCAAACAATACGAGAGCAAGTCTTAAGCAAAATATGAGATTTTTTACAGCCGAACGGCCAGTTTGCGGTATAGTTATAGCTAAGTAATGAGAATGAAGATATATGCCGAAAAAAAATGAGGGTTGTATATTAATCGTTGAGGATGAGCGCAGCCTGAGCGATGCCTATAAAATGGTATTAACCAAGGCGGGCTACACTGTCCGGACTGCTTTTGACGGCCAAGATGCCCTGGAGGTCATAAAAGAGGAGGAGCCGGTTTTGATTTTGTTGGATTTGCGCATGCCTCGCATGGACGGCATAGAGTTTTTGCGTCACTTTAACCTAAAAGAAAAGCATCCCAAGGTAAAGGTTATTGTATTTAGCAATTACGATATGCAAAAAGAAATCGACGAGGCGTATCGCCTAGGTGCCGAACGCTATATATTGAAAGCCTGGGCTTCGCCCAAAGAGCTGTTGCAAGTCGTACAAAATACTCTGGCAAACGATTAGACCTTTGAGTTAAAACTCTCTCTCCCTAAATCGTTATCCCTCCTCCTCTTACAACTGTCTTTCTCCCGTTATTTTTGCAGTCAAAAGTAACGGGAGAAAGAGGTAAATGGCGGGGTGAAGAAGGGCGCGGATGTAAGGAGGAGCGTTAGCTTAAGTAACGTTATAAAGTTCAGAGAAATTAGCGGACGACAACGTCTTTGAAGCTGTCTTCTCCAAGCGCGCGCTCAAGAGCGTTTTTATTTATTTTATACTCCTGTGCGGTATAGTTCAGAACCTTCTGCCGCTTCAACTTGCCCAGTTCGGCAGCTATGGTCTCGCGCGTTAACCCCACAAGACTGGCGATAATGCCATGCGTAAGGTGCAGGTTGACACTATAAATACCCGATCGTACTTCTTTGCCGTACCTAAATATCAAATAATAGAGCGTAAACATGATCTTCTCGCTGGCCCGTGACTGCTCTAAAGCGGTAACACGCATAAGCAGGCCAGTATAATTGGTTACAAAATAGTCAAGCGCCGCCTTAAGGTGCGCCGGACTATTCATAATTGCCTCGCGCAATTCTTCTTTCGGTACTGCCAGGAGCTCACAGTCAGTAAGCGCCTCGTAGTAATAGGGGGTACTGGATGATTTGTCAAAAACCCACATGGCTGGAAAAACTTCGCCAGCAACATGAAAGGCTGCAATCTGTTCTTCGCCGGCCGTATTAAGGCTATAGACCTTAACCACGCCATTTATAAGGGCGTACGCAGTTCGAGGCACCTCCCCTTGATAAAGTAGAATGCTGCGTTTTTTGAAACTTCGGTTTATCGCTGATGGCCGTATTTCGGTGATAATATCTTGCATAATGGAAATAGTTGCTCGCTTATTACTCTATCATCCCAACTAGAACGAATGTGCAGTATAAAAAATCTTACACTACGGGAGTAGTTTAGTTCACTGCGTCATATATCCTTCCCCCCTACTATTAGTATGTACTAGTGACTGGACCTTAACAACCAAGCGACATACATAATATTAACTTATATTGATATAAATAAACTTAAATCCTCACAGTCGTGTTAATCCAGATACTAACGAAAAGGAGTTTAAGTTATGCATAGAATAAAAGATAAGGAGCTTACAGCCCGTATACATAATTTTATGAATCGGAAAATGAGACAGTTTCCGGACCTACAAGATGATACAAATGTTAAATACGAGGCGTTCCGCCTGGAATACCCCGACGACACAGAAACGCGTCCCTACATACAAAGTCGGGTACAATGGCGGCCTCGCAGAATTTCAGGGTAGCTAGCGCAGCATGGATGGCAAGTCTGCGCTAGCTCCCTAACAGAAAGGGAGCCCATGACCACACTATTATTTTGGGCAATTTTCGGCGGACTAATCGGTTGGATTGCATCCATGCTTATGAAATCTGACGCTCGCGAGAGCAGCTTGCCTGACATTATTATTGGCATACTGGGAGCGATTCTTGGCGGGCTTACAATGCGCGCCATTGGAGGCGAGAACATTACTACTACGGACATCGTGAGTCTATTACCTGCAATTCTGGGCGCCGTAGCCTTGCTGACAATTGCCAAAAAATTGTTTGACATTAATCGCGGCGACACCTAGGAAGCATGAGTATTGTTGTTTTAATTTCAGACCTAAAAAGGAATATAGCAAGGATGTTACGTTCGTATCGCGCTCAAATCAGCAAGCGGCATGACCGGCAGGCTACCTCTTACAAACGCTCGCGACCTTCTGTGCTCGATGAATGTGTTGTGGATTATATACCCACGCCTAAAGTAAAAGCCCATATCTTTACAGATGTGGGCTTTTTGATATGTCAAAAAATAAATAGCATTTCGTTTTAACGGCCGCCAAGGTATAGTAAAAATTAAGATAAATGGTGGGCTTTCATAACATGCAAACAATAATAAAAAAACAAAACGGTTTTAGCGCAGTTGAGGCAATTATTATTGTCGGTGTTGTAGCGGTTATCGGTTTTGCCGGTTGGTGGGTTTTAGGACGGTCCAAGGCAGAACCGCCGAAGCAACAAACTACCGCCAGCAACGCGGCACAGCCCGCAGCAGAACAAACTACAGAAAGCGAGATACGTTGGGAAAACACTTCAGAACGCTCCTGGATGGCGTTAAATGGCACCCCGCCTGCATGCCCAGAGCCGTTACGTCTTAGCAGCCCGGCCGATCTTACCAAGGCAACAGCCATTTTATACCCCGGTCAGGAGCGGCGCGGTAGCTTTATAGGCATGGGCGGCAATTATAAACCGCACGGCGGATTCCGCTTTGACGGTCTTAATAATAACCAGGTAACCGTAAAAGTACCCATGGACGGGTACGTGTACCGCGGCAGTCAGTATCTTATTGACGGCGAGATACAGTACACGTTTGATATTGTGCATCCTTGCGGCATTATGGTCCGCTTAGGGCACTTGCAAGCGCTCAGCGACACGTTTAAGGCCATAGCGGATAAGTTCCCGCCAGCTGCCGAGGGTGATTCCCGCACCGAACGCGTGCAGCCCGTTGTGTGGGTCAAAGCAGGAGATACCGTGGCCACAGCTGCAGGCCTGGCCAGAACAAACACCTTCTTTGATCTTGGGGTCTTTGACTTAAGAAAAACAAATGAAGCCTCTAAAAACGCGGCCTACCAGCAAAAGCACGTCGACACTAAAGAGCATACCTGGCACGCGGTCTGTTGGTTCGACATGCTGTCCTCAAATGATGCTAAAAAGGTGCGCTCCCTACCCGCGGGCGATCCTGCGGCCGGCAAAACGAGCGACTACTGCAAATAGTTTTAACCAGCCCTAGGGGGCGCTGGCCGATCAGTGCCGGCAGCCGAGGAGCGCCCCTCGTCATACCATTCGTCTTCATCAGTATCGGTATCAAGAACCGGGTGGTTGCTTGGCACCCGGCCCTGCCTGGGAACATCGGCAGGCGGAGAAAAAGGCGGATCAAAGTCATTTGCAAGTTTTTCTTGCTTTTCTTCGTCATTTGGCTGCTGATTAAGGGCCATATCGTTTGCGGCTCCTGCTTACATCTTGTAGCTAATCATAGTTGGCATGTAAAGCCAGTAAATTATCTTGCTATTAATATGCAAGTTACCGTGCTATACTTAAATCGCTAGAAAATTATGCTGCTGCAACGTGTTCTAGAAAGAGTATTAATGTTTCGCTTGAGGAGCAGCTAAACCCGGGTGCCGGGCTTACCTCGGAGCAGAGAAAGAGGATAAGCCGTATATGGCAACCAAACTATTTGTCGGTTCACTAAGTTACAGCGTGAACGACGACCAACTAAAAGAAGCTTTCGAAGCAGCAGGTACTGTTGCCTCAGCAAAGGTTATCATAGACCGCGACACCGGCCGTTCCAAAGGATTTGGTTTTGTCGAAATGGCTTCTGATGAAGAAGCTCAAGCAGCTATTAAACTGCTGGACGGTAAAGAAATCGAGGGTCGCCAGATTGCTGTCAACGAAGCTCGTCCGCAAGAAAACCGCGAGCGTCGCCCCATGGGAAGCGGCGATAGAAGCCGGGGCGGTGGCTTCGGCGGTGGCCGGCGCTACTAAGCCCTAGCTTTTTCAGGCATAACTAAAAAACGCCCCGCAGCGGGGCGTTTTTTAGTGTGTTTAAGAATTACCCGCTAATGTTTCTTTTCGGTAGTAGAACCAACTTTGTGCGCTGGCATCTTGTTCGACACAAAGTGCTCACGAATTTGAAAAATAAGCCAACCGGCAATAACCGATTCAATAAGCACTATTATCAGGACGCCAAGACCGCCGAGATCCGAAAACGCACGCACGACGCCGTACAAGACGTTTAAAAGCAGTGAGTAAAACAATAAATTCCAACCAGTTTTCTGGCGCGCTTTAAGGCCGGCTGCCGCCACAAGCAACAGCACTGCATCAACAATGAGCACTCCAAGTGACAGATAGAATAAAAAGCCGAGCCCAGCTGTGGTTGCCGCATAATCTGTGTAGCCATAAGAAAGACTGTTCGAGAAATCGATAGATTGCTCCGTGCGTTGTGCAATCTGCCAGAGCCCGTAGGCAGCCCACAATTGCAGCACACCAAAAATGAGCACAATTATCCACATGACATCGGCCAGACCTTTACGCGCGTTTGGCGGTAAGCTAACTGGCGCCTTTTTATTTAGCCACACATCAAGCTGCGTTTCGAGTTTTGCTAAAGCGCCGGTCATGGTGACACTCCTATGTATAATTTAATAATACCTTAAGCATAGCGAGCGAACCGTTTTATTACAAGCTCTATGCCTAACCGATACAGACGTTTTCCTTACTCTAGTGTAATGTCTTTTTTCGTGGACGACGTGCTTTAAATCCTCCCCGGATCTAAGGTGGAGTATTCATGATTTGGCCTTTGGTTCAGGGAGTATTCTAAGCAACCCGCTCATATGCTACAAGCAAGCTAACGGCCTTGCGTAACAGTTAAAAACGATCGCGAATGTGGTTGTAGCTATATTTCCAATCGGCGTCGGACTTTTTGTGCGGATTGAAAATGTTGTCCGGGTCAAAAATATGTTTAGTTTCTTTAAATAGCTTCAGGACTTCGGGGCCGAACTGTTCTTTTAACCAGGGGCCGCGCACCAGGCCGTCATTGTGCTCGCCAGATAGTGATCCGTGATACTTTAGCACTAACTCATCTACCTCTTTCATGGCCGGTAGCAGTTTGGCTTTTTCTTTAGGGTCTTCAATCTTCATGAGCGGAATAATATGAAAGTTGCCATCACCCATATGGCCGGCAATGGTAGCGATTAGTTTGTATTTTTTAATGATTTTGCGAATTTTCGGCAAAAAATCCGGCAGGTACGGCGGGCTTACGACCAAGTCGTCTATAAACGGCGCGGTATGCTTGTCTTTTACTTTGCTGCGCAACAAGTTGAAGCTTTGGCGGCGCATAATCCAGAACTTTTGGCTTTTGGCCGCGGTTTCGTCGCGCTCCATTGCCATGCCATACGGTTTGAGGTCGCGGTGCAGGGCATCGATTTTTTGATCAACTTCTTCTTGGGTTTGGCCATTGAATTCGATCATCAAAATAAGCTTGGGGATACCTTTTAAGAGCATCAATCCATCCGGGATAAGGCTAATCATAAGTTTTATAAGCCCCCACGTGCCCAGGTATTTCCTAAACGAAGGCAAAAAGCGGATCGATAAATAAAGCGTGTGGTCGTCGAACGATTCAAACGTGGCGGGTTTGTGCTTCAACACCTTATTAATTATGTCGCCCAAGGGCCGCATGTCTTTTAAAAAACAAACCAGCAAACCAGCAAACGGCCGGACCGGCACCAAACGATACTTAATGTCCGTAATCAGTCCCAGGGTGCCTTGCGAGCCCACAATCAGCTTGGTCAGGTCAAATACGCCGGTTTCGCGATTCCATACGTCCCATAGGTTGTATCCCATGGAATTTTTACTTACGCCGGGGCGTGCGGCCTGCACGCGGTCGTAGTTTTTTTCAAGCAAATGAAACAACCGTTTATAAAGGTCGCCCTCGTAATTTTGCTGGCTCATTTTTCTGACAAGTTCGCGTTTATTAAGTGGACGAACAGTGTATTCTTGGCCATCGGCCAATACGACTTCTAGTTCGTTTACAAAGTGCTGCACCTTGCCATATTCCAGAGACTTTTCGCCGCCAGAGTTATTAGCTACCATGCCGCCGATGGTACAAAGGTCGCGGCTGGCAGGGTAAGAGGGCATTATAGCCTTGTGCTTTAGCGTTGCTTTCTCAAAGTCACGATAAAAGACGCCCGGCTGGCCATGAGCTTCAGTGGCCGTTACGCTTATTATCTTCGTAAAATGTTTATTAAAATCAACGATGATCGAATCGTTTATGGCACCACCGGACATATCCGTGCCTGCCGAGCGTGCGGTCAGCGACAAACCGGGCATAGTTTTTTTATGCTCGGCAACCAACGAAACAAGCAGGCGTACGTCGTGGCTGTCTTTGGGCATGACCACCAGTTCGGGTTTTATTTCGAACAGACTGGCATCATGGCTGTAAAACTGCCGGGTAATCTCGCCGTTATTAATCTCGCCTTTAAAGCCGGCCTGGGCCAGCTTATGCATAAACGAATCCATGCCTTAAGCTTAACCGGCATTACCCCGACTTGCAAGGCGCGGCCATACCCGCTATGTAAAAACTTTTACTGCGGGCAAACCGGACAAGCCGAATACTGAAACCCTAGGGAACGATAAGGAGAGACAAGATGAATGGACTAGAGCAAACATTTTACATTATGGCTATTATATACTTTAGCATCATGTTTCTGATGATGATAGCGGGTATTGTAGCCGTATTTGCCATTAAGAAAAAGATAGACAATATCCACCGTCAAATTGATGAAAAACTGGCTTTTGTAAACAACGTTATTCATACCGGCGGCAAAATTGCCCAAGTCGCCAAAAACCTTGTCGGCTACCGTAAATCGTCGTAGGCACTGCAGTCGCCGTGCCAGGCTACAATGGTGTATGCTGATGGCATATGAAACCCACTAACGATCCGGTGTTCGCAGTGTTATTCGATATGGATGGGGTACTCATTAATACCGAGCCGTCGCATACTCATGCGCACCACATTATAAATAAACGGTACGGCTTTACCACCGAACAGTCAGAGCATGCCTGGCAAACAGGCGGCACGCTCCATGCTTACTATCAAGGACTGCAAGCTATTAAGCCCTTTAAAACCAGCTTTGATGATTTCGCCAATGAGATGCTACAGGAGGTATTTAGTCACCTAGAACAGCACGTTGCACATCCCGATGCCGACCTGTTGCGTCTATTGGAAATGCTGGAAGCCATAGTATACCAACAGCCATTGGCACTTCTGCACTCAAACGATCGGCGGCGCGCAAACTAGCCATTGTATCGTTGTACCATAGATTCAAGGTAATCGTAACCGCCGACGATATACAGCATCACAAACCACACCCTGACGTTTATTTGGAAGCCGCCAAACGGCTGGACGTCCGGCCTGGTAAATGTATTGTTATTGAAGACTCCGCACCAGGCGTCAAGGCTGGTAAGGCTGCACATATGAAGGTAATTGGCTACAGCAGATATGCAACAGATAAAACAGCGCTTAGCGCGGCCGACATGGTTATCGGCAGCTTTGACGAGCTTAGTTACGAGACATTATGCCGGCTAGTCAGTGGCATGTGACAATCACTTCTGTATAATGCTAACCATGAACACTACAAAAAAAACACAGATTCTTATTGTTGGCGGCGGGTTTGCCGGTACCAAGGCCGCAGTGCAGCTGGCTGGCTGCGATAACTGTGACGTCACGCTAGTAAGCGATCACAGTCACTTTCGCTACTATCCCGGATTGTATCACACGGCCACCGGAGGCAAACGAGCCGGATCGCGCATCCGTTTAAGTAGCATTTTAGAAGGCAGCAATGTCGAATTCATCCAGGCAACAGCCACAAAACTCGATCGTCAAAATCAGCAAATTATTACCGCAGACCGTCAAAAACTACCATACGACAAACTTATATTAGCCCTTGGCAATGTTACCAATTATTTTGGTATTAAAGGCTTGCAGGAATACTCGTACAGCATTAAATCAACCGAAGAGGTGGAACGATTCAAAAAACACTTGCACGAACAGTTTATAGAAAAAGGCGGTCCGGACCTTAACTACGTAATTGTCGGCGGCGGTCCGACAGGTATTGAACTGGCCGGAGCACTGCCGGGGTATCTGCGGGCAACCATGAAAAAGCATGGCGTCAAATCCCGCAAGCTGAACATTGAACTCGTTGAGGCCGCACCACGCCTGCTGCCTCGCGCGCCCCAGCATGTATCCAGGGTAATAACAAAACGCCTGCGCAAACTGGGCATCAAACTTTTGCTAGGTACGGCTGTGCAAGGCCAAACACCGGATATGCTCATGGCCGGAGGTAAACCCCTGCAAAGCCACACTGTCGTATGGACCGCAGGTGTAACCAATCACCCTTTCTTTAAAGACAACGGCTTCAAGCTTACCGAGCGGGGAAAAGTTGAAGTGGACGATTATTTGCAAGCCGAGCAGAACATTTACGTACTTGGTGATAATGCCAATACGCCATTTAGTGGCATGGCCCAAACCGCGCTGCATGACGGCAACTTCGTTGCCCACAACATTATGCGCGAAGCCGAGCACGGCGATATGCCTAAAAGCTACACACCCAAGGAACCGATTACCGTTATTCCCGTAGGTTCCGGCTGGGCCAGCGTACAATGGGGTAAGCGGAACTTCAGCGGCTTTGCAGGTTGGGTTCTGCGTTTGCTGGCCGACCTTATTGGCTTCCACGACCTGCAGTCTTGGGCCAAAGCAGGCGAGCAATGGCTTATCAGCATGGACGAAGAAGAATTAAACTGTCCAAACTGCACCCGTCCCTCTGTCGCCAAGAAGTAATAGTTGTGCTACCATTTTTATGGAGTATGACGCCAGAGAGATTGATAGAAGTCGCTACCGGAATAAATCAAACAGTCTTTGCAGAAGACTCTCCCCCAGAGATAGCTTACCATGGTCACAATAGGCTCAACGGACAACAATTTTTACTATGCATCGGCAAATTAGCAAGTGACGGTGCCAATGGCATTGCCGCTTACAGCGCCAACTCTGACAAAGGAGATCCCACTACTTATACGCATAGCGTTGCTGCCTTTAATCCCAATAACGCCCGAACGTTATCCCTACTACTTGGAGGCAGCGAGTTACGTGTGCATTGGGATGCTACGGGCAGGAGAATCGAATTTGCCACTACCCTGCCACTTAGGCGAAAAACTCTTCACCTCAATAGATAAACAGCCATCATAACTATGAGTACATACAAGCAAGCTTTTGACAGGCTAAACAAAGCTCAAAAAACCGCAGTCACCACCACTGACGGGCCGGTACTGGTTATTGCCGGGCCCGGGACAGGAAAAACCCAGCTTTTGACCACTCGCATTGCCCATATTTTAGCCACAACCGACACGTTGCCACAGAACATATTGTGCCTAACGTTTACCGACTCTGCCGCGCAAACCATGCAGGAGCGGCTAGGCGATATGATCGGGCAAGAGGCATACGATGTAACCATCAGCACCTACCATGCCTTTGGCAGTGACATCATCCGCCGTTTTCCAGACCACTTTGCCGACCAGGCTGATTTGCAGCCCATCGATGATCTGGGCATTGACCGCACCTTCCGCGCCATCATTGCCAGCCTGCCATATAGTAACCCGCTCAAATACTCCGACGCCTATTTGCCAGACATTAAAACTTTAATAAGCGACGCCAAACGCGCTCTTTTAACTCCCCAGGACCTCCGCACCATTGCCACCAAAAACCTGCATTTCATTAAAACTGCCAGCCCGATTGTTCAACATACCTTGCAGGGTCTCTATCGGATTGACAAAAAAACCATTCCTTTATTTCAACAGTTACATACGGCATTGGCTCACCGTGATTCGCAGACGAGGCGCACTGGTTTCGTGATCCAGGAGACTCAAGCGAAACGCAGCCGGAAGGTGGCTGCCGAGCCTAGAGTCTCGGCAGCCACCCCACCGCGCGAAAGTGGTTTCCTGGATCACGAAACCAGTGCATTAACTCAGACGACCTCTTTGGAAGACCTCTTATTAGAAAACCTGGAGACCGCACTAGAACAAACCAATAAGACAGGCAAAACGCAAAGCCTGACTGCCTGGAAAAATACATGGCTTGCCAAAGATATGGACGGGCAATTCATTATTGACGGCACCAAAGCCAACCAAAAACTACTGGCTGCAGCCGATATATACGAAAAGTACCTGGCCGAGCTCAAAGCGCGGAACCTTTTTGACTACGACGATATGATTTTGCGCGCCGTGCAGGCACTCGAAACGCACAGCGACCTACGGTACACATTGCAGGAGCAATATTTGTACATATTGTTGGATGAATTTCAGGATACCAACGGCGCACAGTTGCGCCTGGCCGAACTACTAACCGACAATCCGGTCAACGAAGGCCGCCCAAACGTCCTTGCGGTAGGCGACGATGATCAAGCCATATACGCCTTCCAAGGCGCCAACTACTCCCACATGCTCAAATTCAAAGATATGTACAAAAACGTACTAGCCGTACCGCTTACCCAAAATTACCGCTCGCACACCGAAGTTCTACAAACCGCCCGGGGTATAGCCGAACAAATAGAAGAGCGGCTGCACCACCATTTTCCCAGCATCGAAAAAACCCTGACCGCTGAAAATACAAGCTTGCCCAAAGAAGCAATCATTGAACGGCGCGAAGCCCAAAGCGACGTTATGCAATACGCCTGGACCGCCCGGCGTATCCGTAAACTTATTGACAGCGGCGTACCGCCCAGTGAAATTGCCGTGTTAGCGCCCAAACACAAATATATCGAGCCGCTTTTGCCGTTTCTGCAACAACAGTCCATACCAGTGCGTTACGAAAAGCGCGAAAACGTATTGGATGACCCGGGAGTGCATCAATTGCTGCGCATGAGCGAACTCTGTCTGGCGTTGGCTGCGAACGAAACGGCCCGAGCCAATGCACTGTGGGCCGAGGTGCTCAGCTTCGGCTTTTGGAAGCTGCCCACCAGTCTTATCTGGCACCTTTCATGGCAGACCACCGATGAAGAGCGCAGCTGGACGGATGAGCTGTTACAAAACGCCGAACTCAAACCCATTGCCCTATTTTTTATTCGTCTCGGTCAATTAGTCAAAACTGAAACGCTTGAAACTATGCTTGACTATCTTATCGGCAGCATTCCGCTCGATCTTAACGAACCGGGATACACCGCATTCAGATCCCCCTATTACGAACACTACTTCGGCCAGGCCGTAGATAAGTCAGCGCACGGTGGGGAAGGTGATACTTCTGAATCGCAGGAGTTTGCTAGCACCGCAGGCGAGAGCACAGCGAACCCTGTAAAGCGCCCCGGAGAGGCAGAAGCAGTAGCTTCAGAGAAGACAAGTGTTATGCAAGCCGACTTTTGGAACTTGCTTACCAATCTTATTGTACTAAGGGCGCGGCTGCGCGAATACCGGCGCGATAACGACGACCGGTTGTACTTAAACGATTTTATAGATTTTATTATTGCACACCGGGCAGCAGATCTAAAAATCTTAAATACCAGCCCCTATGCTTCGGGTACCGAAGCTGTACGGCTTATGACCGCATTCAAGGCAAAAGGCATGGAATTTGCCGCTGTTTTTGTACTGGCCGTTAACGACGAGGCGTGGGGAAGCAAAGCCCGTTCGACCGGCAGTCGTATCAGCCTGCCGCCCAACTTGCAGTTTATTCGTTACGCCGGTGCTACCAACGATGAGCGCTTGCGCCTATTTTACGTCGCCATTACCCGAGCCAAGTCCCAGCTGTACTTGGTAAGTCATATCAAAAACTACGCAGGCAAAGCCATGACGCGGCTAAAGTACTTAAACGAAACAACGGACGAATACGGCGTGGTCCACAGTCCGCTGTTACCGCCCGACAAGCAATTGGTACAACCCGCAGAAGATAGCACTCTTACACCCACTACTGAACTTGCAGCCTATTGGCAACGGCGACATGAGCAGGCTCTAACTAGCACCGACATGCGCAGCCTATTACAAGACCGCTTACGGCATTTCCAATTAAGCCACACCCACTTAGCCGATTTTATCGATATTGTGCACTGCGGGCCGCACCATTTCTTTTTAAAAACATTGTTGCGATTTCCGCAAACGCCACGTGCCGAAATGCAGTTTGGCAACGCCATGCATGAGACACTAGAATGGATACACATTGCCGCCAAACAGAACGGGGAATTGCCTGAGACACAGGCGATCTTAAAAGCGTACGAACGGCGGCTGCAGGCCAAACGCCTAAGCCAACACGACGAAACGCAGTATCTGGAGCGCGGCAATGCGGCGCTCAAAGCCTATATAGAACAGCGAACCCACACAATAGCACTGTCTAATGTCGTAGAACATGATTTTAAAAACGAAGGCGTACTAACTAACAAAGCACACTTGGCAGGCAAAATCGACAAGCTCATTATTGACCGCCAGGCCAAAACCATAGCCATCGTCGATTACAAAACCGGCAAAGGCTTTAGTAAATGGGCGCGCGACATTAAACTGCACAAATACCGCAAACAGCTCTATTTTTACAAATTACTTGTCGAAGGCTCACACAGCTTTGCGGGCTATACCGTAACCGATGCTTACCTGGAATTTGTCGAACCGGACGAAGCAGGAAATATTCAAGAACTGCACCTATCATTCGAGCCCAACGAAGCACAACGCCTGCAAAAACTCATTGAAAACATTTGGCTGCGCGTTACCACACTCAACCTTCCTGACACAACTAACTATTCCAAAGACCTTGCCGGCATCGAAACCTTTGAAGAAGATCTGCTTACGTCCTAAATATGTACTATTGCACTCTGAATTCCTGTTATCAGACAGTAGTATCATCAATGACTGCAATACAAAATGCAGAGCCTCGGTTACGTAATCTATTAAACGCTAGACCTAGCCGTTACTCGATTGTGACCTCGCCTTGCTTGGCCTTCATGCCTTTGAGGGGCAGAGTAAACGTAAACGCCGTGCCTTTGTTTTCTTCGCTTTCGAACCAAATCTTGCCGCCCCATGACTCGACAATAGCTTTCACAAAATACATGCCGAGGCCCGTACCGTCGGTTTCGATCGATACGATATTGCTCGCACGGAAAAACTTTTGAAACACTTTGGACTGGTCTTGTTTAGGAATGCCATAGCCGGTGTCTTTAACCGTGGATATGATATTCTTTTGATCGCACGTAACCGTAACGGTTATCTTTCCCCCTGTGGGAGTGTACTTTATTGCGTTGCTAAGCAGATTCATATATACCTGGCCTACTAACCGCGGGTCTATATTAACCTTGGCAAGCAAAGGATCAACCGAGACAGTAAGCTTTTGTTTTCGAGCCGCGGTTTGACCTGGCAAGTTACGGACAGCCGAGGTGATAAGCCCCTTAAGATCGGTCGGCTCCGGTTTTATAATAAATCGCCCCGATTCCAGCCGTGATATATTAAGCAATGCATTTAAGAGCTCGTTCATGCGCGAGGCCGAGTCTAAAATGGTGCGGGCGAATTCGTCCTGTTGTTCGTTGAGTTCACCCACCTCTTTCTTAACCAGCATTTCGCTAAACCACTTTATAGCCGAAAGAGGAGTGCGCAATTGATGCGAGGCCACCGAAATGAACTCGGTCTTCATGCGGTCAACCTCCCTCTCCTTGGTAACATCCCGGATAACCTGGATAACACCAATAATGTTTCCGGCCTGTGTAACCGGCGTTGCCGTAACTGCCAGCCAGCTCTTGCTGTCGTTTTGTTGCAAGACAAGCACTTCCCGCTGCACCTTTTTACCGCTCGTGAGTGCTACATGCATAGGAAGATTATGGGCAGGAATAAGGTTGTGCTCGGTGTCGTAGAGCTCATAGTCGGCAAACTGCCGCCCCACTGCTTTGTCCGCAGGAATGGCAAGCAGCTTGGATGCTACAGCATTGACAAGCAAGACCTTGCCAGCGTTATCAGTTACAACAACGCCATCACCCATGCTCCTAAAAATGGCGTCATCCTTGGCATTGGTAGCGGCAAGTTCCCGGACCTTACGTTGTAGCGCCTGATATGATTTAGCCAGCTCGGCCGTCATTTTGTTGAAGGCGGCAGCGAGCTTACCAATTTCGTTAGAAGACGCATTGATTGGTATCTGCTTAAAATGACCCTGCGTAACTTTGCGTGTTTGCTCGGTTAAAGCAATAATCGGCTGAGTTATATACCGGATATAGAGAAAGCCGAGTATCCATACGACCAGCAGTAAAACGATAGCAAAAGGAATAATTTGACCGTAGAGCACCTGATTTTTAGAATCGTTAACCTGCGCGCGCAGCACGCTTACCACCTTAAGTACATCCGCTTGCCTGGCAACGATCCCCAGGCTGAAGTCGGTTCCTTGTATAGGCGCATATGCAGCATAGAGTGCCTTATCTTCGTCAACCGTCAATGTCTTAAAACCGCTCTGCCTTTGACGCATACTGCTTAAAACGTCACCAAAGCCACCCTTAACGTTTTGCAGATTGACCCCGAACTCGCCCTTCTTGTGATCCCTGCCTAATATGTCAGAATAGGCCTTTTCTGGCAAGGCGATCGCCCGTCCGCTACCGTCAATCAAAAACGCATAGGACCCTTTGATCGGGCTATAGTCTTCGATGTTCTTGGCAATAGTATTAAGCGAGATGTCCATGCCCATAATGCCTTTAAATTCACCGTTTGCAGTGTATATAGGACCAGCGGCCGTTAAAAGCAGCCCGTTACCCAGGGGGTCATCATAAATCTTGGACCAACGTACCTTTTTTTCCGGATTATTTTCCGGCGCAGCAACCGTATAGAAATCGTCCTGCGTTGGGTTATAGTCCGGAGGCACTACCTCGCCCACGCTTATATTGGGGTAGTAAAGTGTTTGGCCTTGCGTACCCAAAAAATAAAAGGCAACCGCATTCGGCTCGTTCTGTGCAGCCTGCGGCAATGCGTAATTAAGATAGCTTAATAGCTCCATATCCCGCTTAATCTGGGGACTGAGAGCAATATAACTTTGGAAATATATAGACGTCGGCTCATCTTTGCCGTTCGTATAGTAGCCTGCCGGCATGCGCTTTACGTGATTATCAAACCGCCAATTAGCAGCCGGGAAAACGGAGGGGTTATTAAGGACATTCTGAGCATACTTGGTTACGTTATCGGTAAGGAGTTGGATGTTATTAAATATAATGCTGTTTTTGGTAGCGGTCGCATTCGTCGTTTGCACCAGCAACTGCTCAGCATCTGCCCGAGCAGAGTCAGCGGTTAGTTTTACGGCTCTGCTCCCGGAATCGCTCACGCCCCGAACGCCCAAAAACCCCACTACGCTTATGGATATTGCCGTTAGTGTAAACAAGAGGATAATGAGCTGGGTTTTTATGCTCTTTCCAAACGACCAACTGAACATAATTTTTGGAGGCTATACCGTTTAAGCATAACCGAGATATGTACCATGCACAATAAAATCGTTGTGCATAACTCTACCAGCTGCAGCCCATTGTTGCCAGCCGTATAATAACTTAAAGTAGTAAAGGAGTGACCGCAATGCGAGGGAATCACGCCATTGCCGGCGTCTGGGAAGTGTATGCGCCGGCCGCGCCGTTCCCCTGGCATATGATGACTTTTACGCCATACGGTACTATGAGTCAATCCAATCCGCACGAAGGCAACCAAGACGAAAGTGACAGCACCGGGCATGGCGTATGGCAAGCCGATACGGGCAGCAAAGATATTATTGCGGGTAAATTCGTCGAGTTTAAAGCCGACCGTCAATCTGGATGCTACATAGGCAAAGGCGAGATTACTTTTACTATTACCGTAAAAGGCGACTACTTTGAAGGAACCGCAAATGCCTACCGGTACGATGCGGACGGTAAACTGCTAAAGGGACCGCTTTCTTCGCCTCTTTCCGGCAAGCGTGTAAAATTGAGTAATAATCTTAAAGGAGACTCACGCGGTGCATAATATTCCTTTTTCCGAATCCGGCCTAAGGGCCGTTTCCGATCCGATGGCCGACATCTTTAGGAGTCTCCCTGCCCGCGCAGCAGCCTACACCAAAGCGACAGGCAACGAGTTCATTTCGCTCGCAGCCGGCGCTCCTGACCCGTCATTATTACCTGCAGACATCTGCCTGCAACTCGCCCAAGAAGCGGCAAGCACTATGGGGTCAAACTCGCTGAACTATACCATGCCCCAAGGATTCCCGCCTTTGCGAGGCGCGCTAGAGCATATGCTTACCAGCCAAGGCGTCGAGTGCGATGCCAACGATATGCTAATAACAAGTGGCGGTATGGAGGCCTTAAGCCTAGGGACTTATATGTTGATTGACCCGGGCGATACCGTTCTTACTGAGGGGCCGGGCTTTGCAGGCGCCTTGAGTATGTTCGCACTGTTCGGAGCCAACGTAGTACAGATCGCGTGCAGTGAACGGGGCGTAACTTCGAGAGTTCTGGACGCTGCCATTAAGGCGCACAAGCCCAAGCTAGTATCGCTTATGCCCGACTACCAAAACCCCACCGGCGCGGTAATGCCGTTCAAAGAGCGTGAAGCTGTTGCCGCTTTGCTCGAAAAGCACGATATTTTTGCGCTTGAAGACGGCGCCTACTCTCAGCTGCGATTTACAGGAGACGCGCTACCTCCTTTGCAGTCGTTTGCGCCGGACAGAGTGATCTACGCTACTTCTGTATCTAAAATATTCGCGCCAGCAATGCGCATCGGCGCGTTGATAGGACCGGAAGCTATTATCCAAAAAGCAGGTGACATTAAGTCGGCATATAATATGCAGGCTTCCGCCATACACCAGGCTATTACCGCAGGCTTTCTAAGCCCAGAGGAAGGCCGCCTGAACGCGCATCTGGACCGGCTCCGTACCGCCTACCAAACACGTTGCGGCGCTATGCTTGCCGCCCTCGCCAATCATTTTCCAAAGGACTCCGGATTTAGCTGGACCGATCCCCAGGGCGGCATGTTTTTGTGGCTGACAGGCCCGCAAGATGTAAACTTTACAACCCTATTCGATCGTGCGCTCGAAAACGGCGTCGCTTATGTTCCGGGAAGCAAATTTTACACATCGGCTAATGCACGGCATAATGCCGCGCGTCTAAACTTTGCCAGCGTGCCCGAAGCTACTACAGACGAAGCTATCCGGCGCCTGGCAGTCACCTTAAATACTCATTAGGCTGGCAAAAGGCTGCTTTCGGTAACGTCCGCAAATGTAAACGGCCCGGTATCTTTGGTGTTCCAGTGCTCCGGCAGGCCGAGACCTGCCGCGTACTTTTCCTGCAATGCCGCTACCACTTGCATAGCTTTTTCGTCGTATTCGGGCGTTACTATGACATCCTCATTCAATTTCGGGTCGGTTCGCATTTCGATAGCAATAAGCCGCTCCGAGGAGCTTAAATTGACAGCAACATGCAAAACGCCCTCTGGTATAAAAATAAATTCACCCGGCCCATGAAATACCGGCTCCATTTCCGGACCGATAAGCGTTGCAGCATACCCTTCGATAACCACGACAATAATATCCGTTTTAGCATGCAAGTGCGCCTTGGCAATCCGCCCCGGAGGCATAAATACCATGCAAGCCGACAGCCCGGTGGTACCGCACATTTCCTGCGTAATGAGTGGAATAAGCCGTTGCCCTTGAGCGCCAAATATTGCCTTCGACCGGTACGGCGAATTAACAACAACCTTTTTTGCAGGCACCGCAAGAGGCACCGATCGCTTGCCCATATTACCCCCCATCAACCTATACTAATCCATTCTACACCCCGCACCTTACTTCCGCCATATGCCTTGCCACGCTTACAAATCAGCCTATTCGACCGCACACTATAATTATGGGCAAGTCCAACCCCAATTCTGAAATAGCAGATCCCTTTTCTTTGACGGATTAAGGGCATTAGTCCGACGTCCGGACGCCTCTAGCCTGTTCGAAGAAAGGCTCCAGTATATGGCAGGGACATGGGCATTTTGAGGAAGTTTTCGCGGATATGGCTTCGTTTTATGCACTGGCTCGATATTCCTTACACGTCCCGGCATAAAGGTCGATGTAACGGTAGGCCAAACAAGACATTTCCCCGGCACCATTTTAGGCATAGTCCGCATACATACTGCCAACCAAAATACTATAGAAGGAATGGCAATCGTAGACACAACTCCGCATCACGCAATGCCGGTCCTGATAGTACCCGAGACAGAGACGGTCATGCTGCAACGGCCCCCGGACGCATAACGATTGACTCGGGCTATTCCTGTAAATACTTTCTAAAAACCACAATACCGGTGAGCTTGGCAGATGTAAAATAACTAATTCTTAATCGATAGTATGATTGATACGCTTGACTGTACATGAAGGAGGAAATATGACAGATTTACATGTAATAGATTGGATCGCACTGCTGCTTGTTATAGTGGGCGCGTTAAACTGGGGGTTTGTAGGATTCTTTAAGCTCGACCTTGTAAAAGCCATTTTTGGCAAGGGCACTACGCTTTCACGCGTTGTGTACGCCCTCGTAGGCATCGCCGGTATCTACGTCATTTTTCTAGCCACGCAACTCGCCAAAAAATAGCAGCCTAGCGCTAAAAGACAGTTTTCTAACAAAGACGAATAGATGTCAGGCGATTACTGCAGGCTATGGGCTTCGCGGTAGATGATGTCATAGGCCGGTTTTTTGGTGTTATTGGAACGGAGCAGGCCAAAGAAATTTTCTGGATTGTCGCGATTACTGCTTAGGTCTTTTAGGCTATACCAAAAGAACGGCCCCAACCAGTCGGTACGGGCGCTGTAGCCGGCAATGGCTTGGCTGGCAAGCATGGCCTGGGCGTTTTCGCTCATATGGTCTGAGCCATAGGTAAATTTGTCGAACTGGTCAACAGTGAATGAGTTGCCAGGCCCGCCGGTCGGCGCACCGTACTCGGTAATCCAAATCTTTTTAGAGGCTTCGCCTTGAGCAATCATAAGGTCGCGGACCGGGCCCATTTGCTGCCAACTGTTCCACCAGGCTATGTAGTCAGTACTGGCAGGGTAGGTGTAGGGGTGCAAAGCTACGATATCGTAATAAGCGTTCGCGCCGCGTTCGTACAGCCCGGTTACGAACGTTAACGGGCTGCGGCTGCCGTCTTCTTCGTTACCACTGGCTGCGAGGCCGCCGGTAACTATAATAGCGCTCGGCGAAACTTTTTTAATACCGAGATAAGCTGCCTTTAATAATTCGGCATATTCGTGGCTATTCGGCCGTGGCTCCCAAAAGGCTTTGTAATTGGGTTCGTTCCAGATTTCCCAATGGGTAACAGAAGATTTATAACGCGATGCTACGGTTTCGGCGAACTTACCGAATGCCTGCATATCAGCCGGACGGCACTTAGGACTGTCGACGCACGCGCTGCTGCGTGCCCATTTGGGTGTATAGGTAATAATAGCGAGCGATGAAATGCCGTATTTCTTGGCAGTGTTTGCCACCCGGTCGGTCGGCGTCCAGTTATAGTGTGTCTGGTTTTGGGGTTGCACTACGTTCCAGTCGATATCCCAACGCACCCAAGTGGTACCCAGCTCTTTAAGCTGCGTAAAATAGAGGTCAAGCTCTTGCTGGCTCAGGCTAGTCAGTCCGCCACCCGCTGCAATGCCATACGCCTTGGCTGTTACTAGAGACGCAAGGGCAGGGGCCGTGGCACCGCTTGCCGGCAACGAAGAAGAAGGCTTGGCAATTGTAGCAGGGCTAGGCGAAGAGGCGGGGGCGGTGGTAGCCGTAGACGAAGTAACGCCCTTTGTTTCGGCTAACCCACGCATCACTGTGGCAGGGTTAGGACCATGCACCACCATGGTCTTCTTCGCCACAAAAACGCCGGTAGACAAAAATATTACCGCGCCAATAGTAAGCAGGGTAGCTGCGGTAATATGAATATGGTGCGGCCGGATACGCTTAAACGAAGATCCTTTGGGACGCGCAATATAATGTTTCCTTGAGCGTCTTATAGCCATAAACCCCATTCTAACTAAGGCTTAACTATTTTACTAGCGAAAAAGACTGATTTTTCTGGTATAATAAGTATCGAATGAACGGGCCGCTGGTGGACTTGTTGATTATTGGAATAATCCGGTAGATGCGTAACATAGTACAGCCTCATATTACCCGCCTTTGGCGTCACGTACAACAGGACAGCCTGTTCCGTAATTCGCTGTACCTTATGTTGGCTACCGCCGTTGTTGCCGGGCTGGGGTTTTTCTTTTGGCTTATAAACGCCCGGCTGTTCAGCAGCTATGACATCGGACTGGCCACCACGCTTATTTCTATTATGAACCTGGTCGCTATTTTTAGTTTGGCAGGCTTTGACACGGCGTTTGTACGATTCCTACCCAAAGCCAGCCGCAAGAACGACCAAATTAACACCGGTATGGCCATCGTAGGCGCCATTGCACTTTTGCTAAGCGGCGCATTCGTGTTGCTAGTGGGCACGCTTTCACCGAAACTAGCGTTTATAACCGCCAACCCGCTGCTTATCTGTAGTTTTATATTCTTCTGCGTCGTAACCGCGCTAAATACTCTGTCTGACTCTATTTTCCTGGCGTACCGGCAGGCAAAATATTCGCTTATTATTAATGCGCTGTTCAATGTTCCCAAAGTAGCATTGCCGTTCGCGTTCGTGCCGTTCGGGGCGGCGGGCGTGTTCTTGGCGGCCGCGGTAGCACAGCTTATTGGGTTTGTAATCAGCTTGGGCATATTGATCTGGAAATTTAATTACCGGCCAAGATTTATCATCGACTACAAAGAACTCCGCCTGGTGTGGCGTTACTGCACTAGCAACTACGTGGCTGTGGCGTTAAACCTTATACCAGTAACGCTGCTGCCTATTGTTATTACCAATAACCTTGGGCCTGAATCGGCCGCTTACTACTATGTAGCCATGATGATCGGTAATCTGCTGTATGTCATCCCTTGGGCCACCACCAAGTCTTTGCTGGCCGAAGGTTCACACGACGAAGAAGCACTGATGACCCATGTGCGTAAATCGTTAAAAGTAATGAGTATGCTCCTATTGCCAGCCATAGCCATATTATTGCTTGCCGGCCCATTTGTACTGCGTTTATTTGGCGCTTCGTATACGCAAGGGCTGGCTTTCTTGGAATTGATTGCGATAAGCGGATTGGCCGTTGCCGCCTATTCGGTCTTCGGCTCGCTGTTTCGGGTTACGAAAGATTTAAAGGCATTAGTGGTCATGAACATTTGCTATGCCGCAACTATTATCGGCCTGGCTTACGCCTTCTTGCCGCTTGGGTTAACAGGCATTGGCTTAGCCTGGCTGGCAGGTAATATAGTAGCTTCAGTGGTCGGGTTTGCGTACCACCGCTTTAGCCGGCGCGTTGCAGTTGTATCAGCGTAAGCTGCTACCGCAAGCTCGATAGTCTGTGCCGCCTGTTTAACATACCCGGGCAAAGTTTTGTGTAACGTTTTAAGGTAACTTGCACGCTCTCTGGCAAGCGCATCAAAGAGTGTGATCAGCTCGTCTGCGGTCACGCCTTCAATGGGAGTTACCCATTTTTCAAGCTCCAAGTCTTGCAGAATGCCTCTTGTTTTGTGTTCGTACTCGATAGCCAGGGCAGGGACATAAGACGTTAGGGCAAAAATGACCGAATGGAACCGAGTGCCCACCAAATAATCCAGTCCGCCATACAGACTTTTTATAGACTTGTGGTCATAATGATCTTTTATGACATATACGCCGCTACGATCTCCCATAAGAGCGGCCACGCGCGCACTGGCTTTACGGTCGTCGTCGCCATGGTGTTCGGCAGTAACTTGCGGTATAAACACCACTGCCGCCCTGTGTTTGGCGCGGATATGGTCGGCCAGCGCGGCTACGGCATTTTCGTACGATCGTTGAGCCGCCCCCTTCAACCAGTCCCGCACTGTAATACCCACTACCAGTTGGCCATCCGGAATGCCCAACTCCAGGCGCACATCTTTTGCGTTGTTGCTAGGCAGCAAAAACGCGCTATCAATAGATCGGACAACATTACGGCGTACTCCAAGTTTATGTAGTAATGCCCGTGTAATATCTTCGCGCACAATCAACAGCGTTACCCGGCGCAGTACCCATGCCGCCAGCTTTGCCTGCAGTCTGTTGCCGAACGGCCCGACCGACTGAGAGTAGTGTATAGTCGGCTTGCCTAATAAACGGGCCAACACCAAAGGGTGCAGCATAAGGCATAATTCCATGGTGCTCGCCAAACCAGGCTTACCGCGCAAGTAGCCCCCACCCACCGGCAGTACCGTATCCGCCTTTCGGTACATATCGGCTACTCTTCGCAAGTGGCGAGGCAAGGGTGTACTCCAACCGGTCAGTCTGTAGCAGGCCGCATCAATAAGCGTGCTTCCCATAACAAATAACGAATAGACAAACTTAGCAGGCCGGTATTTGTACCTATTAAGCGCATGAAACATAAAGGCACGTTCCACTGGCACACCCTCGAATGTACTGCCAGGATGCACATTATCAATGGTAAGAATAGTAATATCGCTGCGTTGCCAGGCACGCCTGATGTCGCTGAGTAATACACTTAGGAGCGCGGCATCGCCTTTGTTAGCATCTGAAAATACGTGCGAAACAATAACGTTCATGCGCGTATGCTACCTGTACACCCTCGATCCGCCATTGCTATACAGTAGATCTTTTTGCTCGTCCAGGAACTGAATAGGATACGCATAGGTAATCAAATTGCCTTTATAGGACAGTGTGGCCTGGTGTTTCGTAACATTGGCATGGCCCAAGTACACATACGAGCCTTGCCGTACCAGCGACGGATAAATATCGTTCAGTAGGTTGATTTGGCGGATCGATCGCACTTTGTTAAACGAATAACGGTCGGTCTGCACCTCGGACTGGTATTCCTGCTGCAACGTCTCTTTTTTGAGTTGCTGCGCCAGCCAATCGATACCACGGACTTCGCTGCTGTGCAGGTAATAAATATCGTAGTAAGTGCCGGCGTTGTTGAGGTGCAGTTGCGGATAATAGCCGCCCAAAGCCTGGGTGAACACACCGGTCGATGAGAGCATAAACACAATTGCTATTCCAGTGGTAAGCGCCAACTTGGCGGTCTCTTTTACTTTTACCATCATTACCAGGCTGCCGATTACCACAAACATCCCCAAGAATATAAGCGACTGTTGGAAAGCACGCAATAACCCGTACTCGATAGATAGTACCGGCAGTACCACTTGTGATAGCACGAGCAGCAAACTACCGGCTGCCAGCAGCATAAATTCCGTATCGAAAATTTTGGTGTGCCGTGCCCGGAATAACAGATATATGAATCCGATAATAATCAACACCTGCAATAATCTGGCGGAAAATTGGCGGAACAGATAATTGAACGAAGCAACGTCAACGCCTGCCTTATCCAGTGCCGACCCCAAGGGCGTAAGTGGCATTTTAGTGTCGCCGGTTGCTTTGATCCCATATTTCTCGTAAGTTGCAGGATCGTAATAAGTATCTTCGGCCGCGCGATCGCGGGCAGGAGATACCACTCTTTTTTCGTAACTGCGCAGCTCGTTATCTAGGTCAACTTTTTGCCAAGAGAATACACTATAATGCACATCACCGGAACGAGCGTCTTCTTCGGCTGTATTACGCATAACGGCGAGCGTTTGCCCCACCACGCGGGAAATACTATTGCCGGACGTGTCGGTCAGTACGCCGCTCCACACAAAACTGGCAACCGCAAGCACTACAACCATAATGACCGTAAGATGCGGCCGTCCATGCAACCGGTCTTGGCGCAAGGCTGCCACCGCAGACTGCTTAAATAGTTTGCGGCGTGATAACCGTCTGGCGAGTGCTGCAAATAGCGGCCGGGCAACCACGGCGAACAACAGCACCGCGATTACCATGTATGTCGTCGAGTAATGCGACAGCACCATACCGATGCCTAACAGCACAAACAGCACTTGCCTTAGGCGCAGTGCAATGCGGTTATGGAAAAGTATGTACAGCATGAGTGCCAGAAACAGGAAAGCGATCTCTTGCCGGTTGAGCATGGGCATATCCCCAAAAAATGTAGGAAAGGCCATAAAATACAAGGCCGACAAAAAGGCGATAGCAGCCGATGCATACCGCCGAACAATAAGATAAACCATTGCGGGCACAACAGCAAAAATAAGCTGGAATAATACCTTATACACATATGGATCGGCGATTTTAAGAATGTTGTCAAACACAGTCGGCAGTGCGGTAATACTCATGCAGGCATTGTAGGCATCACGGAAACTGCCGATATCCCACACGCCATTGTGCTTTGTTAGCTCGAATACGCGATACTCCCGCTGAATGTCATGTCCGGTAACATACCACCCTCTAAGCGAGGTCATAAGCAGCAAGCTCAACCCCATAAGAAATATCGCGGTGGGCAATACATTAGCCCCAACACGTTTGGCATAGTACACCAGCAGCCCGCTATACGCGCCCATACTAGCCAACATACTGAATGTTATAAGGTTAGATCCGCCATTGTTCAGACTGTTTGCTCCAAGTATGCTCATGCCTACGAATGTCAACGGAAACAGCGCAAGCAAGGCATCGTGCCACGATTCGAAAGGACCGTAACGTCTAATGGTGAGCTTCATGTATTGCCACGGTAACCACCTGTAAAGCGCCGTGGCCAGCAGGACATAGATAAACACGGATAATTCTGCCAGCAGTACCGGCCGGTCAAGCGGCCTATCAATCCCAAAGTAAGGCAATATGGTATTTCCGAGCAGCGCCACTGACATAATACTCAAGATGCTAAGGCCCACGCTGAGACCGAGCTTGCCCCATATATTCATACCGTCAAGGCGCAACAAATGCACAATTAGCGCACCAGGTACTACTGTCAGAAAACTAAACCCGAGGATATTAAGCAGTTGCCACTCGTTCCATTGCAACGCGCTCATGAGTACAATAAGCGCCCACCAAGCAGCAATGGCGCCAATAAACGGCAAGCAACGCAATCGTATAATCATTTTCGTATCTCCTGGTACACTTGATCGAGCTGGCCGACCAGCCGTTTCCACGAATACGCTTCGGCAGTTGTAAGGCTCTGTTTGGACAAGACAGGCAATTGATCGCGGCGCTTCCAAGCATCGTTAATGGCACGAGCGAACGAGCGTGGTGACGGTTTATCAACTAATATGCCTACTCCCGACACCAGTTCGCGGATTCCTAACACATTTGAACCCATAATTGGCAGGCCGGCGGCCATAGCCTCGAGCACCACCAGCGGCATACCCTCTCTGTCAGATGGTAGAACAAACATATCAGCCTTGCGCAAGTAAACCCGCAAATCATCACCATATTGCTTACCGGCAAACGTAACGTTGGTTAGCCCCAGCTTCTTAGCAAGTTCCTCAAGCCAGATGCGTTCTTCGCCATCGCCCACAATAGTCAGATGCACCGGGGTAGTAACCTGTGCCATGGCCTTAAGTAACCGTTCCACGCGCTTTTGTGCGGCCAAACGACCGACAAACAGTAGTTCCAGACGTTCAACGGGTACAGAGCGTTTCCGGCGATAAAAAAACGATTCGCTTACCCCGTTTGGCACAATCACAATGTTATCCTTAGCTACCCGATGCTTGCGCCGCACCAACGCAGCCTGTTCCTCTGAAAACACAATAACCGCATCAGCGCGCCGAAGCACCGGACCCAAAAGCACGCGCTTATAGAGCAAAAACACCTTGCCCAATGGACCGGACGGACCGACGTCCAAATGAAAATGCGCTACATACGACGCGTCCTTTACTTTTGCCGCCAACATAGCAAGTTCCGGCAGCAACGCCTGCGCCACATGTACATGCACAATACCATGCCGCGGCAGGCGCAACAATTTTAAGGGCAGGCTCCACATAATAGGAGTATGAGCAGCTTCAATTGCTTTTAAACGCTCAATGCGCAGGCCAGGCACAAAATCTTTAGAAGGGGCGCCGTTGCTGCCGATGCCGGAAGTTAACACGCGGACTCTATACCCTTGGCGAGCCAGTTCACGCGTTACTTCATCGGTTACTACTTCCATTCCGCCTAAGTGCGGCGGATAGTAACCCACCAGATGAGTTAGTGTAGGCTTATCCATTAACAGCCGCTTATACAATTTGCCGTAACGGATACACTGGTGATGCCACGTATACTTGGTTTCAACCTTAGCCCGACCATGAACAGCTAAGCGCTCGCAATATTCCTGATCATCTAACAACCACTTAATGGCATCAGCCAGTGAGTCCGGATTGTTTGGCTCGGTCAATAGCCCGTCTTGTTTGTTGTCGATAACGTATGGTATGCCGCCAACTCGCGAACCAATGACCGGACGACCGCTGGCCATTGCCTCGATAAGAACCATGCCAAACGATTCAGCCTCGCTAGTAGAAGGTAATACTAGCATTTTACTGCGCCGGTATGCTGCGGCCAGATCATCGCCTCCTAAGGGGCCGGAAAATACCACATGCTTCGTAAGCTTTAAAGCCGCGACCCGCTGCTTGAAATGCGGAGTGGCATCGCCGCCGCCTACTAGTTCGAGTTTGGCGCGGGGATGTGTTTTGGCCACAATAGCCATAGCCTTAAGCAACGGCTCAATACCTTTCCAGCTAGAGCTATGTTCGATACGCCCTACAAACAATACACGCGGGTCGGCAGGCACCGGTGTAGCCCTAAAATGCTCAGTATCAACCCCAGGCGGTAGTAGGTAGGTCTTATCGGCAAAACGAGCCAATTCCTTGCCGGCAAACGGCGCTGATACGGCGCTGATACTATCGGCGCGCCGGAACAACGCACGCAAAAAGATCCGCTCGTACAATCCTATAACTATATCTATCAATCCACCTTTTCGCATACTGCCGGCATGGTATGTGAGCATGAATGGCCGGCGGCCAGCAGCCCAGGCGGCCATATCGGCCATAAAGGGAACGGGAGAATGGGCATGGACGATATCTGGCTGATACGCATGGATAATACGCTTAATCTGCCATCGCCATGCAAAGTTAACGGGTGTATTGGAAACAATCCGCCAAATAGCCAAACGATGTACTACTATACCGTCAATAATATCCTGGCGATACTCGCTTGTTTCGTGATTGGTAGTAATGACTTCTACCTCGTATTCGCCGCTCTGCGGCATGTGCTTTGCCAACTGCTGCGCGTAATTTTCCAAACCGCCGATTTTGGGCCAATAATACGGCGCGACCATCAGCACGCGGGGCGTATGAGGCAGAGTGGACCCGGCAGCTCGTACAAAGATATGCTGAATACGTTCAGCCCGCTCATCCCAACTGTAATGCGTACGCACAAATTTGCGTCCGGTCCTGCCTAATCGCCTTGCCGTTTTGCCGTCGGATAGAATATGTATAAGCTTTTTGGCTAGGTCCTTACTGTCACGCGGCCGCATCAGATAGCCGGTTTGACCATCAACAACTACACTAGGGATGCTGCCAACCGGCGTTGCTACCACAGGCAACCCGCTTGCCATAGCCTCCAAGATAACTCCTGGCAAACTATCGTTAGCCGTTGGCAGGGCAAATACCGCAGCTGAGCGGTACGCCTGTCGCAGCTCATCGCTTTGCAGCCGGCCGGTAAATGCTACTGCCTCGCTAAGGCCTAACGCTGCTGCGCGCGCCTGGTATTCGTCCTTCATGTCACCGTCGCCTACTACCTTCAGCCGGGCATCCGGCAGTTCCTTGCGTACCGTAGCCATGGCATCAAGCAATACATCAAGGCCCTTATGCCGCTCAGCGCTTCCCAGACCGGCAGCAAATAGAACGGTGCGGGTCGCGGGCTGCGGTGTCGCAAACCATTCTTCACTGACAGCGGTTTCGGCGGTTACACTTTTGTAAGCGTATCGGTCGCCTAAAAATTGTTCGCGAACAAAATCGGAAGAACATACAATGCGCCGGGCTTTACGCAACATAGCGTGCATGCCTATGCGTTCATACAGACGCACTGCCACATCAGCCAACAGCTTACCCTTTTTCATACTTCCGGCATGATACGTAACCACGAGCGGCGTCTTGCCGCAGGCCAAACTGGCGATATCGCCCAAACCAGCCACAGGAGTATGAACGTTTACAAGCGTTGGTTTTTCTTCGCGCAAAATACGGCGTATCTTTCTTAGCCAGCCAAATCCAAACGGTGTATTCGATAACCGCACACTGTAAGCAAGCCGGTACACGGTCAGGCCGTCCATCTGTTCAATTTCGTCCTCGCCGCCTTGCTCGCCCGAGGTAATAACCACTACCCGCCATTCGTGCCGGGCGTGCATACGCCGGGCCATTTCGTAGGCGTAGCGCTCCAAACCACCGCCATAAGGGGGGAAGTAGGGCGCAACAACAACCAGTGCGGGTTTGTTCATGCCAGCTCTCCGTTCGCAATATAACGGACATCTGGCCGGTTGGCGATATGGGCAAATACCCGCTCCAGCCGTTCCCAGTCGCCTCGTTGCTCTATCTCCCACGAGTGACCCCATATATGGAAGACACCGTCTTGCTGTTCGGCGCGGTCAAAAAGCGCAACAGCCAGCTCATCCCAATTGCGGTATAAATGCCAAAATCGGCGCGGGCCAAACATGCGCAAAATAGGTCGTATGTCCAAGTAGTGCCGGTAGGCATGCACCGTAGTAGGTAACTGGTATAGATCGGGCCCAATGGCCAGGGCAAATCGTTTCACTGTGCGCGCCAAACCGAAACCAGCCTCGCGTGCCATGTCGCAATGCCCTGACGTATACGCACCGCCAGGGTAGCAAAAGCTACCTACCGGCTGCTCGATCATTTCCTCTAGCCATCGCTTGGATGCAACTATTTCGCTCCTCGCTTCAGCCTGTGAAACACGCGTCAAACGCGGATGAGTCATAGTATGCGCACCGATTTCGAACTGCTTGGCAAGCAAACGAATATCGGTAGCGGTCAGTAATTCGTCGGCCGGGAACTCACGGTCTTTTGGGGATACGTAAAAAGTACCTGCCAGCCGATATTTTGTAAGCAAGGCAGCAATCCGCATATCTAAGCGGTGTCCATCGTCCCAACTGGTAGTCACTGTTGTTTGAGTCATTAGTTGGAGAAAACCCTCTCTAACGTTTGTGCGGCATAGTTCCAACGGTACGTGCCGAATTGCTCTTCCAATGTCTTGGTAGGCGCCATGGTGGTAGCATGCAGGACTTTTCTGATTTGCGCCGCCAAATGCTTGGGGTCGGGTTGCGTGAGCAAACCATTCTGGCCTTGGATAATCAGATCCCGGGCAGCATTATCCTTATGCGTGGTAGTAATAACAGGTATGCCGCATGCGTTGGCCTCTACCACGACCAAACTGAACCCTTCGCGCACCGATGGTAACACAAACATCTTTGATGCTTTCATAAGACTGTACAGTTCGTTGTGATCTTCTAAAAAGTTGAAAAAGGTCACATTATTCTCTAAGCCAAGCTCGGCAGCCAACGTTTCCAGACGTTTTCGTTCCGGACCGTCGCCCACAATCAAACAACGGATATCACGATGCGTTCGCTTGACCAACTTGACGGCCCGTACCAACAGGTCAACATTCTTATTCTCAAGCAGGCGGCCGGCAAAAATGACGTCGCTTTCTAAATCGTGTATTGGCACAGTTAAAATAGTCTCCAGGTCTACACCCAAGGGTACGGTAATAATCGGCCTTTTCATGCCAGCTTCGCGCAACCGCTTAGTGGTATGATCAGAATTCGCAATAACCGTATCCGGTGTGCGCATGGCCAGCCATTCGATTAGCGCGCCGAACCGGCCTCGCCAACCCAGGTAATTCCGCCAGTACGCAGCACCCCATACCTCATGCCAAGTGGCATACATCTTCTTACGTTTCACCCAACAGACAATACGCAGCCAAAACAACGGGAAAAACGGCATGCTATCGACGTCGACTATATCGAACCTGCGGAATAATAATTTGGCGCAGGCTGCACTGAAAAGTAGCGCCTGGGTGATGGACCTACGTTCATTTTTATAAAGCGGGTGAAAATCGGTAAGGGCATGCAAGTGCACTCCTTCGGGGCTGACAATATGCTTTGGGCCATCCCACCAGTGCATGGTATAAACATCTACCTGCCGGCCTTCTTTAACAAGGCGGCGTGTAATTTCGTGCAGCCGTTTTTCTTTGCCGCCTTTGTTATACGGCCATACGGCGTCGGACACAAAGGCAATACGCTCGTATCGTGGGTGCCATCTAAGCTGACGCAAAAATTCGCGCAAAATACGCACACCGTCGCGGACAGGCCGAAGACTGGAATCGCCCAAGCGCGGCGCATAGGTAATCGGTACGGAGTAAATCTTGTAGCCAAGACGGGCCATTTTGGTAATCATTTCCATTTCGATGGCAAAGCCGGCCGACACCAGGTGTTGACGCAATTGCACAATAACTTCGCGTTTCCAGCCAAAATAGCCCGTAAGGGTATCGGTTACATTCACGTGGTAAGCGCTGCGCACCAGAAAAGAAAAACCCCAGTTACCGATACGGTTGAAGCCTTTCATGGAGTGTCGTGACATCTTGCCCGACAGTCTGGAGCCAATAACAACATCGCTAAACTTACTGTCGAGCAACTCGACAAGGCGCAACACCTCACTCGAACGATAGGTATCGTCGCCGTCTAACATAATCACATAATCCGTATCTTCACTGACGTTGTAAAACGCTGTGCGGATAGCATTGCCTTTACCTTGCTTGGGTTCATGCAATACTCTGGCGCCGGCAGCCTGAGCTATTTCTGCAGTGCGGTCTTTGGAGTTATTGTCGACAACGAGTATTTCCAACAAAAAGCCGCGCGTTTGCAGCTCCTTGGCTGGGAAGCCTTTAATAACGGCAGCTATGCCCTCTTCCTCGTTGTAACAGGGTATGATGGCGGTAATCTTTTTCATGATGCATATGCCTTGAAGTGAATTGTTTGGTTATGAGTCAACAACCGCACAACCAGCCGCACTTCACCGGCTTGTTCCGCGCTGAACGTAAAAGGTTGATAAGAAGAAAGGCCGTGCGCTACCCGCACGGTAACCGGTTCGAGCTTTCGCGCGCCAGCGGCGTCGATAATCTCGACTTGATAGGTATAAACTTGGGAAATTGTTTCTTGGTTGGAAATGATAAAGCCAGCCGTATAGGTTTTGCCGGTCTCTATGCTCTTTGGTAAGGAGCGATTATCATTAAAGTAAAGCTCGGTAAAGCGTTCTGGCAAATGTGTAGTAGCTTTACTCAAGCCTTGCGTGCGGTCAAAGACCAGCACCCCGGCAAAACCAAATAGTATCGCGCCGCACACTATTACTACCATTGGCACGCGTTTAGTCTTCCGGGGGGATTTGGAACGCTCCGTCATGACACCACTCTTAAACAACCTCCGAACACGTCACCAACCGTGCCGTATCTTATAAATAACAATACCATATGTTACCTCATAATACAAAGATATTTCTCTAAGAGTGTTAAAAATAAAAGCCTGGAGGCTTTCTCCAGGCTTTTAGCTCTTTTTAGATGCTTTGGATATTATTTCTTTTTGTCCTTAGCCTTTGTTATCAAACCGCCAACCGGGGCAAATAGTAAGGCATATAAGTTAAAACCGATTACCGCGCCAAGTACCGGGCCAAGTACATAGCTACCCCACTCCCATGTGCGCAAGCCGAGAGCAACTGCCGGGTTAAGCACGCCGCCGGAACCGAGCGCCGCTACCATAACACCGAGCGCCAGCGATGCGCCAATAGTAAAGGCCGCCCGGCCGCCGTCCAACTTTTGATATACCGCGGCCGCAATACCGGTGCTAAGGATAAAAGCGCCCGCGGCCTCGGCTACTAATACCCGGCTATCAAACGTCACGTCGTTTGATAATGTACTATCCGTAAAGTAGGTGTACAGCAGGTATGCGGCGATACCGCCCAGCAACTGAGCGGCAACATATGCCAGGGCAGGCAACAGCTTGATACGACGAGCGCTAAACAATCCCAGCGTAATAGCCGGATTAAGGTGCGCACCAGAAACCGCGCCGAACACCATAACCATGGTTGCCAGTGTCAGTCCGGCCGCCAGGGCAACAAAATATGGCACTCCTATGTTTGACTTGCTTACCGCTAACACGACAACCGTTAAAAGTGCTGTGCCCAAAAATTCGGCCACCAGCATAGCGATCTTTTTTCGCTCTAGTAACATAACCTTCCTCCATTCGTCTTATGCTATCTCAAGCGTAGCGTACCATATACACTTTGTAAACAACCCCTGAACCCATTCTAAACCCTAGAAGACGGTCTTCTAAAATAATTAATGTACGCCGCGCGCCCTTAACACTACTCCTGATTATTTAGCCACGGCGAAAGCATACACAAATTCACCCCTGTTAGGAGACTGTCTTCTAGAAACCCGTCATTTGAAAGGAGGGATAGCGCTATGGTTCGGATATAATGTAGGTGGGTAGGTGTTTGGATAGGGTGGCGTGACCGCTGCTGGCGAAATCTTCCAGGGCAATGCGGGCAGTTGTGTAATCGTCGTCGCTACCGCGAGAGAATAAGCGGGCGATTTGCTCCATGCGCTCATCGTTTACGCCAAATACTTCGCGCCCGTTAGTAACTGCGGCAACCTTGGCTTCGTTGATAGCCTTGCCAGGTACCCGAACACGCACAATCGCTTCTTCGACATGCCCATGCACGCCACGATTATCGTCTTTTAGCTCAGCAATGGCACGCTTGCCGGACACACGTTCGACTACATCCAAAAAGGTTTGCGCACTCAGGGCCTGGTACACACCCTTTTGCAAGCGGGCTTCGTTTTGGGCAAGGATTGTGGCATGCAATTTTTCGTCATACGTGCGTTCAGGCAGCAGAGCTCGCAAACGGGCTAGATAGCGCGTCTCACGGCTAAATCGTACAGTATTTTCAATAATTATTACAAATCCAGCGGCTGCGCCGCAACCGATATGAGTGCTGGGCATAATACCGCTTTCTTGCAAGAATTCGGCAACTTCTAGAACACGCCGTGCAACCGGTGCCGCCGGGTCTTTGTAAAAACGCGCACCCAGACATTCCGCCACGTAAAATGCGCTTACCGTATCGGCACCAACCATTTGCTCGCGCACCGGCACAGCTTCGCCGCTTAGCAGCCGGACCGGCAACCGTCCGTCAGTGCAACTAGAGTAGGTTTTTTCGTTTTGCGGCACGGATTCGACACACTCCAGCACGGCCTCAATAAGCTCGCGCTCACTCTCAAGAGAGTTATGCAACGGCCGGATAGTTCCTTCCGCCCACGACATATCGTCGTCAATCCGGCGTGCTGTAAGCATCCCGTGCTGTACGGCAGACATAGTAGCATTGCTAGTTTGGGCAATTACCATAAGAATACTTCTTCCTAAATAGTTGTTAGAAGACAATTGCTAACCGGTTACTATACTCTTTTGTAGGCATATTGGCAAGCGGCGGACGGTAAAGGCGTGTGATGAAAAACACATCGCCATACAAGGGTTCGTTGCTAGTGTAAAAGCATGGAGAAGGGGAGGAATATATGAAACAATCCAATCCGGGGCCAGCTGTTGTTGCCAAGTGGCTTAAAACGATCAACCGCGAAACACTGCACGCGCAAGGCTGGATCGAGATTAACAAGCGTTTTCATGGTATTGCCCGCGCTGCCCGTCCGTATATACAAGAACATTTTACAGACCCAAAAGAGCAAGAGGCAGCCTTTGACGGTCTGACCCTCGCGCTACTTACGATGGCCCGTTTCCAGGACATCGAACAACTGACAGAACTTTTCGGCACACCCCAAATAACAGAGCAAGTGCTGCCTGAACCCACTATTAAACCCGCTGCTAAGCCTGAACTCGGTGACCACTGCGGGCTGTAGGCTAAAATTATACAAACTAGGTCTAAATATGCTCTTTTTCCACCTGTAAGCCATGCAGGGTGGGTGAAACATGGAGATACTGCATAGTCGGATTATCGCGGCAAAGCACGGTCCGGGTAGCAGCCGTCCGTGATAGCAGCGCGGCCAGCCGTAGCCCTTTTACTTCGGCGGGCATGCCTATAGTTCCCGCCAGGCTTTCCATAGACGCGCGCACGCTGTCGTGGTACGCCTGTACGGTGAGCGGACTTTCCCCACGGTGCACACGATACCGATTAAGGCCGACGTACGGATGGTGATTAAGAATGTAAAAGCCCGCCCGGTTATTGCCACTCATAGCGATAACGTTTTGATGGTAGGGATACAGTTCGTCGACAGTTCCCAAAATCTGATCCGGGGTGCACGCCGCAATTTGGTCTTGCAGCTGCTTTGCCGCACCAACGATTCGCCGCTGCTGTTTATATATGTCTGTTTCTTTTAGGTCGTACCGGCTAACTAAACTCCGGAATGTATCGCTTGTTATGTCCGATGAATTAATTATTTCGGCAGCCACCAGCCCCATGCCTTCGATAAACCGGCAAGCACGATGCGCGCCAGCAACGGTCGCACGCTGCAGATCGCTGTCATAGTGCAAGCCTTCATCCAGGGTGTACACTCTGTCTCTACTGTAGGCCGTAAGCGCCAGGGACGAATCGAAACCCTGGCCGACGGCTCCGCCTGCCGTTTGCACCATAACCTTCAGCCTTTGCCGTTCTTCGTCGCGCGGGTCAATACACCCGACAATCCGACGATGGTCCGACGTAAGGGTAAAGCCCTGGTACGACCGGGGGTCCATAAAAACTTCATGGCTCCGAGCGACCTCATGAGCCTCAAATATCATATTAGGCATATACGTACCAACCTAAGCACTGCGCCGTGCTCATTTACATTACTATTATTGATGCCGGGAATGGCGACGGACTTTGGCCACCTCCAGACGGACGGCATGGCGGTCCACAAGTGCCTGAGCTTTTTCCAGCTCTACCTGGCCTTTGGCGTCCCGGCGCATAGCCAAGGCGGCGTCGTGGGCTTTTTGGGCTTCGGTTTCGTTTATTTCGTCGCCGTGTGTGGCTTCGTCTACCAGAACGCGGGCGCCGGTACGGTCAATCTCGACCACACCGCCGTATGTGGCGTACTGTTCCAGCTTGCTATCCCCGTCGCTTTTATCGCGCCGGATAGTAATAATGCCGGGGACAAGCAGGCTAAGCAGGGGCTCGTGCCCAGGCAATACGGTAATTTGACCAGCGGCCGTAGGCAAGATAACTGAGTACGCCTGAGCCTTAAACTTAACTCCATCTAATGTTACCAGCTCGAAATTCATGAATGGCCTCCCATGGCATGTGTGGCAGATTCGTCGATAGGCTCTGTGGGAGGCCTCCAGCCCGAAGGTATGCTAGCAGGATCATTTGCTCGCCCTGCTTCATTTCCTTTGGTGTCGGCAACGGAGTCGCTTCCTTCAGCCTCGCCCGGTACGGTCTGCGTCCCTTTAGTTTCTCTAATAACAGCTGCCGGTTCATAGTTATATATAGCTGGAACAGACCCATAAGCTCGCAGTGCACTGTCAATCATCGCTACTATTTGCGGAATCGAACGGCGCGGGCCAGGCGGAATAGTATTGGGGTCAACTCCAACTTTATGCAAGACTCGGTCCAAATCGTAAAGTATGTTATCGACCCCCCAACCGGCATATGTCCATGCATTTTGGTTTAATACTCGCGGCTCGCCGCTAGCGCTCAGCCCCGCCGAGGGAGCTGCCGGTCTGAGGCTGTCGCTGAATTCGCCCATTATTACTTAACCTCGCCGATGGCGCCTTTCATGTAGAAGGCGCTTTCCGGCTTGCCGTCATGCTTGCCGTCCAAGATTTCGCGGAAGCCTTTTACCGTGTCCTTCAGACTGACGTACTTGCCAGGGTTACCGGTAAAGTCTTCGGCCACATAAAACGGCTGGGTCAGGAAGCGCTGGATACGCCGGGCGCGGGCCACGGTTTGCTTGTCTTCGTCGGATAGCTCATCCATACCCAAAATGGCAATAATATCCTGCAAATCTTTATAGCGCTGCAAAATACGCTGGACTTCGCGTGCCACGGTGTAATGTTCTTCGCCCACGATTTCCGGGTCGAGAATAGTACTGTTACTGTCGAGCGGGTCAACGGCCGGGTACAGGCCGAGGTCGGTAAGGGCACGGTTCAATACAATTGTTGAGTCCAAGTGAGCAAAGGTAGTAGCAGGCGCCGGGTCGGTCAAGTCATCGGCGGGCACAAACACGGCCTGGACCGAGGTAATCGAACCTTCTTTGGTAGAGGTAATACGCTCCTGCAGAGCACCCATTTCCTGCTGCAAGTTGGGCTGATAGCCCACAGCGGACGGCAAGCGGCCCAGCAGGGCAGATACTTCGCTGCCGGCCTGCGTAAAACGGAAGATGTTATCGATAAACAACAGCACGTCCTTACCTTGGTCGCGGAAACCTTCGGCAATGGTCAGACCGGACAGGCCAACGCGCAAACGCGCGCCTGGCGGCTCGTTCATCTGGCCGAATACCAGGGCAGTGTTTTTAATAACCCCGGATTCTTCCATTTCGTGGTAGAGGTCGTTGCCTTCGCGGGTGCGTTCGCCCACGCCGGCAAATACCGAGTAACCACTGTGGAATTTGGCAATATTGTTGATAAATTCCTGTATAAGAACGGTCTTGCCCACACCAGCCCCGCCGAACAAGCCGACCTTACCACCCTTTAACACCGGGCAAATAAGATCAATAACCTTAATGCCGGTTTCGAGCACTTCCTGCGATCCGGACTGTTCATCAAAGCTGGGCGCAGCACGGTGGATCGGCGCGGTTTGCTTGAAATCGTTGTCTTTAGTTATACCGTCGATCGGCTCGCCAATAACATTGAACATCCGGCCCAACGTGGCATCGCCCACAGGCACACTAATCGGTGCGCCGGTGTTTTGTATGTCATCGCCGCGTTTTAGCCCGTCGGTGCTGCTAAGCGCAATGGTGCGCACCACGGTTTCGCTAAGATGCTGGGCAACCTCCAAAAGCAACGTTTGCTTGCCCAGTGTCGTTTTAAGTGCCGTGTTAATAGGCGGCAGCTTGGTGTCGAACTCGACATCCACTACCACACCCACCACTTGCACCACTTTGCCGGTGCCGGTTATAACTTTCTCTTTCGTCGCATTCATTATCTAAACTCCTTGATTATGCCCCACAACTAGCGGCACATTACTAATTTGACCTTGCAAGTCGACTGCTCCCAAACTTTTCATCATTGCATATTCCGTCTCCAGAACCTCCCATCGGCGAGGTTGGCTAGTGTCGGGCCGAGCGTCGTACAGCATACGGTGCACCCCCAAAGAAAAGGCGATGGCTACTTGAGCCATTTCCAGCCCAATAGCATGATGATAGGTGGAATAACCAAGGCCCTGAGGCTCTAAATCGTCACCCGGGCGAGCGTTGACTACTATAAGCCCCGCCACGCCAGCCTCCCCCAATGTGTGCTTGAGTTCAACCATATACCAGTGGACATCCGCTTTATATCTATCTCTACCAAACCCCTTTCCTTCATCTGAAAAGTGACGATGATAGGCATTATAGCCCAATTCCTCAAGGTCGCCCTTGACGGTTGCGGCGCGCGCCTCAGCCTGGCTAAAGGTACTTGTTACTATAATACCTTTTCTCATTTCATTGCCTCCGCTCCGCCCGTAATTTCGGCCAGTTCCTGAGTAATCGCTGCCTGGCGGGCATTGTTGTACTCAAGCGTTAAGTCATCAATAAGGTCAGATGCGTTGTCGGTGGCGTTTTTCATGGCCAGCATGCGCATGGACTGCTCGGAGGCGATGGCTTCTAAAAACGCCTGGTAAATCTGCGCTTCCAATAGGCGCAACGTGGCAGCATGCAGCAAAGCTTCGGCAGACGGTTCGACATCGGCATGGGCCAGATCTTCGTCCAGTTCGGTTTCTTCAAAACCGGCAGGCAGTAACTTTTGGACTTGCACTTCCTGGCGGATAGAAGAAATAAACTTGGTATATATAATATCAACTTCGTCTACCGCGCCTTCGCCAAATAAATTGACAGCCGAGTTTAGAATGGGCCGCAGTTTGTCGGCAGTAGGATGGTCGGACATAGCAGGATAGACAGCTTCAGCATCCAGACCTTTAATGTGCGAAGTAGCTTGTGCAGCCTTGCGGCCGACGGCAATAACTGTTGTCTTCACGCCTTTTGCTTGGTCTTCGGTAGCCTGAGTAATAAGCTGGCGGATGACATTGGCGTCATATGCGCCTGCCAAGCCCAGGTCACTGGTAATAACAATGACCATGCGAGCCTTGACCGGACGGGCGTTGAACAGCTTGAATTCCTGGGCATCGGCTGCCAATTGGCGCAGTCGGGTCAGAATGCCCCGCGCCAATTCAGCGTAAGCGCGCGGACGCACCACGGCCTCTTGGGCATGACGCAGCTTACTAGCCGCAACCAGCTGCATGGCACGCGTAATCTGCTTGGTGTTTTTTACCGAGCCGATCCGCCGCTTAATTTGCTGCCTACTGGCCATTGCCACCCCCCGCCGTGCCATACACTCGCCCAAGCCGAAGAGCGTACTGCCGTGCCAGAGGCAAAAGCGGCGAGTCAGGACCTATCGTGTTAGGGTCAAGCATAATATCAAGCGCACCCTCTACGTCGTCTCCTTGAGGGGCAGTGGCAAGTTCAAACGCCAACTCTGCGGTTAAATCTTCATCATCCAAATCTGGATAAGGCAGAGCGGGCGCTTCCTTGGTCTGTTCCGGCCGATGGACACCAAGCCCAAGGGCGGCAGCCATACGCGCCACTACGCGTACCCTTGCGGCGTATGCCTTAGACCCAGGGGCAGGTATATGTTCTTTGGCCGCCAGTAACTTTAAGCCACCGGCAACATCCATAGGGCGCTGGCCTCGTACCGCAGCGATTTCGCCTGCCACTTGGAGCGTAGGGTCCAAATGTGAAACCTCCTCAATAAGCCCCGGCGCTATGCCCAGGCCGATTAAAAGGGAGTGTTCCGCTTCGGTTGCCATGTTACACTTAGTCCTTTTTCTTGGGATTAGCTGATACAACATACCCCTTAGATATTTTTTCAGCGGCTTCCAGGACGGTTTTTACAATCTTTTCGTCGGGCTTGTCGCCTTTGTCCAGGGTTTGCATAACGTCTTTATGCTTGTCTTTCATGTAAGCAAGCAGCTCGGCTTGGGCGTCTTTTATTTTGTTGGTTGGCACCACGTCGAACGGCCCCTTGGTGGCAGCCATCAGCGAAACGGTTTGCTCGGCAACAGACAGCGGGTGGTACTGCTTTTGTTTGAGCAGTTCTGTCAAACGCTGGCCGCGCTCGATACGGTGTTTGGTGTCGGCGTCCAGATCGCTGCTGAACTGGGCAAACGATGCCAGCTCGCGGAACTGCGCCAGGTCCAAACGCAGACTGCCGGCCACGCTTTTAACCGCTTTGGTTTGCGCGTTGCCGCCCACGCGGGATACACTTAGACCTACCGAAATAGCCGGGCGGATACCCTGGTAAAACAAGTTGGTTTCCAGGAATATCTGACCGTCGGTAATCGAAATAACGTTGGTCGGAATGTATGCCGAAATATCACCGGCCTGGGTTTCGATAATAGGCAATGCAGTCAGTGAACCGGCTCCCAGGTCGTCGTTCAGTTTGGCGGCCCGCTCCAAAAGGCGCGAGTGCAGATAAAATACATCACCCGGGTACGCTTCGCGGCCGGGCGGGCGGCGTAACAGCAGCGACATCTGGCGGTAGGCAACGGCGTGTTTGGTCAGGTCGTCGTGAATAATCAAGGCATGCTGCTTGTTGTCGCGGAAATATTCGCCCATGGCCGTACCAGCGTATGGCGCCAGGTAAAGCAATGCGGCCGGGTCAGCCGGCGAGGTAGCTACCACAATGGTTTGCTCCATTACGCCCTCGCGCTTCAAACGTTCAACCAAACTGGCGATTTTAGAGAGCTTTTGGCCGATAGCAACATATACGTTAATAACGCCGGACTTTTGCTTTGCCTGGTTAATCATAGTGTCAATTGCAATAGCCGTTTTACCGGTTTGGCGGTCGCCGATAATCAGCTCGCGCTGACCGCGGCCAATAGGCACCATGGCATCAATAGCCACAATACCGGTCATCATGGGTTCGTGCACGCTTTTGCGAGCCATAACACCCGGAGCAGGGCGCTCCAGAAGCCCGCGTTCCTTGGTTTTGACCGGACCCTTGCCATCAAGCGGCTCGCCCAACGGGTTTACTACCCGGCCCACCAATTCCGGGCCGACCGGCACGTCTAGGACATGCCCGGTCATGGTTACTTTCGCACCGGCAACAACTGCCTGGTCGTCGCCCAAAATAACAGCGCCGATTTCGTCTTCGAGCAAATTAAGTGCAAAGGCGGTTACTTTGCCACCGGTTAACGTTTCGATTTCGATTACTTCGTTATAACCAGCGCTGCGTAAGCCGTAAATCCAGGCTACGCCGTCGCCCACACGGGTAACAATACCGGCTTCTTCCAGCCCTTTGGTAGCACGCAAGCTCTGGATAGCTTCGCGAAGCTCGCTCGAAAGTTCTTGGACTTTTAAATCACTCATGGTGTTATTATCTTCTCCTTAGATGGTTGCAAGCTGCTTTAATTTTGTACGTACACTGGCGTCCAGCACGGCGTCCGGGGTGCGAGCGACTACGCCGCCAAGCAGGTCGGGATTGGTATGCTCGGCAAGCTCGATATACTTGGCATTCGTGGCCGCGCGCAGGCTGCGGACAATATCGTCACGTACCGCGCCGTGTAATGCGCGGGCGCTCGTGACCGTAACGTACAAATGGCTGCCTTGGGTAAATAGTTCGTGGGCAATGTCATTAACCACCAGGTTAATATCGTCTGTCAGTTTTTGTTCTAGCAAGTAGGCCGCCAGTACCCGCATCCAGTGGCCGCGGCGCGATGGCTCGGCCAGCAGCTTAGCGGCGATTGTACGAGCCAGTACCCGGCGGGAAACCTTGCTATTCATTATTTACGCTTTCTCCTGGGCTAATGCCTGCTTAATAAGCCCAGCATCTTTTTGACCGTCTATTTTTTCGCCTACTACTTTTTCGGTGGCCAGCGCGACCAGTTGCACAGTATCACGTTTTAACGCCTCACGGGCTTTGCGCACGTCATTTTCCAGTTGGTGGCGGGCGTCGGCAACGATCTGTTCGGCTCGCACCTTGGCCTTTTCTTCGGCTTCGCTTAGCACGCCGGCAGCCTCCTGGTGCGTACGCGCCAAAATGTCGTCCGCTTCCTTGCGGGCAGACTCTAGCATACCGGCAATTTGTGCCTCGGCTTTCTCGGCCGCTTCCTGTGACTGCTTGGCTTCGCGCAGACCTGCCTCTATTGCTTCACGCCGCGAGTCTACCGCCCGCATAAGCGCGGGGTAAACAAATTTGGCAAGCAAGAGCACCAAAATCAAAAAAGCCAGGGACTGCTCAACCAGCAACTTCCAGTCTATGCCAAGTGCCTGGAATAAACCTGCCGATTCTTCGGCATGGGCAGTTGCAGCGGCTAGTATTTCAAAATCAAACATGTAAAATGTTGGTCCTCTTTAGCTTTTATGGCAAAAACTTAATAATAAGGGCGACAACCAACCCAATAATTGCCAGGGCGTCAACAAAAGCCATAGCCAAAATCATTAAAGTTCGGATTTTGCCGATTGCTTCCGGGTTGCGGCCGGCAGCGTTCATAGCGCCCATGCCGACAAGGCCCAGGCCGATACCACAAAGGCCAGCGCCGATAGCGTAGGTAAGACCGAATGCTAGTGAATCCATTAGTTTATTACTCCTTTATAGTTACTTATAATGTTACCATCCATTCCGGGGCGGGATTTACGCTTTTTCCCTTGCGGGCTCCAGCGTTTTCTGCTCACCCGGCTCCGTCCCATGGGCCTCGTCCGGGTTCGGTAATCCCAAAGAAATGAAAGCAATGGTCAACATAAAGAATACATATGCCTGTACAGCACCCACAAACAGCTCAAGCACGTAGAATATTGGCAAAGCCACAACTGCGGCGTAGCCGGTCAGGAAAGCGATAACAACAAGCAGTACTTCGCCCCCAAAGACGTTGCCAAAAATGCGTAAAGCCAGAGCGGCAGTACGAGTAAATTCGGCCACGAACTCCAATACGCCCTCGAAGGCATGCAGCGGGTCCTTAAACGGGTTGACGAAATAGCGGCCCAAGTTGCCAAAAAAGCCGCGGCGCTTCATGGCCCAGGCTTGAGCGGTAACAATAGAAATAACTGCCAACGCGAGCGTAGTATTTAAATCGGCTGCCACGCCACGCAGCAAAGGCACGCCGTCCCAGGTAATCGGCCCAACAATAGGCAATAAGCCTAACCAGTTGTTAATAACAAAGAAAAACACCAACGTAATAGCTAGGGGCACTACTTTGCGGGCGATCTTTTTGTCGCCGATAACCTCGACGGTGGTGTCATACAGGCTTTCAAATGCCCATAGTATAAGGTGCGTAAACCTGCCCCGGCCGCCACGATTAATAGCCCGGGCTGTTGCCCATAGTATAAGAAACACCGTGACCGAACCTATAAAGCCCAGCAGCTGCGCATTGGTAATTACCAGCGGACCGATATGAAATAGCATATCCGGCGCGATGCTAATGTGCGGGCTTTCGGCTGCAAAGAGGGAAATCACTTGACCTCCGCCTGTTCAGCACGGCTGAGCTGCCGTTTAACAAGCAGGCCGGCAATAACAAATCCGGTTACAGCCATAACCAACGTAATGCCGGGGGCCGTATCGAACCGCCGATCGATAAAAATGCCCAGCAATGTCAGGGCGACCACGGGCACTGCAATACGCCATGTGGTATCGAGAAAATCCATGCCAATAGTAGCCAGTACTGACTGGCTTTTTACACTACGAGAGTTAGTCGTCTTTGCGGCGGCTTGTTTCATTTCTTATTACTATAGCAGCTTACTACACCGGACGCAACGGGGTAGGAGCAAACGTTACTTGTCTATCTGCTGGCGAATATTTTATAGCCCGGCCAGGCATCCATGCTAGACTAAAGTAGTATGAAAAGCGATGTTATTATTTATGGTGCCGAGTGGTGCGCGTTCTGTCACGAGGCCATGCGCTACCTTGACCGGCTTGGAGTACACTACGACTATAAAAATGTCGACCTGGATCAAAGTGCGCTCCGGGAAGCTGTTGAAAAATCCGGGCAAACCGGCATTCCGGTTATCGATATCAAAGGTACTATCATTATCGGCTTCGACCGCCCTAAAATCGACGAAGTTATGCATGCCAGCAAGCTAGGCTAGCCCGCCAATCATTGCAGGTTTACTAAATCATTCGCTACAGTGAGGATGTAACATGGAAATAGTATGACTACCGTTAGGACTGAACCTGGTTATTGACCGAACTAAAACATTCATTGAGACAACCCTATAAGGTATGGCGTTCGAAGATTATAAAACAAAGGACTCTGTAGTTATCGTATATACCGGCGATAGCAAGGGCAAAACCAGCGCTTCCTTAGGGCTTATGGTGCGTGCCTTGGGCAGCCGCTGGAGGGTAGCCTTTATCCAGTTCATTAAGCATTGGGGCGTGGGTGAGCATATCTTTATCCGGGACATCCAACCCCTTTTTAAAGACCAATTGCATTTTTATAAAGGCGGCAAGGGCTTTTATAACGCCGGCGACCTGAGTGCTAAACATGTGACCGCCGAACAGCACCAGCAGGCCGCCAAAGAGACTTACGAGGAAGCATTGCGCTGTGCTTCGGACGGTAAGTACGATCTGGTGGTATGCGACGAGATTTGTAACGCCGTGCACGATGGACTGCTCAGTAAAAAACAGCTGGAAGTGCTTATTAAGTCCCGGTCACCCAAAACCAGTCTGTGTCTGACCGGCCGTAATTTCCCAAACAGCCTGCTGCCGCACGTAGACATCGCTACCAACATGGCCAAAATCAAACACCACTTTGATGATAAGTACTTAGCCAACAAGGGTATAGATTTTTAACCTTAGCCTCTTTTGCCGTTGGCCGTAGTGTTTGATTTCAAACGGGTCCCATAAAGCAGGCTTTATGGGATATGGTAAGGCACCCTTTTGACGACAAGTATCTAGCCAATAAAGGCATTGATTTTAAAATGTTCTCTTATGCACTGCGCCTTGACAAGCCTTTACTTTATTTTGCAGTGTCTACGATATGGAATCCATTTCGGAAGAACCAGAACAGTCTGTAGACGAAGCAATTATTATGCGCCGCCTTAACTGCTGCTCGAATTATGTCTGTTCACCTGCCTTGCAGCCAGCAAGCATTTTGTCGTACCCTTATTTGTATGACCGACCAAACCCTTTACCTTATGCTGGGCTATCCAGGGGCAGGTAAAACAACTATTTCCAAGTACATCCACGAGCTGACCGGAGCAGTGCACTTATGGGCCGATCACGAGCGCAATAAACGCTTTCCCAATCCTACCCGCAACCACGAAGAGAACATACAGCTGTACGCCCAGCTTAACAAAGAAACCCGGCAATTATTGCACCAGGGTAAGAGCGTGATTTTCGACACTAACTTTAATTTTTATAAAGACCGCAAAAAAATGCGCGTCTGGGCCGCCAAAGAAGGGGTGCGGACAGTGGTTATTTGGGTGGCTACCTCAAAAGACCTTGCCCGTAAGCGCGCAACATTACATTCGCATGGTCAACACACCCGCGTATGGGGCAACATGCCAGTTGAACGGTTCGAGCGTATCGCACGCAACCTTGAGCCGCCAAGACCTGGCGAGCAGGTCATTATCCTGGACGGTACCAATAGCGCCAAGGAAGACGTAGCGCGCGCCTTGGAACAACTATGAAACGGCTGCGAAAACGCCAAATTAGTTTGCTGTTGTCCGTACTTGCCCTGGGCGTACTTTTGCTCGGCCAACACTTTGGTTGGTTTGAGACTGCCATTGACAAGGCCGAGCAGACACAACCAGGCCTGTACGGTATAGCACGGTTTATAGATGGCGATACAATTGCCGTACACATGAACGGCCGCCAGGAGACAGTGCGCATGATCGGTATTGATACGCCCGAAACCCACAAACCTGATACGCCCGTGCAATGCTACGGTTCAGCCGCAGCCGCCTTTACTAAAAACCTGATCGGCACCCAAGAGGTCAGGCTGCAAGCCGATGCAAAAAGCCAAAACCGTGACCGTTACGACCGGTTGCTGCGCTATGTGTATCTACCCGACGGGCGATTGGTGCAAAAAGAGCTTATTTCCGGGGGCTATGGTTTTGCTTACACTCAATTTCCATTTACCAAATCGGACGAATTTGTTGCAGCAGAGGGGTCTGCAAAGCAGGCAGGAAAGGGGCTATGGAGCAACTGCACAGTTACTGCGGAGAGCAATGGGCGTAAGCAGACAAATACCGCACAATAACAAACCTCGACCTATCTTTTTACCAAGTCCTCTCCCCAAATCCCCACCCCTCACTCTTCCATCGTCTTTCTTCATACTTTTGACCGCGAAAGTAACAAGAAAAGACATTAGAATAGGGGGAGGGTAGAACTTAATATTTCCAAGGCCAGGCCTTGGAAATGACTAGAATCGCCGCACTATAGCCATCCGAATGGCCCTAATCAGCATGAAACACAGCCGGATCAACACGGCCGGCAGCTATAGGCGGGGCAAACAGCGTTCGTAAGGAAAAGTGTTGTGTTCGCTCATCGTAGCCGCGATACATAATACGCAGCGGCGCATAAAATAACACTACTAATGACAGTACCGGATACATATAAAGGCGCTCGCGCACGCCATGCTGCGCATAAGTAAAATCATTAAGCCAGACGTACCGCCAAAACGAAAGGGGATTAGTATCGATCCGACGTCCCGAAATACCTGCAAACAATTTGCTTTCAAAAATAACCCGGCAATCTTCTTTCCCCAAATGCACAGCCAGATCCAGGTCCTCATGAAAAAACTTGCGGTTACAAACCCGCGCAGCTACCTTGTGCCACACGGAACGGCGAATGCCCATGTTAGCCCCCCAAAGATACACGCTTCCCATATGTTTGGCCATCCAGGTACGCAAGCCTACGTCTATAGGATCGATGACGGTTGTCAAAGGGATATCATAATAATGTACCGATCCGGAAACGGCATCAACAGATTGGTCCGCAAATACGGCCTGCAACGTTTCAATCCAATTAGGAGCAATACGCGTATCGCCATCAATCCGGCCGATAATATCGCCGCGAGCCGTATTAAAGCCGGTAGTGCGGGCATTTACCACGCCTTGGCGGGGTTCGTGCAGCAATGTCACAAAAGGAAACGACCGTGCAATGACTGCCGTCTGGTCCGTGGAATTATTATCCACCACAATTACCTCAAACGGTTTAACCGTTTGCTCGCTAACTGCTTTGAGAGTAGCCGTTAAATGGCTTTCTTCGTTGTAGGCTGGTATAACTAAACTAACACGAATATTTGATTTCATATGGCAAAACAACACTTATTATACATGCAAAAACTGAAAAAAAGAGTCAAAACACTGGTGCTGCGTGCCAGGCAAAGTGCCGGCCGCTACTGGCGAAAAAAGTGGTGGCACAAACTATTAGTAGTGGTATGTATTGCGGTACTGCTGGCTGTAGGTGGTATGTACGGTATTGCCCGTTGGTACATAGCAAGCAAGAGCAATCAGCCGCTTTTGCTGGGTACGTCGTTTATACCAGCCTACGCCGAAAGCCTGGGCGTAGACCCACAGCGCACGCTTGACGCGCTCCTAAACGATCTTGGCGTCCGCCACTTCCGGCTCGTAAGTTATTGGAACCAATTAGAGCCAGAGCCGGGCAAGTACGACTTTACGCTGCTCGATTGGCAGTTCGAAAAAATACAAAACGCCGATGCCAAAGTCACCCTCAGCCTGGGCCTGCGTCAGCCGCGCTGGCCGGAATGTCACATGCCTGCCTGGGCCCAGAGCATGCCCGCTGCAGAGTGGCGCCCGCATTTGGAAACGTTTATTGCAGCCGTGGTTGAGCGTTACAAACACTCGCCCAGCCTGAATAGTTACCAGCTGGAGAACGAGTACTTCTTGCGCGGCTTCAGCCCGCACTGCAAGGACTTCAACCGCGACCGCCTGGTGAGCGAGTACAACCTGGTCAAGCGGCTCGACCCGCACCATCCGGTTGTTATTGCGCGCAGCAATAACGCCTTGGGCATACCACTAGGCGAGCCCACGCCAGACGAATTTGGCATCTCTATTTACAAACGGGTATGGGATGCTAACGTAACGCGCCGCTACTTGGAATATCCGTTCCCTGCCTGGTTCTATGCCTTTGTGGCCGGTTCTCAAAAACTGTACACCGGAAAGGATATGCTTATCCACGAGCTGCAAGCCGAAGCCTGGCCGCCAAATCGCCAAATCATTTCCGAAACCTCACTGGACGAGCAAAATAAATCGTTCGATGCGCAGCGTTTTGCCGACCGCATCGAATTTGGCAAGGCCACCGGCATGCGTGAAATTTATTTGTGGGGAAGCGAATATTGGTACTACCGCCTGATCAAACTGCAAGATCCGTCGTTATGGGTTGTAGCTCAAGACGCTTTTGCGTCTGCAACAAAAAAACACTAAGGCTGATCCCGCAAATCAGAACGGTAGGACAGCTTTTTTGACTGAACGGCCGAGGCCCAGCTTTCCGTAAAGCATGCATGTCCCGCACGTGCAAGGCGCGGAAAAAATTTAAACCACGCAGCGTCATGCCAGCGGCCTACTGTTGCAAGCATACGTATGCCTACGTATAGTAATGCTTTTATGTCAGGAAATCACCCACGGCTTATTGTGCTTCAGCGTCAGCTCTTACATCCCGAACCAGCACTTTTTCAAAAATTACAGAAAAAAATAGTTCAAAAAGTAGGCACGTGTATACCCCTCGATCAAGATTTGGTGCGCTTTGCACGGCCTGACAACATGGCGGCTAGCATTGTTGGCGGTAATGCTATTCGTTACGCACTCGAGACAACTAACCCTACCTCGGAACTGTCTTACCTAAACCCGCAGCTAATCGCCAACCGTCTCTATGCGGCATTGCCCGCATCTTCTACGAGGGAAGTAATCACTCGCAACACTACCAACCGAACCACCGGCACAAGGACAGATCGCCGCGATTTTGGCATACAACTAGAACCATCAGACATTATAGCGGAGCGCTTCGCCGGAGTGACAATGCTGCGAAAAATAGGCAACCTGCCTCTTCCAAACAGTCAGGCCGAAAAGCTTCATTCCATGGCACTAGTTCTGCTGCGTACGGCCGTTTATCCGCGCGCCCTGGAAGATGAATTGGCTGAAATCGCCAACCAGTACATTCCACCGGACACCCCGTTTATATTTGATAAAGTGCAGCCCGTTGATACTACAATTACCCCCATTCCTTTTGCGCCGGCCGCCTGTCTTTACCTTAATCATGCCATAATGAAAGAATGAAGCGCATAGTGAAACCCGGTAAATTCGGTGTCAGTTTTTCGATTAAGCAGTGCCGGAACTTCGGTATCGACCCGAAAATAACATTGGATTGGCTGATTACAGACGCCGGTTTTCAGCGTTTCAGGCTGATGAGCTACTGGGACGAGCACGAAAAATCACCAGGCAAGTACGACTTTGCCGAGCTGGATTGGCAAATACAGAAAATTGCGAGAGCCGGCGGCGTTATTACCCTGTGCCTTGGCGCCCGCCAACCGCGCTGGCCGGAAAACCATTGGCCCAACTGGGCTTGGGAGCTATCAAAACCCGAACGCACCAAAGCACTTCTGCGCTACTTGATGGTAGTTGTCGAACGTTACCAAGGGCAAAATGCCATAGTCAGCTACCAGCTGGAAAACGAAGCGCTTTTAAAAGGCTTTGGCACCCGCCCGGAAGTCAACCGTGTGCGGCTGCGCCAAGAATTCAAACTTGTTAAAAACCTCGACCCAACGCGCCCGGTTATTATGAGCACCAGCACCTCGTGGGGTATACCACTGCGCAAACCGCTGCCTGACACCGTAGGCTTTTCGTATTACCAAGTCATTTACAATGGCAAAGCCTACCGCACGGCATTTCATACGCCATGGCTGCATCGGCTGCGCAAACGACTTATTGCACTGCTGCGGCGACGGCCAGTGTTGATCCACGAACTACAGCTTGAACCATGGGGACACGCCGCCATTTGGGAGATGTCAGCCCAAGAGCAAGACCGCTCAATGAGCCCCAGACAGATCCTCCGCAATATAGCACTCGCCCGTAAAGTACATGCCTATCCGATTGACCTATGGGGCGGAGAATGGTGGTATTGGCGCTTGCGTACTTGCAACGACCCGACCATTTGGCAGGCCGTACAAAAAGGCCTAACCAATGCAGACGGCATACTTGCCCGCCAAGCATCCCACAAAATAATATAAAACTGCAAGTCAGCATTTGGCAAAGCACCCCTGTTGCCGCATACTAAAGAACGTGAAGAAAAAGCAGGCATCCACCAAACGCATTACAAACCGCCGCGCCCGCCACGATTACGAGCTGGGCGACAGTTTGGTTGTAGGCATTGCGCTTAATGGCGCGGAAACCAAAGCCTTGCGTATCGGCCATGGCCAATTGCGCGGTGCATACGTAACTGTCAAGGACGGCGAGCTATGGCTGATAAATGCCACTATAAGCGGTACCAGTGGTATACGCATTGACGACCAAACCCAAACACGTAGCCGCAAGCTACTGGCAAAGCACCGCGAAATCAACGCGCTTGTCGAGGCCAAGCAGCAGGGCAGAACCATTGTGCCGCTCGAGGTATTAACTACCGGCCGCTACATTAAAGTCCGCATTGCCGTTGGCAAAGGTAAAAAACTATACGACAAACGCCAGACGCTTAAAAAACGCGACGAATCCCGCCGCATCCAAGCGGCACTGAAAAACCAACGTTAGGCACTCGCATCAAGCCAAAGGTCCTCTTCATACCGCAAAAAATCCTCAATCATGCCAACCGCATCTGTCATAAGAATCGCTCCAACTTGCTCGGCGGTACGGGGGTAATCCGGCATCTCACCGCCACTAAACGCTCGACGCACAGCGGGATATTCACCTTGCATTTCTTGCTGCTCAGTGCGTCCTTCACGAATCACCAAAATGGCTCTTTGTACTGAGCCAAGGCCAACCTGTTCAATGCGTAAACCCGTAGTATTGACTACAGCCCCAGGGATACCCTCTTTACCAACCCTAGCTTTTTCTCCAACTGTACGAACAGTAAGAAGATTTGGCACCCCGCAGGCAGCATTAGGCAAATGAAGGTCCAACAAAATACTGCGGCCCGTTCTTGCCGTGTCCGGTTGAGTCCTATATAACTGGCCAATAACCTCGTTGTCTCCGGCCTGATACCTCTGTGTCCGGCAACACCTATTGGAATGGCCATGGATGGTGCTTGTTATTCCTGTGTACCCCTGACGGCGCATGACACGCCCGCCAACCGACGATTTATCCATAAGCATACTGTTGAGTCTGTCTTTAAACTTGACAAAGCTTGGCATTACTTCATCATATACAATATATTCACTCATGCCAGCCAGCGTACCATTAGCATGCCGGTTTTACAAACCTTTGCAAAACCCTGCCGGCAATATATTGGACATTGCACCCGCTTAACACTTTAGATATAATCAGGCTATTCGTGCTCCAGGGAAGTCCGGCGCGAACGTTCTTTTTCTAAAAATGCTCCATAAAATGGAGCGCTAATCCGGGGTAGCTCAGCGGTAGAGCGGGTGGCTGTAAGTTGCAGCCTAAGTCAGGAAACTGCTTAGTGAAAACAAGGTGAATTGCGGAAAGTCTACGTCCTTATACAGTAGGGATATGAAAATCCGCAGCCAAGCCTAAGCGTGCGCTTAGGAAGGTTCAGAGACTATTCCTTTACGGAAGTACTCTTGATTCGTGCGAATCAAGGGGAAGCGCCTTGTACCTACAGCGGCATAATTTTGTTGTCGCCACGGTAATGAGATAGTCCACGCCGCTATGAAAATAGCGGATAAAGTGTAACCACTAGGTCGCTGGTTCGAATCCAGTCCCCGGAGCCAATTTTGACTTTTAGAGTCAGAAACAAGACTAGAGAAAGGCTGTAACAGATTGAGTTGCAGTCTTTTTTGATTGATTTTGCAGTTCGCAAGTAAAGTTCTTAGAATCTTGTTCTTTTGAGCTGGTTGCGAACTTTCAAATACAGTCTTAGCGTTTTGAGCTAGTTTTAACAGATGTTCAGCAGTTACAACAAAGGATTTGTCGTTATTAGTGTATTCAACCAGCTTATTCTCTAGTTCTTCTTTGTCATTCTTATAATTAGTTACATATTTGTCATAGTCGTTCGTAGTAATACGACCCTCAAGACGGTCATCATAGAGCAAGTCTATTTTTTTGTTCATTTTATTGATTTTGGTACGTGTTTCAGAGATAGCCGTCTGGTAGTAAAGCTGTATATCATCGTGTCCCTTCTTTAATATATCCAATACTTCAATCACTCGTTTTTCGCTAATTGCTAACCTTTCAAGTAATTCGTTCACTTGCGGGATCAGATGCTCTTCTGATGTAGGTGGCTGGTCACAAATAACACCCTCCTTAGACTTAGTACAACGCATATAGACACGACCTTTCTTTACATACGAGGAGTAGGAACAGCCACAGGTGGCACATTTCAATATGCCCTGAAAAGTGTAGGTCTGCTTAGTGAGTGTCTTATCACGCTCGGCATTGCGTGTTTCATTGATGGCTTGTACCTTATCAAATATTTTCCTAGTAATTATTGGTTCGTACTTATGAGGGTATATACTGCCGTCATATTTCATGACACCGTAGTAAAAGGGGTTCTTTAGCATTGTTTCCATTTGACTCTGTGATACAACGCCTTGCTGCTTTGTGTTTGCTCTTAAACCCTCGTCCTTGAGCATCTTTGCGATTAGGCGAAATGACTTACCCTCTAGTCTAAGTTGAAATGCCCTTTCAATGTACTGCCTACGAGCTGGATCGGGCACAATATTCTTAGACAAAATCTTGCCCATATCGTCAGTAGTCGCAATATTCTTATAGCCTATCGGTGCTTTGCCTGGAAATTCACCATCATTTAGCTTCTGCTCTATTTTTCTTTTTACGTTATCGCTAATTGCTGAAGAATAGTATTCGCCGAAAACCATACCCATGCCCAATCGAGTTTTGTCAGCTGCGGGTGAGTTCTTGTGATAAACAAGGTTGTCGGATGGGAAATGAAGTTCTATTTTACCTTCACGAACTAATCGCTTTAATATCATCACCGCTTCAGTAGAAGCATCTCTTGTATAACGGTCGATTTTATCAAAGACAAGAATGCAAAAATCAGGATAGTCGTTTATCTTGTTTATAATCTCTCGGAATTTTAGACGGTCTTCTTTATATGCTGTTTCATCAAAAGAGAAGTGTTCACCATTAAGGCACAGTTTGTCCGCATACTCTTTCAGTCGTAGGGTTTGTGCTGGTAGTGCATCTGTCTGACGAGTGTCTGATACTCGTGCTATTAAAAAGGCTTTTACCCCCTCGTAGTCTATTTCAGTTTGTATTTTCATTGCTGGACATCCTTTCAATATTATGTCTTTATTATACTGGGATTACCTTATATTTGCTAACATTAGAGAACAATTCTTTAGATAATGTCATCAATACTCACAGGGATCATTTGTGTAAGTGTTTCGGTGATGTGGAGAAGGTCTTTAGACTTTGTTACCTTTACAGGGTTACGGGTCTTTTTCTTTAGCTGATAATATTGAGCTCGACTAAATAAGCCTTCTATTACGTTGCGTACAGCACGTTCGCTTTGCTCATTGCGGAGTAGTTGCATTAAGGTCAAGGCACTGGCTTTGGAGAACTTCATATCAGGATTTGATTGCTTGTAAGCTACAAGTATTTGCGATGCGGTATCTGCTTTTGCTTCAGAATAAGGTATCCGGTCAATTATTTTCTGCCAGTGGAGTAGCAAAACCTTTCGTGAAATATCACTACTGAATAAATGGTTCAATTGCAGATTTTCGTTCACGCCTATTGTATTGAGTTCTTGTCGTATCCTACGTCTGCCAATCAACCGTATCTCCCAACGAGGTATAGTTACATTTGGGTGCTTGTCAAACTCGTTTATCAGGTTTAATTGTGTGTAGTTGTCTTCTTCGTATGAACGTTTTTCTGATACCTTTGCTTGCCGTAGGTCAGCAACTTTATCGTACAAAACAATATCTATGCTGTTGGTGTGTATGTGATAGGTCTGTCCACCGTTCTTATGATTCGTATTTTGCATATCATACGTCTTGGGCACCTCAGCAGTTGCCAAAGTATTTATAATCGTTGAAACAGGCGTTCGGTCTGTGAATACAATGTTCTTTGAGTAGTCTATTCTGCTTACTGTGGCTTGCTCAATCTCTGTAGGCGAAACACTTACGTCATAGATGTCCAATAATGCTTCGGACAGTACATTTACGACCGCTGAAAACATGTTGTCGGTAAGTTCGCTAAAGTTGTTACCGAAATATAACTTAGTTAAAGATAATTCAATATACAGTTCGTAAGTCTTGCTACGTGATTGAGTTCTGGGGCGTTCAACATACCGTAATTTTGGCAGGTAGATACCTTCTCGTTTGTATGTCCGTTCTTCGTATCTTGGGCGTATATGTGCGGTAAATACACCCCCTTTACCGTAGCCTGAGTTTATGCGTTTATGTATGCTGCTATACCATAATGGGCGTTCGTGATACTGTACTGCGATATTGACCGTATCAATCATTGCCGTTGCCCCCGTCGCCCTTGCTTGCTAAGTCGGACTCCAGCAAGGCATCTAGAAACTTGGCGAGTTGTTCAATCTCGTCATTATTCAAAACCAACTCAGCACTGCTTTTGGTGGCTTGGTCTGGATTAGTTTCTATTGGCTTGCTGTTCATAACAAGCCGAGTATCGCAACAAAAAGAACCCTAGTCGTTGAATGGGTTTTATGTTGTAACTAAATAGTTCAAATAGTGATGTTTTGGGTTTTGAATCGGTTCGTATTAAGTGCTTTTCGGTTCAGTCTCTGCACCTAATGCAAGTAGCTTTGCGTCTAGTTCAGTAGTGTCTATATTCTCATTATCTGCTTGCTGGCGTGATATGGTAGGCCGGAAAACAATCCCTTTGCTATTGCTGATTGTCGGGAAGAATAGCTCTCTTAATTCTTTCGTAAAACCTGCACTACTAAGTACAGTGCTTAAGTTACGTGACGTTTGACCTATATCAGGTTTGAATAGCGTGTTAGGGCTCTTGAGAGCCTGTTCTAGCAGTCTTTCAGTGCTTGAACCAGCATGAGCCTTCTTGAGCTTAAGTACGTCATTTATAAGTATGGAGCCGTCAAGCTGGTAGGTAAGTTTATAGGAAGGTATCTGTCTGTTTTTAGCCTCATCTTCAAATTTCTCTTCCCATTTCTTCTTACCTAAAGCTGCATATTTCTTACTATAGGTATCTAGATTATTGATAAGTTCTTGTTGCTCAGGATTATAGACAGGATCATCCACTCCAGCTAAGATACATAACCTTTCGACCTTTGCATTATGCCCAAGACCCCAGTCTTCAGTATCATCAAGGTAGTCACGTATTTCTTCTGTGTGATTTTTTAATACACTAAAATGCTTCCACGGTGGCACTGGCTTAATTGCTTTTAGCTCGTCGTTACGTTCGTATATCTTTTCTAATTCGTTTATTAACAATATGTATGCACGGTTTAGGTCGTCGATATTATGGAGTTCAGATACTCCAGCACCATCCGCTACCCAAACCACAACAAACATACTGTATAATTCCGCATTCATCGCCTTTGCTATTGCAAAATCATTAGCTGGTGTTGATTTGTTTGTAGCTTCCATAGTGTTGTTAGATATTATAAGATATTGATAGATGAGCGAGAAGAACGAACTACCTGAATATTTGACGTTAAAAGAAGTTACCAGTCTATTAAAGGTTCACGAAAATACACTCAGAAATTGGGATAAAAATGGAACTCTTAAGGCTATTCGAATTGGTGGACGAAACATAAGACGCTGGAAGAAAGATGATGTAATGAAATTCTTGGAGGGAAAATGAAAATAAGACTGGATGAATTAAGTGCTGCACTTACAAAAATAGCAAACAAACAAGGCGTACCTTCTGAGGAAGCAAAGGATTATGTAGGAGCAGCAGTAGCACATTATCTAGAAGATAACTTCTTCAAAGGGTTTAAGGGTGTTCACGGTGTAGATGATTGGATAAAAAAGCTTGAAAATATCAAGACGAAAGAAAACGTCTTATTCGAGTCGAGTAGTGCACTACATATCGACGGTAAAGGCAAAAGTCCTTTCCAGATTATCATGCAGAGATTCGATGATATATGCAAAGCATCATCTGAAAATGGTACCTACACAGTAGCTATCAAAGGTCAGTACATGTCTGCACTTTTTTACACGGTCAGGAAGTTTGCCGACAAAGGATACTTGGCAATACTAGCCTCGAATGGAGGTCCACAAGGGACTGTACCTTATGGTGGCAAAGACGACATCTTTGGAACAAACCCTCTAGCTTACGGCATTCCGAGTTCTACAGACTCGATTGTGTTTGATGCCGCTACGTCAAAACGTGCTTGGGGACTGATTGGTGAGGCAAAGAAAGCCAACACAAAGCTCCCAGATAATGCTTACCTAGATGAAGAAGGTGAATACACCACTGATCCGAATAAAGCAGTAAAAATTGAAAGCTTCGGTGAATATAAAGGTTACGCAATTAACCTGCTCCTCGAAGTACTGACAAGTGCGTTGGTGGGTGGTGTCGCTGGCAAAAAGCAGTCAAATGAAGCTGAATTAGGTACTTGGCTGTACGTAATCGATCCGTCGGTATTTGGCTCGAAAGAAACCTTTATGCAACAGGTAGATAGACTAAAGGATGAAATAACAGCTACTGAACCAAGAAAAGGCTTTGATAGGGTTGTCTACCCAGGACAACGTGCTTACGAGCACTCTCAAAATCTCACTAAGGCTGGCGAGATTGAGATTGAAGATGAAGTGTGGGCTGAGATAAATAAGAAGGCACAGTAATGTCAGTTAAGATTACTTACTTCGTTCACGGGACAACCACAGATAACGAAGAAAACAAATCTTCGGGCTGGAATGATGTACGGCTTTCTGAGTTAGGGATTCAGCAATCTAAAGACTTAGCCAAATTAACAGCAGACAAATCCTTTGATGCTGTATTTACTTCTGACTTAAGCCGTGCAATAGATTCTGCGAAATTAACGTGGGGAGATAAGTACCCCGCCTTCGCTGACAAAAGATTACGAGAGTGCAACTATGGCGATTTGAATGGCCAAGATTCTGATGTGGTTGAGCCAATGCAGGAAAAATCAATAACGACACCAATGCCTAATGGCGAGAGTTACGAAGAAGTTAAAGCTAGGATCGCAGATTTCCTAGATTCAATTAAGAGTGAATACGATGGTAAGCACATAGCAATCGTTGCCCATAAAGCACCACAGCTTGCTCTAGACGTGATACTGAAAGGTATGACGTGGGAAGAAGCCTTTGCAAATGATTGGCGGAAACTAAAGGCATGGCAGCCAGGATGGGAGTATCAGACATGATGAAGCGAGCAATCATAGTTCACTGCTGGGGTGGCAACTCTAATTATGCCTGGTATCCCTGGGCTAAATCGGAGCTGGAAAAGCTAGGTTATGAGGTGATAGTGCCAGATATGCCCGACCCCGACCCACCTAAATTAGCCACTTGGTTGCCCCACCTGCAAGAAGCGATAGTACAGCCTGATGACGAGCTAGTTCTGATTGGGCATAGCATAGGTACGGTTACGATTATGAGGTATTTAGAAGCCCTTGAAGGTGGTCAAGTGGGCAAAGTTATATTGGTGGCTGGCTTTACCGACCAACTCGGGTTTAGCGAACTGGAGAACTTCTTTGATACCAGATTGGATTTTGGCAAAATAAAGCCCAAGTCCAAGAATGGTTTTGTAGCTATACAATCGGACAACGATCCCTTTGTATCGGAACAGTATGGCGAACGATTAAAAGATGAGCTGGGAGCAAAATTAGTCATCAAGCACAACGCTAATCATATGTCAGGTGCAGTAGATGGCGAGGAAGCCTGTACCGAATTAAAAGAGATTATAGAAAATATATGAACATCGCAGAAAATTTACCAGAACCATTGAATACTTTTGTGCTTGATGTTCCAGCAAATGAGTATTACGATTTCGAACTACCAGACGGTAGTGACTATCCACTAAATGGAGTAACGTATCCTGTTGATTACGGTCACATAGAGGGTTATTCAAGTGAAGATGGGCACGAACTAGACCTTTTTGTAGGCACAAATCCAGAGGGTGTTACAGGTTTCGTGCTGGTATTCAGGGGCGATGACAGACCGAATGAGCATAAGTTTCTTGTTGGCCTGACCGAGCAAGAATGGAAGGCTATTCAGGAGGAATTAAAGCCAGTACTTATAGAAAGCGGCACTTTTCCTGACCCTAACGGGCTTCTTGATGCTATCAAAAAGTACAAGGATGAGGGATGAGAGAACCTGTTGTAGTCCGAGAGTTTAGGGTGAAGCTTTATCCAAATAATTTTGAGTTGGTAAGAGCTTTTTATGAAAGCGGTCTTGGATTTACAGTAACCAATTCTTGGGACAGAGGCGAAAATGATAAGGGTGTAATGTTCGATGTTGGCGGCACTACACTTGAATTACTATCACCAGAAGATGGCTATAAGCCAATTACTGGCTGTGACTTTTCGCTTGAAGTAGATGACGTCAGACAGCTGTGGGAGCAAATGAAGGATGACAATACTGTTCGTCACGAGCTTCGACATAATAGCTGGGGCGATACTTCGTTTCGTATTGCTGACCCAGAGGGTTTTGAGATTACATTCTTCACGAAAGACAGTAAGTAATGCTGGTATTCATTGATGATAGTGGCGATGCAGGATTCAAGCTGGAAAAAGGCTCAAGTAAGCATTTCGTTATTGCCTGTGTAATCTTTGATGATAATTTGGATGCCGAAGAAACGGCTCTTAAAATTAAACGGTTACGCCGTACACTGAAGTGGCGTGATGACCACGAATTCAAGTTTAATAAAACAAATAAAGAAATACGCCTAACCTTTTTGAACGAGGTCAAAGGCTGTAGTTTTCGCATTAGAGCAATCGTAGCGGATAAATCTATTATTCGAAGTCCTGAGTTAAGGACTAACAAAACAAAATTCTACAATTACATGATTAAAGAAGTTCTTTCGAAGAGTGATGGATCAATTAAAAACGGCAGCATTAGACTTGATGGACATGAGGATCGTTCATATAAGAAGGCCGCAACAACCTACTTCAAGCAACAAGCCAATCCACGAGGTGGCGTTATTAAAGATATGAAGTTTGTTAATTCAAAGAATGATAACCTCATACAGCTTGCTGATATGGTTGCAGGTTCAATTCTCCGTACAACACAGTCTAGCAAGACGGATAACGCCGAATACTTAAAAGTTATCAAAAAGCGAGTAGAGGATATTTGGCACTTCAAATAAAAAAACCTGCCTCCTATTCTGGTTGTCCCAGACACGCACACCATACGGTGACAGTTCGGAAAGCAGGTCAATTGTATTTACATTATAGTATTGACTCAGCATAAGCGTCAAGCATGAGCAAAATGGCATTGGAGCCGTAAAAAGCTGGAAAAATAATTTGTGGAAACTCGGAGCGTTCACACAATCACAAAAAGATGAACGAGAATACCGTTTGTAACAAGCTACATAAAATTACGGTGTATCACATGACAAAAACAACAAAATAGCTGTTGAAAGCTAATTTATACTAATACCTCCCTAATAAATTTCAGTTTATGCTCATCGTAGTCCGTACTTGCAGTTCGCAATGCGTCAGCCAGTGTGAGCCAAGATTTGTAAATAATACTGTTTTATGCATGGCCTCCCTGCGGCTGAATTGTCTCGAGCCATTAATGAAAAAGCGCGAGAGCACTATCCTCAAGTCGCAAAGCAATTAGGCATGAGCTGCCTACTCTCCGCTACATTACCTCGTCTTGCTCTACGCAGAGAGACCCCATACCCATACTCATTCACTGAAGACGATACCATGCTACCCTCAAACAATGAAGCATTTGGGCGCATAATAAGACGCGGCCGAAAGTCTGGACTAGCTGAAATTCATGAATCTATATCCCAGCAACGTAAAGAACATCAATGGCTGTATGTGCCTGACGCCGAACTTTGGATTGACACAACAACAGCCGCCCATGAAGCTGAGGTTGATTCCGACCAATATGCGCATATTTTCTTGTCACACATATTTCCGGCCATTGAGGAAGTACATACCCACCCAGATCATACCGTTCGTACATTGGCAGAAGATTCGCCTTGGGACTATTCCGAGAACTACCTGCTTGAAGCGGCACGGCCTTCAACGCCTGATTTAATGCGACATTTTCAAATGACTCGCCGTACCGCACCTGATTCTCGCCAGGTAAGCAGCATCGTCAGCCACTACGGCGTTACCTCTTTCTCGCTCAATGATGCCGGAACTCGCGCAGGATCATTCCATACAAGCCAGTACGATCACCTAATAAGCGACGCTTCCGACCCCATTAATGCGATACACATGGTGCTCGATAAAATGAGGGAACATGCGACTACCTTCGAAGGCGAAGCGGCCTTAAATGTCACGTTTGATCCTATGCACCCGGTACAGTAGCAGAGCCAGCTTCAAAAACACGATTCACATCTGACAACGTTAGTAATCTCTCTTAATTTTGGTTATAACTTCCTCTATCGTGGTGAGCCAAGCCAGAATAGATGAAGTCAGAACTGGTAATTCGGTTCTGATTTTTTGTTACCCCAGACTAGAATTGAGACCAGTGATACTGTTGTTTTATGAATATGAACCCTCGCTTCAAAGAATGACGCTCCGCTTTAAGAATGGCTTTTGAACCGTTCTTTTTATTTGTGAGATACTAAATTTATGAAATACGTCTACCCAGAGAACGAGGCAAACGCTTTCGAAAAATTTGGTATGAGTATTAAAGTCTACGGAGATGTAACGAAAGACATAAGTTTTGTGCGAGCTAGCACGAAAATTGGCCATCTGGAAGAATTTAAAAACACCTCGTGGTTTATCTATTACATTATCGAAGGTAATGGCATGTTCGTCTTAAACGACGAAAAAATTCCTGTAAAGCCTGGGGACTTGGTAGCCATTCCGCCAAACACAAGAATTCATTATTTTGGAAAACTTGAGTACACGCTAATGGTAAATCCACCGTGGCGCAAAGAAAACGAAACCCACATCAAGGACGTTGACCCATCAGAAAGTCCATTCGACAATTCGTAGGATCACAACCTTGTGCCAAAAGGCTTCAGGCAAAAAGAAAAGACGCCTCTGGGTCAGATTCAGTCCCGTATGCGTCTTTTACACCTATAATTATATCTCTGGTGCTACTTTATTGTCAATATACGCTTAGATTTAGTAATGACCACGACGTGCTTGAGCTTCTTTGAGGTACTCATGTACTCATTGATATAGCCCAAGGCACGTGTTTGATGTAGCTTGGAGCGCCGTAAATCGATAATTATGTTTACCGACTGCTTGCCGGCTTCACGCATATTTTTTCGGGTATTGTTCTTGCTACCGCCGATAGGGCTCTTCAGTTCCCACTCTACACCTTGAACAGAAACGTCGGGCGTGCCTTGGCTGCCGGTTTCCAGAAAATGGACGTCGCTCTTAAAATGATTAGCCAGTATTTCAGCAGCCGTTTCCTCGTGTATTTTAGGCCTAGGCTTCATGCCAACAGGGATAACTATGCTGTACTTGGCTTGTTTTGTCATAATCCACACCACTATAGCACGACTAGCCCTGTCAGATTATACTTGATCACGGTTATAACTTCCCGTATCGTAGTGAGCCAAGCATAAACACTCTGCTTGCGCAAAGTGCTTATGCTTTTGTGGGATATAATGAAACTGTGAAAGAAATGCAATTCTCAATCGAGATAAATGCCACTAAAGAAAGGGTTTGGGATACTCTATGGCAAGACGAAACATTTCGCGAATGGGCAAGTATCATTGACCCAGAAACATACATGGCTGGTGATCTGAAAGAAGGCAATGAAGTACAGTTTATCTCTTCTGCAAGCGGGTATGGCGTAACAAGTTTGGTTGAAAAGCTCGTCGCAGACGAATTTTTGCTGCTCAGACACCGTGCAGATACGCAGGAAGGTGGAAAACGGGAGCGTGCAAAGGAATGGACTGGCGGCAAGGAAAGTTACTCACTTGCAGAGAAAGACGGCACTACGACTTTAACCGTGGCATTTGATGTTCCCCCAGAACTGGAAGAATATTTTCAGGTCAACTATCCCAAAGCTCTGGAGCGAGTTAAAGTATTGGCCGAAAGAAAAAAGTCATAGTTTAGGACTAACTGCTTCGCTAATTGTAAAGTTGCGAAGTACGTCCATTAAAGGGAGTCAAGATTGAAAGACATTCCGATATCGACCCGACCGTATTTGAACCCAAGCTTCAAGTTTGTCGAGATATTAGCACAATCGGTTTGCTACAGCAAAAATAAGGCACCTGGCCGTAGTGCCATTGTGTGCTCATTGCCAAGATAACCCTTCGCTATGCTTAGAATTCCCTAGAGATCTCCACAATAGCCTGGTAATACTCCTTTTGGAATACATAAAGGTAGGTGGAGCCAAATAAAAAGTACAGACTAAAGCCTGTACTTTTTATTTCTTGGATCAGCAACAGTACGGCGAGCCGTGCGTAGTCGCTGGTTCGGCGGAGCGAGGACACCGCAGCGGAGCGAGGACACCGCAGCGGAGAAGGACAAATCCCGCTATCCAGTCTCCAAACCCTAATTCACAATTTTCTCATCTGTTTGAGAACTGTTCTCTAGGATCATTGAACAGTTCTGCGCCGCGCTTGGTCTAGCAGATAGGCGACCGTAGTACTCCAGCAATTTGTCGCTGTTTTCTTTTTCCTAACTTCAACCAACTGATTTCACATAAGTTATGTTAACTTATGTATAGTTATATTTGGCATCATGGCACAAGAAGAAACTAATAATTCATCCAATCTTCTAACTCTCAAACAAGCATCTCAACTGCTAAGTTGTCATCCAAACACTCTCAGAAAATGGGATAATAGCGGTTACCTAAAAGCAATACGCATAGGCAAACGAGGTGACAGGCGTTACAAAAAGGCAGAAGTTATGAAATTACTTGAAGGAAAAATAAATGACTGATAAATCGACTAACCAGAGCAACGACAAAATTGTAACAATGTCCGGGTTAGATATTAAGGATGAAGTCAGAAGACTAAAAGAAATATTCCCTCAATTCGTTAAGGACGGTGAGGTTGATTTTAACGCAATAAAGACGTGGCTGAGTGATAACGGCAGCCTAGCTTCTGCTGAAGAAAAATACGGGTTAGGCTGGGCTGGTAAGACGGAAGCCATTCAAGCAATAAAGAGAAAAGCAACAGCCACCCTTAAGCCGGACAAGGAACAAAGCAAAGATTGGGATATAACTCAGAATCTGTTTATTGAGGGTGATAACCTTGAAACGTTAAAACTCTTACTAAGACACTACGGCGGCAAAGTAAAGATGATTTACATAGACCCGCCGTACAACACGGGCAAGGACTTTGTATATAAAGATAGCTTCCAAGAAGGTATTAGCGACTTCAAACTTAGGACTGGTCAAAACAAAGAAGGTTCCAATTACAGCACGAATAGTAATACAAGCGGTCGTTACCACAGCAACTGGCTGAGTATGATGTATCCCCGATTGTTTTATGCGAAACAACTACTTAACGATAATGGAGTAATCTTTGTAAGCATTGATGATAACGAAGTCCACAATCTGCGTGAAGTAATGGATGAGGTATTTGGTGCTGAAAATTTTGTATGTCAGCTAATATGGGAAAAGGTTCACACCAGAAAGAACTCTGCGCAATACTTTTCATATAATCATGATTACATTCTTTGCTTCGCTAGAAGCAAAAGTGATTGGAGAAGAAATCTAATTCCGAGAGAAGACCGAAGCGCTTATTCAAACCCCGACAATGATCCTAAAGGAGACTGGAAAGCCGATCCAATTACCGCGCACAATGAATACTCTGCAAACTATAAAATTCAAAAACCAAATGGAACAATTTTAGAAAGACCTGCAGGTAGATATTGGGCTTATAGCGAAGAAAGTTGGAATGCTAAGGTGTCGGCGAACGCGGTCATATGGGGTGATGGTGATTCCTATCCCATGGTAAAAAGATACCTCGCAGAGGTGCAGGATGGTTTAGTTCCGCAAACTATTTTTGATAGAAAATTTGCAGGCGACTCAGCAAGAGCGAAAAAGGATATAGATGAGCTGAATTTATCGAAAGGACTTCTTTTTGACTATCCAAAGCCAGTCTTGCTTATTAAAAGATTGCTCCAGATAGGCACAACGGTAGCCGATGATGATATAGTACTAGATTTTTTTGCCGGTTCAGGCACTACAGCACATGCTGTTATGGAACAAAATGCCGATGACGGAGGGAATCGCAAATGGATATGCGTTCAGCTGGCAGAAGAGACTGCCTTACATTCAGAAGCCAGGAAGCAGGGATTTACGACGATATCTCAGATAGCTCGAGAAAGAATTAAGCGCGCCGGTGATAGGTTAACTAAGGATTATCACCAGGAGGTTAAAGATCGTAAAACAAGGTTAGATACGGGTTTTAAAGCATTTAAACTCGCAGCAAGCAATTACAGACATTGGCAGCCCATCGAAGCTGATGCCGAAAACCTTAGGCAATTGATGCTTGAACAGGCGCAACAGTCACTTGAACACCCATTAGTAGAAAAATACGAAGTAATGGACGTGATTTACGAAGTACTCTTAAAGGAAGGAATGGATCTGAATTCATCAGTAGAAGAGAAAAATCTTAACGGAAGCGTATTTTATGAAATCACAGACGGCGAAAGACGGGCGGTTCTCACTTTAGCGGAAAAAATAGATATAGAGCTAACAGAAAACCTTGGGTTAGGCCATGATGACTTGTTTGTATGCCTGGATAGTTCTCTAACTGATTCAACTAAAGCGAATTTAGCACAAAGTATTAAACTAAAAACAATTTAGGCATATGAAGTTTCAGTTTCAAGATAACCTTGACTACCAAAAAGATGCGATTGATGCGGTTATAAGTATCTTTGATACTGGAAAGAATAAGCTATCTGCCGATCAGACTTCTATATTAACGCTTGGAAGTATAACCACTCTGGGCAATGATCTGGAAATAGACAATGAGAGAATTCTAGAGAATGTCCGAGATATACAAAAAGATAACAGCATAGCTGAAGTTTCGGAAGAGCTCGGTAGCTTAGACTTCTCTATTGAAATGGAAACGGGTACGGGAAAAACTTATGTATACCTTAAAACTATGCTTGAACTTAATAAACGCTATGGATTATCCAAGTTCATCATACTAGTCCCAAGCGTTGCTATACGCGAAGGTGTAATGAAGACAATCAAACAAACCCATGAGCATTTTTCTCAACGCTACGGGCAAGGTATAAGAGCATTTGAATATGATAGTACTAAGCTAAACAAAGTAAGAGACTTTGTAACCAGTCCCCTTATGCAAGTGATGGTTATTACAGTTGATTCTTTCAACAAAGAAATTAATGTCATGAGAAGAACGCCAGACCAATTTCAGGGCGAACGACCTTTAGACATGATTTCTTCAACTCGTCCAGTGGTAGTGATGGATGAACCGCAAAATATGGGTAGTGATTTAGCAAAAGCTTCAATTTCTGACTTACATCCTCTGTTCAAACTGCGATATAGCGCCACTCATAAAGAAAAGCATAACTTGCTGTACAGCCTCGGACCCGAAGAAGCATATAACAGAAGATTGGTAAAAAAGATTTCCGTATTTGGCGTGGAGAACGAAACTTTCTTTAATGTACTTGAAATCAAAAAATCGCCAATTTCTGCTAAGGTAAAAGTAGAGGTTAAAAAAGGTGATGTTTACGAAGTAAATACCCTAACAGTACGAAACGGTGATTATTTATCAGAAGAAACCAATAACCCGAAATATGGCGACTTACACATTACAGAAATTCATGCCGGGCAAGGATATGTGGAGCTTTCTGATAACTCAAAGCATAGTTTAGCTAAAGCAATCGGCGAAGAAGACAGGGAAAAAGTATTTAGGTTGCAGATACACGAAACAATAAAAGCTCACATGGTAAAACAGGAAAGAATGCAGAATAAAGTTAAGGTACTTTCTCTGTTCTTTATTGATAAGGTCGCAAACTATCAGTCAGAAAAGGGTGTCATACGCAGCATATTTGAGGATGAGTTTGAAAAGCTAAAGACTCACTACGAACATTTTAAAAATACTGACGCAAAATCTGTGCAAGGAGCATATTTTGCAAAAAAGAGTAAGGCTAGCGATGAGTTTAAGGATTCATCAACCGGCAAATCTCAATCTGATAAAGAAGCTTACGACTTAATAATGAAGGACAAAGAAAAACTATTAAGTTTTAGCAAACCTACTTGTTTTATCTTTTCGCACTCCGCACTTAAAGAAGGTTGGGACAACCCGAATGTTTTCCAGATTTGCACACTAAACGAAACTCGTTCAGCCATAAAAAAGCGACAAGAAATAGGAAGAGGTCTTCGTTTGCCTGTTGATATTAACGGAAATAGGATAGTTGATGATCAGATAAATGTGTTGACTGTCGTAGCAAACGAAAGCTACAAAGATTTTATAGAAACAATGCAGCAAGAATATCGGGAAGCTGGTTATATTAATGCTCCGAAAGCAGATAACGCCAGACAAAAACTTATAGCTAAGTTCAAATACGATAAACAAGCATTGCCAGAACAATTTGCAGAGCTATGGAAGAGAATAAGACGGAAAACGCGATACCATATAAAATTTGATTCATACGAGCTAATAAACGCAGTCATTGAGCGCGCAAACGAGTTGAAGCCAGAGAATATGATCATTAAGCTTAGAAAGGCAGACATTTCTATTAAAAACGGAATAATTAGTGCTTCGTATAACAGCACAGCGGTTGGCGAACCAATAAGCACTAAAGAGCCGATTGGGGATGTTGTTTCAAGAATTGCCGAAGAAACAGAACTAACCAAAACGAGTGTTTTTAGAATACTATCCAAACTCGAATCTTTGGAGTATATAAAAAGAAATCCTGAAGAGTATATCCGCTCACTGATTGTCATCATAAATAGCGAAAAACTCGCATTAGTACTCAGCAAAGGATTACATTACCAAGAAGTTCAAGATATTTGGGAGATAGACATATTTGATGACATCAAGGCATACGCAACTTCTGCTGTCGAAGTTAAAAATTCCTCCTACACCCATGTAATTTACGATAGTGATGGTGAGCGACAATACGCTGAGCAACTTGATGCTAGCGAAAGAGTAAAGGTTTTCACTAAATTGCCCAGTAAGTTTACTGTACCGACGCCTTTAGGCAGCTATAATCCTGATTGGGCGATTGTAGCATCCGATGAAAACAATAAAGATGCGCTGTATCTAGTTAGAGAATCCAAGTTTGCAAAAGGAAAATCAAGAGACGAAATTCTTGGAAACCTAAGACAAAACGAACAACTTAAAATTGCCGCAGCAAAGAAGCATTTTTCTGCTATCGAAGTTGATTATAGGGAATCCACTCAGACTGATTTATCAGATACTTTTTAAATGCGTGCTACGGAATTTTATAGACTTTCTCACGCGCCCCAGGTTCACTAAAATCATTGATGTGGATATAAAAAAGCAGTGCATACGTTTAAAATTATAGTTTTGATATCATTAAGCTAAATCAAAAGAACAAGAGATCAACGAGCAACTACCATGTCACCAATCCATTTCCAAACGAAACTGTTCAATATCGGCTCATGGACCATTCTTAAACTGCCCAAGGATGCAAGCGCAAAGCTTCCATCGCGGGGCCAGACAATGGTCAAGGGGACTATTAACGGCTTCCCATTTCAAACCCCGCTTGAGCCGGATGGTAACTGGAGTCATTGGTTTAGGGTCGGCAAAAGCATGCAGAAATCCATAAAAGCAGAGGCAGGCGATACCGTAGCCCTGGCAATTGAGTCAACAAGAGACTGGCCGGAGCCTAATGTACCAGCAGATTTCAGGGCCGCCCTTAACGCGCGCCCAGAGGTCCAAGCGCTGTGGATGCGTATAACGCCAATGGCACGTCACGAGTGGATCCGCTGGATAGGCTCAACCAGCCAGTCTGAAACACGTAAACGGCGCATCGAAGCAGCATGCTCGAAGCTCTTGGCCGGAGAGCGAAGGCCCTGCTGTTTTAATCGGAACGCTTGCTGCGTAACCCAGGTATCGAAGAATGGGGTGCTGCTTGAGCCGACAGAAGCGAGGGAGTAAAGGCAAAACTATGGAGAGCCAGTAATTTTCATACAGATAGCTTTGCCTGTGGCGTGCAACAATAAGAGCGTATAAGGATAAAGGAGAGCTATCATGCAGCAAAAGATTACACCAAACCTATGGTTTAATGGTAACGCTAAGGAAGCTGTCGACTTTTATATTTCAGTGTTTCCGAATAGCAAGGTTATTACCACATCCCACTACCCAACCGAGGGGTTGGCAGATTTCCAGAAGGATTTTGCCGGCAAAGTGCTCACAATAGATTTTGAGCTAGCAGGGGAGCGTTTTACAGCTATCAATGCCGGGCCAGAATTCAAATTCAACGAAGCAGTATCGTTTTTGATAGCCTGCAAAGACCAGGAAGAAATTGATTATTATTGGGAAAAACTCTCGGCCGTACCCGAATCGGAGCAGTGCGGCTGGTGTAAGGATCAGTTTGGCCTCAGCTGGCAAGTAGTCCCAGAGAACATAGAAGAACTAATAAACAAGCCTGATGCATTCGCTAAAATGATGCAGATGAAAAAGATCGAAATCGCTAAGTTCTAGGCTAGGTTAACATGGCCTAATGACCTGACATAGCAAAGGGTAGCCCCGGAAAATGACATCATAACACTCCCCATAAGAGTTGTTATAATAAAAGTTCTTGAAGAGAAATATTGTATGGCGGGGTTAGGAAGAAGGAAACTTAAACAGGCAAGGATGATAGCACCACTAGTAGTGGCGCTGGTCGTGATTATCGCCAGTATAGTGTACAGGCACATCATGCCAACCAAGATTAACCCCGCAGCATACGCACCACTCCTCAATACCATTGCCAAGGGCGAGAGCAATAGCAACTACAACGCGCATTTCGGCAATGCCGCCAATACAACCATACGCTTTACCGAAATGACCGTAAGCGATGTGCTGCGCTGGCAAGAGGATTTTGTTCGTCAGGGCAGCGTAAGTAGCGCGGTTGGCAAATATCAGATAATCAGGCCGACGCTAGCAGGCCTAGTACGACAACTAGGCGTAGACACCCGTCTGCCCTTTGACGAAACATTGCAAGACAAAATGGCCATAACCCTGCTGGAGCGAAGAGGGGCCGTAGCATACATAGAGAAGAAACTAACGCGCGAGCAATTTGCAGCTAACCTAGCCAAGGAATGGGCGGCATTACCTAAAGTAGTAGGGAATAACCCCGAGGAAAGCTATTATGCAAACGACGGCATCAATAAAGCACGGATAAGTATTGACGAGATTAGCAATGCTCTCGCAAAGTTCGAGACTCAAGCAGACGATACCCAAACTAATGCCCGGAACGACTCACATTTTGACTCTCTGCCTCAATAAAACGGCTCACGGTGAAAGGTTTGAATGGAGGCAATATTTTTTGCCGAACGGCCACTACGGTAGGTTAAAATGACAAACCTATGCTCGCGAACACCTCGATATTTTTTAGCAGGGTTGCAGTTCGCAAATATAAGTTTTGGAGAGGAAAAGGCAAGGGAGTCCTGGGCTACGCGGCCCCGCTAGCACTAAGCACCATCTAGTACATACAATTATGCAAGCTCTTGTTGATAGCAGGGCGTAAGCTGTCCAAAGTCACTACCTATTCTTTGCAATCTACTCAATCCACATATTCACTCTCTGCCACAGAGTTTAACACCCTTGGGATTTTGGATTAAATCAGATTTCTTGCCATCCCCAAAGCACCCATATACTATAAGCATTGGTACAGGTAACGTGATCTCATGTCAGACCAAACATATACCAACCCTGCAAATACCACAACTAGCAAGGCAGATAGCCGGCGGCGCAAAAAAGCGCACAGCCGCTATGCAGGCATGCTATTAACTGGCGTCGGCCTTGTGGCAAATGTAACGGCAATAACCGGCCTGATCAGGAGTCATGTCAGCATCATCGTCATTACTGCCGCAGTGATGGCAACCTTATGCGGCCTATATCTTTTGTTAAAGCGTTGGGGCAAACCAGTGGGCTGGTATACCCTAATGGCCGTAGCCGTAATTGTAGCCGGCAGCGTTATGCTCTCACTGGCCCTAAAAACATATAACGCTAGTGATGGTACAGCGGTAGATACGGTAGACGGCAGTGACAGCCAACACGATTCCGGAAGCAATTCCCAATCAGACGGCAAGCCAGTTAACAAACATACCGACCACACCATTATCTTTGAAAAAGAGTTTGAGCTTGCTTCCAATCAGGGCCTTGAGTTAGACGACGAAAAGGGTACGATCCGCGTGCAGCAAAGCACGGCCAAATCGCCAATCGATTTATATCTGGACACCTCCCCCTATTTTTATGTTACTATCAAAAACTTCTTCCCATACCAGCCAGGGGAGTCGACAGGCAATGCCGACAAGGACAAATACACAGCCTGCCGGAATTTAATAGATACTAGCCAAATAGGCTACGGCTCCATGGGGCCTTCTACGGTTGTCCCAGGGCAGGAGTTCTGCATCATTACCACTCGGGGCCGCGTAGCGCTTATCACTATGCAAGAAATGATTGACGCCGGGTATGGTTCGCTCAAACACAAGGCAAGCTTTACGGTCAAACTTTGGAATTAATGTAAACTGGCAAACAACATGCAGAAAACAGTTGGGCAGCTCCGAACATATGTTCAAGGCATTCACAAACAAAGCCTATATGGGAGAAGATATAAAGCTCTCATTCTGTCAGGCGAGACACGCAGGCTTAAGCAGAAGCCCAACGAGATACCTGATGCCAATACAGAAGAGCCGCAATTCTCTGTCAGCATTAACTCTACCGGATATACGCCTATCTAACAGATGATACAATTACATAATATTAGGAGGATCATTTATGGAACTAATAATAGTAATTTTGCTGGCTATGGTCGTATTAGAGCTGGGTTGGCTGCGCGTGCGCGTAGACAAGCTTACCAAGCAGCTTGAGCGCACCCACCCCGAGAAACGAGATTCATCTACATAGCAGACGCCGCGGCCTGTCATTAATTCACATTTTGCCCTCTGTTAGGGGCTTATCTTATAAAATTGACCTGTAGTGTTCCACTGCCGCGGCAAACCCATATAATCATTAGGGTAATAGATTCTTGGCAGGTATAATTAAGGGTAGCGTATCCTCTAAAAGAAGCATTGCAGCAAAGTAATTGCTCCCAAACAAGCGACTTGCCCAAGCTTAAAGGAGCAATTATTTATGACCGAACAATACAACAGAAGTACCAGTCTAGCCCTGCGTATCAAAGAGAGCGTTAGGTTACATAAAGCTGAAATGAAAACGTTGCATGGCGAGATAGCAAAGATCAAACACGCCTATGTCAAAAAACACGGCAAGCCCACGTCTTTAAGCGCCTTTCACCAACGAAAGGGCGCTATTGACCATCCCTAAGTAATATGCAGACTATCAAATTTCTTAAAAGATATTATTATGGCCCAACGCCTGCTGCAAAGGAATTTATAATTGCGCGTCGCGCCAAAATCGATGCCGACCACATTGAGCGGGGACAACCGCTCGTGCTATTGAACGACTTAGGTCAAAAAACCGCAGGTAAACACGCGACCTTAGGTAATCCAGGGGATATTATGCTATATTAGAATAAGCAAGTTATTCTACACTTTATCCAAGCATATTGTGCGGTTATTTAAGCCCATTCTATTCTCGGCTATAGCGAAGACCCTGTCTCGCTCAATTATTAGCTTATAGAAAGGGCTTTATTATAATGGCAACTAAACTATTTGTAGGCAAACTATCCTTTGATACTACCGAAGACAGCTTGCGAGCGCTCTTTGCGCAGCACGGCGTTGTTACGAGTGCCCAGGTTATTGTCGACCGCGGCACTAATCAATCCAAAGGCTTCGGATTTGTAGAAATGGAAGACCAGACTGCTGCCCAAGCGGCAATTAATGCACTCGACGGCAAAGAATTCGAGGGACGTAGCATTGTCGTCAATGTAGCCCGGCCGCGTGAAGACCGGCCGCAAGCGGGCGGTAATAACTTCCGGGGTGGCTTTCAGCGCCGCTAAACAAGTAATAAATGTCACTCGGGCGGAGATGATAGATGCAAACTTAGAGGAGGGTAACCTATGAGACATCCTGTAGGCAACAGTCAGAACGGTATTGCAATATATGTTGACCTTATTCATTCTGACGCGGCAAAGCACATCTCCCGGCAACCCTATTTACTGGGCTTAGCAGGGGAAGCGCTGCGCCAAACAACGCTTCAGGGACCTGAAGCTATTCTTGAATACAATATGGGGCGTACTATTGGGTATAATTTTGTGGTCAACACCAAGGCTACGGACAATATTTTTTATGCACAGCTCGTGCGCGAAAAGACCTATACGCGTTTTGTAAAAAACGGCCAGCCTGACTCTACACAATATCTGACTTTGATATTACGTCGCAACGAAGACGACAATACCTACGAGCTGCACGATGCCTGGATCGGACACCTATGCCCGCCACAGCCGGGCAGTACTAACGAAACTAGCGAAAGCAGGCAGTATTGGGCAAACCATGCGTTTGTGCTGGACAATCAACCGCTGCAAATGCGTACCGTAACCAGGGTATGCCCATACTAAACTTGCGTAAGGATAAGGAAATGTCAAAAGGCAAATCACCAAAGAAAGAAACCAAAAAACCAAAGAAAGTCCGGGACTAATCAGGGGACATCGCCCGCACTACATGAGGGCGCTTTTGCCCGAAAACGGCAAGCATGGCAGCATTAATGCCTGTTACGGGCCTCTTGAAGTCACGCTCCGGATCCAATAAAAAATCTATCTTTGTACATATCTCGGGCATCTCTGTCTGCACTACTCCAAACTGCTGCAATGCGCTAGTTACAAAATTGCCGAGCGGCCCACCACTCCAGACTACGCTTCGAATGCCGAAGCCCTGCAAGCAGAAATTGCCGTGCGGGAGCAACGGCTACGCCACTAATTTCGTCTTTTTGGCCAGAGACAGTACCCGATCTCAGACAGCGTAAAGATGCGGGCTTTCTAGGAAGCCACTGTGCAGACAATTCGATATTCTAAGAATGGCCTGCCGCGCTGGTAACAGGCAAAGTACATTTGAGCATTATATTATAATGGCTCTTGCTGGCTAGCGCTATAAAAATCTTCACTGCTCGCTGCGTTATTACTCGGCTATATTTAAAAGTTAGTAGTCATAATAATCTGGGGGTGGGATAATGAAATTGTCGGACAAGCGTTCGAATAAAAAACAGTTGTTCGTATTTATTATGTGCGGACTATTTTTACTATTAAGCAGTGTGTGGTATGCGCCGCGTATTGTACACGCAGAAACTATTTCTTACGATGCGTATGCCGATTCGGTAGCCGGAACAACACCCACAGTAACAAGTCAGAATAACGCAGTGGGTGCACCAAATGGCCAGTCAGCTTCGCTGCTCGGTCCCGGCGCATCAATAACGCTTGACATGGGAGCGGGAGAGGAAGGCACGCAAACACTCCGCCTGCACCTGGGACAAATCAGCCTGCTGGTCAACGTAAACGTTGCTTTTCTTGACAACGACCAGGCAGTTATTACCAGCGAAAACCGTCCGCTGGGTATTGATTTAAATCCGTCCGTACAAAACTTTGCCTATAATTGGACAAGTTTCAATAAAGCTTACCGCTTCGTCCGTATTTCTTCTACAGTCGGCGTGAACGTAGATGCTGTAGAAGCATTAGGCTATATAGGCAGCACCCCTACGCAAGATACCGATGGTGACGGACGCCCTGACCGCTCAGAGCAAGAAAAGGGCACTGATCCGTTGGTGCCAGACCCGGCACCGAGCGATTCCAAAACGCCGCCCACACCAATTCCCGGATCAACCGGAAGCAGCAACAATAGTGGCGGAAGTAATAGCAATAATAAAAAAACAGCTCCGGGCGTATCAGAGCAGGTGAACACGCCTCCGGCCGCCAATAACGATCAAGACGGCGACGGCATGGCCGACGACTGGGAGCGTACCTATAAGCTTGACCCCAGCGACCCCTCAGATGCCACAAAAGATGCTGACTACGATGAACTGAACAACTTTACGGAGTACAAAATCAACTCTAACCCGCTACGTACCGATACCGACGGGGACGGCATGCCTGACAAATGGGAATACACTCACGGCTTGGATATTACAAAAAACGACGCCAATGGCGACCCGGATGGCGACTTTCTAACCAATCTTGGTGAATACCGCCACGGAGCCGACCCCAACAAAGCCGATAACCTAAAAGAACTCTTTGGCGGCCGAATGAACGCTTTGGCCGTAGTAGGGCTGTCGGCATTGGGCATGCTACTGCTATGCCTGCTGGTTGCCCTGATGAGACGTGACCTAAGCAAAGTGATTCCGATTCGTACCAAAAAGAACAAGAAGAAAAACGGCAAAAAAAGCACGAAATGGCCTCCGCCTAGATAAACGTTCGGCCCATAAACGGGAACCGGAAGCCGGAAAAACATTGTTTTCTTATTGCTACATCCATGGTGCGCTGCCAAAAATTGTCCGTATCAGTTCGTTTCGATTACAATAGCAGGCAAGCCTACAACGAGCAGACCATCTATACAAAATAAGTATTTCGTAAGCAGGAGAGCAACCATGTTCAAAGCAAAAGCGGCCTTTAGCGGATTTTCAGTAAACGACCTGGCTGCAGCCAAAACGTTTTACACTGAAAAGCTTTGGCTAAAAGTAGAGCACGAAGGGGATATGGGGCTGACGGTTCATTTGCCACAGGGTAACACAGTATTTGTATACCCCAAAGATGACCACCAACCTGCTACGTTCACCATTTTGAACTTTGTAGTTGATAGTATCGACCGCGCCGTAGAAGAACTGAAGAACCGTGGGGTCACTTTTGAACAGTACCAAGATATGCCTCAAGACGAGAAGGGCATCCTGCGCGGCCTTTCCCAAAACATGGGACCAGACATAGCATGGTTTAAAGATCCGGCCGGCAATATTCTATCCGTACTGCAAGATAGTAGAAAAACGTAGCGAAGAAACCTGGCCTGCCTAGCCAGTCTATACGGCTTTCGCGCTTGGCATCACCTTAATTTTCTTACTCAGACCGGATGCTATACTTAGAATTGTGCATATTTATTTTTCCGGTATCGGCGGCTCCGGTATTAGCTCGACCGCTTTGCTCGCCAAACAAGCAGGTTTTGAGGTATCCGGCTCCGACAAACAGGACGGAACATATACCCAGTATCTACGCAAACAAGGCATAGATAACATCACAATCGGGCAAAGTTACGAGCAAATTGCCGCCGCGCACCAAAAGCATCCTATAGACTGGTTGGTCTATACCTCGGCGCTTTCCATGGAACAATCCGACGCGCCGGAACTGCGTTTTTGCAAAGACCACGATATCAAAACAAGCAAGCGCGACAAATTTTTAAACATGCTGCTAGAAAAAAAGCGGCAAAAACTTATCGCCATTGCCGGCACGCACGGAAAGAGCACCACCACCGCAATGGTCGTGTGGCTTTGCACCGAGCTAACCCTTCCCATTAGTTATGCTTTGGGCGCAAAAATCAACTTCGGCGACTTAAGCGCTTTTAACCCAAAAAGCGAATACTTTGTATACGAATGCGACGAATTTGATCGTAACTTTTTGGCATTTAAGCCGTATGTCAGTGCAATTACCGGCCTTTCGTGGGATCACCACGAAATTTTTCCTACGCTCGAAAATTATAACCAAGCATTTCGTGATTTCATAAGTCAAACCCAGCACACGATTGCCTGGCAAAGCGACCTTGAAAAGCTACAACTTAACCCCAACGAGCACATTACCATACTAGACCCCTCCGATCCGAGCATTGACGCGTTGCAACTGGCTGGACGCTTTAACAGGGAGGATGCCTGGTTAGCTATGCAAGCCGTCGCCACTATGACCGGCAAGGGCCTTGACGAACTAATTCCCATCATAAACCGCTTTCCCGGGCTTAAGCAACGCATGGAGCTGCTGGCACCGAACCTCTACACTAACTACGCCCACACCCCAGAAAAAATTCGTGGCGGCATGAACGCCGCCCTGGAACTCGCCAAAGCCCAACAACAAGACCTTGTTATTATTTACGAACCCCTTACCAATCGCAGGCAACACTATATTAAAGCCGAATACAAAGATTGCTTTCAAGGCGCCAAAAAACTATACTGGATACCATCGTATCTTGCCCGTGAAAACCCTGATTTACCGGTTTTGACCCCAGAACAGCTTATTCCTTACCTCAGCGACCCCTCCATTGCCGAACCCGCGAAACTCGATAACATCTTGCTTGCCCGCATCCGCGAACACCTTACGCAAGGCGACCTGGTAGTAACCATGGGCGCGAGCGGCAAAGGCAGCCTGGACGAGTGGTTGCGCCATCATTTTGCCCACTAGCAATACCGGCCTTCTCCTCCACGGTTAACTAAGTAAGATAATTCATTGTTGCTTTAGGAGCAGTACCTTACCATACATAGTGTGATTATGGGAGGAATGTATATGATCGCAGCAATCGTGTATATTTTGGTAGGATTTATAGAAATTCTGGTAGGGTTTAGATTCTTGTTTAAATTACTCGGAGCCAATCCGGCCAGTGCCCTGGTAGGTTGGGTGTATGACCTCAGCGGGCCATTGGTTGCGCCTTTTGCCGGTATTTTTGGCCAAAATGCAGCAACAGTGCCAGGTACTGGCAGCGTGTTTGAATGGACAACCTTAATTGCTTTGCTCTTCTATGGGTTCATAGGGGCAATAGTAATAGGACTGATCTCCCGCACCCACCATCACGGTGCCTACTAATTGCACCTTAGCATATAAAAAGAGGCCGTCCACGGCCTCTTTTTATGGATGGTGCAGTAAACGGACTATTCTTCGTTTGCAGAGTGTTGTTCGTTGTCTTTCTCCACTTGCTGCAAGCGCTCCTTGATCTCGCCCTTCTTTTCCTGAGCCTTGTCTTCCATGTTATCAAGTGTGCTCTTAATATCTGTCATAATAATTCCTCCCTTGCTTATTGGCAACTATAAAGTATACGCCCCGCACGTCTCCATGATCTATGGAATATTTAACCCCTTGACAAAGAGTAAATGTGATAAATATAACTTGCATTTACCACGTAAATATTTTATTGTGTGCTTGTGAAATCGTTAAACGCCTACCCACCATTCATACCGTCTGACGTACCCCATGCCGGCTTCAGCCAAGGAGGGTACGCAGTGCTTGCCCCTCAAGATACTTTGGGAGCAGTAACGGCGGACATGGCAGCTTGGTACCGGCATGCTGCTGGCGACAACAAACGCGATATACATCTGTTAGTACCTGGCGTAGGATCGGGCAGGGCAGTCGGCAGCCTTATTGCTGCACTGGAAACAAAAGTGAACGCAAATACTCCATGGACTCCGCAAAACGTGCACATCCATGCTTTTGATAATAATCCCCAATCGGTGGCTAAGGCGAAGAGTCATGTCCAACAGCGCATACAAGCACGATGGAGAGGCAAGGCGCCGGTGGAATTTTCTTGTGAAGTAGGCGATTGGTATGATGATATATGGACGGCGCATAGCGGCAAATACACCCATGCTTTAATGGCACCGCCGTTTGGCCAAAAAGAGTTTGCCGGCCTGGGATACGAATCATTCCCAGACGCACACTTACTCAGGCGCAGACGCAATGATCCCATTGGCCATTACAGACAGCTTGCATCGTGTATCACCCACGCGTTGACGCGCGAATCGGGCACGGGAGCAGCTTACTTTATTCCTAATGATACCCCGCCTATCAGTCAAGCAGCACTTGACCTTGTGACCGAAGAGTTCCTAAAGCGAAGCGCCAACCTACTGGTGTCTCAGAGAATTATGCCTGCCGAAGCAAGCATAGGCGCTAGATACCAGCACGTGGGTAAGATAACAACTCTTAAATGGGTGGATACGCAAGACACCTTTACCCTTAGAGATCGCTACAAACCGCATGTGTCTATGTCTTAGATGTTCTTTGTCATTAGAAAAGCGCGCCGTGCTCTATACACACATCATAAAGTACGAACAAAAGCTAGCGGTCTTTTCCTTGTGGAGTACCCAAAAGTATGCTTAATTTAGTACGTGGGGAAGAAACACTATCTGTATGTATTTCTCGGCCTGATCGCGCTGTACGCGGTTTTAGTGTTTACCCTGCCTAGTGATCCTCGTATATTGGAAAAATATCACCTTACGCAAGGTGGCGTACGTCTGTTAATTCTTTCTATTGTTATACCAATTATTGCGATATGGCTTTCGGCTTTTTATGGGTTTGCCAAAATAAAAGAATACGCCCAATCGGTCAAGGACACCTCCGAAGGTAAACCGTTCGAAAGCATTGCCAATGGACTTATGGTGTTGGTATTCAGCTTGCCTTTGCTGGCGGCCGCATCAACCGCATTAACCTACTTTGCATACCGTGACGCCGCGTTCCTGCCCACTTCGACCATCTTCCGTAATTACTTGACCATACTGTCTGCTCTGGCAGCATTTTACCTGATAGGCAAAGGCGCCGAGGCTTTGGCTACGCCCGTTAAAAACAATGTTAAAAAATTTGACCATCAGACATGGACAACAGGCTTCATTATTTTTAGTAGTTTATTCACCTGGATGGTTATTTCCCACCAGCCCGATTGGGGTGACCATCGCTCGGGGGCATATTACTTGCCTGACTGGCTGGTTGTATTAACCATTGTTATTCCGTATCTGTATATTTGGTACCGTGGCCTGCTGGCAGCGTATTGCATTTACTACTATCAGAAAAAAGTGCGAGGTACGCTGTATAAACGCGCGCTTAGCTACTTTTCGGCCGGTATTGCCGCAGTTATCGGTTTGCTTATTGCAACGCAACTGCTCGCTGTCTTTAGTGAACGGTTAAACCGCCTGGACCTTACGCCTCTGCTTTTAATTATTTATGTACTCGTAGGCTTTTATGCTCTTGGATACGGCCTTATCGCTAAAGGGGTAAAAAAACTTAAGTCATTAGAGGACGTGTAGCATTATGGCACGTCAAAACACCATATACGAGCAAGTTGTCGACATTAGCCGTGACTACTTGGGACCGGCAGGCGAACGATTTATGCGTAGGCAGATAAACACTCACTTACGCAAAGAACCCGAGGACCTAACAGTTAATGACATTCCGGAACTCATAAACTGGACCAGACTCACGCTGGCGTTACTAACTGACGACACGCGCCTTATAGATTCTTTTACGGATCGGCTGACTTCGCTGACGCAAAACAAACGACAGACTCCAAGGAAGTCAGGTGTCCGTTAAATCAAGCTCACCGGCCGACGAACAAAAAACTTCGGTTGCCTTAGAACGAAAGAAAGCAGAGTCTGATGCGTTGTTTTTAAGCATTGGCGAAGGTGCAATCGTGACTGACGAGCAAGGGAAAATATCCCGTGTCAACCAGGTCGCATTAGATATATTAGGCTATACTGCCGCCGACCTGCTGGGAAAATGGTATCCGCAAGTTATTGTTGCCGAAGATGAAGATGAACGTGTCATACCCAACATCCACCGCCCGATTACCAGTGTGTTTCTAACTGGCAGACCGGTTTCGGCTCGCGTATATTACCGGCGAAGAGATGGCACTAAGATCATTGTCTTTTTGACCGTTTCACCGGTAATACTGGATGGCAGGCCAATGGGAGCTATCGAAGTGTTTCGTAATATTACCCGCGAAGTAGAATTGGAACGGGCAAAGGACGAATTTATTTCACTTGCCTCACACCAGCTGCGCACGCCAGCAACTGCTGTAAAGCAATACGCAGCCATGCTTATTCAGGGCTACGCCGGGGAACTGACCGATGAACAACGGGCTATGGCTCAAACTATATACGACTGCAACGAACGGCAGATTACCATTGTCAACGACCTTTTGCGGGTCGCACAGGTAGATGCCGGGCAGGTGCGCTTGCGGCCGGAGGATATTGATATCGTGGCTACAATCAAAAGCATTATTGATGACCAAGCATCAAAATTTACCGCTCGCCGCCAGCAGGTCCGCTACGATAGCCCTCCTGAAAAGCTACGCGTTCAGGTTGACCCGCAGCTTATGCGTATGGTCATCGAAAATATTGTCGATAACGCCAGCAAATATACTCCGAAAGGTAAAAATATAGAGGTTTCGTTGCGTCCACGTAAAACCCATGTAGCTATACATATAAAGGATGAAGGCGTAGGCATGGATACCAAGGATATCCCGCGCGTCTTTCAAAAATTCTCGCGGCTCCAGAATCCTTTATCCAATTCGGTAAGCGGCACCGGCCTAGGACTCTATTGGGCTAAAAAAATCGTTGACCTGCATGGCGGTACTATCAAGGTACGCTCAAAGACTAATAAAGGAACAACGTTTACCATACAGATACCGCTTGCTGTCAAAAGTGGGTAGAACGCCCTCCTAATTACAGCCGCTGCCGACCCGGCCGGGTCGAGTGCACCATACTTATGCTGACAGGGAAGCGGTGTTTATTAACCAGCCAAGTAGGTACATGCGGGTGCAAGTTATTTAACATACACACCGGACCGGTTAGGATACGATTAAGTTTGGAAACATAAGGAGAGATAATCATGATATCTTTTGTGTGGTCAGCGAAACAGCCCTTTTGGGCGGGCAGGGGCGGTTCTGAGAACTACACGGCAGGGCACATTCGCGAACTAACCAGACGCGGTATTCCGACTCGTATAATAACCCTCGGGTTTGGTGAAAATGACGGACGGGAGGATTTTCCCGGTATACGCTTCAAAGCCCTCGGATCAAAAGAAGAATTAAGCGAACTGGACGACACCTTGATTTTTGTGACCTATCCGATTGACGTGCCCACGAAACGCCAAGCATACGCCATTCTACATTGTCCTATGCAACGGCTCGACCCGCCGCTGGATATTAACGGTGTTGTTGGCAAGCGCCTTATTACGCCCAGCCGGTTTGCCGCTAGGCTATGGGGCCGCACGCTTCGCATACGGCCCGGGCGCATCCCAACGGCCTATCCGTTTGCCGAGGATTGCTTTCGCAAAGCAACACGGCCAGCACGAAATGGTGAACATACCAGGATATTATTTGCCGGCCGGTTAGTACCGGATAAAGGTATCTACACATTGCTTGCCGCCCTGCATATGGACAGCCTCAAAAATCTGGACTACGAACTTACCGTTACTACTGCAGCAGCCGATACAGTGGATGGTCAGATCATCCTTAACATGCTTAAAGCTCACCCCATGATCCGTATTGTAGAGGCCCGGCGCACACCCAAGGCAATGGCGTACCTTATGGCTGAGCACGACCTAGTGGTCATGCCGTCCACCAACAGCTTTTGGCAAGAGATATTCGGCATTATATCCGTTGAGGCGCAACACGCAGGCTGCCGGGTGGTGGCGTCAAACGGTGGTGGCATCCCGGAAACCGACTGCGGCGGCTTACTGTTAGTAAAACCGGACGACCCGCAAGCGCTGGCAAGCGGCATGGTCAGAGCATCGGCGCTCGGGCCGCTCACCGAGGCCGAACGACTCTATGCCGGCACTAAATTTACCGTACAAAAATCGGTCGACTCACTACTGGGTATTATTAACCAGGGTAACAGGCAGCCGCTGCCGCTACTGCAAAAACAAGGCACCCTCGTGCGGGAGCAGCTCGACTTTGCCTTCAGTACGATCAGCCAGCTTGGTTTGCGGCTCACTGGAGACCAGCAGCTTGCGCAACGCAACGCCCGGAACACATAAAACCGGTTGGTTTGAGAAATTAATGAACACCACGTAGCGCTCATTTTTTTCATTGCGGACATAGCCCAACAGATCGGGGTGACCAAGTTCAAGCACCCGGAAACCGCCGTATTTCAACGCAGGCGAGTTACTGCGGATATGCATTAGCGTACGGTACAGCGTAAAAAACGAGTTTGGGTCTTTTTTTTGCGCTTCGACGTTATGTGTTTTATAGTCTGGAGCCAACGGCAACCAAGTACCGTGCGCCCTAGAAAAACCGGCGTTTTTGGCAGCCGACCATTGCATTGGCGTACGCTCCGGGTCGCGGCTGCGCGTTGGATCGTCCCGGGCTTGGGGATCGCGGATAAATATACGCGGCAGCTCAACATTTTTCATACCGATTTCTTCGCCGTAATATACAAATATCATGCCGGGCAGTGTCAGCTGCATCAGCGCGGCACTGCGGGCAGCTGGTACTCCCAGACGTGTTACCATGCGTGGATTATCATGGTTGCCAAACGCATAGCTTGCCACGTAATGCTTGGTAAGGTCCTGGAGGTCGTAATGAAAGGCTCTTAAAAAACGGCGCCATTTATTAGCCTCCCAGCCCAAGTACAACCCCTCAAAATTAAACGGCGCGGCAACCGCCGGATCGACACTGCCATAAAAAGCAACATAAGTCGAAACAGGGTTGTGCTGCTCGCTGTATGTTTCGGTAACCATAAAGCGTACCTTGTGCTTATATTTTTCCTCTTTGAGTACGCCCGCCATTTCCGATAAATATGCGTACTCTGTGGGCCAGCCGCGGCTATTTTTGTGCGTTAAGGAATCGTACGGCGAGTGTTTGCCAGCGACATATGCCGGGTTGGGAGGATCGTCGCGGAACAGCGGATTTTTAGCCATCCAGTCGACAGCATCCACCCGGAAACCGTCAACTCCTATGTCAAGCCAAAACCGCATAACGTCTTTTATAGCTTCGCGTACATCTTTGTTGGCCCAGTTCAAATCCGGCTGACGCCTGTCCCAGCTATGCAAATAGTACTGCTTACGGCGTTCATCCCATTCCCATGCCGGTCCACCGGTTAACGCGTCGAGCCAGTTGTTTGGTACGCGTGTTTCTTTGGTTACCGGGTCGACGGCTGGATCTTTCCATATATACCAATCGGCGCGGCGGTTTTTACGCGAGCTGCGGGATTCCACAAACCAGGGGTGCTCGTCCGACGTGTGGTTAGGTACCAAATCGATAATGATTTTGATGTGCCGCGCATGCGCTTCTTTTAGCAATTGTTTGAAGTCACTAAGCGTACCGAAAAGCGAATCAACATCGCAATAATTAGAAATGTCATACCCAAAATCTGCCATAGGCGAAGGATAAAAAGGTGACAGCCAAATAGCGTTGATCCCTAGATCCTGTAAATAATCCAAACGTTGTATGATTCCTTGCAGATCGCCTGTGCCGTCGTTGTTGGAGTCTTGCAAACTTCGCGGATATATCTGATACACAATAGCTCCTTCAGGCCAACGCCGCCCCGCCCCGGAAATATCGTGGTGAACAGTTTGTCTAGGCATACTCTACAGGTATCACAAACCAAAAGTATTGTGTGTAAAAGAACTTACTGCAATAACGCTGCTATCATCTTTTTAGATACAGATTCTAAGAGCTAATCCTGTATAATGTAGCTCATGAACGTCGGTGTTTTTTGTTCTGCCTACGACCTGGATGACAAATATACCAAGCCGGCCCAGGAGTTTGCTACCTTGCTTGCCCAAGCAGGGCATACCATGGTTTGGGGTGGCTCGGACGTCGGCCTTATGGGTATTATGGCCGGAGGCGTAAAGGCCGGGGGCGGCAAGCTGGTAGGAGTGTCAATAGAATTGTTCAAAGACCTCGTCCGCAAAGACGCGGACGAAATGATCGTTGCCAAAAACTTGGGCGAACGCAAGGCTATCTTATTACAACGTTCTGACGCGCTGGTTATGATGGTAGGAGGCATAGGCACGCTCGACGAAGCAACCGAAGTGTTAGAGCTAAAAAAACACGGCCATCACGACAAACCTATAATCATGCTGAACACCGCCGGCTTTTATAACGGCTTCAAACAGCAGCTACATGCAATGGACCGCGAAGGGTTTCTGCCCAAACCACTTGCCGAACTAATGTTGTTTGTTGATACCCCCGAAGAAGCGATCAAAGCGTTGGGTCCATCAGCCATACCCGACATTCCCGTTATGGAGATTCCCGAGCCAGCACAAAGACAGGCTGCAAAAATCATCGCTTAAAATACCCACTCTACAGCATAATAAGACAAATATCTTGAGCCGTGAGCTTTTTATAGCACTCCGGCCTTATGGCTCCGAAAATAAAAGGGCGATAAAAAGGAGCATCACTATGAACAAGCACAAAAGCGATAAAAACTCCCAACAACAAGCCAAAGCCTACAACAAAGTAACCCAGGCACCGCAAAACCCAACCACAGGCAGCACCGCCCAAAACCAATACCGCTAACTCCAAAAAACTAAGGCCGGTGGGCGAGGGTGGCTAGTTCTACGGAAGCGATGACCAGGCTGGAGATAATAACGCCCATGACCTGCAAGGTTGGTCCGTGACCAGCGGCCGGAAGCCGGCCGGCGCGAATCGCACGGTCAGCCGCCTTGAAACGAATATACCCAGCAACAGCCATCAAAGCGCCGAGCAATATGGCAGCAATGCCAAAACTAACTTGCAGTGCCGACTTTTGACCAAATTGTGTCAGTGCCAGGCCTCCGGCCATAAGTGCGAGCGCAGTGCGTATCCAGGCTAACAACGTTCGTTCGTTAGCCAATAAAAAGCGCACATCGGGATCTAACATAGCAGCGGGCCGTGCAGGTGCAGGTTTGGTAGGATGCTGTTGACTCATGATAATTATCTAATATTGTACCGTGTACCGTTGCGCCAACTCCCGGCTGCTGCCAAGGTGAATTATTCTACAGCAATTTCTCATTAGGCAAGTTACTATCAGCATGCTACTCACGTAGAAAGGAGAACAACTATGACGCACAAATCAGATATTACACTAGGTTTTCTAGCCGGCATTGGCGCAGGCGCAGCCGCCGCGCTACTACTTGCCCCAAGAAGCGGCCAGGAAACGCGCGAACAACTAAAGGGCCGGGTACAAGAAGCCCGCACTAAGGCGCAGCAAAAAATGCACGAACAGGCCGACCGTATGAAGGAACGTCTAAATAAAGCCGCAGACACAGCCAAAGATACTATAGACCAAGGCCAGGAGGCCGCCGACAAAGCGGCCGATAAGGTACAGTCTCGCACCCGCCGCAACAGTACACCCGGCGACACAAGCATCCTCTAACGGCCGTGTAACATTCTTTACTGCCTTCTTTACAGCGGCAATTTACAGTAAAAAATGGCACATAAGCTAAGGAGAGACGATTATGCAACGACGATTAGTACAACTATTTGGAGTAATAGTGGCAATTTTGGCGCTCGCAGGGATATTCATTGAAGGAAACCACTTTCTTGGTCTTATGAATGTAGACCTGCCGCTTGATATCGCCCGCATCGGCTTGGCGGCAACCCTATTATATATAGGCTTTGGCCGCTCCAGCGAGGACGCGCAGCGTTCGGTGCTCACAGTCCTTACCGTGGTGTACCTGGCTTTGGGTATTGGCGGCCTTATCAGCTCCACGCTATGGGGCATTCTGCCACGCGGACTAACCGGCTTTGACGTTATGTTCCACTTAGGAGCTGGCTTGATCGCCGCCATTGGCGCGTTTGCGCCGCGCCACCACCATTCAGCACATCACGCATAGGATATAGCGATTGATGGCACATGGCGAGGTTATCGTCGTAGGTTCCGGCCTGGCCGGCATGACCGCCGGGGTATATTTAAGCGAAGCAGGGTACAAGGTATATGTACTTGAAGCAGCAGCCCACCCCGGCGGTCGCACTTCATCTTGGATTGACCAAGGCATGCCAATAGAAAGCGGATTGCACCGCTTTCTTGGCTTTTATACAGCCTTGCCGGAAGTGCTTGCAAAGGTGGGCGTGTCGCTTAATGGCATGCTGCGTTGGGAGGATGAAATAGAAATACGCACACCGCAAAACGTGCACGCCACGCTCGCCTTAGCCCCCTTGCACAAGCCGTTCAAAACCATATGGGATGCGCTGGGACATAGCAACTTCCTTTCGCCTGCCGACAAATTGACATTGGCTGCCATGTTTGCAGCTGGTGCCAAAGAGTATGTAAGCGACCCTCTCAAGCTAGACCAAATAACAGTTTTAGCACATGCAAAGCAACACAAGGTAAGCGAACAAACCATCCGGCGCGCGCTTATCCCGCTTACCGAAGGCATTTTCTTTGTGCCGATCGGCCGCTATTCCATGTACAACCTGATGGGCTTGTTTATGCCGTATTTAAAAAGTCTGCCTAAACTGCGGGTAGGCGCTTTCAAAGGCGGCATGAGCGAAGTCATGATACAACCAATGGCCGATTATATAACCAAGCACGGCGGCACCATCCATACAAATACCGCAGTCCGGCAGCTCCTGGTTACGAACGGCGCCGTTACCGGCGTGTTTACCGCGCAAGGAGAGTACCGGGCCAATCATGTTATTTTGGCCGCATCGCTGTATGGCGCCCAGCAGATTATTACTAGTAGCTTTCACGATCGCCAGCCATTCCGCGACCTGCTGCGCCTGCCAACCATGCCCGCAGTAACGTTTCAGATCGAACTGGAAAAACCAAGCATGCCAGTAGATCGCACCACCTTTGGGCCAACCACGGCACTGGCATCGTTTGCAGAACAAAGCCGTACTACATTCCGCCAGTCGGCCGGCCGGTTATCAATTATCCTGTCACCACCGAAAAGATTCATTACGATGCCGCCAGCGCAAATATTAGAGATAGTAAAGGCCGACGCCAAAACGTTGGGCGTACCGCTCAACGGTATAAAACAATACCGCAAAATCGTATTAGCCGGCGACTTTTATTCGCTTGCCATAGGCAGCGAAGCGCTTCGGCCGCCACAAAAAACCAGTATTCCCGGCCTGACACTAGCCGGCGATTACACCAAACAGCCATACCTCGCCACCATGGAAGGTGCCACTGTATCCGGTAAACTGGCCGCAGGCCTATTGCTTAAAAAATAAGCTGTTATGTAACATAACGTGCACAACTATGGATATACTCATGCGTATGAACATATCCAACCGGAAGACTATCTAATCAATGGCACAAAAAAATTATGAGCACTACCTTCAGCTGGCTACGGATATCCCCGGCATCGATCCATTAGAGACTCCTTACCATGACTGGCCGGAATTCCCCTTACTAGTACAAGCGGCTATAGCGCCGGGCCGGGAAGGGAGAATAGAGGTGTATAATACCGGCTTCCAATCTCGGGTCGAACAAGTACAAACCAGACTCTACACAGAGCTCTTTGGTGATCCCCTGTTTTTTACAGATATATTGTATGAAAGGCCCGGTTATCCCTTAAAAGACCGCGACCCGCATAGCCGCTTAACCCCAACCACGTATGGAGCATTTGGCTTAAATGAGGCCATTGTTATCTCCCTCTCCAATGGCGGGCGCCTTTTAGACCAATACCGGCCGGAACGCCACGGAATTATTCACGCTACAGCCAAAAACGGCCGACCCGATAGAAAAGTGCAATATTAACCGGCTGCCCGGTAATCACGAGGAAGCGGAGATTGTTTTAGAAGGGCTAGCCGCTGCTATGGGGCTCGAAAACCAGGATGCTACGTTATTGGTCAAGGCTTCTTTAGATTTCACTTCCTATAAGCGCTATAAGATATAGGTTCGGGCCAAGGCCCGGGAAATCCAGACAATGTCTGTCCGGGTAGAAGCTTCGCTGATTTCATCCAGCAAACACAGGTTAGTCCTAATAACCCTGCGCTCTACGGTATACAGGATCAAACACGGAGTTTTAGTAGGTGCTTTTTTGGTTAATTATTACGCTAATCTGGTTTGCAGGCAGCTGCGCCGGCAGCGTTGACGGCCCTGCGCCGCCACTGCTCGGCCCGGTCGCCATAGGCCAGGATTTCAGCGCGTTTTTCCTGTTTTTCAGCCGTAGCTTGTGCGATTTCTGCTAAAACTTCTCCATATGTCGGTACTTTTACCAGCCTGTCCGGAGCAACGTAACGCCGGTGAATGCTCCGGGCGATAGCTACATTTCGCGGTGTGTAGTCGTCGTCGGTAAAGGGGAGGTTGGCGTAAGGAATCTCTGGAATGCCAGGTCGTCGCCCATAATAACTATCTAGAGCCATGGCGGCATCCCACGCATAGCAGATAGCCTTTGCCCCGCGGCCGGGCAAACGGTAAACCTCAGGAGTATGATCCCATTTTTTAAGTATCTTACGTATCGATTTCTCCGTGGCATTAAACAGTTCACTCAAATAAGGAAGCGGCATCATATGCGCCGGCAGATTTTGCGGCAGACTACGCTGGACAATAGACAAAACAATGTCACCTGGCAGATGTGCCAAAACATCGCCCAGAGCGTGTATGGGCCTTTTCAGTTTCATCGCAGCCCTTTCTTCTTCTTGCAATAAAGTTATAGAAGCTGTCGCCTCGGATATCCGGACATGCTTTGCTAACTCGGACATATACATATCAGCAGCCTCGGCGAGAGGCACGCTATAAAAATCGGCACGAACCTTTTCCGCCTCCTCCCGGCTCAAGTAAGGGGCGGTTTTCTTAGCTTGCGTGTCGCGCTTGGTAATGGGCTGAATAGCAAGGGATTGCAAGCATTTACTTATATAATGCGGACCAGCTCCTAATTCCTTGTTCAACTGCTCTGCCGTCCGGTCAGCCGGCAAAGGACTAGGCATACGTTCGATTGCGGCCGCAACCATATCCCTTTGGGATTTGGTGTAGTAGATATACTCACGATTCTTGCTATTCGCGCGCGCAACGCCCTTTATATTTTCTTCGGCAATAATCCGCGTTGCCATATGTGGCGAACATCCTACGCTCTTGGCTATACCACGCAGGGTGAACAGATCGGCCGTGGCTCTTTTTGCCAATTTATGATTTTCCATTAAGTAAGGTAACGCCTCCGGTGGATAAAAACGCCCAAATACCTCGTCGCCCTCCTCGTTTTCTTCCCAGCCACAGGTGTAAGAAAATTTACCATGAAGCAATCTTTTAACCACCAGTTCGGTACGCTCACAGGCCGCAGCCAGAGCGTGAAGCGATATGTGGCCCTCCGGGACAATCAACTCAATACCTGGCGCCAACGTGATCTCGCTGACCATTTTTTTGTCGTAGGGCCGGGCGTAGGCTTGCAGGCTGGGCGATAGGTCATCCAAATTGATACTATCTTCCTTTGCTTCCCGCTCGTCCTGCAGGTGGCGACCACTAGAAACGCGGTATCCTTGAGATACAAACCGCATATCAAAAGCATCCCACAAGGAGATAAACGGATCTTCATCTTCCAAAGGCGGCAACAAAAACTCGGCATATACGGTAACAGGATGGTCCGGGTTAGGACGCGTACCTCGGCCGATCATTTGTAATAGCCTGAGCTTGGAGCGGGTGGGAGCTGCAATAACTACAAAATCAACATCTGCGTTAAAGCCTTCGACACCCGTGCCGACACTTGTCAATACATCGTACTCCTTGGCGTGATACGCATCGATGATTTTTTTGTTGCGTTTGCCCTGAAAGACTCCTAACGCTTCGGCAGCAATAGGCCGTCTGCCACCCAACCCATCAGGAACATAAACTTGCGTGAGCAGCTTGGCAATATGTCGGGCATGCTTTGAGTGTTCGCCAGGCGCACAAAAAACCATACCTCGCTTGCCTTTTCTAACCATATCACTCACGAAGTCAACGACAGCACGGTCCAAAAATTGCCGCCCTATTCTTTCTCGCATCTCCTCTGAATCTATGGAAATGCCCACTTGGTCGCTTGCATCCCTAGGCTCGATAACAAAACTAAACAGCTGAGCGCTATTCAGAATACCTTCTTTGATATACTGCGCCAGATTACCGCGGCTAATGACATTAGGCAAAATTGACCGCACATCTTTATCCGCATGATACGCAGGCGTAGCAGTAAAACCGATTGCCGGGCCACGCCAATGCTTATGAAACACTTCCAGGAACTTGCGTTCAGTCAAATGGTGCGCCTCGTCGATAAAAGCAACCGCGAACCTTTCGCCGTCCAGCTTACCATTGTTAAAGGACTGGACAAACGTCTCATTGGTTACGACTACTACGTCACCGCTTTTGTCTTTCTCGGCTCCGTAATAAGGGGTAACGCGTATACCAGGAGCAAATCGTCCGAAGGTGTTGTCGCCGCTCAGACCGCTTAGCTGCTCCACTAATTGCCGGCTACTGGCGATTATCAAAAGGCGCGCGCGCGAAGGGTCAGTCTCGCTCCTTGGCCGCCCTATACCAAGCCTTACGGCTGCTCGCGCCATCATAACTGTCTTGCCGGAACCGGTCGGCGCCACCACCACGCCACCTTTGGTACAAATTTCTTCTATAGAACGGTCAGGCCTACAAGCCGTCTCGGTACGCTTGTCGAGCGGAGGCCGCTTACGAATAAAATCAACAATCGTTTCAATAATATGCCCCTGGTACGGCCGGATAGGGGAAGGGGACGGAGCATGGTCATCTCCTTGTTCGGCATTATTAATCAACAGAAGCTGATTGCCAATAAAACGCACGCGCTCGGCATGCCGGGCCTGGCCCGCCCCTACCGTTTTTTCCGTAGCCAATATACGCAAAGCAGCAGTATACAGCACGCCTCGTTCATCCAGGCCACTCGGATCAAGCTCGCCCGGGTCTTGGCGCAGTAACGCCGCTTGGCCCGGATCGTTGTAAAAAGGAACTTCTACTAAGCCCTCCACCGCATCAATGTAACCAGGAGGTCGTAGTGTATCCTTTAAGCCTACAACTGACATACTTCGCTGTAATTATAAAGTAAAAGTATGCTGTCAAAAACTCTTATGCTAATAAAGCCCTAAAACTATAAAGCCGGGCAGCTAACCCGGCTTTATAGTTTTACTGTACGTCTTTTCAGGCTGCGGCCCGGTGAGAAGTAATATCCACCAGGGTCCAGGACTGTTCGCCTTCGTCGAATTGCAAGCGATAACTGTTCCGCCCGTCGGTCATATCAAAGATTTGTATAAGACACTGGCCTTTGTGTACCAGGTAACGCAGGCCGTCCATAAAGGTATACTCGCGGCCCTCAAACTCGATACGGCGAGGAAAGCTTTTTAGCTGCTCTTCGTTCTTAAAGTACAAAGATGTTACGTTTACTTCTTTGTTTATAGTAGTGCGATTGTTCATAGGTCAAGCTCCTAGATTAACGCTTAGTAAAAGAGAGACTGTCACGAATTGTGCCAGTGAACGGATAAGTAGAGGTGATTTACGTTTAACCGGAACAACCGTTCTTTGATCCGACCACGATAAATCACATTGCTTGAAAAAAGGGTGGCGCAGTGACGCTTAATCTCCGGCAAGCGGAGAACCAGTGAGTATGCTTCCCTGAAACATATAGCCTGTATGTAAGAACCCTTACCCGAAGGACTAGGAGCACACACATTGCTAACGTTTATTATACGGCGCATTAAAAGCGACTGGCAAGTAGGCAAGCGTAGTCAAATGCACGCCATTTTGGCTAGGTAAAACGCTCGTTTAGGTCCTTAGATCCATCAGTTGATGAGCTAAAATTGTGGGACGCAAGCCACCAGACACGAGGGCTTCGTCTAAAAATGGCGCGCCGAAATCGATCCTTGACCTACGTTCATCCCATGTGGCTATCAAACTTTGATGCGGGTGGCTCTGAATTATATTATGTTTGAGTATAGTATATGCACCACTTTCCGTATCAACCGGTGTTTCGCTACGAGCTAACCGTTGCCACTGCAGAGCCCGATAATCGTCTAAGTCTGGACTAAAATTCCGTATAACAGCAACAGGACTCATGTCCCTAGCCATGCCTGGCAGCCCCGCTAACTGCTCCATCATCTTGATGATGCCAGGGCCCTGGCCATCTTTGCTTATGCCGCAGAGCGGGGCACGTTGATTACCGCATATAATGCCGGCGCTCCACTTTGGACGAGGAGTGGAAAGGCCAGGTAATAAAGGCGGGAGCAGTATAGGTGTTTTGCCTGGGTCAGTCCAGTGAGTAGTAGGTTTGACCGACACTTTATCATCGGGGGCGGCATGGCCGGTTAATAAGCCATCCCACTCATGTTCGCTAAGGCCGTGAGGTACAAATATGACCTCGGGCTCCCAACCTCTTGCCTTCATAGCTTCATAGACCGGGGCGAGCACCTGGATCTGCTCTATAAAATAGCCAGCCACGTCCGGGGCAAGGAGATGGGGCAAACGCTCACCAGAACTTGGAGTCCGGTGGCAAATTGCATCCGTAACCTGTTCGTATGCGCGTAAAGCACGGTAACGATAGTGCTCGTCCACGTCCGCTAAAGCATCATACGCCTCCCGCTCGCCAGGCGATTTAAGCGAAAGAGACGGCAGGACCGGGCCAGCTTCTGCTTCCTTCGGAATTTGAGTCTCTGCAGGGCGGACAAATAATTCTTCGTTACCTAGCGTAGGCTTGCCTATAAGCGCACCAGCGAAGTGGAGCGCCGAGTAAAAGTCCTCTCGGGCGGCATCATCACCGCTAACTATCCGGTCGTACGCGTGGTTGGCAGCATTTGCTAGTTCGTGCCCCACATCAGCACGTAGTGCATTTAAATTTGGTCGTGGCTCTGACATGCAATCTAAAATCCTTTTTGCAGGGGTACCAAAAACAAAATAATACTATTAACTGACAGTTTAGTCAAACTTTATTGATCCTTCCGGCTTTGATTCGGAACATTATATGAGATATATTTGTTGTAAGTAATATGCTGGCTTTTTAAGGTAAAAGGGTATTATATATCTCCCATGAGCGCAGAAGTAGTTGCGCACCCCGAACTAGTGGTGCGGCCTGGCTTGGTCGTCCCAAGCTGGAGTGATTTTATAGCCACGCATCCGCCGTTTTCGATTGCACTGGATGGGTATGTTAACGCCGGCCCCGACTACGAGCAAGCCGGGCCGTATGCCAACTTTGACCACCATACAGGTGTTAAGCGGATGGCAACGCTTGCCACCTCGCAACAAATACTACGCTGTATGCGCGTGGGTCTCGTGCCGGCATTTACCAACGAAAATAACATGTACCAGCCCATTGTCCATGCCAATCATCCCGACCACGACGTATCGCTTTCGTGGTCTTTGCTACAAAATGCGCCTGAGTGGCGTTACCTTGAGGGTGTAAAACGCCAGCGTTTGCGGGAGCTGGTGAGCGCCGAGGGCGTACTTGACGTATTTGGCGGCGCCTATCCATATGACGATCCTCATACTTCTATAATAAGAAAAATCGCGGGGATATTCGAACCATACACCAACCTAGACCACAGCGGAGAAATCAGACAACAAGACCCAGCCCGGTACAAGGAAGTCATAGAACAAATTAACGGTAATATTGCTCTATACCTAGAAGGACAAGGCCCCGAACGCGACCTGGAACTCGACTATGAACGGATTGGCGGTGGCGTGCATGGCGAGTGGGTAATGATAAAAGAAACGGGGCGCGATGGACGAATCCAAGCATTTTACGAAGGCATCGATGCTTACGTCATTTTTCGCGGGGAGTCTGATGTAGCGGCTGTTGATGGCCAAGGGTACGAGGAGACACGGTATCATTACACTGTGGGCCGGCAATCGGAGTTTGTACGGTTTGACGTGCCGGGTATTATTGATCATCTAAACGATACCGAGGGTTTGCAACGTAGCCGCGACCACTGGGGAGGGTCAGAAATTATTGGCGGCAGCCCCCGGCATGAGGGCAGTAAATTGCCACCCCAAGAGTTAAGCTATATCATCAACGTCTACCTTAAAACCATGGCCGAAGGACGAGTATAATCACTTGAGAAGTCTTGTACGACCTGCTATGCTCGGGGCATGGCAAATATTACTAAAACGCAGTGGTGGCTAATTGGCATTGCCGTCGTCGTATCCTCGATCGCGCCATTCGTCCTTCTCTTTTGGCTATTTTGGGCTTCGGCGCCGCAATAACTCTTAATAACCGGGGCAATTTGCCCTATATAGGGCGTTCTTTGAGGTGTAGGAGATAGCCGATATAGCTGGCGATCACGTGTACTACCAGCCACAGCAGCATCAACCAGGCATACTGCCACAGGCTAAGCGTAACAAACGGGGCGGTGGCGATTGCGCCGCCGATAATATAGTCGATTTGGTCAAACGGGAACCAACCGTGGCCGGGCGGCACATTGCGCTGACGCTTAAAGAAACTCTCGATAGCATCACCGCCTAAAGCGCCCAGTCCAAACAGCGGCCCTACAATTAATACGGGCAAGACGACATAATCCACCGAGCGAGCGAGTGTTGCCGCCCAGCCGGTATGCGCCACTAATAGTTGCTGCAGCCAGAGTATGAGAGTTGCGACCAACATGCCAACCACCAAACCCCGCCAGGTTTTATGCGCTCCAAGTATGCGCTTGCCCCGATAGATACGCCCTAGATCCATCGGCGTGTCCCATGCACGTACCAACGGCGCTTTAGCTGCCAATACCGGCGCCAGATTAGCAGCGCCCGCTGGCAGAAAAAACCATAATGCAAATAATATGTCGTGCAGCATCTTAGCGCGAACCTCGTTTCCTAAGCCGATTAAATTTAGGGTACAATATTCCCCTTACGCCAACCATACCAGTATACAACTCGGCTTCGGTATGACCGAGAAACTGCACCAGTGTATCACGGGTTGGCACGTCAGGAATCACACTGTATGTCTTGCCCCAACCATATTTGCCATGCGCATCACTGCTGGCAGCCATTGCCAGCGCATGGGCGTGCGCCCATTGCTGCGCTGCCTTGCCGCGGTTTTGAAATATAGCGCGGCCGTTATGAACTTCGATAATATCCACCAGGTCACGCAAATCACGCAATACAGCAAGCGTTAAACCTTTACGCACGGTTTCAAAGGGATGGGGCACGTATACTAGGCCGCCCTGTGCATGGATATGCCGGGCTGTTTCTGCGGCAGTAAGGCCGGGGGGTATTGTTTCTTTTAAAAATAAACCGATCAACTCGCCATCAAGCGTAGTAATTTCCTCGCCAACAATAATACGTTCACCCAGTGCTTGGCGGGCTGATAACGCAAAATCGGTAGTGTCGTGGTCGGTAATAGCAATATAATCCAAACGACCGGACTCCAATATGTTGCAGTAATCTGCCAAGTTTAATGAACCGTCCGGGGAAGTCACCGAATGAGTATGCAAATCTATTTTGTACATGCTTATAAAGCCTTGCTGATCCGTATAAGCCGCTGGAACGCGGTAAAGGCGGCTAGCACAGCAATGACCGCTACGGCAATCATTAACTGATTAAAAAGCAAACCCACAAGCAGCACGACCATGCGTAATTCGAATGTCAGCAAGCCGTCTTTGAATAATCTGTTCAGCTTGGCATGGTCAATAGTACCCACAGCAGCTACAGCGGCCTCGCCCTTGGCCTTGACATAGCTAACACACAGCGAAGCGCCGCAAGCGGCCACCGCCCAGGCGGCGGCAGTCGGATGAGAGCCGACGGCTAATGCGTATGCGGCGCCGACGTACAGCAATGTTTCTTTCATACGATCGGTTGACGCATCCAGCAGCATGCCCTTTACCGAAGCGCGGCCCTGCAAGCGGGCCAGCTCGCCGTCGATGGTGTCGAACAATCCAAAAATAACCAACATCACGGCGGCAACGATAGTATAGCCGCCAAGCGCAATTAGTACGGCAATCGGCACATGCATAACAAGGCCTGCGATGGTTATCCAATCAGGGTGCAACGCACCCCGGGTAAGACGATTCAATTCGCGCGCCAAGCGGGCCATAAGTTTCCGCACGGCTCCGCGCAGGAGGTCCACAAACTGCAACATTAAATTAATTGTAACAGACGCCAGCTGCGCCCCTACAAAAAGCCGGGTACGCTGCTTTTCTGCGTACCCGGCTACTAAATAGTCGTGACTTGTCCTATGCTCCGCCGCTGCTTATAAGGGGAATCTTCTTAATAAATACGCGGGGAACCTCATGGGGTTTATTTAATACGCTATCGCCCCAGTGGGCATTTTCCAGACTGTGTGCCATTTGCTACAACCTCCTTCTCCTTTTTGGTTGGTATGTGGTATTGTGCCGAACAGCAAACATACCGTCTGTTAAATTCCTCGCAGACGCAAGCGGATTGAGAGCGTATATATAAATCTCATTGCTGGACAATTCCCCTAAAGATCCAGACAAAAGGACGGCCACCTTCTAGGAGAACGCCCTCATAGCGTTAGAGGCCGGCCGCCTACCAAGCCTAAAAGCATTACCGTTTTTCATGATAGAGTATACATATGAGAAACCTGCGTCCTGTCTGGCTGTTTGGCATTGTAGCGTTTGAAATAGTAATCATTGCGGGCTTGATAGCATGGGGAGTCTTAGGTAAACGCGATGTCCCAAAATCCGCAACCCCTCCGGTTGCTCCATCTACCACGAATACCAAGGCACCCGTTATAGCCGCAAAGCTTGTAGCCAAGGGTCTGCAAGCACCGGTTGCCATTGCTAGCACCAACGACACAGCCGACAAACGTTTGTTTGTTGTAGAACGCACTGGCATTATCCGCACTATTGCCGCCGATGGCACGGTGGCCGCACAACCATTCTTGGACATCAAAGCAAAAGTGCACGACGATAAAGCCGAAATGGGTATGCTCGGCCTAGCGTTCGACCCCAAATTTACTCAAAACGGCTTTTTCTATGTGTATTACATAAATAAAAGCGCCGCCACTACAGTGTCGCGTTTTACACTATCGCAAGCGAACGGTTTAGCCGATCCGTCCAGCGAAAAAATATTGTTTACGCTGCCGCAACCATTTTCTAACCATAACGGCGGGGAACTGCAATTCGGGCCTGACGGCTACCTGTATGCCGCCCTTGGCGACGGCGGCAGCCAAGGCGATCCAGGCAACCGTGCTCAAGACCTTAATTCATTTTTTGGAAAAATCCTGCGCGTCGATGTAAGCAGTGGGTCCTGGGCCGCACCCCGTAGCAATCCATTCGTAGATAAACCAAATATAAAACCGGAAATTTGGGCCTGGGGTCTAAGGAACCCATGGCGGTTCAGTTTTGACCGCCAAACCGGAGACATGTATATTGCCGATGTCGGCCAAGGGGAAGCCGAAGAAATCAACAGGCAGCCAAAAAGCAGCAAAGGCGGTGAAAATTACGGCTGGCGGTGTATGGAAGGCATCAAAACGTACAACGCCCAGGATTGTCCCAAAAGCAGCACGTTCACCGTTCCAATTATCGAGTACGGCCACACCGAGGGTCGCTGCTCGGTTACCGGCGGTTATATATACCGCGGCTCGGACCAGGCGATGCAAGGCAAATACTTCTATGGTGACTATTGCGGTGGGCAGATATACTACGCCGAGAAAAAAGCCAATGCTTGGCAATCCACCTTAGCTCTGCAAACCGCATTCAAAGTTAGCACTTTCGGACAAGATAGTACCGGCAACTTATACGTCGCCGACCTTGCCGAAGGTACCATCCACCGCCTGGAAAACACCACCAAATAACAAACGTATGCCCCAGAGTCCAGACCCATACTTTCCAACCTTTCAGGTTTTACCCCGAAAGGTTGGAAAGTATGGTGTAGCTAGATTTGATATGATGGGGTTATGAAGCAATTTGTTAAGGATAACAGCTTATCGCTGGTCATGTTTGGGCTGTTTTTCGTCTTTTTGGCAGCTCTTAGTGTTACCGGGTATATGCATGCCAATGAACAGCTTGCCGCGCACAGGCAAAGCCCGGAGTCGTTTGGCCAGTACATTATAAGCGGCGAATTTATAGAAGCCGTGTTCGAAAACTGGGAAAGCGAGTTTTTACAAATGGGCGCATTTGTACTGCTGACTATTTGGCTCTTCCAAAAGGGTTCGGTGGACTCCAAAAAACTGCGCGGTAAACAAGCCATTGATGCCCCGCCGCGGTATTCGTTTTTGCACGCCCGCACCTGGCGGCAGCGGTGCAAAGCATTGAGTGAAACATTGTATGGCAACTCGCTCACTATCGCTTTGTTTAGCCTCTTTTTGCTGTCGTTTGTATTGCACGCCTGGGGTGGAGCAGCCGCGCATAACGAAGAGGCATTGTTGCATGGCGAAGCCCAACTGTCTGTGTGGCAATACGCGGCATCATCGCAGTTCTGGTTTGAATCGTTCCAAAACTGGCAGAGCGAATTTTTATCGGTCGGCGCGCTCATTGTGCTCTCTATTTTCTTACGCCAGCGTCACTCGCCCGAATCCAAGCCGGTGGCCGCCCCCAACTCCCAAACAGGTGATTAATAGGTGTAAAAATTTTTACATAAAAGAAGAAATGCCATTCGTATAGTCGGCATATGCCAATACTTACATCGAACGCAAACTTTGTACCAACTTCTTTTTATGAGGCACGATTACTGGGGATACACGGAGCTCCCTTTTTAACCCTCGCCGGGCTTGCCGAACTAACAGAAGCCATAGGGGCCGATGGTATAGAATACATGCCTGTTCGCTCGCCAAGTTATGTTCAGCTATTGGAAGGCGGCAGCCAGTCATTGGACATAGCCCGCAAAATCATACAAACTGGTCACCAAAACTTCGGAGGGCTAGCTCAAGAACGGCCAAACTCTAAGCTTCAACTGCCCGGCCATGCACTACTAGGCGAGCCTAAGCGGCCAGGCTTGTCACAACGTTTGGGCGAGAGAGTGCTCACGCCGCAAGGCACGCAATCTTTGGAAAGACTGCAGACTATTGCAAAACGGCTTGGCAAAGCAAACACCATGTCATGCATTATATTTCCAGACCCTTTCGGCTATCCTCTTGCCGATCGCTCGGCAGCTAATAGATTTCCAGCGGGAGCGTTCGTACAACACACCCCTGATGTCGTTGCTTGTTGGGGCATTGACCCCAGAGATACGAAAGGCCACGAAGCTTACGCCATTCAGCTACGCAGACGCAACGTACGCGGTGTTTTGCCCACCTTCCATGGCGGCCGTATCGGCAAGATTGTTGGCCTGCGACTTAACGAGGAAGCCTATAGGGATTACCTATTAAACGAAAGGTTAATAGGCGAGGTGCACGTAGAAGTAGGCCGTATTGAATTCGCAAAGCTTGACCCGGAACGAGTACAGACTTCGCGTACCGAAGCCATACGGCTTATGCGCGGTGACCAACTAAACGGCTTGCCGCTCCACGATCATTTAGACGCCTTACGCGACGCCCGCTGGGCAGGCAATGTTGTGGTCGAATCGGCGATTCCAGGTGTTGTTGACGCCCTCAGTCATCAAGGGATACCCCTTAGCTACGATGCGATTATTAAAGCGCATCGCGATATAAACAATAACTTAAGGCAAGAATTACCCTATATCAACTAAAGCGAGTAAGGCACAAACTATAGCGTGTAATAACTCGTCTGTAAAATATGTTACTTTTTTGCATTTGCATCTGGGAGACAATGAACTAAGCATTTTAGCAGAAATGCGGTTAAACACGACCAAAGGAAGCACATGGGACTACCGACGTTGCTGAAGCATGTGCGTCACAGCCAATTTATACGCCACAATACTATTCTGTTGCTGGGTTCAGTCATGGTTGGGGCGCTCAATTACCTGTACTATCCGATCATGGGGCGTTTGTTGGAGCCGGCCTCGTTTGGGGAAGTGCAGACGCTGGTATCGCTTTTTTTGCAACTGACGATTTTTTTGAGTGTCTTTGGGCTGGTGACTGTTAACATCGTCGCCAACTATCAAGACGACAGTTCCCGCAATGCCGTTATACTAGCCTTTGAAAAACTGGCGCTCAGTATCAGTTTAGGCCTGCTTATAATAACAGTCGTATTACAGGCACCGCTGGCAGACTTCTTTCACTTCGATTCGGCACTGCCGTTCGTTATACTCATGAGCTCGCTGCTATTTGCAGTACCTTTTACCTTTCGCAGCGCTTTTTTGCGTGGGCGCCAAAAATTCGGTTTGTATACAGTTGTCAATTTGTTGGGCGCCGGAGGCAAGCTGCTGCTTTCGCCTCTGCTTATTGTCCTGGGACTTGGTACAGCAGGCGCAATCGGCGGTCTGGTTACCGCCCAAGCACTGGCATGCGCGCTCGCCGTTTTCTTTGCACTGCGGCTGGGTTTAAAACGGCCGAAAGGCTCCTCTCCACTGGGAGCTAAGGGTATGAAGGCTATTATTCCCGAGCTTCGCTATGGCTTATTGGTACTAACAGGTTCACTTGTTATTACGATGCAGTACAGCGTGGATATTATGGTTATCAAGCACTATTTCGACGCGGAAACCGCGGGCCTGTACGCCGGCATTGCCAGCGTGGCCCGCATTATTTTCTTTCTTACTGCCTCGGTTGCCATGGTACTTATGTCTTCGGTTACAATGCAACAGGCCGCACCAAAAAACCGCAGCCAGTTAATTAAGTCTTTTGCGCTATTGTCCGTACTAGGCTTGCCGCCACTGGGCTTGTTTGCATTGGCACCGAAATTTATTATTACCATGCTTATGGGGCCGCAATACCTGGCTTTGGCAGAACTGCTGCCACCCTTAAGTCTCACTATTTTTATTGTTTCCGCACTCAATTTACTGATTGCTTACTACTTGTCACTCAGACGGTACGGTGTAGCGCCCGTGGTACTGGCCGGCGCCCTTATAACCTATGTATTTATCTTATTACATCACGGCACACCTGCAGCCGTGGTGTATGACCTGTTATGGGGTAGCGTACTTATGCTGGGCGCCTTTGGCGCATGGATAACAATAACTCATATAAGGGGGAGGTATGCTGGCAGCGCAGCAGCAGCTGATATCAATCATTATTCCGGTGCATAACGAGTCGCCAAATATATCACCGCTTCACGAGGAGCTTACACGCCATATTAATCGGCTGCGTTTTAAATTCGAACTGATTTTTGTAGACGATGGCAGCACCGACGATTCCATGCAGCAGCTCGAGGAACTGGCCAAAAAGGATCACCGGGTGCGGTTGGTAGAGTTTGCCCGTAACTTTGGCAAAGAAGCCGCTATTAGCGCCGGTCTGCACGCCGCCAAGGGTGATGCCGCCATCATGATGGACGCCGACCTGCAGCACCCACCGCGCCTTATTTACAAATTTATCGCCGAATGGAAAAAAGGCGCCGATGTTGTAGTGGGCATTAAGCGATACGATAAACACGAAGGCTGGTTTAAGCGTTGGTCTTCGGCGCGTTTTTACCAAATTATGCAAAAAATCGCTCACACTCAAATTACGCCGCATGCCTGTGACTACCGGCTTATCGACCGCAAGGTTATGGACGTTTTTTCTCGCCTTACCGAGCGCAACCGCATTACCCGCGGGCTTATCGATTGGCTGGGCTTTAGGCGTGCATATGTGCGGTTCGAGGCTGAAAGACGATTGGCAGGGGAGCGTTCGTACTCTATACATCAACTCTTTAGGTTGGCTATTAATTCGTTTACCGCCTATAGCTTGGTGCCGCTCAAACTGGCAGGTTACATCGGCGTCTTCATTTTGGTCACTGCTACGCCAGCCATGCTTGTCGTGTATATCGAACAATTTGTTTTGAACGATCCGCTCGGCTGGCAGGTACGCGGCACGGCTATATTGGCGCTTATGATCCTTATGATGATCGGGCTGGTGCTTGCCTGCCTGGGCTTGGTATCGCTCTATATCGCCAACATTCACGCCGAAGTAACCAACCGGCCACTGTATGTGGTGCGGCGTCATATTGCTGAGATGCCCGAGGATGCACCGGTTATAGTGCTGGAGCGGCAGGAGGTTAAACAGTGAACATTTTATGGCTTGCCTGGAAAGATTACATCGCGCCCGGCAGCGGCGGAGCAGAGGTAGTATTACGCGAGCTTATTAAACGCCAGGTTGCCGAAGGTCACAATGTAACGCTCCTTACATCGGGAATGCCGGGTGCTGCCGCATACGAATCACGGGACGGCATAGAGATTATCCGAGTAGGCAATAACCGATATGCCCATCCGTTCCAAGCGCTGCTATATTATTTGCGCCACTTGCGCGGCAAATATGACGTTATTATCGAAACAGTCAATACCGCGCCATACTTCAGTTTGTTTTTCCGCGGCCAAGCCAAGGCATATGCGCTCTATCATCAACTAGCACGCGATGTCTGGTTCCACGAAACCAAGCCGCCGGTGTCTCATGCGGGTTACTACCTCATGGAGCCGTTAGCTACCTGGCTGCTTTCACGTTCCAAAGCGCCGCTTATAACCGTATCGGAAAGCACTAAGCGTGACCTTTCCAAATTCGGCTGGCAGCCTGACAATATGTATCTTATATCCGAAGGCATAGAGTTCGAGCCAGTGCACAGCTTGGCCGACGTACAAAAATACGATCATCCCACCATGCTTAGTTTTGGCGCCTTACGAGTTATGAAGCGTACGCTCGACCAAGTGATTGCATTTGAAATTGCCAAGCACTATCTGCCTGAACTTCGCCTCATAATAGCCGGCGACAGCTCTGGACCATACGGTAAAAAAGTACTGGATTACATCCAAAAAAGCCCGTACAAAGCCGACATTACCTGCCTGGGCCGCGTCAGTTACGACAAAAAAATCGAGCTTATGCAACGCTGCCACGTTATTACCGTCACATCGGTTAAAGAGGGGTGGGGACTCATAGTTACCGAAGCTGCCAGCCAAGGCACCCCGGCCGTAGTGTACGATGTGGACGGTCTGCGCGACAGCGTGCGGCACGAACGAACCGGATTGGTCACGGCCGCCGATTCCGAGGCTTTAGCTTGGGGAGTTGTACAAACGCTAAGCCACCCCAAACTATACGAATCTTTGCGAAAGAAAGCCTGGCAGTGGAGCAGAGAGCTGTCGTTCGACGCCAGTTACCGCGATTTTAAAGTAGCAATGGAGACTGCATGAACCATTCAAACACTATCAACCCGCTTGTATCGATCATTGTACCAACATTTAACAGCGCGCGCTTGCTAAGGGTATGTCTTGACTCTATCAAAGCCCAGACATACCCCAACATCGAAGTGATTGTTGTAGACAACCATTCCACCGATGATACCGTGGCTATTGCCAAAGAGTACACAGACAATGTGTTTATAAAAGGCCCGGAGCGGAGCGCGCAAGTGAACTTTGGCGTTGCCAAAGCCATGGGCGAATACGTCTACAAGGTAGATTCGGACTTTGTGCTTGAGCCGGAAGTTGTAGGGCAATGCATCGCCGAGGCCGCCAAAGGTTTTGACGCGGTCGTAGTGCACAATTCGCCGGACACGCGCGTCAGCTGGATTGCCAGAATCCGTAAATTCGAAGTCGACATGTACAAATACGACCTTACCCACTCCTCGGCCAGGTTCGTGGACAAAGAAGTCTACGAGGTGGTTGGCGGCTTCAATGAAGCAATTACCGCCGGCGAGGACTATGACTTCCAGAATAAGCTAAACCGGGCAGGGTATAGTACCGGCTTTATCGATGCCGAAGCGCTGCATCTAGGCGAACCAACCAGCTTTTGGCGGCATATGAAAAAATTCTACGACTACGGCAAAGATTTTACGAATTACAAACAGGCCAATCAGGAAGAGTCGAAGCAGCAGCTGGGATTCGTACGGTCAGTATACATGAAACACTGGAAAAAATTCGTACAGCACCCGGTAAGGGCCATTGGCTTTACTTTTTATAATTTCTTTAAGTACGGCTTTGGCGGTGCGGGCTTTGCGGTGGGGCGTTTGCGAGGAGGAAAGACTACCACATGATTATCGCACTTACCGGAAACGACGGCAGCGGCAAAACTACCCTTGGCAAAATGCTAGCCCGGTCCTTGGCTGCGGAATATAGGCCGGTTGCCAAACTCGAAGAATTCGACTATCCGCTCATACGCATGTTTCGCAAACTGGCCGGACCGACAAAAACCATCCAGACGCAGACAGAAACGCGTCAGGGGAGTAAACAACCGCTTTCGCTCAAACTACTGCCATATATACAATGGGCAGACAGCTTGTTACAAACAGCAAAATTCAAACTGTTTGCACGCCATGTTACTGTAATTAAGGACAGATGCGCTTACGACTACATTGCCACATGGCGCGAACTAGGAGTTACCAACCGGTTCGTCGAATTTTTGTATCGTCTGTTGCCAAAGCCCGATGTAACGTTTTACATGTATGTCGAGCCAGCAACCAGCCTGGCGCGCCGCAGTAAGCAGCCCGAAAAAAACAGCGGCAAAGGCTTAAATTTTTACCAGCTTAAGACTCAGCTTTATGACGATATCTACCGCCACAATCGGATCGCACTAGTCGACAATAATGGCAACGCCCAGCAAGCCTTAGCGCAAATCAAAGCATTACTTGCTACCCGCGAAAAACTAACGTCGGTAAAAAGCATTGCGCTTTCAGGCCTGGACGGCGCAGGCAAAACCACCACAAGCGAACAGTTGTCGGAACTGTTGCACCAGCTGAACGTCGGGCATGTCGTAGTTCACTTTTACTACAATTACCTCATTCTCAAACTGCTCGGCTTGCTCAAGAAAAAACAGCCAGATGACGAAACAGCTCGCAACCTAAGAAGTCTGGAAACCGAAAAAAAACATACCGAAAGCCGCAAAAGCAAATTGTGGGTTATGTTCGTACTGAGCGATGCCGCACTGCAATACGCATTTTACCGGCTGTTCGCATTCCGCAGACTCATAGTCTTTGACCGGTTTTTTCATGATTACCTGGTCAGCTTTGATTTTCTAAAGGCCCCCCACAACAAACAGAGGCTGTTACACATATTTCCAAAGCCCGACCGGTACTTTTTGCAGATTGCCGATTATAACGTTTTGCATCAGCGCAAGCCAGAGCACAGCCCGGAGTTTTTTGCCGCGTGTTACCAAAAATACCAAGCGCTTGCCCGCGAAACAGGCATGATTATTTTAGATTCGACCCACCAACCACCAAACCAGATAACCCAAGCACTCTTAGGACGATTATGACCCTTGATTATGCCGCAGTTAACAAGGCCATTTTAGACGGCCGGGATATTGACGAACGCGTTGTTTCTAAAAACGACGACTTTTACACCTACTTGCTCAACAACAAGGTCGCGTACTATTACGCGTCCGTGTTAAGCACACGCCCAACGCCGGCCGAAGCGCGTATTCTGGAAAAAGGCAAATACTTCCAGGCACGATACGAAAAAACGATGCAGCTCATCCAAAAAGTATGCAGCGACAACAACATACCGTATCTGCTGTACAAAACACACAAATATATTCCAGGCATGATGGATGGCGATATTGACCTACTGGTTTCGAAAGAACATTTTGACCGCTTCCTACAGTACTTCACACAATTAGGATTCAAAACAGCCGAGGATGAGCCGGGCAAAGGAAAATGTGAACATCCCGACTATTGCCTGATCGAGCCTCACACCAATGTATCTTGGCAGGGTGGAGAATACTTAAAAGATAACCTTCTTTGGGCTAACCCTCGCCAAGTAAGCGTAGGAGGACAACGCTACCACACCGTTTCCTATGAGGTAGAAATGCTGGCAGTTTTATCTATGATTCTTTTCTCGCCCGAATATCTCGACCTCTATTCGCTAAAAACTATGCATTATTTCGACGAACAGCGAATGGACAAAAAAACGATGCTCGCCAATAGCGTTCATCCAAAACTTACGGAAGAAATACTAATATTTTATGAAAAACTTGTAGTGCCCTACTCAAAAAAAATGCCTCTATTTCTGCCGAATACAACGTTTACCCGCCTATGGACTAAACACTTTTTGTCTCAAAAGAACATCAAATTATATCTGCTTCACCTATTGTTTTTCTTTTACTGGAAATACCGATATCGCCTAATTGATAAACTACCTTTTACACACCATCATGATTGGCAACATTAAAAATTTCGTTTACCTTCATCGCTACGCAATTACCTTAATAGTAATAGCCCTGGCTACGCATATACAGTGGTTTAATCCATGGAGCTTATTAGAGAGCGGGGACTGGCAGTTTCGCTTTAACGAGCACGTAAAGCAGCTTTATCATAGTTGGGACACCTGGGTAGGTTTTGAGGGCAGCGGAAAACCCAATATCATGCTCTTCTCGTACCCGATACGAGGTATTCTGTGGTCGGCAATAACGGCCATTGGTCTGTCATATGATATAGCCGTCAAATTAACCATGTTTATTCCTCTGGCCCTAGGCGGTTTTCTTATTCCATATTTTATCGGGCGCAAACTTGTTAAAAATGATTTTACTGCTTTTACAGGCGCGCTTTTCTATGCCACGACCACATACTTCTTGCTCATACAATCCCGCCATCTCCCCATTGGCATTATTTATATCCTTACTCCTTTGTTCTTTTATATAGCCCATCTGTTATTTACGAAAAACAAAATGTTCTATTGGGTAATAGCCGCTCTACTCTTTAGCATTGGCATGTTCTATGAACTACGGATTATGTACATTGTCTTTATTATTCTGGGTATCTATGCGCTTTACAGCTTCTTTACCAAAGACATAACTAACATAAAACCGTACGTGAAGCCCTTGCTTCTGGCTTGTGGGCTGCTGTTGCTTGCAAACGCCTTTTGGATACTTCCTACAGTCGCAGGCTCAGCAGGAACCGCCATAGGACAAACGGCCAATCGCGGCTTATTTGGTGATGCGTTGTTCAACATGAGCCAATCGCTTACCATCTTTCGCTGGAGCTGGACGGGCACCTTGGAAGATAGATCATTCACCGCCCAACCCATCCAGTGGTATTTGTGGATACCTCCGATTATAGCCTTCTCGAGTCTTCTCTATAAAAATCGCTATAAGAAAGAATTGTTTTTCTTTGCAATTATCGCCGCACTAGGACTCTTTTTAACCAAACAATCTTCACCTCCTTTTTCATGGTCATATCTGTGGCTTTACGAGCACTTCCCCGGATTTAATTTGTTCCGCGAGGCTTCAAAGTTCTACGTTATGACCGCATTTGCTTACTGGGGACTTCTTATATATGGACTACGCGCCTTACATGAATCGTCTTTTAAATTCAAAAATTTACTCTATGGAGCAGCGGCTATAGCGGTTATTGGAGTTGCTCTCCTTAACTTAAAACCATTATTCACAAGGGAAATAGGCGCTACGTTTGTGAGCGCGCAGCTTCCTAACGATTACATTATGCTTAAGGATTTCCTACGTAACCAGAGTGACTATTCACGTACACTCTGGGTGCCCCTAGCCGCCCCTTGGAGTTACTATGACAATAGCCATCCAAAACTAACCAGTGCTTCTGACCTAAATAGTCAACAATGGAACTTTTTGGATAGAGAACCAGCGTCAGTATCGTTTAGCGAAGAACATGCTTTACGACCCCTTAAACAAACTCTAAGCAACACCCTTCTAGATAATCTCTCTGTAAAATACGTTGTCGTACCTATAAGGTATACGTTTCACGATGACGACCAATTCATTAGTTACGGGGGCAGGGAAGATTCGGATATTAGAAATAGCTACATTAGCGAACTTAATAAGTTGGCATTTTTAAAGAGAATCGATATTGGCACTGAAGAACTCGCCATATATGAGAACAAAAACCACAAACCTTATATTGCCGCGTCCACTAACACCTACTTTTTACGTCAACCTGCCGATTTACCTGCAAAATATAAACTCCTTACATCGATAACTGGAGAAAATATAAATTTTGTAGAGGAAGAAGCCAAACAAGCCCCGTTGCGCAATGTATACGATATCTTTGCTGATCTAAAACGGGCTACTCAAAAGAATAATAATATCAGCAAGGAAGTAACTATTACACATAACCAGGCCTTGTACGCTAACACTAATTACCCCCGGCTTAGCTATACTATTGCCGCCAATACTTTTTCGTTTCATGCTCAAAAAAACCATGATATTACCGTAAAATCACAAAATGTCGCTATGACTGCCCCAAAAGATCGGCAGCTAATTGTCTCTCAACCCTTACACCCCAACCGCAGCTACGTCCTTGCAATAGGCGATCGGCTTATGCCAGTGGATACAAAGGATACCGACAGGTCGCTCGGCCCAGTCAACGAATCGGTCCAATTACTTACTAAAAGCACTGTAAATCTAATATCTAACCCCTCCTTTGAAGCTGGTCTATGGCAAAAAAGTACCCAAGATTGCAGCCCCGACAGTTCAGGTAAGGCTATCCCTCCGATTCTTGATACAGAGGACAGAACAGAGGGACGGCAGTCACTATCTTTGAACTCCCTTACTCATGTAGCCTGTACCCGACAAAAAGTCCCATTAACAGAAGGAAAAAAGTACAGCCTCGCCTTCGACTACAAAATCATTAACGGTGAACGAGCAAGGTATAAAATCGTCTTTAATGACAGCCAACAGACCAGTATTAAGGAGTCCTTGATGGCGGGAGGTAACAGTTGGCGTAGTCTCGCCAGGCTTGTTACTGCGCCAAAAGGAGCAACCGCAATGACTCTATATTTATATGCATACTCGAATGAAGTACCAAATGATATAGCATCTACGCTATACGACAACTTTCAACTAAACGAACTGGAACTAGCCGCAAACGCCGGCATTGACCTAAAGCCAAACTACCAACCGGTTACGCTGCCAAAGGAGGGGACATACACATTTACCTACGCCCATCCGGACATTAACCACACCAACCTCATACCGAACCCTTCGCTCGAGCAAGGGTTGTGGCAAAAACAGGTAAGTGACTGCAACGCCTACGATAACCGGGCGCAGCTGGGAATGCGGCCGTCCACCACGGCTAAAACCGACGGCAAACAATCGCTAGAACTTACAGCAAAGCTGCACATTGCTTGCACCGGGCCGCCGGTAGTTAACGTTAAAGAAAACATGCAGTACTTGCTAAAGTTTGATTACCAAAGCCCCAACGCTCCGCGGGCCGGTTACTACCTTAGCTTTAACGATCCGGCCCGTACTGCCATTTACGAACGACTGCCCATTGATGACAGCCGTTGGCATACGCTGCATAAATATGTGCAGGCGCCAATGGGCGCCACCCAGGCGAAGCTGATTGTATACGCCTATGGACGCGAGCCGGGAAGCGAGACGTTTATTAACCGCTACGACAACTTCTCGCTGACGCAAACGCCCGATATCCGGCACCAATTTTACGTTGTCGACAAGCAAAAGGCAATCCTGAAGCAACCGAATAATGTAACGTCAAGAGTCGTAAGCGGCACTAAAAAAAGCGTCCAGGTCAAAGGCGCTCGAACGCCGTTTTATCTAGCCATGAATGAGTCATATAACGCCAAATGGCGACTAGAGCTGGACAATAGTAAAGTAAACGGCCCGATAAACGGAACTATGCCCTGGGCTAAGGCCGATGCCGTGCCGGCGGCTACGCATTTTAAACTCAACGGCTATGCCAATGGCTGGTACGTCGACCCTGCCGCGCTTTGCCAAGACGCAAGCGGCTGCACCCGCAATAATGATGGCTCGTATGACCTTGCAATGACTATAGAATTTACGCCGCAGCGATGGTTTTACCTTGGTTCCGTAATAAGCGTAGCCGCGTTCGCAGGCATAACCGGATATTTATTCGTCACCTGGCGTCTGCAAAAACGACAGAAAGGAAGACAGCGATGGTGGCGCTAAAGGCTAAAGCCGATAGCTGGCGCAGCAGGCGGGGAATATATGGCATATATACCCTGATAGCACTCAGTATTATGCTGCCGCTATTCGCGCCGGGGTTTATTCTAACGCTCGATATGACATTTACACCGGCGCTTCGCATGCCCGGGGAAGTAACGAATACCTATCCGTTCCATGCTTTGCTGCACTTCTTGGATATAGCATTGCCAAGTGAAATTATCCAAAAATGCATGCTGCTTGGCATAGTACTGCTTGCCAGTATCGGCATGCACCGGCTTTTGCAGGTCATTCAACCCTTGCACGGGCCATATACTATGGTGAGCATCGTTACGGCAAGCGTCTTTTTTGCCATAAATCCATTCACGTATTCGCGGTTTATGGCCGGACAGTACGCGGTATTGCTTGGCTATGCGCTACTGCCATGGTTAGCCCGTTCATTACTGATATTTTGGGTGCGGCCTACGTTGCGTCAAGGGCTGCTACTTGGCGGGCTGATTACTGTTATCGGCATTGTTTCTATACATACACTCGGTCTAGCAGCCGTACTGTGCATAGTCGCTATCAGTGTTGGTATCTGGAATTGGCACCGCAAATTGTCGCAACTGGTGACGCATATTAAATATGGATTGGCGGCCTTGGTAATTTTTGTAGTTGCCAGCAGTTATTGGCTGGTGCCGCTAGTGTTGGGCAAAAACATCACAGCCCGAACCATTAACCAGTTTGGAGCGGCAGACCTAGAAGCTTTTCAGACAGTGGGCGGTGGCGTGGTTGCCCAAATCTTTAATGTTCTAAGATTGCAAGGCTTTTGGGTGGAGGGGAGGAACCTATACCTTTTGCCGCAAGATCTTATGCCGCTATGGGGCACGGTCTTCTTGGTAGTATTTGCCCTGGCACTTTACGGCGCCATGCGCTTATGGAAAGCGCGGCCGTTTGTTGCAACCTGGCTGGTAGTAAGCGGAGCGATTGGCCTGCTAGTTGCTGGCGGGGTAGGGGTTGCGTGGCTAAGCAAGCATATTCCATTCTTTGCCGGATACCGCGAACCGCACAAATTCGCTGGATTAGTGGCGCTCTGCTACGGTGTTTTGTTGGCTTACGGCGTAGACGGCATTCTTAAAAAGACAGTCAAAAAAACCGACTGGCTGTACACATTTGCTGCTGTCGGCCTGCTGCTAGTGCCCGTGTTATTAACCCGGCCCATGTGGTGGGGCTTTGGAGGACAGCTTTCGCCAAAGCATTATCCACCAGATTGGCATATTGTGAATGGAAAACTTAACAGCGATCCTGATAATTTTGCTGTACTATTTTTGCCTTGGCATCAATACATGTCATTTGGTTTTAGCGGCCGCATTATCGCTAACCCAGCCACCAAGTTCTTTGACAAACCAACTATTACTAGTCGTAACCCGGAGTTCGAAAACCTGCCGTCTGATTCGCCAGATACACGGGTGCGAGAAATCGATCGCCTACTTGCCGCAAAAGGAACAGAGCAGACCGACCTTGCGCATAAACTTGCAAAGCAAAACGTCAAATATATACTACTCGCCAAAGAACTAGACTACAAAACACATTACTACCTAAAAGACATTCCATCCATAACGAAACTGGACGAAACACAAACCCTGCAACTCTATAAAAACGAAGCCTGGAGGAAGCCATGACCCAAGATATACACCCACCCCTGACCTTGCATACACCTGGCGGCCGCGCCCATATCACACCCCCCAAACGATCACTTTATATTGACGGCGTGGCCGCAAAGACACACACCTCGGCGCGCAGGCCTTCATCCGTAGCCACTCCGGTCCAAACGCCGTCGAGCTCCGCGGCCAGCATAGCCGCCCTCCCTGCTGTAGCCGTACTACCAGTTGAGCGCCCGTTCGCCAAGCCTGCTAAAGTGCCAAAAGCAAAGCGCAGCATACCGGACTGGCTGCAATTTCCTATAATCATGCTGCTCGGTACGGCCGGCGGCTTTCTAGCCCAGTCCGCAGCCTTTGGCCAACTGGCGGTCATACTATACGGCCTTATTGCGGTTATTTGGCGTTTGCCAAGCCGCGTTACGTTTATCCTTGCGCTTATGTCTATGTCTACCACGGTTATTATGACAACGATTATGCCTAATGACTTGCTGTCGCAAAACTTTGCGACGTACACGTTTTTGCTTTTGGTTGTGGGAGTTATCTCCCTCAGTAGAGAATTAAAACAGGAAGGAGGTAGACCGTACCCAAAACGTGAGCGATAATAAATAAAGCCGGCACTACAAGCCAGGGTGTCAGGCAAGCAAAGGGAGGAACTATGTTTCGCCATACGGCCCAAACAACTCCGGCGCAGAAAAAAAGACCTAACAAACTAATTGTAGGTTTTGCTGCGCTCGCCACCACGGCGATCGTTGCCACTGGCGGCATGGCTGCGGCCCAGACTAATAAGCCAAGCAAGGCTGCTTGCGAGCAAGCTGGGTATAGCAACTACGGCCAATGTGTGCGCGATTATCAACACGCGCGTACCGGCAATGGTCCGGGCAACGGCTACGGTGGTAATAATACTGCCAATGTTAACATTGATCTCGTACTGAATAACTCACATAACAACGTCATTGACCTTGTAGTGAATATCTTCCAGTAAAGATCGTGTTGCGGCCGCAAGCCGACAGAAGCCGTCCTCCCAAGGCGGCTTCTGTTTTTAATGTACAAACGACAAACGCCGTATCTGCTATGATATAAAGACGATATGAGCACACGCACCAAGTCACCAACCTTTGCCATTATTGACAGCGATGCCTACCTGCCAAAGCTTATTAAAAGCATAGAAAAAGCCAAGGACCGAGTCGTGGTTGCGTCGATGATTTTACTATGGGGCAAGGAAACTGAAGCCGCGTTCGACGCGCTCAAAGACGCGTTGGTGCGCGGCGTGGAAGTAACCCTATTACTTGACCGGTACACGAAATTACCTCGTTTATATGGTTTGTCACCGGACATTCCCCCTAAAAAACGCGTACAGCAAACCTTTCAGCTTTTAAAGGAGCTAGAGGATTCGGGTGCTACCGTCCACTATTATGGTCGGATCGGTCTGGTACCATACAAAGGCCGCTGCCACGTTAAAATAACGGTGATTGACGATGAGGTCTTTTCGTTCGGGGGACTGAACTTTTACGACGAACAGTTCGAAAATGCCGATTACATGCTGCACGTTACAAATAAAACAATTGCCGGCCAACTATGCGACATTGTAGACGACATCGGTGCCTATCCGCCGCCACTGCCCAACCTCGAAATCGACCTTTCCGCGGGTTACTCAATTTTATTCGATGGCGGTATTGCCGCTAACTCGATTATTTATGAACGCGCCTGCGAACTCGGCGCCACTGCAAAACGAGTTTATTACGTATCGCAAATGCCGCCATCGGGCGAATTGGGTGATATTTTACGCGAAACCGACAGTACGTGCTACTTTAACCGGCCGGCGCAAATGGTCCGGCCCAGCAACTGGAGCCAGGCCTACGATCAACAGAAACACCGGATTACTAACCATTATGACCGGCCGGGCTTTTTGCATGCCAAATTTATGCTGTTTGAACTGCCCGGCGGCCGCAAAACCTTGCTGAGCGGGTCGAATAACTTCAGCTATCGTGGAGTGGCATTCGGCACGCAGGAGATTGCGCTGTACAGTACCGACATTGCGTTATGGAGCAAACTTCACGCCTTCCTTGGGCAGCGCATCCGCTAATCTACGGGGTGCGGGTAAGGACTACGCATTAAATCTCCACTAAAGCGCCGCCAACGATCGGTTAAAAATGCTCTGCGGGCTTGGCGAATTTTGGGGTTCGGTTCGGAGTTCGCGGCCATCTTAAGGGCAATGCCCGACATCATAAGATAAATAAATAGCCCGGCCCGTGTTTGACGAGCACGTTCATATGCCTTGCGGGTACGTCTTTCACGTTTTAGTAGCCGCTCCTGCGCCAGAAGCTCTTCGTTAAGGGGGACAGAACTATGTGGTTGCCGTTCCATGGGTTTGACCTCCTTTTCTGCGCCCGGTAGGGTTTACTCTTTGCGTGGTACTTTGCCACCCTCTTTACGTGCTTCGCTTAAACCGATAGCCACAGCCTGTTTTTTGTTCGTCACTTTCTTGCCGGAACCGCTCTTGAGCTGACCGCGCTTAAATTCGTGCATGGTTTCTTCGACTTTTTCTTGTGCTTTGGGGCCGTACTTGTTCATCATGACCTCCCGTATTCTTACTTCAGGTAACGGTTTTTAGTATAAAAGCAGCGGGCAAGTTATGCAGTTAAATAAATTACAACACCTATTATGAACGGCAAACCCCATATCTAAAAATCAAGTAGTTCTGGTATATTGCAAATGGTTAATTCTTCTCGATCAGATTAAGAAGCAAAATCAAAGGAGAGCCAGGATGAACGACGAATAAGCCATTCTCCAAGTATATAAACAGAGGAATTGAGATAGGTTCAGATTAAGTTTCTAGATATCCGCAAACTAACTTAAGAGGAGAAAAATGGGCGACGGCTAAATTACAGGGCACGAGGATACTCAACCTCGGTTCAGCATCCAAAGAGTTGGTAGTAACTTAATCGATTGCTTGTACTCATATGAGGAGACGAAAGGCCTGCCACGTTGGCTAGCGATCGCTGGCCAAAACAGGAGCACTGCTCGCTCTCCCAGAATAATTGTAACTTGAAGCAGATCTACAAATAGCCTGTTTGTAAGATACAATACAGGTATAATAAAAGGATGAAAAAAGAAGACATAAAACATAAGTGGGATGACAAGCAGCGCGTGGAATTTGCCAAGCAAGTCGAAATGTTGTACGAGGCTAGCCATCCCAGCTGGAAAAAAATACTAAGCCTGGCGTTTTTAAAAGGCATTGCTACGGGATTGGGCGTATTTTTGGGCGGCACCATTGTGGTAGCGCTTTTGCTTTGGATACTGAGCGGCCTGGGGCGCCTGCCGTTTTTGGACGACGTTTCCCGCTCGGCCCGTGATACTATCGAGCAAGGTTCACAATAATCTAACCACCCTAAACCTCAAAGCATAATCCTTTTGACAGCATAACCACCATACCACTACAATAAAGTATGGTTACATTTACTACAGCCCTGACATTTGATGACGTGCTTTTAAAACCCCGGTACTCGGGGTTTTCTCGCTCCGAAGTGGACCTTAGCGTACAATTAACATCGCGCTTGCGCCTTGCCGTGCCGCTTATAAGCGCGCCCATGGATACTGTTACCGAAAGTGAGCTTGCTATCGCCCTGGCCGAAGCAGGGGGTTTGGGCATTATTCACCGCAATCTAACTATCGAAGATGAAGTCAGAGAGGTCAAAAAAGTAAAGGCCCGCGGCCTTACGGTGGGTGCAGCCGTCGGTTCCAGCCCCGGCTACGAAGAGCGGGTAGAACAATTAGTGGCAGCCGGCACCGACCTATTGGTTGTTGATGCCGCCCATGGCCATGCCTTAAAAGTTATTGCAACGTTAGCGCACATTAAGGCCAATTACGATATTGATGTTATGGCCGGCAGCGTGGCTACTGCCGAAGGCGCTAAGGCATTGATTGCTGCCGGCGCCGACATCTTACGCGTAGGCATGGGGCCGGGCGCTATATGCTCGACCCGCATTGTATCAGGCATGGGCGTACCGCAACTGACAGCTATTTTAGAGACCGCGCAGGCAGCGCATCGCCGCAATATACCAATTATTGCCGACGGTGGCATTGCGTTTTCCGGCGACATTACCAAAGCACTGGCAGCTGGGGCAAGCGCCGTTATGCTTGGACGATTGTTTGCCGCATGCGAGGAAGCCCCGGGCGATGTGCGAAAATTAAGAACGCACGAGGTGCCATCACGCTTTCAGAATATTGTAAACGGGGCAGAAGAGTACACATTTAAATCGTATCGCGGTATGGGCTCGGTAGGTGCCATGGAGCAAGGGGTTACTGTAAGCTCCGAGGACGAATTCCACGGCAAAAGCTTCCAAAACGACGTGTTGATTGCCGAAGGCGTCGAAGGTCTGGTGCCGTGCTATGGCAAAGTAAAAGACTTGGCCGCGCAGCTTACGGGCGGACTGCAGTCCGGCATGTATTATGTCGGGAGCCGTACCATATCCGACATGTGGGAGACCGCCGAATTTATGCACATTACCCAGGCCTCGCTGCACGAAAGCCATCCGCACGACTTGTTCGTAACCAACCCCGGCGCCAATTACGCCTAACATTGGCAGCCTGAATTCACTCTACTTACAAAGGCTCAACTTTTACACGCAGGCAGTTCGCATAGCCACTATATCCTAGAACAACTGTTATGGGGCAAATAAAAAACCGGCCCAGGTAGACCCGACTTTCATCTGTAGTAGCTTGAGCGGAATGGTTACAGCAAACCTAGTATTATTTTGACGTGGATATGTATTAGTTTAAAAGCTGAGTTTTGATAATTGAAAGCTCTTTGTAGTTTTTAGTTAAGTTTTTATCAAAAGTCACAAAGCAATTGTAACCATTTGGTATGGCGGCTGCTATTTGTAGTGCGTCTTCAAAATTATTTCCTCGCATATTCATAAACGCCCATTCAAAGTCTGTTTGTTCTAGGGGAAGTCCCACGTAATCTTCTAAAAATTTACGCAGTACAGGCAACTCCACAATAGCTTGGCCGAAATGTACGACCAGGTGAACGGTCAAGGCCGAAATGCAAGGCTTTTCTTTCTGATCTTTAAGGAGTGTTGACCTGCCTGATACCTTTTTTCCGGTTTAAGATTATTTCGAACAAAATATTGGCATCTAGAAACAGGTCGTTACTTTGGCATATTTTGCGGCGACCGACTCACTATATAATTGTTTTATTGATTTATTAGGTCGAAAGGCGAGTAGCGCTTTGTCGCTGCGTCAAACGCCTTTAAGCCAGCTAGCTTTTGGGCTGCTATGGCTGGCGTGCGCACCGCGCTAATACGTACAGGACCCTTAAGGCGATGATTTACAATCATATCTTCACCCCCATACGCGGTCAAATACTTTATCAAGCTGCTGCCTTAATTCTTTTGCGCCTATAGTTTTCATATACTGGGTTAAACCTTAGATCAATACTGGTTATGCATGCCCGGGGAGGTGGGATTCAAACTCCAAAAATCACCAAAAGCTTATCTGTTTGGGAACTGTTCTCTAAGGCCCTCGTGGTTTAGCCCTTCGCCGGAGTAGGTCACTGAAAGTTTCGTCCTGTCTCTCCTGCCTAATCCAAACTAAGGATTATCCCTTTTGAGGAGATGATTTTAGTTCGAATACTATAGTTGGGGCGTTAGAATTTGAAGCTGTGTGTCAGGCTAATGCGCCCTTCGCGTTCGGCAACGCTGCCAGCTATGGTAATTTCGCGGTCGCCGTGCCGCTGGATAGTGTAGCCGCTATCGTATACCGCGTCTGCTTCAGCGCAATTTTCGTCAGAAACTTCCGCGCCCGCAATCGGATCAATTGGTACATGATCTAAATAATGCGGCACCAACACTTTGCATAAATCGTACATGTCTTCTTCCGATCCAATAATCTGCTCTTTAGCAGGCATATGCTCGGGTAGTGCACCTTTGTCAGCGACATAGTTACTAACTGCCTGCATAAGTACCGCAACACCCAAACGGCGCTCGGCATCACGACGCTCAGGACTATAATCTTTAGGATGCAACAGCAGAGCAGCAGCAATAAGCAATACGCCGCCAAGCGTGCCGACTACAATTAACTCCACCAAAGTAAACCCGCGCTGAGACATAAAATTGGACATCTGCTATTTAGGGTAGCACACATATAAAAAGACAGGTTACAATAAACCAATGGACCCATCTACTACCAGCACCGAATACGAACTGACGTATTTGGCGCGCGAAATCCCGGCCGAAGTGCGCAGCGCCATGCCGATCCGGCTGGTTGACGTATATATTCCGGATGACAGAAACGTCAGCCCCTGTTTACGCCTTAGAAAAAAGGGTCATAATTATGAAATAACTAAAAAGCTGGCCGTAAGTAATGCCGACTACTCGGTACACGCCGAGCAGACCATTGCGCTCACGCAAGCCGAATTTGAATCGTTGGCTGTTGGGCATACGCGCTTGGTCGAGAAAGACCGCTACGCTGTTACCATAGCAGGGCGGGCGGGCGAAGTAGATATATTCAGCGGGCGGCTCGAGGGGCTGGTGCTTATTGATTTCGAGTTCGAAAACGAGCAGGCTATGCGCGACTTTAAACCCCCGTTCTGTTGCCTGGTAAACGTTACTCAGCAATTACTTACCCGCGGCGGCGAACTGGCTGGTAAATCGTACACTGAAATAGCCGACGACTTAGAGGCCCAAGGGTATCGCCATCTTACTTTTTAGTATTAGAAGGCAGGGGACGGCCGATACTCTCGTAATAAAACCCGGCGCGTTGCATAGCTGCGGGGTCAAATATATTGCGGCCGTCAAACACCACCGGATGCGCCAGTAATTTTTTGATGTGCATAGGCGTAACCGCCCTAAACTCGTGCCACTCGGTGGCGATAAGCAGCGCATCAGCGCCTTTAAGAGCGGCATCGGCAGTCGCAGCAAAATGCACGTCCGGCGTGTCAGCCAAAAGCGCCCTGGCGTTCTCCATAGCTTCTGGGTCATAAGCTTGCACTACGGCGCCTTGCGCAGTCAGTTCCCGCACTATACCAATGGCGGACGCTTCGCGGATATCGTCGGTGTCCGGCTTAAAGGCCAGGCCCCATAGTGCGAATACTTTGCCTTGCAGATTGTTCTTGTAATACGCCCGCAGCTTTTCTTGCAGGCGTTTTTGCTGGTGCATATTCAGGGTGATAATCGCCTCCAGCAATGTAAAATCGTACCCGCACTGGCGAGCCGTCGATTGCAACGCGCGTACGTCCTTAGGAAAACAGCTGCCCCCATAACCAATGCCGGCAAACAGAAACGCCGGGCCGATACGCTCATCGCTGCCGATCCCTTGGCGCACCACGTCTACATCCGCCCCCAACCGTTCGCACACATTAGCGATTTCGTTCATAAACGTAATCTTCATAGCCAAAAATGCGTTGGCCGCATACTTAGTGAGTTCTGCCGAGCGCTCATCCATAATAATAAGCATGCGGCCGCTGGCCGTAACCGGCTGATACAACGACTGCATAACCTTTTGCGCCCGGTGCGACGCGGTGCCTACAACAATACGGTCCGGCTCCATAAAGTCGCGCACCGCTTGGCCCTCGCGCAAAAATTCCGGGTTGGACACTACGTCAAAGTCGTGCCTGGCTTTGGCCGCAATACGCTCCCGTACTTGATCGGCCGTGCCAACCGGCACCGTGCTTTTATTGACAATAACGGTATAGCGGGCAAGCAACGGGCCCAGCTGGTCGGCTACCCCCAATACATATGACAGATCGGCAGAGCCGTCTTGGCCGGGCGGGGTAGGCAGCGCCAAAAAGACAACTTCGGCCTTTTCGACGGCTTGGGCAAGGTCAGTCGTAAAGTGCAGCCGTCCGTCTGCGGTATTACGCTGCACCAGATCCGGCAGGCCCGGCTCGTAAATAGGCAGCTCACCGCGTAGCAAGCCGGCAATTTTTTGCTCGTCAATATCCACGCACCACACATCATTGCCAAGCTCGGCAAAACAAGTGCCTGTTACCAGACCAACATACCCGGTACCCACAATCACAACGGTCATTAGGGGCAATTATAACAGACGAAAACCTAGCCTTGAGCAAATGTAAAAACTTGCTATTATAGTAACTTATGTCAGAAATAGACGGTCAATTCCATCGGGCAAAAATTTTCATGCCTGCGGAGCCAAGCGAAGACCAAAAACGCGCCTTAGGTGGTTTGGCTGCTGCATTCCGGTTGGGCTATAGAACACCGTGCACCTGGTGCTGTCGAAACGAACCAGACAAACGTCTTGCTTTCTCCAGAATACCAGGCCGGACTAGATGAAACTTTGGCAGAGTCACAAGAAAAAATCGTTCCGGGGCTCCGGCGAAGCGTAGCAGTTCTGCGTGGCGCAGGATTGTATACCGTACGAGACATGTTTGTTCTTGGAAGAGTGAATTGCGCAGACATACGAGACATAAGCCAAAAGATGGTAGACAAAATCATAGCCAGCGCTAGAGATACCTATCCTCAATTGCCCGTAGACAACAATATACATATTCCTTCAATCGCAACGTATTGCACCACTCTAGAACAGATAACATGGCTCGTCCTCGATTCGTTTCCAGGCGTGCCAGTAGCAAAGTTTGAAGGCTGCGGCCGACCACCCTCTGTCCACGACGTGCTAACAAGGCCCTGGGATGATTTGCAATTGACCCTACAACTTACAGCCTTAGCGAAAAATTACCCTGCTACCTTAGCCGAAAAAGCCAGCGAATTTGTCAGCAAATTTGCCCAATACCAGTCAGACGCTTCACAGCCCGGTAGTACCAACTCTTTGCTGCAATAACCCAAATCATTACTCAACCAAAATTAAATCTTCATCCATCCGACACTTGGCAATGCAAAATATATGGTAAGGTATACTTAAAAGAGCAAGAGTAACGAGGTGTTTCCATGAAATTGGTCGTGCAATGTTCGTGCCTGAACGAAGAAGAGACGCTTCCGGTCGTGTTAAAAGATATTCCTAAGCACATACCGGGAATTGACCGTATAGAAGTGGTTATTGTCGACGACGGCAGCACCGACAATACCATGGCAGTTGCCAAAAAACATGGCGTCAAACACATTGTCCGCCATCCGAGTCGGCAAGGGCTGGCACGCGGCTTTAGAGATGCCATAGAAAAAAGCCTGGAAATCGGCGCGGATATTATTGTCCACACCGACGGCGATAACCAATACCCGGGCGAGCGCATCCCGGATTTAGTCGCCCCAATCCTGGCAGGCAAAGCAGATATAGTGATTGCCGACCGGCAGGTGCAGGACATTGCGCATTTTTCGCCTGTTAAAAAATGGTTTCAAAAGGCCGGTACGCTCATTCTTAACTTGGCCGCCGGCACCAAAGTACCGGACGCACCCAGCGGTTTCCGCGCCTACTCTAAAGAAGCGGCTATACGCCTAAACGTGGTCACGCGCTTCAGCTACGCCATGGAAACCATCATCCAGGCTGGCAACAAGCAATTACATATCGAAAGTATTGCCATAACCACCAACCCTAAAACGCGCGAATCGCGCTTGTTCAAATCGTCCTGGGAGCATATTTATAAATCGGCCAGCGCCATTATCCGGGCGTTTATTATGTACAAACCATATGTGTTCTTTTTGGCTCTCGCCCTTGTTTTGTTTGTGCTGGGATTGGTGCCGTTCGGCCGTTTTCTGTACCTTGTGAGCGCCGGGGGCGAAGAAGGCGCGCGGCATATCCAGTCGCTTATTGCGGGCAGCGTATTACTTATTGGTTCGTTTTTAATGGTTGCTATTGGCGTAGTGGCTGACCTTATCCGTATTAACCGCGTCCTCATAGAAGATTCGCTCGAGCATAGCAAACGGCTGCGTTTTACCAAAAAAGAAAATCAATAGTACTTGCGGCCTTCGTACATAACCGGGTCGAAAAGGTTCCGGGCCGACTCATTCATTTGGTGCACGGCCCGGCTGGACCAGTACCAGGTGTGATTACTGCGCGAAATAAAACTGAACACGCCGCCTCCCTGTAAAAATAGTAAAATAACACCTACCGCTATAAAAGACTTAACGGCGGGCCAAGGACGAAACGCAACACTCAAAGCCCGGCCAAAAACTGTGGCCATTGGCAAAAGTAAGGGAATAAGGTAGCGGCCATTAATAGCTACTGGCTCGCCTGTTTCCAGGTACTGCCCATATGTTTCCGTCCACAGCACACCGCAATACAATACCGCCATGCCCACAAACAACCACAGTATTCCCCGGCCGGCAAATACGCGCCTGCCACAACAGGCAAGGGCGGTTAGGGCGAAAATTGCGATAACAACAGCTGTAGCACTCGGCAAAAGCACCGGCGGATAATTGACAAAACCATTGTTCGGCCCGCTCACCATAAAAAACATGCGGTAGTGCAACGATTGCAACCAGATTGAGGTATAAGCGAGCGGACTGGTATTGACCTCGCCTTTTTGCTGTGCAAGCAAATAGTTGCGCGCCCAGGGCCCATAGGCCATGCAATCTTCTTGGCTCAAGACTGCGTCGCAACTGGGAACCGGGGTATGGTACAAGGCCAGATTTACGACATACCGCTGCGCGAACAGTACGCCGCTTATAAACAAGCCTGCAATTAATACCGTTTTTGTTGCGATACCGAGCGCCTGGTAACTTTTTACTACCGCCTGGTTAAACGCCGGACCGGCCCCTCCAAACGACCGGATTGCCATCACCGCAACAAACAAAACGGCGGCAGCGGCCATAGGCAAGAAAGCATACTTTACAATGGCGGTTAGCATACAGGCCAGCACAAACAAGGCCACTGTTCGCAAGTCTATGGTGCGCGTCCTTAGTTGCTTGTATAACGAAATGACCAGCAGGCAAATCCACGCAGCCAGCGGCATAAGTAAATTATCGTAGTTAATTTGCCCGGCCAATAAGGGGACGATAGGTACCAAGGCAAACAAAGCTATCGCCGTATGTGTTAAAGCCGCTGATGTGCCCACACGTATTAGCACCTTACGGAACAACGCCACGCCCCACACGAACAACGCGATATTTATAAACCTAAGAAACACCACCTGTATCGCTTCGCTGCCCGTTATGGAGACGATAAAACGGTACGGAAAGCTCAAGAGGTAGTGGAACAAATACGACGGGTCGCGCACAATAGCGCCGAACGCGTCCGCCCCCTCGGGCTGTGACGCCAAAAAAGGCGACCACTGAGCGGCATATATCTTGATAGTTCCCAGGTGCACCTCTTCGTCAAACGCCATAGGGTAGGCCGACGACACCGCCACCCACAGCGCCTCCAAAGCCAAAAAAACAATCACCCCTGCATAAAACCGGTGCGATCCCAAAACGGTATAAATACGATGTGCGATCCGTTCCATTACTGCTCGTAATCTATTATACATACTTAGTAGAAACCGCTCCTGCTGGCTCACAAATCACAAAAGAGGCCTTGCAAGTCCAACTGCTAAAAAAAGACGATCCAGAGCTAGCAAAAACGCATTGCCGACCAGCGAGCCCAAAGACAAGCAGAAATTAGCGCAAGCCTACGAAGCCGCATCGCCAGCGGCTTCAAGTTCATCGAATTCTCCGGCCCTGACCACCGCGCCGCCCGTTCCTTCTGGGACTAAAATTCTAGGGCCTCACCCCATAAAAAGGTAAAGTAGGCCGGGCCGGTGTCATCTTAGGGCAGGAAAATTACATTGACAGGCACTCATTATTTCGTTACCTTTATTGTTTTGTAAGTTAGCCGGGAGGTAGACATGGCAACCCAAAGAACCAACGCACTCGAGGGGTGTATAGACTGCGTTGGCGGGAATAAATACAAATTCTTTGCCGCAAATGCACTGGCTATAGGTGCGCTCGCAGGGGTGTACTGCTTCATGAGGACGCCCAGGCCATTCCCCGCATCGCACGTCAAACTGGAAGCACACTTGGTAGTATAGGGCGCGAATTTCTGCCCACCGACCCGTATTATGCCGCCCACTTGCTTTGCGCGGCTGACGTACTTTCAGACGATCCCATTGACTCCTCGGTAATAAAATGCGCCGCAGCCCAACAACAAGATGCTTTAGCGGGCGGTATATACGGACGAGTTGAACTATACTAAGCAGACGCTTAGAATTTACGGCCTAAATCGCCAGTATCCATTTTGGCTAAGATTAAAAAGCGCCGTACCCCAGATTCTACGAGGGAAGGACTACTAGATATCAGCCTTGCAGCCATATTCTCCATAGATAAGTACGGAACTAGCGGAAAAGAGCCACAGCCCACAACAACCTCGGGAGCGCCGACAGTGTGACAAACCCCTACTGCTTTGTGCATATTTGGTCAGATCTAGCCAGGTATTATTTTATTGAACATTTCTTTGTTTTATGGTGGTATGGTTTGATAACTACCATAAACACAAGCAGGGGATGGCATGAATGTACAGTACTACCTTAAAAATTTAATGCTTTTGCACCGCAATAAAGAGTGGCTGGCGAGTGATATCTCTTTACGCGAAAAACTGGCATTTTACCCGGCCATTGGGGCGTCGTATGTCCGCCTGTTTGCTGCCCACGACAAACACGTCCGCTATTTTGGACAACGCTTTTACTATGACAACCCGGCTACTCCGCTTAATATGCAGATTTACCCTTACGAAATAACGCACAAAATTTTGCGGCACATGAAGAAGCTGCCAAAGTACGCGCTGGATATCGGCGGCAATATCGGCCAGTTTCCGCTGACACTTTCGGCAATAGTGCCCGATGTAAAAGTGGATGCGCTGGAGCCAAACAGGGATATCTTTAAAATTTTGGAACGAAATGTGGCGCCCTATAAAAATGTCCGTATTCATAACGCCGGGGTGGGCAAACCAAGCAAGACGGCCAAAATGTTTTACGAACCATCACGCTCCGGGGTGGGCTCGCTCATGAAAGAAAATGCCGGTAATACGCAAAACCTAAAGGAACTGCCGATTACGCTTGTCGATGACGTGTCAAAAGTGTTCGGCCGCAAAGATTACGACCTTATAACCATAGATGTGGAAGGGTACGAAAAAGAGGTGGTCGCCAACCTCAAAGGCGTCACCTGCCGCTATATGTTCATGGAAGTATCTGGCCAGGGCCGCTCAAAAACTTACAACCATGCCGGGCTATTTGCGACCATCCAAAAAAACTTCGGCGACTTTGACCTAGTGTACTGCTCGGGCCACTCCTACACCAAGGCGACGTTCGACATGCTGATTGAATTCAAGCGTTAATCCGGTATAGTGTGCGTAGATGAAAAAACACCTTAAAACAGTACTTGTTTTCTTTATTTTGACTGCAACCGTAGGGGCTTTTTGGCACTACCTGGCCGGTCACCCCGAAACCGTGGACCAGTTGCGCAAGCTGCCGCCCTCGATAGTACTGGTGTTACTGGTTTTATATGGCGGCTGGTTTTTGGCATATGTATTAGTAACACGCGGCACGTTACGGCTTTTCAAAAAAACTATGTCGCGCCAAGAGAATTTGCTGTTCAATGCGTATTCCTCGCTTATTAACTTTTTCGGGCCGGGGCAGAGCGGGCCTGCTTTCCGTGGCGCGTATCTTAAAAAGCGCCATAATTTAAGTATCAAAAAATATTTGTTCGGCACGCTTTTGTATTATGGCTTCTATGCGGCTTTGAGTGCTTTTTTTATGCTGGCCGGCAGCCGGCCATGGTGGCAAACCGCGCTTGCTGTTGCGGCCGTAGCGATCGCTAGTGCGGTCGCTATTCGAAAGTATAAAAAGCGGGCGCACATTGGCAACGAAGCCAGTCTGACCCTTGTGAACGTAGGATGGATATTTGCCGCGACTGTTCTGCAACTTACTTTGCAAGCCGCCATTTATGCCATAGAACTGCATAGCGTGAACGCGCAGGCAAGCCTTGGCCAAATACTCAGCTATACGGGCGTGGCTAACTTCGCGCTTTTTGTCGCGCTTACGCCAGGCGCTATTGGTATTCGCGAGGCGTTTTTGGTGTTCAGCCAAAACCTGCACCATATAAGCAATAGCAGCATTGTAGTCGCCAATCTTATTGACCGCGCGGTATATTTGTTATTTTTAGGCATCCTGTTCATGCTGGTCATTACCCTGCATGCTAAAGATAAGCTACACGTCAACCAGCTCAACTCACAAAAGGGCTCAACCAAACAAAAACATACGGAATTATAGTAGTTGATCTTGGGGTAACGTTCGAGAAGCTAATGCTATTATAGTGTCATGAACTGGCTTGACCTATTCATTATCGTCTTCCTAATAGCCGCTCTGCTGCGCGGTACCGAAGTGGGCTTTGTCCGCCAGTTTTTCTCGACCGCCGGATTCTTTTTGGGGCTCTTTTTGGGTGCCTGGGCGCAAGGCAATTTCATCCATATGGCCGGCGCGCCAGAAAGCCGGGCGCTATTTGCCTTGCTGTTCATACTGGGCATTGCCTTGGTAGGTATGACTGCCGGTGAATACGTTGGTCTGCGCCTCAAATTTAAACTGCGCGAAACCGACCTGGGCGAAAAACTGGACCGTGTATTCGGCTCCGCTTTGGCAGTAGTTACATTGCTGGCTGCCGTGTGGCTGGGTGCGGCCATATTTAGGGGCATTCCAGATGGGCCCTGGCAGCGGCAGATCGGGTCGTCGCGCGTTATCGGGTATTTGGATAGCACGTTACCCTCGGCCCCGAACGTTTTGACCAAGCTTGGGCATTTGATCGATCCGAACGGCTTCCCACAAGTATTTACCGGCCTTGAACCAAAGGTCAAAACGGATACGCCTTTGCCTGATATGGGCGAATTTAACAGCGCCCTCCAGACCGCCCGGGCTTCGGTAGTAAAAATCGGCGGCCAAGGGTGCGGGGGCATAGTGCAAGGCACCGGCTTTATTGCCAGTGAACGTCTGGTTATTACTAATGCCCACGTTGTGGCAGGCGTTAATAGGCCAATGGTTATCGACCAAACCGGGCAGCACCGAGCCACAGTAGTATGGTTTAACCCGGACCTCGACTTGGCTATACTGCGGACTAATGAGCTTACCGGCCCACCGCTTGTACTATCCGACCAAGTTGCACAAAACGGCACGCCGGTTGCCGTGCTAGGGTATCCCGGCGGGGGCGATGTAGCTGCCGCACCGGCAGTTATTCTCGAATCATTCACGGCGCGAGGCCGTAATATTTATAACGAGGGCAGCACCCGCCGCCATATTTACTCGTTTAAGGGCGATGTCGAGCAAGGTAATTCCGGCGGACCCCTTTTGGCTAAAGACGGATCTGTGGCAGGCATTATATTTGCCAAATCAACCAGCTACAGCCAAGTAGGGTACGCTCTAGTCATGGAACCCGTGCTTGATGCTTTAAACCAGGCCAAAGCCACTAACCAGGCCGTCGGCACCGGAGCCTGCGCTCAATAAGCATTACGTAAAACCGCTGCCCGGTTACCCTCTATACTTTTCCGCGTAGGGCAGGGGCCGGTAAGAAAAAATGGTTACCTGTAGTATTTATTCTGCTCGTTGCCGTATGGCAATGTAGTTTTGTGCTTGCTTATCAGGATATGCCCAATCTTTCTGAAAGGAGATAATTTTTACGATCAAAGCAGGCACCTTTTTAGCTAATCAACACTACGGGCGTTATTATACTCAAACTCTTATTTGTACACACTGAGGAAGTTGACGCTTATGGTTTCTGCTACAATACAGTAGTAAAGCTATGCCTAGCGAAAAACATAAGCTAATAACTCGCACAGCGGAAGCTCCCGCTGTTATGTTAGGTCGTGCCGTACTAATGACCCAGGTCGTGCGCGAAGCAAGTGCCAATAGCAAGGTTATCAAAAAAGGGAAAGATTACTGGCAAATGCTTGGCCCCGGCCTTACTACCGGCGCTTCAGACGACGACCCTTCCGGCATTGCTACATACTCGCAAACCGGTGCGCAATATGGTTTCGGCTTGTTGTGGATGTCAGCCTGGACCTTTCCGCTCATGGCGGTGGTACAGGAAATGTGCGCCCGGATCGGCCTGGTAACGGGCAGGGGGCTGGCTGGCAACATCCGGATATTTTTTGGTAAACGCCTACTGTATATATGCACCGCACTATTGTTTATGGCTAATGCCTTTAACATTGGCGCTGACTTGGGCGCCATGGCCAAGGCAGCCCAATTATTGCAGCCCAGCTTTAGCTTTGGCTGGTTGGTAGTTGGCTTTGCGATTTTTAGTTTGCTGCTGCAAATATTTACGCCGTATGCCCGCTATGCCAGATATTTAAAATGGCTGGCACTTATTTTGTTGTCGTATATTCTTTCGGCAATTCTGGCAGATATAAACTGGGGCAATGCGCTCAAGCGGGCAGTTATGCCGCATATCGAATTTAGTAAAGAGCAGATTGTTCTTATCTGCGCTATTTTGGGTACCACCATTTCACCGTACTTATTTTTCTGGCAAACCAGCCAAGAAGTAGAGCAGGCAGTTTCGCAGGGCAAACTCACTCTTAAAGACCGCCGGCCCACGGATACTAAAGAAGTGCGCTCCATGCGGATTGATGTATGGACCGGCATGTTTTTGTCTAATTTGGTGATGTTTTTTATCATTGCCGCGGCCGGGGGTATCTTGTACCCGAACGGTATTACCCACATTGAAAGCGCCGCCCAAGCCGCAGAAGCATTGCGGCCATTTGCCGGCAATGCCACATATTTTTTGTTTGCGATAGGTATTATTGGCACCGGTTTACTAGCCATTCCGGTACTGGCCGGGGCAAGCAGTTACGCAATTGCCGAAAGCTTGCGCTGGAAGGAGGGATTATACCGTAACCTCAACCAGGCCAAAGCCTTTTACGGTATCATTATCATTTCAATGCTCGTGGGACTAGGAATGAACTTTATCGGCCTCGATCCGATTAAAGCGCTTATTTACGCCGCTATTGCCAACGCGGTTGTGGCGCCGGTGGTACTGTTCTTTATTGTGCGTATTAGCAGCAACAAAAAAATTATGGGCGCTTCGTGGGTGAACAAAAAGTACGTAACGGCTATCGGCTGGCTCGTATTTGGCATGATGGCATTGTCCAGCATTGCCGCAATGGTCGCATTATTCTAATTATATTACTCGTGGCGCAACGCTTCGATAGGGTCTTTACGGGCGGCCTTTACGGCTGGGATCGTACCAAAAATAATACCTATGGCAAGCGACACCGCGGCTGCCACAGCGATAGCTGTCCATGAAATTACCGGCTTAAGGTCGGTGTAGGCATACAGTAAGCCGACAACCCCCAGTGACAGCACAATACCCACAATACCACCTACCACACTCAATACCGTTGCCTCCAGTACAAACTGGCCTAAAATTTGCCGGGACGATGCACCAATAGCCTTGCGCACGCCTATTTCGTGCATGCGCTCGGTCACGGTGAGCAACATAATGTTCATAATACCGACCCCGCCGATAAACAGGGAAATAGCAGCCACGGCACAAATCCATAGCGTCAGCAAACGGATAACTTCGCCGCCAGCCGCCACTGTTTGATCGGAATGCATAACCGTAAAGTCTTGCTGCCCGCCATGCGCGGTACGCAGTTTCTCGGCAACTTCGTTTTTCACTGCCGCCACGTGCTCCGGCCTGTCGGGCTTAGCAAGTATTACGTACAGCCCGGCCGTGTTATTGGTAAGTTCGGTCGCTGTTTGGTAAGGAATAAAAATAGCGTTGTCAAAACTGGCCGTTGGCGAAAACGGCATGGCATTGAAATCTTCGAATATACCGCGCACCAAAAACGTTTCACCCCTAAACGTAAAACTGCGGCCTAATGGCACTGGCTCATCAAAAAAGGCATCGGCAACATGCTGCCCGATAACCGCTACCTTGGCCGTTTCATCCTCTTTGTCCCAAAACTCACCAAACGCCACTTTTTGGTTTAAAATAGCGGGTAAATCTTTGCTGGCAGCCAACACGGTAATCTCTTTTGGCCGGCCTTCGGCTTGTACCAGGCCGGAAACCACGCCAAGCGGCGAAACTACTTGCACACCGGATACCTCGCGCACTGTTTGCACATCTTTTGTACTTAAACCTGTCGAACCACCCAGACCGAATAACCCGTCAGCGTTACTAACTGCTGCGGGCGACGCAGACTGGGTTTTGCCCGGCTTGATTATAAGTAATTCCTTGCCAAAATGGTGCAGGGTGCCAGCCACCTGACGCTTAACGCCCTCGCCAATACCGAACACTGTAACCACGGCCACAATGCCGACAATAATGCCAAGCATAGTAAGCAAACTCCGCCATTTGGAGCCACGGATGCCCGACAACGCCATCCGGAAGTTACCGCGCATCATAGCGCTCATTTTTTACTCCTTGCACCCCGCCGGGTTTTGGACTTAGAACTCTTTGTTTTCTTGGTTTTACGGGCCGAGCGCGGCTTGTCTTCATGCGGTACGGCTTTCATAAGGGTTGATACGCCTGCCAAATCGTCTTCTTCGGTCTTAACCGGCAGTGTGTACATAACCTTGCGCGCGGTTGCTGCGATTTCGCCCAGAGCCGTCTGTTCGTCGTGTACAACCGAACCGTCGTGCATATAGACTACACGGGTTGCATAACGGGTCAATTCTGGATTGTGGGTTACGAATAAAATAGTATTGCCGGTTTTATGGATTTCACTTAGCAGCTCCATAACCAGGCGGCTGCTGGCGCTGTCCAAGTTGCCGGTCGGCTCGTCGGCGATAATAATTTTGGGATTATTAACTAGCGCGCGGGCAATGGCAGCGCATTGCGCCTGGCCGCCGCTGATATGTCTGGGATAAAAGAACTCGCGGCCGCTCAGTCCAACGCGCTCCAGCATATTGGTGGCTTGTTTTATACGTTTACGGACACCTACACCTTTATATACAAGGGGCAGGGCAACGTTTTCGAGCACGGTCAAACGCGGCAGCAAATTAAAAAACTGAAACACAAAGCCAATTGTATCGCGCCGGATTTTAGCGCGCCGTCCACCACGCAGCCGCTCCACGGCCCGGTTTTGCAATTTGTAGAGCCCGTGCGTCGGCCGGTCCAACAGGCCGATAACATGCATAAGTGTCGATTTGCCGCAGCCGCTCGGACCCATGACCGCTACGAACTCGCCCTCTTCAATCGACAGGCTCACTTCGTCCAGAGCCAACGTAGTGGCATCCCCAAAGCCGTACAGCTTACTGACTTCATGTAATTCAATAATTGGCATCTTCTGTATAGTGTACTGCCGGATTTGCAATCTGAGCAAGGTGTTTTCGTGGTAATTTTTGCGGTATAATGACCTCTGGCCGTTCCAAGGGGCTATGAGCTCAGCCAAATTTTTAAACGTAGTTTGAGAGGAGGAGCTGCGGAGAGCGAGGAAGCGGACAGGCCAAACTTTTTGGCGTGGCGGCTTCCTCGCTTGAGGCGTATGACGACGAGGAGAGATGCAAGAGCGGTTGAATTGGCACGCCTGGAACGCGTGTGTGGCGGCAACGTCACCCAGGGTTCGAATCCCTGTCTCTCCGCCATATAAAAGTAGTCCGCCAAAGGTGGACTACTTTTATATTGTTGACATGCAGGGATTCGAACCCTGGGTGCCGCGCGCAGCGATGCGTATCCATAATTCGACGGAGCAAGGACGGGCGTATCCCGACAGGTCGGGAGAGCACGCCGCAACGGAAAAGGGCGTAGCCCGCTATCCCTGTCTCGGAATACAATGTCTGAGAACCCTCAAACCACCTCCTTAATTGCGCTGCGCATTGAATGATATATTTGCTGTTACATACTAAAACGCTGCTTGTCTCCGGCATCCTGATGCCAACCATCAATGACGCTCTTGACTTGTCCATAGACTCGCCACGACTCATCGCAACATTGAGAAAGTAACTCTCACATCCTGCACCCAATTTCACAATTTTATCATCTGTTACAGGACTGTTCTTACATTAAAAAATTAATCCAAGGGTAACGGGTCACCTAGTGCGGTGCGTCCTCCAATAAGTTTGACATTATAGACTGCTTTGACGCGTGCTAAGAGCTCTCGTCGTGTGCTGTTATTTGCTTCAAGACCACTGCTAATTCCATACGCGTCAATATCAAAATGCCTGCATAAATAAATTGCCCGAGGCAAGTGAGATTCTGCGCTGAAGATAATAGCTTTTTCGAGCTTAAAAATTTTGGCAGCTCGTTCGCATGATTCATAGGTGCTACGCCCAGCAAAGTCGCGCTGTAATTTATTGGCAGCTACGCCTCTTTCATTAGTGAGGTAGTTAAACATTGCGGATGGTTCGTCATAGTATTTGAAGCGGTTATCCCCCGAGAGAATCAGCTTGCTGACGATGCCCTTATTCAATGCATTGGCTGCCGTGTCGAGTCGAGCTTGCAGCTCTTTGTACGGTTTACCGTTTTTTGCTACGCCGGCTCCGAGTACTATACCGACATCAAAATTGCCGGCATTTTCTTCAGTAACTATGAATTTTTTATACGGATTTACTGCATAATAGCAGCCGGTAATTACAATGATAAATATTAGTATCAAAATTAACGTAAGTGTGATCAGTGCAACTATATGTTTCTTCAAAAAAATCAAAGTTGTGTTAACAGACATTAACCACAATCATAACAAAAAGACTGCAAAGAAGTCTTACGTTCGAACCGACTAGTTGAAATCAACACTGGCTGGCCGCGCAGCCCAGAATTGGAGCACCATTTGGCCAAGTTTGTTGACAATGCATAAGAAACTTATCGAGCTGGAGCGGGCTTATGGTCTTGAAGATATTGCTCAATAAGTTCAATATGCCGCAAGTCTTTCGGACGACCCATCTCGCGCTTCCATTGCAGCAGTTTCTGAAGGCTCATAAATGGAATATCATTGACTATCATGGCGTCAGCTTGCAGGTCTTTCAGAGTCCATTCTCCAAAGCCGACTCCAATGTCGTAAGCAGCGTGTTTCAGGACCGGCTTACCGGCCCACTCTTCCTGACGCCATCCTTTGGCCTGAAATCGTGCAAATATTTCAGGAGCGACGCATATATCTACATCTTCGTCCCATTCGAGCAGGCCAAGTGCCACCAGTATGCCACCGCCGACTACAACATAAGCGTCTTTCGGCAAGTTAAGTTCGTTGATTGTATCGAAAATATTCATATGCTTAAATCATAGTAAACGGAATGTTCGAAACGAGACACATAACTACCATATTGGCTGGCGAGGTAGGATAGCGGACTAAAGTCCTTTTCCGCTGTGGCGTGCTCGGTGCTAGCATCTGCGCGCGTCCTCGCTCCACCGAACCTGCCAGAAACCTGCCAGGGCTACTTTTTATAAATCACAGACGACAGAACGGCCTTATGAGAGTACTTACGCGCCGTATGTTTTGGAGTGCCACGTTCCATAACGACGCATAAGCCGGCGCCACAAAAGCATGCGGACTATACCAGCCATGATAATTAGCAGCGTAACCGCCACAAGCACATTGGTAAGTAATATATTGCCGCGTACAAACGAGAAGGCGTGGTTGCGTACCTGCTCGTAGGGATTAAGGCGGTTATTAACATCTATTGGAATGGTTGATTTGCTGACTGTTCCGTCCGATGCTTTAGTTTCTACGGTTATAACGTGGCGGCCATTGGTTAGGTAGCGCGTATCGACTGTGGCGTTATTGGTTGCCTTGCGGCCGTCAATCAAAACCGTCTTGTTAGTGGTTTTGGGTACTGCTGGTATGGCAATAGTGTCCGAGACCACTACGGGTGGGGCAGTGCTGCCCGGCGGCGGAATAACTATGGGCGTAGGCCCCGGGCTGGGTGTGGGCGTTGGAGCAGGCGTTGGAGTCGGGACGGGTGTAGGTACAGGCGTAGGGGTAGGAGTTGGAGCAGGCGTGGGCGCAGGAGTCGGGGCTGGCGTAGGAGTTGGAGCAGGCGTAGGCGCAGGTGCAGGGGTTAACAAAAACTTGGCGTTAAGCGCGGCATTACCATTAAACTGCATATTTTGCCCGACATTGTACGATTCGAGCCGGCGCTGGATATCAGCATCAAAGCGCCCCAGCTTCATAAAGCCATCATTGATCCAGCCATTACCCGCGCCGCTGCCGTCGACAAAATCGGCGTAGCTGCCATTGCTTCTCCAAATGACGTTTTTTAACAGATTGTTAAAGGCGGTAATGTCAGATTTAGTCCACTCAATCCCAGCACCATGCGCCTCAACAATGTATGCAATTACGGCGTTACCATGCGACACATCCGATCCGGGGCGAGCTGTCTGTCCCCAGTCGTAGTTCCAGAAATACGCGCCGCTGCTAACTGGATGCGGGCGCATTTGTCCGCGTAGGCCACCACCGGGATAATTGGGCAGTCGGCGGTTTATATTGGTATATACTGCTGTGTAGGCAGATTTACGCGAACTATTGGTTGTAATAGCAGCCAATTCCATGGTGATATACGCCCAGTGAGAGGCCATGTGTGTATTCTGCCGATAGATATAAGCGTTGGCACCGCGGCTATTCCATTTATCGTAAATGTTGCGCTCGGTAAAGGCCAAAATAGCATCGTACTGAGATTTATACGAAGCATTGCTCATAACACTAGGCGTGTCGTGCATGGTGCGCAGCATATAGGCGACATACCGCCACATATACGATTCGTACAGTGGGTATTCCTGGCCATCATTTCCTGACTGCGGGTGGCTGCGATTTACCCAAGTTAAATAACCGTCGCGGTATTCGCTGGTGGAAAAACCGGAGGAAACCTTGGCGGTTTTAATAACGTTATTGACATATAGTAAGGCGCGGTCTAGGTACTGTGTTTTGCCGGTGGCGCGGAACATGGCCACATTGGCATCGACCGCATACCCTAAGTTATATAGTTTCCAGCTATCGCCCGATTGGCTTAAACCCAGGTACTCGTTGTTATGCTCGCTATTCCAGCTACTCAAAAAACGCTGTTCCCAAGCCGCCACCGACCGAAGCGGCGGTGGCGCGGCATAGGCACTAATAAGAATGGCTACTCCCACTACTATAAAGACAATAACAAAAAACGGACGGACTGCTCGCTTATGCCATGCTGAGCGTTTTATAGGACTTACTGTAGCTTTTACTTTCACGGCTTTTCGTTTATTTTTGTGGGGAGCAGGCACAAGGGCTCCTTAATTAGTTTACTTTACCTTTTTTATACGCCCAAAGCCAAAAACTGTAAAGGCACGGGCAGCTTTTTGAGTGGTAGCGTATGTTACAATGCAGCCTATGAGCCCTATCAACGATAACCAGACTGCCATTAAAGAAGACCTAAACCTTAAACGGGAAATGTTGATAAAATTACCGGTATTATTGCCGATGTCATGACCAATGTGGGCCTTCATTTCCAAAAACTGGAAGAAGAGGTAGGAAAAGTGAAGGGCGAGGTGCAAAATATCAAAAATAGCGTAAACCGTATAGAGCAAAAACTTGACCCTACCATCGAAAGGGTAAACGAGCTAGGCCTGGGAGTAAGTAAGCTTAAACAGCGAACGGCTTAAAAACATGCGTATTATTACAGCAGGGTCCGGCTATGTTGATATCGATGCTTACGGCGGGTGTATCGCCTATGCCGAACTACTAAACCTGCAGGGTGAGCAGGCACAAGCCGCCAGCAATGCCGCACTAAATGCCAGCATTCCGCCATCGGTACGGGCGTGGCAAGCACCATTTACGCTTGGCTATAAGCCTGCAGCCGAAGACACTTTTACCATTATCGACACATCCGATCCAGAATTCCTTGATAAAATGACCGCCCTGGACCGGGTAGATGAAGTTATTGACCACCACCCCGGCTTCGAAGCCTACTGGCAAAAGCGGCTGGGCGATAAAGCAGATATCGAAATGGCGGGCGCCGCCTGCACTATGATATTTGAGCGATGGGAGCAAGCCGGACTCGTTCCGAAAATGAGCCAAACCAGTGCCCGCTTGCTTATATGCGGCACCCTGGACAACACCCTCAACTTCAAAGCCAAGATCACCACCAACCGCGACCACCACGCGTATGAACAATTACAATGCATTGCGGACTTAGCCCACGATTGGCCGGCTCAGTATTTCAGCGAATGCCAGCAAGCAATTACCAAGGACCTGTCCGCTGCCCTCCGCGACGACCGAAAGATCATGGCTTTTAAGCAATTCGTAAAACCCCTAGGCGTCGGACAACTTGTTATATGGGACGCCAGCAGTATCCTTGCAAACAACCTGGAACAGATACGAACTACCATGGACGAGATGGCGCAGCCCTGGTTCGTTAATATCGTAAGTATTGCCGAAGGCAAGAGTTATCTTGTATGCCACGACGTTTCTTTGCGCCCATGGCTCGAAAATTTACTGCAAGTACACTTTACGCAAAACGTCGCCCCCGCTAACCGCCTGTGGCTGCGTAAAGAAATCCTTAAAGCCTCATTGTCTAAAACAGAAAGCTAAACTTTACGGTCAGCCGTGGAGTATACTAACAGGCATGAAGGTAACAAAGTACGAGCATGCTTGCGTAGTCTTGGAAGAGCAGGGTAAAAAGCTTGTGATCGACCCGGGTGGTTTTACCTCCACGTTCGGCGATGCGAGCAATATTGCAGCGGTCGTTGTCACTCATGTGCATCCGGACCACTTTGACATCAGCCACCTAAGCATAATCCTCGACAAAAATCCGGACGCCCCGGTTTTTACCACGCAAGAGGTTGCTGAACAGTTAAAATACCCGAATACCAAAGTATCTAAGCAAGGTATCTCTGTTATTGTCGGCCCTTTTAAGCTCGATTTTTACGGTGAAAAGCATGCTCTTATCCACGAAAAGCTGCCATGCCCTCATAATACTGCCGTACTAGTGAACGACACCTTTTACTATCCGGGCGATTCGTTCACCAAACTAGATAAGCCGGTACAACTGCTCGCCGTGCCAGCCAACGCGCCTTGGGCTAAAATAGCCGAAACCATAGATTACTTGGCCGCCGTAAAGCCTCTGCAGTGCTTCCCAACCCATAACGGACTGCTTTCACCGGCCGGCCACGCTATTTACAACGGTGGAATTAGCTTTGCCTGCGAAACCAACGGCATTGGCTTTACCTACCTTAAGCCCGGCGAATCTATAGACTGTTAAAAAATATACGAGCCGACTTGGTCGCCCCTAACAGCCCTGACAATAGTGTCTGGCCCCATCGGGTCCAGCACAATAACCGGAATCCGCTGCTCCATAGCCAGGCCCAGCGCCGCTTTGTCCATCACCTTAATGGCATCACTCACCAGCGCTTCCTGGTAGGTAAGTTTTGGCAGCCGCACCGCGTCCTTGTGCTTTGCCGGATCTTTGTTGTACACACCGTCTACTTTAGTGGCTTTTAGCACCACTTCGCAGTCAAGCTCCAACGCCAAGTTTACAGCGGCCGTGTCATGTGTAAAGTACGGCCGGCCCAAGCCTCCGGCGATCATCACAATCCGGCCGCGTTCCAAGTGCTTCTCGGCCAGCCGGAAGCTGTATGACTCGGCTACCTGGGTGGCAAAAATATTGCTCATGCACCGCGTGGCAATGCCTTCGCTCTCGAATATATCGGTAACGGCCATGGCGTTAATAAGTCCAGATAGCATACCCATTTGGTCGGCCGTCACACGTTTAATGCCTTGCCCGGCCACTTCGGCGCCGCGCACCATATTGCCGCCGCCAATAACTAAAATCAACTCACACCCCGCCGCAACAACCTTTTCACATTCTTTGGCTAAATAGTGTGCAACTTCCGGGTCGATCCCAAATGAATGTTTGCCGCTCAATTGCTCGCCCGAAATCTTTAACAGCACTCGTTTATACATTCCCGCCCAGTCTAGCACGGCCGGCTTTGGCTCTGCAAAACTTTTCCGCAGGTGGTGGTAGAATAGATGCATGGCTGATCCAAACGATCCCGAACTACTAAATGCGCTGCAACGTATTTTTGCCACGCGCGACGAATTGCGCAACCTAACCGATTACCAACGGCAGCTGTATACCAGCTTGCAAGAACTTGTCGCTAACCATCGCGCTATGCACGAACACGTCCGCGGCCTTACCGAATCGCATAATCGTGGTCAAAGTGATACCAATACTTTAATCCGTTTCCGTCAAGAGATAAACGACGCATTGCGCAATCTGGACAATGCTCATCGTCAAACTCAAGCCGAAATGCGCCAAGCAGTTAACGCTATTGGCTACGTGCAGCAAGAAATCCGTAAGGTCGAGCGGCTCGAAGACCGGATCGAAAAACTGGAGCGCCAAATGCAACGCTTCGAGCAAGATGATAGAAGCGATGATCGCAAGGTGAGCGACCAAGAGCAACGCCTCCGCAAGCTGGAATCGAGGAAGTAGAAACTACATGAAGATATATTCCTGGAACATCAATGGCATCCGTGCCGTGGTGCGCAAAGAACTGTTCAAACCATTTATCGACAAAGAACAGCCCGACATTTTATGCTTACAAGAAACCAAAGCAGAGCAGGGACAGGCCGAGGTAGACCTGGCCGGCTACGAAGAATACTGGAACTCAGCAGAGAAAAAGGGTTACTCCGGTACCGCTATATTCAGCAAGATCAAACCCCTGGCTGTCATAAACGGCTTTCCGGAAGACATTATCAAAGAATTCCGCGTAACCGGCGACGTGTACGGCGACCCAAACAAAGAAGGCAGGGTTATTGCTGCCGAGTTCGAAAAATTCTATGTCCTAACCGTATACACGCCAAACGCCAAGGACGACCTAAGCCGCATTCCTTTGCGTGAAAAGCATTGGGACCCAGCCTTCCTGGCATACTGCAAGCGATTGGAACAAAAAAAGCCGGTTGTATTTTGCGGCGACCTTAATGTCGCACACACCGAACTGGACCTGGCTAACCCTAAGCCAAATCGCGGCAAAAAAGGCTTTACCGACGAAGAACGCCAAGGCTTCCAAAATTTCCTGGACGCCAGATTCGTAGACACCTTTCGTATGTTTAAACAGGGTAATGGGTACTACACCTGGTGGAGTCATTTTGCCAACTCCCGAGCCCGGAATGTGGGGTGGCGTATCGATTATTTTCTTGTTTCACAAAGCCTAAAAGCACACGTAAAAGCCGCCGACATCCACCCGGCTATTATGGGTTCCGACCATTGTCCAATAAGTATTACGCTCGATATATAACAAGCAAGTGGTACTATTAAATACATGAAAGACGTTACAGTACTTTTTTTACGTAAAGCCGACAAAGTATTGCTGGCTCTAAAAAAACGAGGATTTGGCGAGGGCAAATGGAATGGGGTTGGCGGCAAAACCCATTCTAGCGAAACGCCAGAAGAGGCGGTTACCCGCGAATGCCAAGAGGAAATCGGCGTTACGCCTACAAAACTGAAACCGATGGGCGAGATCGAATTTTATATGGAGCACGACCCCTCGTTTAGACACCACGCCCACCTCTTCGTAGCCGAAGAATGGGAAGGCGAGCCGAAAGAAACCGAAGAAATGCGTCCCGAATGGTTCAAACTCGAAGACGTACCATATGATGACATGTGGGCAGGTGACATTATGTGGTTACCGCTTGTACTCGAAGGCATCCGCATCTCGGCCGCTATAACCTTTGGCGCCAAAGACGAGGTTATTAAAGCCGAGATAAGCCGATTGGATTGACAGCATGCCCAAAACAACACAGCAGGCCGTTACTTTCGAAGAGATCAATCAGCTTATTCAGGCACATCTGGAAGCGCGCGACTGGCAGAACAATCCGCCGCGCGGGCTGGCAATTTCTATAGCGCTGGAAGCCAACGAATTATTGGAACATTACCAATGGAGTGACGAATCAGTTGGCAGCCGCGAAGAGTTGGCAAGCGAGTTGGCTGACATTTTTATTTATGCGTTTCAATTTGCGCAAGCCAACAATATAAACATCGTCGACGCCATACAGCAAAAAATTGAAAAATCCGCACAAAAATACCCGGCTGAGCAATTTAAAGGTAAAACTCACGAACAAAAACGAAAAGCCTGGCTAAACTCTAAGCTACAACATCGTAAAGAAGGCTTATAACGTCCGTAAATAGAATGTCGTCAAAACAGCCTGCCTCATACCATATCAGGAGCGCTGTCCGCGCGGTGCGCTCTAAAAGAAAAGCCCTGAGATGCAGGGTTTTCTTTTAGAGCTTCCGGCTACCTAGTCTCCTGACATGGTATGAGGCAGGCTGTTAGTCAATGGAGCTTACAAATCGTCTGTATTGCCTGCAGGGCAAAAATAGTACATACACATTACTGTCTTGCGGTACTACAATACCTGTATGGAACGCGAATATTGGTTGCGGCAAACAAAGGGCAAACCTTTATTTCCTGAGCTGGAATGGGGGCGGCCTGAAAACCGGATACATGCAGGCAAACTGCTGATTGTCGGTGGCAACCTGCATGGTTTTGCCGCGCCGGCCGAGGCTTACGCCGAAAGTATCCGTGCCGGTATAGGCACGGTGCGTGTGCTGCTGCCCGAGGCTATACAAAAAATCGTCGGCATGGTTATTGAAACTGCCGACTACGCTCCTAGCACACCTAGTGGCAGCTTCGGACAAAAAGCTCTGGATGATCTGCTAGGGCTCAGTGCCTGGACGGACGGCCTATTGTTTGCAGGCGACCTTGGCCGTAATTCCGAAACAGCCATCTTGTTGGAAAAATTTTTAGCCAAAAGCACGACAGCCGCAACCCTTACTAAAGATGCCGTCGATTATATTACCTCAGCGCCCCATACTGTGCTTAAACGTCCGGATACACTTTTGGTTTTAAGCCTGAGCCAACTGCAGCGCTTGGGAATTGCCGCCCGCTTTACCAAACCGGTCGCGTTTAGCATGGATCTTTTACACCTCGTGGAGTGGCTGCATGATTTTACGAACACCCACCCCCTATATGTTATTGTTAAGCACCTGGATCAACTATGTATAGCCGCAAAGGGGCAAGTAAGTACTACAAAGCTGCCTGGCGACATACCAATTTGGCGTCTTAAGGCCGCCACGCACGCCAGCGTTTGGTGGCTGCAAAACCCGGCCAAACCATTCGAAGCGCTTGCTACAGCAATGCTCGTTGCAGCAAAATGATACGATACGCATATGCCTAAAAGAAAAAACTACACTATACCAGGAGCAGCGAGCCTCAACCGCATAGACGAATTGCTAGGCAAGGGTACATGGGCGCCAACCCCTCCCACCAATCCGCACATAGAGCTACTTCATTCTTTGCCATCCGTCTCTGTCGCAGCCCAACAGAACGTTGGAGCAGCCATTATTCGTCCCTTAGTTGTACCTGAACAGTCGCACCTTACGGCAATGATGCAAGATCTAGCCACGCTGAGCATACTAAAAATGTATGCACGACTACCTTCCACCTGGTGCTCCTTTGACCTTTGGCATGCCCGAGATACGCTGCGCGGGAAGTGAAAACTCCCCCTACATCACCATAAACGGGCCGAATCCTCGGAGTTGATGGTTACAAAAACGCCTAACGTGCGCACCCCTTAAGTAGGAATGAACATGTACGGCAAAGACAATTGTTATAATAGGTGGACACGCGGAAGAGCGGCCGGCAGAAAAACTCCATGACACAAGGCTGCTGCCGCGTTTCAACGATATCATCCGAACGTCACGCCCCAAGGATTTGTTGCTATGCTTACCCCCGGCTAGAAGCAAACAAAGCATTGTATGAAAGGAAGTAACACTATCACCAACCCATCCACAACCCAATTCTTTGGTCGCCGCCACCCCCAACTTTTCAGTATAGAGAGACGCCTTACCAGCCGGGCCGCTCAAATGCTCCTTAATCTTACGCGCACCGCCATACGCACAGCAAGCGACCCGGAAGCGTGGAGTTTAGTTAAGCCCCCCACGCCTTCATACACCCATCATGCCACTGGAAACAGTACTCCATGCACTTCATAATTCCCCTAGCTACAGTAAACTTCCTGTAGATCTAGTAACTGCGCAATTACAGAGAAGGTTACCATCTAGCAGTGGTGACAAAATTAACACAAAGGTCGCAGGTATAGGGATAAAGCCTCCGCTCGGGAATATGCGTGCAAATTTCCTACAAATTTATTTGCGGGATACAAGGTTAATAGACGAAAGCACAGCGGTTTGTAGCTCGTTCTCAACCATTACAGATTTACCGATTAACCCATCGCAGGCAGCCATAAGAGTTGCCCGTCTTAATAATGAAACACAAGTACAGCCATTTCCAGTCAAAGATGCATTGCAAAAATTATTGCCGCCAGACATGCCCATTGTCCTACACCGGCCAGCATTTTATTTTCCCGCCAAAGAGAGAGGTGATACATGGACACCCGCCATTCTTGACGAGCAGTAAAACCCTCAACCAAAACCCAAGCTATGGAAAGATATTGCGTAGCTTGCATTTTGAATGCATAATAGTAATGTGGATGCCAAACGCCACAACACGCACTTCAAAAATCTCTTTGCAGTAGACCGGCATATACACCCTAGCGCGGCACGGACCCTGCATATGTGGGTCGCCCACACCATTGCCGGACAGTCCGAGCATCGATCCTGGAGACAAAGAGAGTCTTATAAATTTTTTGTGCAACTTATTGGCATAAGCGCTATAGATTATATTGATCGTGAATACCCGGTATTCAGTAACCTGGACCGGCAAGAGATAGAGCAACACCTTACAGCCGTAATGCCAGCACACGGACGGAGTATTATTGAACCTGCAGTCAGAGGAGTAGGATACAGAGAGTCGGTTAACCCGCAAAAGCCTGGCCACGAATTAACACTGTTCTTTCAGCCCAACGAAGAACTTAAAGAAGAGGAACTTGTACTTAAGGCCGCGCTAGAGGCGGTGACGAGAGTACCGCTGCAGACACAGGGCAGCCATTTTGTTCTTATGGCAAGAACCAGGAGAGATAGGAGCGAAGTTCGCGGTACCGGTACGGTCCGAGGGGTGCTAAATGACGGATTAGAAGGCCTGCGCATACCTCTATTGCCAATTAGCTTTTACAATTACGATCCCCCGAGAGAGGGAGCAGCCTAAGAAATAGCTATCGCCAGATCATCAGGGTATCACCCCGTATTGTAAAAAATTGCGGTGTAAAAATATCTTGAGAGGCCAGGAGGGAATCCGTCACTTGCTTTGCTCCTTAGGGGTAGTTTGCATCGTCCTCGAAGCGAGCTTTTGCGGGCACCGCTGCACTAGCGAACCCTCACGGCACTCGCTTATCGCGAGGGTTCGACCCCGACTTCAACGACCAAAAGAAAGATCCCACCTGACAGTGGGATCTTTCTTTTGGTGGGCGAGGAGGGAATCGAACCCTCACGAGCGAAAGCTCACAGGATTTTGAGTCCAGCGCGTCTACCAATTCCGCCACCCGCCCAAAGACTGCCTGTGGCAGTTTTTGTCAGATCAGACCGACAAAAAATTATAAAAGGTACCAACGGTCAAAACCGCTTTTGTAGTTACAAGCGACACGTCTTTCTTGGAAACAGAAAAACGTAACGCACCAGCCACAGCTGTCACCTACAGAAGTTCTTTAGTAGGCTTACAAAAGAAGATTGTACTATACTTAAGGTGATAAGGCGAGCATAAGCAAAAACATGAACCCGCTATTTCCAGATGACAACCCAGCCAGTCATACCATGTATGGCAATAACGGCTATGTCTTGCCACGCCAGGAGCGGCGGCTAGAACCATTAGCGGCAGGCGAGGATAATCATGACCGCACAACAAATCCGGCAGTAGAGCTTATCCGTCGTAAAATTGATGCTCTCTATGCCGAAGAGCCGAACGCCAAAGAAGAATTGACCGAAGCCAAACAAGCCGTGCCGCCGCGCTCCCGGCACCAGCAGTACATGTACGAGCTAAGTACCTCGGGTAAATCGCTTGCCGATATCCAGACAGCCTGGCACACGTACTATGTCAACCTGCCGGACGAAGAAAAACGCGCCGTGTGGCAAGAATTTTACACTGCCAATGCCCGCCACCCCTCCAACTACACCCGCTTTGTCCAGCAGCATGCTGCAAAGCCGCCCGAGGAGCCTATTGCCAAATCAAAATCTTGGCCCAAACATGAAGAACCACCGCACAAAGCAGTTATTGTGAGCCACCATACTCCCGCTCCATTGACAAAACTGGATGACAAACGCAACTTTGCAACCATCAAAAAACAAGTAACTCAGCGCGTGCGAGCTAACGGCAGGGTGCGCACCAAAGCCAAGCACCACCTACAATCGCTTGCCTTCGGTTTGGGCAGCGGCGCCGTGGTCTTACTAATATTCCTATTTGGTCTTTTTAACGAAGTCGTTATCGCTCCCTTTATCCAGCCCAACAGCCGGGCCGAAGCAACGCCGATTATACTTAACGAAAACAGCGTGGCGCCCAGTGACACGAACGAAGTCATCATTCCAAAAATCAATGCCCAGCTTCCGATAATTTACGGCAGCCAATCCATTGTCGAAGAAGATGTACAAAAAGCCCTGCAAGACGGCATATTCCACTACCCAACCACAGCCATACCCGGACAGCAAGGCAATGCCGCCTACTTTGGCCATTCCAGTAACAACATCTTTAACAAAGGAAAATTCAAGTTTGCCTTTGTGCTACTGAACGACTTGCAGCCGGGCGATATCTTTTACCTGACATACAATAAAAAAGTCTATACCTATAAAGTATTCCAAAAGAAGGTGGTGGAACCTACCGACACCTGGGTACTCGGTCCGGTGCAGGGTAAAGCCGCCACAGCCGCCCTTATTACGTGCGACCCGCCTGGCACCACGCTGCACCGTCTGGTAGTATGGGGCGAACAAATCACACCCGACCCGACAGGTAATACTACAGCCGCAACCCCCTCGGAGGTACTAACCTCCGAGGACCTTCCAGGCAACGGCCCCACCCTTCTTGGCCGCTTCTGGTCGTGGATCACCCCTTGGTAGCGCACTTTCACTCTAATTGTAATCTGCGGTTATGTACGACATACTTATGTGCTATATGTATGTTCTCGAAGCCCATCCGGACCAAGGTAGCTACGAACCAGACTCAAAAGGCTCAACCAATACTTGTTAATGGGAACGCTGGGCGCATTAGCAGCCAAAGATGCCAGCGTAGAGTTTGATTCTCTAAATCATGTTATTCGGCGGCAAGCCCGCGGCGAAACTGTCAAGACCACCATTACCGGTCGCGAGGAGTAAGAAGCGGCGTGTTTGTAAGGGCATGCTGAGGGGTAATAGTATAAACGGCGCGGTAGTCAGGGTCAAAGAAGGGAATATAAGCAGCGCTGGCCGGCATGAGGCTTTGTTGGTTAGCACCGTCAAAATCCAAGACTACTAATTTCCCGCCGCCTACGTATGCCAAATGAAACCCATCCATCCAGGTGGCATGCAGCTGCGGGGTATCAAGCGCGACTTTGGTTTGGTAGGCATAGTTTTTATCGGTTTCGGCGTCGTATACGGCGAAACGATCACCGCTTTCTGCCATGACAAAGCGGCCGCTAATTGAAAAAGCGGTATAAGTTGGATTAGCTACTTTAAGAATATGAACCGGCACAGCCGGCTGTTTATCGGCCAAGGGCTTAAACGGATCGCGGTACACAAACACACGGTTTTCGCTGGCAGCACCGGCAGCGGCATACAACGTCCTTTCGTAAGTGGCAAGGTCTAAGACATAGTTCGTGCCCGTAGGCAATTGGCGCAAGGTATACGCTTGGCGGTCGCCTTGGCGTAGCCGGATAGCTACATTCCCCGCAGTAGCACTCTGCGATGTGGCATATAACACTCTATCTTCATCTGAGGTAAAGGCCAGCACATCCTGTAAATAAGGTTGCGGTGTCGGTTTTTTAAGCGTGGCAGTAAAAAGTACGCCGCTATTTGCATCATGCGCATAGTACTGGTCCCAGTTACGGCTTCGCAGCTCGATGGTTGTGGGATTAAACCCGAGCGTAACCGTCAGGTTTTGCGACTCCTGGGGGTTCTCGCGGTCAAACAAAATATATTCCCGGCCAGTCGTAGCCGGCTGTCGATACAAACGCCTCAACAGTACATGCCGGTCGTCACGAGCCCACTCTAAGACTTGCCAACCTTGAGTAGTGCTGTCGGCGGCCAAAATATCAGCAGGCACCCGTACTGGCCGAGCAATCGGTTTTTCAGCATTAAGGTCATATATATCAAATTCGTTTGCCGTTGGCGTTTGCACTAACAGCCACCTGCGGTCCAAACTTTGCGTGGCAAGGCCTGGTGCCGCGCTATATTGCTTTGTTATGTCAGGCGTAAAAGCAGAAGGGAAGAGGAACGGATAATCAAAGCGTGATACGCTGCTGCCTTCAGCCGTAATAACACGTTTCCAGTTTCGGTAGCCATCCCGCCTTAGCTCAATAGTGTATTGCCCAGCCGGCAGTGCCATGCGCGTATTGGTTTGGTCACGATATCTTTGGCCGTTCACATATATGTCGGCACCACCGGGCCGAGATGACACGAATAATAGTCCATTTTGGATAACCCGACCCTCTCTATCCAGACCGAATCCGTACGCCCGGTGCAATAGAATAGTGGTGGCCAACACTAATACCGCGCCGATCAGAGCATAACCTACGATGAGACGTATGGCATGTTTTTTTTGTTTTTCGGGATCAAGAAAATCCATAACAGTTCTTATATTATATGCCAGGTTACTCAAAGACGTGCAAGTTTTTTATTCGAAGTAGCCGAACATCTGAACCAATATTCTGTTCTAGGACCACAAATGAAGGAGTAAAGAGGGCGGCTAGGCTTGCGCGTGCAGCGTCCGCGCGGTAAGATACATATAACTTACGCTTCCGGCGCGTAAATATAGAGGGTTACGATAAAAACCGTGGGTCAAAACGTCATAGAACTAAACGGCAAGCGCTACGACGCGATTACAGGCGCCTTTTTAGGCTCGTCCGTTTCATCAGCGCACCACACCGCGCGGCCGCATAACAAAGGCAAGGTTATCGACGGCTTTATTCGCCAGGGCCATACCGAAACTCACACCAAAAAAACCGTAGCAAAAGCAGCCCCGGCGCCGTCTCCGGCCAAACGTACATCCCACCCGGTAACCACTAAACTTGCAGCCAAGCCAACAAACAAACGCCTATCTGCAGCTACGCCGAAAATAATCGTCGCCCATAAGCCGCAGCGCGCCAAGACTCTTATGCGCCGCACCGTCCAAAAGCCGAAACCAACGCCCAAACCCGCAATCAAAACACAACATGCCACCGAGTTCATGGCAAAACCGGCATCAGCTATTGCCTCTAAAAGATCGGCATATCAAATAGACCGCCATCGGCTGGAGCGGGCTAAAACCGTTACCAAACATGACGCCATTAAACACTTTCATCACGGACGGGCCGGCGTAGACCATGCGGTACAACCCAGTATATCCGGCGTAAGCGTGCCTGTTATTACCGTGCGTCCGGCACCAGCGCACCACGAACTACCACCCCGTGCCGCACATCACCCCGAGACGGATATTTTTGAAGCAGCTATCGCCCATGCTACCAGTCATCGGCAACCCGCCCATACACACCATGCACGGCGTACTCGCCGCCGTCTTATCAACATCATAGCTGGCGTAAGTGCCTTTTTAATTATCGGCGGCTTTGTAGCATATTTGAATATGCCGCACCTTGCGTTACGAGTCGCTTCCATACAAGCCGGCTTCCACGCCACTATGCCGGATTACCGTCCCACCGGCTACGCTTTAAAGGGAGGGGTTAAACGCAGCGGCAGCACCATAAACCTTAGCTTCCACTCGGGCGAGAACAACTATACCATTACCCAACAAACGTCGGACTGGAACAGTCAAACGTTGCTCGATAACACCTTGGCGCTCAGGGGCAACCACACTACCACGCAAAAAAACGGACAAACCATTTACATATACAACAACGGCGAAAGCGCCTCTTGGGTGAACGGCGGAATACGGTATGACCTGACCGGCAACACCACACTAAGCCCCGAAGAAATCACCGCCATCGCCACGAGCATGTAGCCCGAACTCCGCACCGGCCTAAAACCAAGCTGTGTTTTGTTCTTAGATTCAGTCGGTGCAAAGTTCGGAGCTTGATATCATACAAAGACTATCCGATAATGAGCCTATACATGGCCGGTAAATCAAATACCTCTTTTTCAACGTTGTTTTGGAATATCTGGGTGCGCAGTCAGCTGCACCCGGTAAAGCTTGGCCTGCTAAAAGCCCGGTTCGATGAGATTATTACCAAACACAAGCCGGACGTCATTGGCTTAAACGAAGTATTGGCAGATAAAACAACCGGCCAGGCTCCCATCTTGGCCCACCTGGAAAGCTTAGGCTACCACACATACTTCGTCCCGTTTAGTCCGGAACGCACCGGCGAATTAAACGGCTCAGCTCTAGCCTGTCGGCACGAAGTAAAAAACATACAGTTCCTTGAACTCGGGCCGGATAAATCCGCAGCGCGCCGTGGCGAACCCGGCCATACCATCAAACTTATTCTAGCCAGTATTCCGCATGCAGGGCAGACGGTCAACATAGTCGTGAACCACCTAGCGCATTTAGTGCCCTACAACTGGTCTACGCATGTAGTACATCACAAAGCATTCCGGCGCATCGTAAGCGAAGCGGAACTACAGGCGACAACCATTATCGGCGGCGACTTTAACCAACTAAAATTTATGCCACGGCTATGGAAGGCCAAAGAAACATATAACCGCGCTACTGGCACATTCCTTAACCCAACCTGGAAGTTACTTGGTAAAGTTCCGGTCATCCAAGCCAACTATGACAATATCTTTTGGACCAAGTGCGGACAACTTGAGCTTGTTGAATTTAAAATTCTTAAACGCCGGCCTTCCGATCACGCGCCTCTACTTGCCCAATTTACCGTACCAGAGAACGCCTAGTTCCGTTCGAAGGCGTTTTCCCCTATAATACAAGTTCATGAAACCCGTACGAACTCGTTTTGCTCCTAGTCCCACTGGTTATTTGCATGTGGGCGGCGTGCGGACCGCGCTGTTTGCATGGCTGCTTGCTCGCCAGAGCGGGGGACAGTTCATTTTGCGTTTCGAAGATACCGACAAAGTGCGCGAGGTAGAAGGCTCTGGCCAGCACATTGTGGACAGCTTGCGCTGGCTAGGTCTTGATTGGGACGAAGGCATAAGCGTTGGCGGCCCGCACGCGCCATACAAACAAAGCGAACGCCTGGATATGTACAAAGAGTGGGCGCAAAAGCTTGTAGACAAAGGCCAAGCATATGCCGACCCATATTCTCCCGAAGAATTACAAGCGTTCCGTGATCAAGCGAAGGCGGCTAAAAAACCGTTCTTGTTCCGCAATCACCGGCCCGAAAATCCGCTAGTCTGGGACAGCACTCAACCTTTACGATTTAAGTCAGAGCCCAAAGCCTACCAGTGGCACGATGCGGTCATGGGCGATCTGTCCGCCGGAGAAGAAGCAGTAGACGATTTCATTCTCATAAAGTCCGACGGATACCCGACCTATAACTTTTGCCATATTATCGACGACCTGCTTATGGAGTGTACCCACATTATTCGCAGCCAGGAATTCTTGGCAAGCGTTCCAAAATACCTTAATTTATACGAGGCTCTGGAAATCGAACGGCCTATTTTAGCAACCGTCCCATTCGTAATGGGCCCGGACGGCAAAAAAAAGCTCAGTAAACGCGACGGTGCCAAAGATGTACTGGATTACGCGCGCGAAGGCTACCTACCGGAAGCCATGATAAACTTTATGGCTACGCTTGGCTGGAATGACGGCACCGAACAAGAGATATTCACGCCTGCCGAACTGATAAAAAAATTCAGCCTGGACCGCGTGCAAAAAGGCGGGGCCAAGTTTGACGAACAACGTCTGATTTGGATGAATGGGCACCATATCCGCCAGCTCCCGCTCGATATGGCATTTGCTAAAACTGCCAATTTTTGGCCGCCAGAAGCCAATACATACGACGGCGCCTACAAAAAACAAGTGCTTGGCCTGGTACAGGAACGCCTAAAATACTTTGCCGAACTGCCAGAGCTTACTACGTTCTTTTTTACCGACCTACCAATTAATCCAAACCTGTGGCAAGAACACAAGCAACTTAAAAAACTGGGTGCAAGCGAACTGAAAACACTACTCGAACAGAGCAGGGCCGTGCTTGCAGAAAGCGACTTTAGTTTAGAAAACCTTACCGAACGATTAAACGATCTCTTGGAACGAACAAGTCAAAAACCAGCCGTCCTGTTTAGCCTTATCCGCATAGCAACCACCCAGGCCCCGGCCAGCCCCGGTCTCGCCCACACTCTAACAGTCCTTGGCAAAGAAACCGCTCTCCGCCGCATCGACACTATGCTCAAGGCGCTAATCTGAGCCGATCCATGCATAACGAACCATGCCTTATCGAAAAGATATAAGCGATGTACACATTCCGCCGGCTGAGCACCTTGCCCACACCGGCCCAGGAGCGCCGTCCGCGCGGCGCGCTCTAAAAGAAAGCCCTGCATCTCAGGGCTTTCTTTTAGAGCTTCCGGCTTCCTAGTCTCCTGGGCCGGTGTGGGCAAGGTGCGGTAATATAACAAAAGCCGGCCACAAGGGTAGCATTGCAAGCACAAGCGCTGGTACAATAGCTACCATGAATGACGACATACGTTCACGCTTGCGCGGTAATAGACCCAATGTGCCACAACTGCCCTCGTCACCCCCGCAGTCCGTCCAGCACCGTCCGCTGCATATGCCACCCCAGCGGCCCTTTACAGCTCAGCAACCCTCACCCTCACAGCCAGGACAACAACCGTTCCAACCGCCGACAGCAGTTGCCGAACAAGAAGAGCAGCAGTTCGAAACAAGCACAGCCGGCAGCTTAATAAAACCGAAGCGGTCGTTTAAAGAACGTTTAAGCCGCATGTCGAAAAAACAATGGATGCTTATTAGTATTGCCGCCACACTAGTACTGGGCGGCGGTTCAGCCTCTGCCTACTACCTTGTACTGCGTGACAAGCCGCAGCCGGCCACTGCTCAAAAGCAAACCAAAAAAACCGCACCGTCCGAGCCGGCGAAACCGACAACCGTAGCCTCCACGCTCACTGGTTTGCAAATCGACCCAGCCTATAATGAACGGCCAGTTACTGCTATCATGATCGAAAACAGCCCGGACGCCCGTCCGCAATCCGGCCTAGATAGAGCCGGCGTGATATTTGAAGCCGTAGCAGAGGGAGGCATTACCCGCTTCTTAACCCTGTACCAAGAGGCGCAGCCGGAATACATCGGTCCGGTCCGTTCTGTTCGCCCCTACTACGTTCAATGGGCTATGGGTTTTGATGCACCAATTGCTCACGTAGGCGGTAGTGCCGACGCACTTAATTACATCAAGCAAGCAAATGTAAAAGATCTAGATCAGTTCGTAGGCGGCGCATTCTTTTGGCGTATTTCTTCCCGCACTGCACCACACAACATGTATACCAGCATGGCAAAGCTGGATGAGTACAAAGCCCAAAAAGGATATGGCAAAAGTGTCTATGACGGCTTTGTCCGTAAAAGCAAGGAAGAACCGCATGCCACGCCTACTGCCCGGACCATAGACTTTAACATTTCGGGCGCACTATACAATGCCCATTTCGACTACGACAGCGCCACTAACACCTATAAACGATCAGTGGGCGGCGCGGCGCATATGGTTGTCGACCAAGCCGGCGCACAAACACAACTGGCCCCCAAAGTAGTCATCGCACTCGTTATGCCCCAAGGGTTGGATGGCAAATACACCACTTACAACACCATCGGAACCGGACAGATGATCCTGTTCCAAGATGGCGTTGCACTGCCCGGCACCTGGCGCAAAGACAGCAACAAAACCAACTTCGTCTTTACCGATGCAAATGGCGTCCAACTCAAGCTCAACTCTGGCCAGACGTGGCTGACCGCCCTGGGCGGGCCAGAACGGGTAACGTACGCCCCTTAAAACTATGGACCATTTGCAAAAATTCGCTCACCAAGTCCGCAACCGGCAAATTATTTTGTTGCTATTCAATAACATAGTCATTGTTGGCGCATGGTGGTGGGTGAGCCAGCATGCAACCATTGACCCGCAGTTACTGCTGTACGGCCTTATTGCTCTGGGCCTTACTTCGAGCGTCATACTCGGACTCGTAAGTAGCAGTATCATCGTCAAACCGGTAACGCAAATTTGGCAGGCAATCATGCATGTTGCGCCGGATACAGCTAATATTCCGCCGCCAAAACTCACCGCTCATGCCATAGGCGCCGAACTGGTAGGAAATTTAGTCAGTCATATTTACCAGTTGGCAAATGTGGTCGGCGATGTAGAAAAACTAGCCAGCAAAAACACAACCGATCTTAAAAACAACTTCGTAGCTAACAGCATACCGCTGCCGCTCATGGTTCTGGACAACAATCAAACCGTTCTGTTTGCCAACAAAGCCATGTGCGACTACTTGGATCGAAGCGACAGCGATACGATAGGGCAAAATGTCTACTCGGTACTTGATCTGTCCTTTGGCACGGATGAAACATTCGATAAATGGCTGGCGAATGCCAAAGCCAATGACGCCGTAGCCAGCAATATCTGGGAACGCGTCCGATTGAATCTGAGCGAAGGCAGAAAGCCCCGCCAATTCGACCTGGCCGCTTACTATAACCAGAACAATCCAGAAGGCTTCGAGACAATGCTAGTCATGTTCGATCATACCCAAAGCTACAGTCAAGACGACCAAGCCCTTAGTTTTGTGGCACTCGCCGTGCACGAACTGCGTACCCCAGTTACGTTGCTGCGCGGTTATATCGAAGCTCTCGAAGAAGATCTAGAGGGCAAGCTCTCGCCCGAAATGACCGATTTTATGCACAAAATGAAAGCCGCAGCCGAATCGCTTACTGCTTTTATTAACAACATGCTCAACGTTTCGCGTATCGAAAGCGACCAGTTAGTACTAAAACTGCACGAAGAAAAGTGGCCGGAAATTGTACGGACTGCCGTAAGCGACTTGAGCCTGCGCGCCCGTATTCAGGGCATAGAGCTAGTAGTTAATGTTGACGAAGGGTTGCCGGCAGTCGGCGTTGACCGTGTTGGTGTCTACGAAGTACTGGTTAACCTTGTTGACAATGCTATCAAATACTCTGGCGGCCGCGGTAAAAAGGTAACCATAAAATCCGTCCTCAACAAGGAAGGCCTGGTGGAGACTACCGTGCAAGACTCTGGTGCCGGCATTCCCACTAACCTTATATCAAACTTGTTTGACAAATTCTACCGCTCGCACCGCTCGCGCAACCAAGTGGGGGGCACTGGCCTGGGGCTCTACCTCTCCAAGTCGATTATCGAAGCGCATGGCGGCAATATCTGGGTACGGAGCCGCGAAGGCCAGGGCAGTACCTTCGGCTTTACCATACGTCCCTATGTCCAGCTTGCCGACGGGCAGAAAAACGGCGATAATAGCGATATTACCCGTGGCGCCCACGGGTGGATTAAAAACCATTCATTATATAGCGGATAGTATACGACGTGGAACCACAGCCCCAACAAACTCCTGGTCGCAAAATTTTGGTTATCGAGGACGAGCATTTTATTAGCGAGCTGTATGTACGCGCTCTGACCCGGGCAGAGTATGATGTGACTGTCGAAGTGGACGGCCTGCGCGGCCTTAACCAAGCCCGAACCGACAAGTTCGATATTATTCTGCTTGATCTTATGATTCCCACCATCACCGGCATCGAAGTATTGCGCCGCTTACGCTCATCGCCGGACGCGCCTAAACTAAAAGCCAAGATCGTCATTACCACCAATCTTGAACAGCGCGAGGAAATCCGGGCCGATATCGAACGGCAAGCCGACGCCTACCTTGTAAAAGCCGAAATAACCCCGCGCGAACTTGTTAATTTTTTGAATACTATCAAATAACTACCATCGGCTGTTGTATGCCACTGCGCAATGCCAAAGAGAAAAATCCGGGTGCGATACTGCATGAGCTTCCAAACTTTGGATAATTCCTTGTACTATATCCCACTCTTTAAATGTCACAAGGTCGATATTAGGTATCCATACATCAGGGTCGGCCATGCTGCGTTTTGCCAACCGAATTGCAGCCTTGCCCCGGGCCGAATAGCCTGGATTGCTAGGGTGAACCGTCTTAACCCCCTGATAGCACAAGAGAAGCAGTTGGGCAGGGAGGATATCTTCGCCTTCCAAAGAATCGTCTATTTCTATATCGCTCAACTCTTCAGAAGTTCGCATACTGGGCCGCAATGACGGATAACAAAACGTAGCGTCATCGGCCCCCAGTACTCCATTTTCTTCCATAAGCTGGCGAATCGAATCATACTCCAATAGCTCCCGGACCCTTAACGGCTTTAGGCGTTCCGCCATTTCCTGTCTAACCTGTTCTGTAAAAACATCGTACAGGTCAAAAATCTGCTCGCCCGCAGCGCCAAACTTGAGTAACTCCTCCCTCACCCCAGGAAGAATCTCCTTTAGAAGAGCGTTAAGCGGTTGATGATGTTGCGGGTCAACATATTCTGGAGCCAGAATCCACTGCGTACGCGCCGGGTCATAGTAGCCAAGATGAAAGCTAGCCCGGATTGTCTCGCGCGGATACCGCCACGCCGATAATACGGCCGCCTCTTCTGCCGATACGCCTGCCATGGCGTAACAGTTCAGACGTTCCAGGGCAGAGGAATATGCATCCAAACGCCCTTCATACTCGCCACTTACCGCAGCATACCGTGCGGCTGTCAATGAAGGATTCGGCAACTCGTACGCTTCCCAAAGGCGTTCATACATTGTTACGTATTATACCAAACAGCTTACTAAACCGACCACTAAACTTACCCAGCAACAAGGAGTAAAACATGGCTATTTTCTAAATAGCATTCTAGAAGAGTACAATAGAAAAACTATGCAAGAGGAAAAGCAGATACCAAGCGGCGTGTCTATCTATACCGGTTTTCCCAACCCGGCAATTGATAAAAGTTTGCACGGGTTAGACCTTAATCAACTGCTCATACAGCACAGTACCAGCACTTACTTATTCCGCATCAGCGGTAGCAGCTGGGAAGGGGCAGGAGTGTTCGACGGCGACATTGCCCTTGTTGACCGCGCGCTCGACCCGCGCAAAAACGATGTTGTGCTGTGGTGGAATGACAGTCGCGGCGAGTTCGCCATCTCATCCTGCAAACAAATCCCGCCCCACGCCTCATGTTGGGGCGTTATAACCGCAACCATCCATCAATTCCGAAAGAATATTCAGTAAATCCTAAGAAGCCATCTGGACCAAAGCCCGCATAAAAGGCAGTCCATGCGCCTCGGGAATAGAAAAATCCGGTCGTCTCCAATTAGGATGCTGTTCTAAATCTACAAAACGCTCGAAATGGGGCATCGAACCCATGACATTACCATTAGGGCAGCTTATCGCCGCAATTGCGTAATCCGCCCCGTTCGGATTATTTGGATAGTCTGATACGGGCCAGCCGTAACTATCACTGTACTGCAATAAAATTTGACCGTTTTCCTTCATATTTTGCAGCGTCTCAGGGTTGGCACGGAACCGCCCTTCGCCATGCGCGACCGGCAAGGTAACTACATTATCCACAGTAAACAAAGCTAAGCGTGAAGCTGCATCCCGGCGTACCCCCAAATCAACCCAACGGCATTCGAACACGCCGCTGGCGTTATGGGCAAGGGTAGCCGTTGGGCGGCGTTCGATTTTGCCGCCAGGCAACATACCTAACGCACTTAAAATCTGAAAGCCGTTACAAATACCGAGTATCGGCCTGCCCAGCCCGGCAAACCGCCGCAATTGATCCCCGGCGCCGGCTTCGATTTGCCGGGCAACAACAATACCGGCACGTACCGCATCACCCTTTGTAAAACCGCCGGGCAACACCAATCCTTGATAATCCCGCACCAAACTCTGGTTTCCAAGTTCATTCACATGTATCTGCCTTGGACGACCACCAGCTAGATGGATCGCCGTGCCGGTTTCTACGTTGCAATTAAATCCTTCACCATATAAAACGCCGATGGTTGGCAGCCGGCCGCTCATACTGCCGCCTCCATCATTTCGTGTACTTCATGTTTCCAAGCATCCTTTAACTCATCGGCGTACACCATAAAGGCAGCTTGGCCTCCGTGGTATACGCTCATGTATTTGCTTGCGGTTGTTGTACCAATTACGACATGAGGCAGGTGACCGAACAATGCGACTGCCGTCTCCCTATCGGCCACTTCTACGACAAAACAGCCGGCGGTTTCGTTATACAGCTGCCGGGTTAAATCTATCTTACTATCCAGATCAAGCTTAAAACCGGTATTACCACCAAAACTCATTTTAAGAACCGCTCCAATCAGGCCACCACGACTGACAGCCGTACTGGCCAGTACTTTGCCGGTTTGGATGGCGTCATGCATACCTTTAAGCGTTTTTGGCAATTGCGCAAGGTCCACACGCGGTACGCGGCCGCTTTGCCCACCGGCTACATCATATAGCACCGAGCCACCCATGCCCTCGTAATCAGCCGCACCTACGCATACCAGCACTGATCCGCCTTTGCTCGTTTTAATATCGCAAGTTACGGTTTTATTGATATCAGGTATGGCTCCAAACACCGACATATCAAGCACTGGCTGAATATCAACGACTTCTTCGCCATTTCTATACCGTCCACTTAAGCTGTCCTTGCCAGATATAATTGGCACGCGGGTTGCCGCCTGAAAATCGTTGACCGCATCAACTGCTATATCGAGCGAGCCTAGCGTTTGCTCGTCTTCGGGTGTTGGCCAAATGTAGTTGTTCATCATGGCGACTTTATGTACGTCATCGTTCGTTGGTGAGCCACCGACTGCCACGTACCTACTTAGCGCTTCGGCCGCCGCGTGTATACTGCCGTGATAAGGGTCAAGCCGCACCAGCTCAGGATTCATACCGTGCGACTGTACCATGCCATATGATTTGTCAGGCAGTTCATCCCTAAGCGGCCGAAGCACAATGGCATCGTTCGGAGTGTCATGGTGTACGCCGCCAAAAGGAGGCAATACCACTGCGCCTTGCACCATGTGGTCATACTGCCGTATCGCCCATTCTGTAGAACACATATTCTCATGAGCCATAACCTTACCTAATGTCTCCAAATGACTCTCCACCGTTGGCGGCCGTTCGGCTATCCGGGGCGGGGTATAATCGGCAACCAAGGTACGCTGGCCAAAACCACTATTTAAAAATTCATAGTCCAGGTTTGCTACCTTTTCACCATTAAAATATGCTGTAAACTGGTGATCGCCTGTAAAGGTACCAAAGGCTGCCATTTCAACGCCATGCTTATCGGCAATAGCTTGTAAAGCCGCACGGTTTGCCGGATCAATCGCCAGCACCATACGCTCCTGTGATTCCGACATAAGTATTTCCCAAGGTGTCATGCCAGCATATTTTACAGGCACTTTATCAAGCTCGACCGTAACGCCAGTATCTTCACCCATTTCACCAACCGCCGAACCAAAGCCTGCGGCCCCGCAGTCGGTAATCGCCCGTATAAGCCCGGCATCGCGGGCCTCTAATAACGCTTCGGCCAACTTGCGTTGTTGGTACGGATCACCGATTTGCACGGACTGCGCGTCCACCATGCTAGTTTCAGCCGTCATATTAAACGAGGAGAATGTCGCTCCATGCAAGCCATCCTTACCGGTACGCCCACCCATTGCAACCACTAAGTCGCCAACCTCAGCCTTGCCCTTACGCGCATGCTCCTCTGGAGCAATACCATATGCGCCGACCAGTACCGCAGGCTTGGCGCGATAATCTTTATGATAATAAAAAGACACGTTGCCAGTGGGGACACCCAAACGGTTGCCGTAATCACGCGAGCCAGCAATACAACCGCTGCGTAAATAATCCGGCGGCAAGCAACCCTCGGGCAGCTTAGACTTATCAAAATTAGACGGTGCAAAAGCAAACTCCACGTTTAAAAGAATCGTTTTGAATCCTTTGCCCGTGCCCCTGATGTCACGGTCAACACCGCCCGTTCCTGTACCGGCACCGCCATATGGCTCCAGGGCTGAAGGGGAGTTATGCGTTTCTTTCTTTCCGGCAATAGTATAGCCCTCAAAAAAACGAATCACGCCGGCGTTGTCATCAAAAGCTGATACTACCGTATCACCCCAAAGTGGACGCGAAGCCTGTTTTATGCGCGCAAGCATTGGCGGTTTTACCCGGCCGGTTTTGGCGTCAATAATAGCCGCTCCAAACGTTTGGTGGCCACAGTGTTCGCTGCGCCTGCCTGCCAAAAACTCCCACTCGACATCGGTGAAGTCCCTACCTCTTTTAATAGCCGCTCGTTTAATAATAGCCAGGTCATCCGGCTTTAATCCCAGCCTGCGTTCATTCGACATAGCTTCCAGCGCCTCCACATGGGCTTCGCGGGTGGGAATTACCTGAACTAGCCCGGCTTCGGCATGCACTCTAAGCGTCTCGGGACTTTTAGTGCGCACGGCTTGAATATTTTCGTTCACCAACAATTGCCGTACTGTGGCGTCGCGGGCATCTGCCGGTGTTCCTTTGCCAAACTCGTAAGTAGTAGCAGTCGCAGCTGTCCGCAAACGCAAACCCAGCGATCCAGCGGCCTGTATAATCGGGCCTGCTTGAGGGTCCTGCACTCCGGGCATATAGCCAACCTCTACTTTTGCCGGATCATGCCAGTCTATACGCGGTCCGACTTCATACCGATGAGTAAGGGGATTGGCGCATACTTGACCAGCGATTTCTTCGGCCTGACCAGCCGTGAGACCACCCTCTAAGTAATACACTTGGCCCGTATTCACTTGCACGTCTACTCCCAACATTGCCAACGCGTCATGCCGCACATGCCGCGCATGCGGATCGTCAGCGGGATCTATTGGGTAGACTCGGACTTCCTGTATATCCCCCACGTTACCCTCCCTTGTTTTCAGGCTCACCGGTCCGGAACCGTCTTACGCTGTATACTATTTTTGCCTTACCCGGCCGATTATGTGGTAACGCCACATAAAACACAAGTGCCCTACGCGCGTACCCGCCGTACAATAGAAAGACCATGGCAGAGCGAGGCAATCAACATAAAACGGTATTCGCACTTATCGATTGCAATAACTTTTTTGTCAGCTGCGAACGTATATTCCGGCCTGATTTGGAAGGCAAGCCGGTGGTAGTGCTCAGCAGCAACGACGGTTGCGCCATAGCCCGTAGCAACGAAGCGAAAAAACTCGGTATTCCTATGGGCGCACCGACTTTTAAATATCGCCATACATTTATAGAGCATAACGTAACGCAGTTTTCCGCAAATTTTGAACTGTATGGCGATATTTCCCGGCGAATTACCATGCTTTTAGCCACCGTGACACCACGAATCGAAATTTATTCGGTGGACGAATCGTTTCTAGACCTTTCGGCGCTACCCATCAAGGATTACGCAGCCTGGGGCAGGGACGTACGCAGCAGCATTTTAAAAAATATCGGCGTGCCGGTATCGATAGGCATCGCACCTAGCAAAACACTGGCAAAGCTTGCGGCTGAAGCCGCCAAACAACACGACAAGTACCAGGGAACGTTTAGTTGTATGGAAGGCCCGGCCGAAGAGCAAGCACGACTGCTTGGCAGTACGCCCATAAACAAAGTATGGGGCGTCGGCTGGCGGCTGGCGCCAAGATTGCGCGCCGAAGGCATAAGCACGGCTCTGGCGCTAGCCCGTACACGTCCGCGCCATGCCCAGCAACTTATGGGAATACATGGCCGCCAATTAGTGGCCGAACTCAACGGTACCAGTTGTCACAAACTGGCTTTAGAAGGCCGAATTGCCCAAAGCATTTTACGCAGCCGTACCTTTGGCGAAGACACTAATCGGGCATTTGTACTTGAGGCAGCCATTGCCACATTGAGCGCGCAAGCCGCTTTCTGTTTGCGACGGAATAACCTGCTGGCGCGGCGGATTGGCATTTTCACCGAAACAAACCGTCACAAGCCAGGCTACCGCCGCTGGGTGCGCGAGCTAAAGCTTATGCAGCCGACCAATGACACCGGCTTTATTATCAGTTCGCTTATTGCCAAGCTTGAAACGCTATACAGTAACAAGCAGCAGTATCACCGTCTGGGCGTATTTTTATACGACGTAATACCAGAGCAAAGCCTCCAAATCGACCTGCTTGGTCAAATAGACCCTGGACAGCACGACCGGGCCATCACCCGCATGCAAGCCATTGACCATATCAACCATAAATACGGCAAACACCGTATTTACTATGCTGCCGAGGCACTTAGCCAAACCTGGAGGCCTAAGCATCACATTCGTTCGCCGCGCTATGTTTCTAATTGGGAGGAGCTGCCCAAAGCCCGTATCGTCTCAGAGGCAAATGAGCTATTGTAAAAGCATGAATTTGCACATTATTACCGTGGGCGAACCCAAACTGGCTTATGCCCGGCAAGGCTGGGGCGAATACACCGGACGGCTGGGGCGCTACCATTCACTACACACTACACACCTTCACGACAAATACGCGCACGATGCCACGCACTTGCTTCACCAGGCAAAAAATGGATATCTCATTGTGCTCGCCGTGCAGGGTACACCGCTCAGCACGCCCGAACTGGCTGATTTTCTTGAGCGCCAGGCAGCTCTGTTTTATGATTGGCGGGCCAGAGGGGCTGCCAGATACGGTCATCGACAGGGCGGACGCTACCTGGAGTCTTAGCAGACTGACATTTCCGCACGATCTTGCCATGGTTATTACTGCCGAGGCCTTATACCGGGCAAGCACCATCAACGCCCGCCATCCATATCACAAATAGCCGGAAAAAGGCGTTGTGTCTCTTCATCCGACGCGGTAAGTAATCGTCAGCCTTGCACTGAGCAAACTTCACCCGCGGCTACTGCCAAACCCTCCTGAAGCTCAATACGCTTATCCAGTACTTGCTGCTCAACAATATCATCGCCCATATCGGCGCGCTCATGGTGAAAAGTAGCGAGACTCGAGCATGCAGCAGACACATCAAAGCGCGTAATATCGACAGGTATAAGCTTTACATTGGTTCCATCTGCGAGTTCTACCTTGTACTGTTTCAGACTAAAACGGCCACTGCCGGTAGGAGTGCAGGGAATACTGTGCTCTGCAGCCAATTCCGAAGCCTGCGCGTAAGCGGCTACTTGCTGATATACCACTGAAGCCGTATCGGGTTTGGAGATCAAATTATTCTGGACCCTGTGCTGAGCTAATTTTCTCTCGGCATCTAATTCCACCGCACAGGAGCCGGTTGCGCGCAACGCTTCTACGCTAGCAAGCGCTTTTCCTACCGCTAACTCTCTGTTGCGCTCCTCCCTTTTGATCTGTTCCGGGTCACGAGCGGCAAACACGACCGGAGCAATCGTTCCTGTAAGAATTGTCGCAAAAGCAGCTACAGCACCAATAATAGCCAGCCGCTGACGCCGCCTTTTTTCGGGTGGAGGCAAAGCTGTTCCTTCTGCGGACACCGTCCAACGTCCGGGGCGCGCCTGTCCCATACCTCGCGTAATTTCATAAAAGGGCTGATGCGGCCGAGTCAACGGCTCTTTATCTAGCTCCTCTATTATCTGACGCCGAGTCAGCCCAGGCTTGATCTCTTGGGCCCACCAACTCTCATAGGCCTTATCTTCTGGATATCGCCAGTCGCTACGCATACTTTTAGTATATAAGAGGAAACAGTACGGTTAAGTAGAATTCCGGTGCGCTCTTTGCATAACCGACCAGCTGTAGCTACCTATCTTTTGCCGGTAAACGCAAGGAGTCATCGGTCTTTACGTTCAAGTAAGCCACTTCCACTACTTTGCCGCTCGAAGGATTATATAGTATAGCCTTTTTGATTCGTGTGTACATAAGAACCTTATCGCCGTTTTTGGCATGCTTAAAAAAGGGCTGGTCTACCAGTTTTGTCACGTCCTTAACCGTCGCAATAGTAGGCGTCTCATTTGGCAGAACCATGTGCATGCCAATCTTTTGTATAAGCTCATCAGCCTCCCGCTTAGGGGTGCCGGCAAGGTCATTTTTAAGGTTTTCTACTTCTATCCGGGATTGATAGTAGGCCGCAGCAAGCCACGCCGCAGCTGCCACCACCGCGATTACTATGACAATTTTAAACATTTTTGTATGCCGGCTACCTTTGTCGTTTTGGAGAGTCAAGTCTGTAGCACTATGCATGACAGCCTTTTTCTATAGATTTACTTCCTGTAACATAAGGCTTCTATCGGTAACAGACGTTGTACCCAGGGCAATAGGCGTTGATGCGCATAACTGGTAATATCCGGTCAGGGCCGCAGGGGAAGTATCGACAAAGTGTATGGAGGCTGCAAAGCTTTGTGTAATACTTCCGATAAAGCTCGTGATCTGGCCACCAACTTGCGTACCGTCGCCAGCACTAGTGGAACAGTCGTTATCATGATTGTCATCGCGAATCACGGCATATGTAACCGGGCCGGTAATAGTGCTAGTATTTATCTCAATTGTGGCCGTAAAAGCTATTTCATTGCCCGCAGTAACGGTAATACCAAGACTTTCCGGAGTGTCGGAGCCATTAGTAAGCAAAGGAGTTAAACTCGAACCTATAGCAACATTGTCTGTGCCGGCGAGTTGTTGCTTATATGCAGTAGCTAGAGAAGTACCGGCGGCATCGATCGCACAGGCCCAGGAACCGGAAATACGCTTAAGAATTTGGCCGTCGGCACAAGATTGCAAAGTAAGCGCACCGCTCGAGAATGCTAAGCCGGAACCGGAAGCAAGATCAATAGCAAGTGTAACTGTATCCGTTGCATCACTGGCAGCCGACGCTAGACCGTCGCCGCCTAAAAGAGCGAGTGTGTCAGTCGCGATATCAGCAGTTGCACTGCCGATATCGCCAGTCACTGTTTGGAATACCGGTGGCGCCAGAGCTAACGACGCACAATTCCAGCTCGAGCTACTGCTTGTCCATGCCAGGTATTGCCCATTACTACACGTGTTAAGCAAGGAAAGAGCGCCTCCATCCACAGTTAAGCCGCTGCCTGCTGCTACATTCAGACTAAACGTAATCGAATCCGCCGCCGCATTGCCAGTAACCACTACGCCATCACCGCTGCTTAGTGACAATACATCGGTAAGACTGTCAGCCACCGGGTCTGTACCCAATGACGCGTCAACTGTTTTAAATATACTCAGGGAGGTATCTAACGAGACAGTGGGCATAGCCGCCTCGCTCCCCGAACCGGACACACTCAAACCGCTGCCAGCCAACAACCCGGCAAGGTAATTGCCGCTTGTTTCTGTACTAAGCGAAATACAATCCGTGCATACAATACCGCCGCCTGCGTTTAGGGCGCTGCTAAACGTCCACACACCACTTATAGTCGCTGCCGCGTTTACAAGCGGAATAGCCGTGCCTGTGCGCACACGAACAGTGCCGCCGCCTTGATCACTCACAATAAACTCATCCGAAGAACTTGCGGCTGGTCCGAATTCCATTAGGGTAGCCGGACTAATACTAGTAGCACCATCGGCAGAACGCGTCACCAACGCTCCCGTACTGGTATCGTTCGAACACTCCCAACTATCTGCGCTTGTGTTCCATTTTAGCAATTGGCCGTCAGAGCAGGCACCGGACAAAGATAGTCCGCCGCCTGTATGGAATATGCCGCCGCCCGGTTGCAGACGGACGCTCACTCCTCCAGGGTTAGTAGCTATGCCGTCGCCAGCCTTAATGCCAAGCATGGCAAACAAACCCTCTCCAACCGCACCGCCCGTTAAGCCGTCGCCAGCCTCGACTCCTTGCAGGTAGTTTCCTATTGTATCCAGGCCCAGTGCGACCGCATCGGGGGTTACGCTAAATCCGCTGTCAAACGTGCCGGAAAGGTCTCGCAGCAATGGCTCGTCCGAATACGTAACATACGGTCCGCTAAGAGTATAGTTAGCAACTGCCAGAGGCGCATATGGAAGCGGTGTCTCAACCGTATCTACCGTAAACTGCGTATCGTTTGGGATGGTATCATGCCGGGAAACAGAGTAATTTTTGAGCTGATTCTCCATGGTATTTAGCTCTACTTCTGTCAATGTCATCTTCGCTTGTTGCCGATCAAGGAGGAAGAGTATCAAAATTAAAACTGCAAAGACAAAAACGATCAATAAATACGTACGCCGCCCAAGGTATTGGTATACTGAGTGAAAAGTTAGTTGTTCGCCTTTTGGATCGCTTCTATTTCTATTGGTCATGCCCACCATGCCCTTCGTAGTAGCTTTGTAGCTCTCAAATTATTATTGTAGCATGGTACTGCGCGCTTCGCTTACTTAGAATGTAAAAAACACAACCGACCCGGCACAGATTTTAGGTTGTTTTCTTGCCTTCTTTTTTTACTGCTTCTTTCATTCGAAACGTAGCGATTTTCTCCACTAGGTCATAGGGAATAGGCTTATCAAGCGGGAACCGCACTGTTCCTTTGCCGCTTATATAGGGAGCTATTGCTTTCTGAAAAGCTTCATCGCCCGTTGGTATCGGATACAGAGCAATATGGTGCTTCCAGCAGGCAAAGTATACGACATATTTGCCATTCAGATTGAACGTGGGTATTTGGTAACTGATCGTCTCGGTAGTGTCTGGCAGCGCCTTTTGTATAGTCTGCCGTGTCTTTTTGAGAATACTTTGCACCTCGGCCGGAAACGCGCTTATGTACTCGTCGATGCTTGTGTATGTAGTTTTAGCTGCCATGTATTTATTGTAGTAAACTTTTGCAGGCATGTGAAAAAGCAGAGAGGACGAGCGAAACGCAACCGCCCGCTTATAACAAGCAGTGCGTTACACACCGGCCTCCTTACGGTCAGGCACTCATTACGTTTACATTCTGGATTGAAGCAACCGAGCCATAGCCTGGCTAATCGGTAGTTTAGCCAGCTGTTCTACAAATCCCCATTGGCCATTTGGATTGATCTCTATAAACCAGTAGGCGCCTTTTTTGTCCCGAATCATATCAATTGCGCCAAACTGTAAACCTAACGTTTTAACTAAGGCAATACATCTGGCGGCAATGCCCTTAGGGAGCAAGCAACCGGTAATGTCTAATCCAGTGTAATTGCCTATGCGCCAATCCCGGACACCGATGGAGAGATCTTTTTCAGCACCGGCAGTTACGGAGGCGGCAAATATCTCCGTGCCCACTACGGTAATTCTGAGGTCATAATCTACATCAACAGCGGCTTGGAATATGGCTGGAGCCAGGTGTAGGCCACTATAATCTATTGGTGTTTCAGGAGTGATTTTGGTACTAAAAAAATAGAACATCTTGTCGTCAACGACCGGTCCCTGAACGCTAGGAGATTTAATAATTGTCGCTTTATTTCGTGCAACAAATTGTTGTGCTGCCTGAGGATTCGAAGTGAATATCGTTATAGGGACGGAAAAACCAAGCTTTGCCGCCTCTCGTAACTGCAGCGCTTTGTTCTCAGCCCTTTGAACAGCATTGTCGTTTGACACCCAAAGAGCATCAGGAAATGCTGCATAAAAGTTATAGGTATGACGACGTATAGCAACCGATGCGTATTTTACGCTATTAGAATTAATATGATCCAGCATCTCGCGGCCTAAGGGGGTGGGCCGCCGGTCCCATACTGCTTTAATATTGGTAAGAGGCTTGTCATTACATATGCAGGTTATACCGTTCTTATCTATGCGATATGTTAGGCCGGCTCCGTTAAGAATGGCGGGGACGGGGTCAATTACGACAACTTGCTTAGGCGACATGTGTTGCATTAGCAGAGGTACATGACCCTGATCTCGATCATCGGCATCGGTAATAATAAGACATCGGTTAATGGTATGCATGAGATGGTACTAGTTGCTTCTGCCTAATCGTTTTTTGTATCCCACATTTCATCACTTTTACCGTCTTGATTCGTTGGCGTTACTGTTGGAAGCGTCGTGCCGGCCAGCGAGGGCGGTGGCGCATCAGGGTCTAACCGTACGCCTAGCATAAATTCAAGCCCAAAAGGGGTTGGCTTCCCATCTCCCGCTTCAGGCACTCCTGTTTGAGCTGTATTAAGTACCATCTTTCCTATTTCTTCCGGTCCTGATTTGAGTCGAGATTGTACTACCCTTTCGATGTTGGCCGCCATTTCGGGATGGTAAAGAGTTTCCATACACTAATCTCCTGTTTAATAGTGTTAACTCTTGCTATTTGTACCCTCCTGCCTAAAATAAAAAAACTAGTTGAGCAAGTATGCGCACTACGTTGACAATTGAGTGTATGGTAGCTAATACATTGTTCAAGACTACTTATCAAAAGCCAGCCTCGAACAGAGATTGCTAAGCCTTGCACAAGGCACTCTGCCGCTATCACGCAATGCGCGTATATCGTCTTTAAGTGTCTTAAGACCATTACCTTACCGAGCTTACAAAAGGTGAGCTATGGCTTGAGATAACGTCTCCGGAAACATTCCTAACTTGTAGTCACGCGTGGCTTAACTCGGCAGCCCCGGGACTATCCTCGATAGCATGCCGAAGTAGAGGAATGTACTTCTCTGACTGGAGGTACGACAGACAACTTCGGCACCGGCTACATGGCCGGTAGTGACGGAGGCACAATGCGTCCCTCACTGGATTGCTCGGTCAATGTACCAGGCTGCTGCACCGGCAATGCTGGCGGCAGCTCGCCCGTACCGTCTTCCATTGGCGACGCCTGGGCTTTGCGCTCAACCCGTATGAGCGAGCTGGCGCACGCACCCGAACCTAGGCTGTACCATACATCAAGCATGTCCACCGATCCGCCAAGCTTCTCAAAGCCATAACTAGCCGCTGCCGTTGCTAGCAGGCCGGCAGCAGAGCTAATGCGGTTCATACGGGTTGGCGAGGCAGTTTCAGTCGTGCCGCGAATCTTAGAAGTAAGCGTTTGTGCGCCGGTAGTCACATATGAACCGAACATTCCGGCCACCAAGCCAATCCACATATTGCCGGTATGGTTGAATACATCATATGGTGACTTGCCGATGGTGCGCAGCGTTTCCGCCAACTTATAAGAGATAACTGTATAGTCGGACGCGAATTCAGCGGCGATCAAAGCTGTAATGCCGCCCATCTTGGCACCAATGTGTTTGCCATTCTCAACACTCAAAGCCGAAAACCGGGACATAATATATATTATAACACATAAACGTATTTAGATCTACTTTACTGGGGGGTATACCTACCGTGTTGGTACAAGAATTAACGTTTTTCCAAATATAACTTCGGTGAATTGAAGGGTTCGATTTATAAAGAAGTTAAAGTAAAACTGCCTGACCGTTACTCGCGGCCAGCCCCTTAAAGACGTACAATGTAGTGATGACTGCCGAAGTTAAACAAGGACTGGCCGCTCCCCATCTATACAATGTGATGCATTTACCGCCCACGAAGCCCGAGCCTTAACTTACGCGGCGATGGTGCCACAAGAGCCGTATACCGTGGCACCCTTACATAAAAGAGTTATGTCGCTGCAGGGCGATGAGCCTGCATGGAAACTGAACAAAAATAGTTCTCATGATTACTGTGCCGCATCGGCCCATACCTCTTACCTTGCAAAAAATAGAGGATTGCTTGATCTTAAACGGGAAGACCTCTCAAGGTGCCACCAGGACCAGAGAAATAATATGGACAACAGAGGAGCAGTTGCGGCTTATCCATAATGTCTGTGGGTAATTGAGGGTATAGTCGAGCCGAGCGAAGACTATCTAGACACCGGATGCGACGCAATAGAAACCATCATCGATGAGCAGGAATATGTAAAATATTTAATGGTCAAAGCAAAACGAAGCTCCCTTGGGCGTAAGGTCTCCCCAGAGGAACAAAAGAGAATTCTCACGACTTTTGATACGGCATTCAGCAACGCGACGACCTGGGTCACCTAGCGCGAGGTACAGGTCGCACTGGCAGATTACGAGATTGTGTTGGATGTAACTAGTGTAAAGAGTCATTTAAAATCATTAGTTGATATCGGCAAACTAGCGGTCAGCGAAACAAGGGAAGGGTACAAATATTTGGCCGTCTAAAATGGCGGCTGACAGCCTATCTACTTATCGAATGAAGTAATCAAAAGAATAAATTGTGGAACCTTTTACCTCTGTTGCAGAGCAACTGATGAGCTATAAAGCGAGTCAGGTCGAAACCTTGTTTGAGGTTTTGGAGGAGCTTGACCCAAAGTTAAAAGCATTAGGTGTAGTTACCTGTCTCGAAAATCAAGTCAGGAAGGTAGAATAGATATATGCAATTAGAAAAAGTAAAACAACTCATGGCGTTGTATGAGCAAGGGCTGATCCCCACACTTGCACAGCATGAAGTCAGTCCAGGCCTGCCCCAAGGAAGCCGCGAAAATTATTTGTACTTCACACTCCCGGTTTGTATTAATTTTCAACGCAGCTCTCCAGCCATGTGGGCTTCTGCACTAGCGACCTGGCAAGATGAAACAACTCGATATCTTTTCTTCCCAGAAGAATTAGCTGAAACTCCACTCGAACAAATCCGTGCCGATCTCGTAAAGCACAAGCTGGCGTTGCAACCCAATAAACATACGCTAATTTGGACAACAATTTCGAAGACACTTCATGAATATTACAAAGATGACCCCAGAAAGATCATCGAAGAAGCAGAGAGTGACGCGGGCAAGCTCATTAGCTTACTACAAAAGACACATCGTAAACGCTTTCCGTACCTATCAGGTCCAAAGCTTTCTAATTATTGGCCGTTTATTCTATCGCTTTACACCGACGTCCAGTTTAAAAATGCCCAAGAGATTTCGATTATTCCCGACACACACGTTTTGCAAAGCAGTGAACGGCTTGGTGTGGTTCCCGTCGGATCTACTTCTTTGCAAGTGGAATTAGCCTGGAAAGAATTACTAAAAGAGAGTGGCATTAACCCATCACAAGTTCATCCGGTGCTTTGGAACTGGAGCCGTAATAAATTTCAGCCTGATGTTTGATATGAAAGAATTAGCATTTATTACGAGTCATCCAAAGAAGGCAGAAGAACTTTCCCGATATCTTAATTATCCGGTCACACACCACAAGCTTGATTTGCCCGAGATTCAGTCGCTTGATCCGCATGAAGTGGTCGGCATAAAGGCCAAAGAAGCGTATCGCCAACTTGAGCAACCGGTTTTAGTTGAAGACTTTTCTCTCCGATTTGAAGTACTTGGCCGTTTGCCAGGCACGCTCATTAAATGGTTTTTGACCGAACTGCGGCCTGAGGGTCTGTGTCGCTTACTCGATAGTTACGATAGACGCGATGCTATTGCCCAGACCTGTTTCGCCTTTTGCGATCAAAACGGCTTGCATATATTCGATGGGGTTATAGAAGGTACAATTGCTGCTAGCGTTCGTGGAGAGCAGGGCTACGGGACAGACTCAATTTTTATCCCTGCTGGACAGTCTAAAACTTGGAGTGAAATGGACGAGCAAGAGCAGGTCAAATATTCCTTACGGCGCATTGGTTTAGAGAAGTTACGAAGGTTTTTAACCCAATGGGAACCGAACTCGAAATAACAGAAGTAGGGCAACAAAAAGAGTCCGAGGAAATAAATCTTCGAACTCTTTCGTACCTGTTGTTTCAAATGGTGACCCTAACGACTACTCAGGTCGAAACCTTCTTCGGTGAGCTGGAATATATTGAACCACGGTTGAAGGTACTGGGAGTACCAGTTTAAACGCTGGATTTACCAATTTTCCAAACACCTTTTTCGCGAAAAGCCGGAATAGTTTGGCGTCGAGCAGCATTAAGTAGAGTATTTGGCGATTCATTAGCCTGCTTAGCGTAGTCGGTAAGTGTTACAATCTCCAGCCCTTTCAAATACGTAATCCGTTTGTTTAGCGATTCCATAAGTGACAACGATAGGAGACTATCTAGCCGCTCAGTTGATCTGTTTTCCTGATACTCCAGGAACGCTGGATAGTAATAATCACGTTTACCTTTGTTGCGGATAATTGCCGACGGATATCCGTGCAGCATGAGCTGCACGTTAATTAACACACGACCAATTCGGCCGTTGCCATCAACGAAGGGGTGAATGCGCTCGAATTCGAGATGGAAGCGCGAGATACGATCAAGAAAATACTCGTCGTGTGAGCTTTCATAATCAGCCAATAGATTGTCCAGCAGTTGTTCAATGTGCTCAGGGGCTGGCGCAATATGCGCACCTACTCGGACATATTCGTGCTCAGCGCGAAAACGTCCAGCGATATTGTCATTAATGCCACCAATTAGCATTTGGTGCAGCAGCAAAATAACGTCTTTATTAAGCGTCGCATCCTTCTTGTTGCGGATATATTCAGTAACGCGCGCCAAATTTTTAGCCTCAAACAGCTCACGAACACTCACATTTCGAGCGACCTCTAGCTCAAGCAATATACGTTCCGTTTCCCGCAACGTCAGGGTAGAGTTTTCTATGGCATTCGAGTTATAAACAAGCTCTGGCAGCTCAGCTTCGTCAATGATGACGAGCAATGAGTCCTTGCCGACTCTAAGTTGTTCGAATTCTTTTTTGAGCTGTCTTATCTTGTCCTTGTTGTAGGCGCTAATCATAGCAACAGTATACTAAATTAACGCTTAATTGTCAATAAATCGTTAGTATTGTATGTATTTACACAAAATTAACGAAAAATAGTCCCCACCTAAGGAGGGTCGAATTCCAATTAACAGGGACGGACAAAAAAGAAAAGTTCGACAAAATAAATTGTCGAACTTTTCTAATCTGTAATTGCATTATGGTGACCCCACGGGGATTCGAACCCCGGTTGCTGGGATGAGAACCCAGTGTCCTAACCATTAGACGATGGGGCCTTAGTGGTAGTGATCTGCTTGCCAGCAAGACGATCCGACAAAGCAGGACAAAGGGCGGCCGGAACTCAGTTTATCTTAACATAACAGGGGAGTATTTACAACCGGAGCATTGGGTCAATCGGGGTGCTGCGTAGTATACTAAAAGCTAATGGTTATCGATAATTTCACGTTCCACGTGTCACGCGTATGGTATCGCGTTTACTATGGATTCGCCGCGGTACTCAACGTCGCTGTTGTGGTCGGCTATCTATTGTGGCGTTACGCACCAGGCTTCACAGGCATTGGCGAAGCATACAACCTTGATAGTCCGATCGCGCTCATACTGTCCCTCATAGCTCTCGTCTACTTACTCTCTATCTATTGGCTGCTGGCTAAGCGCAGCCTTCCCATGGCCAGCCTCATCGGCACCGCACTTACCACCCTTGGCCTTCTGCACGGTATCAGCAGTACTGATCCGCAAAATACAGCCATACCATACCTCGCACTCTGGCTTATTACCATTTTTTTGAACGGCATTTACGGATTACTCGTACTCCTGGGGTCAGCGCTTGTCAGCTCCATCTATTTGCTTTTACAAAACGAGTTGGTACCTGCATCAATTAGTATTTATTCATGGATCATGCTAGGGGGCTCAGCATTGCTTGCAGCCATCGGATACCCATTTTGGCGTAGCCGTTTCGTGACCCAGCAGGAGCAGCAAATGAGCATGCTCAGCGGCATGTTGCGAAGCACGCAAGAGCAGTCCGCTATTCTTATTCAATCCATCACGGACGGTGTTATTGTCATAAATACCGAGGGCAAGATTACCCTTATCAACCCAGCTGCCGGACTTATGACACAGTGGTCGGTAGCCGAAGCAACAGGCCTCGACGTAGAACTGGTCGTTAAGTTGTCCAAAGAAAACGGGGAACCAATGGAAAAAGAGGAGTCTCCGTTTGCCATAGCCTTGCGCAGCAAACAACACACCACTCAAACCGCGCAGTTAACCGGTCGCAAGGGCAAAAAACAGATAGTATCCTTGGTGATGTCTCCGATTATTGTGGGCGGCAAGAATATGGCCGGTGTTGCCGCGGTTGTCCGCGATATTAGCGAGGAACGGGCAGCCGAGCAACAGCGCGCCGAATTTATTAGTACTGCCAGCCACGAAATGCGCACGCCAGTCGCAGCTATCGAAGGCTACTTGGCACTTGCTCTCAACGAAAAGGTGAGTACTATCGACTCACGCGCCCGAGGTTATCTGGAAAAAGCCCATTCCAGCACACAACACCTCGGCCAACTTTTCCAGGACCTGCTAACAAGCGCCAAAGCGGAAGACGGACGCCTGAGCAACCACCCCGCCGTCATTGAAATGGGGGCATATCTCGAACAACTAGTAGAAGACCTTAGGTTCGGCGCCCAAAAGAAAGGCCTGGCAGCCGAATTTGTCGTTGGCAGCGGCCAAGCGATCGACGCTACCAGTGGCGATGGCGCCAGTAAAAAAGTCGTAAAACCGCTCTATTACATCTATGCCGATCCCGACCGCCTGCGCGAAGCCATTACCAATCTCTTTGATAACGCGGTAAAATACACCGACCAAGGCAAAGTCTCTATAGGTTTAACCGGCAATAATGAAGTAGTACAATTGTATATCCGTGACACCGGCGCAGGTATACCAGCCGAAGATATTCCACACTTGTTTCAAAAATTTTACCGCGTCGATAGCTCGGCAACCCGGACCGTAGGCGGCACCGGATTGGGACTGTTTATCTGCCGTAAAATTATCGAATTATACCAGGGCCGTATATGGGTAGAAAGCATGCCGGGCAAGGGAAGCACCTTCTTTATTAACATACCCCGGCTCGATGCCTCAAGGGCTCAGTCATTGCAACAACAGGCGCTTGGCAGCACGCCGCCGCTTGCAAGGTAGCGGTCTTTACGGATAAAATCATGGTACAATACAAACAAAACATAAGCTTGACAGCACACTAGGGGTAGCATCGAATGGCGAAAATCTTGCTGGTCGAAGACGACAATAACTTGCGTGAAATCTATGAGGCACGCTTGCAGGCCGAAGGGTATGACATTGTCGCCGCCCAGGATGGTGAAGAAGCTCTGGCCGTTGCTAAAAAGGAAAAGCCCGACCTTATTATTTCCGATGTTATGATGCCTCGCATCAGTGGCTTTGAGATGCTCGACATCCTACGCAACACCGAAGGTATAAAAGATGTCAAGGTTATTATGCTCACAGCACTCGGCCAAACAGAGGACAAATCACGCGCCGACACCTTGGGGGCCGACCGCTATCTCGTAAAATCCCAGGTTACTCTTGAAGATATCGTTAATACAGCTGCAGTCCTAATGAACGGCGGGGAAGTACCAGCACCTGCAGCCACGTCTGAGCCTCCAGCTACCCCAGCGCCAGTGCCCACGGCCACAATTCCAGTGACAGCACCACCGGAGCCAGCTCTCACTCCAACCCCACCAACTCCTCCTGCCGTTCCCGCCACACCACCTCCGCCAACCGTAGCTCCACCGCCGTCTCCAGCCCCAGCGCCCCCGGTTCTGGCACAACAATCGCCAGCCCCCAGCACTCCAGCGCCCGCGCCAACCCAGGTGCCAATTACGCCAAATCCAGTGCCCGAACCAACAACTCCTCCAATAGCACCGGCCGCTCCACCCGCGCCGCCAACTTCACCCGTTCAAGAGGCTCAAGTTCCTCCTGAGAGTGCAGCCCAAGAGCAGGTACAAGCCTCTACGCCTCAACCAGTTTCCGAAGAACAGGCAACCATGCAGGCGCAAATCGATCAGTTCGCCAGCCAGCCCGCTCCAACCCCGCCACCTGCAGTTACGCCGCCCGACGAAACCGGTAATAACGGTATTGTAGCTGACGCCGTAAAAAACCTTATTTCCAGCACTGAACAAACGCCCGAAACGGTTACGCCGTCTCCAGCCCCCAGCGCCACAGCTTCGATTCCGGCCCCTCTCACTCCAACCCCACCAACTCCTCCTGCCGTTCCACCTCCACTACCGACACCCCCACCCCCGAACGAGCCTTCCGTTCCACCCGCGCCACCAACAGCCAACGCCGATACTGATAATGACAATAATGTCACCATTGCCAACAAAAAAATCATTCGCCCCTTGCAACCAGGCGACGAATCACCACGCCCCAATCTTGATGAGCTGCTCGCCAAAGAGGGTATGGCACCTATGGGCGACCAACAAGCCGTTCCAGACCATCCGCCCGGATTCGCCGGAGTAGTCAATGCCGATGGCAGTCCTCATATGCCGCACCAACCCGGGCATGTCATTGCGCCAAATCCTACTACTGAAGATGGTAAACCCATCGATCCCAGTAGTATTGCACTCTAATTCCTAAAACCCTTACAGCCACTATTGTATGCGTATTAATAAGTTCGTAGCTCTTGCTACTGGCATGTCACGCCGGACAGCGGATGCCGTTGTTGCCAAAGGACGAGTAAAGGTTAATGGCGTTGCCGTAAAAACAGGACAGGATATTAGCACCAAAGATTCTGTTACCCTGGATGGCAGCGTACTTGCCGTGCCAGCTCAAACACAAACCATCATACTGCATAAGCCTACAGATTATGTTGTCAGCCGGGAGGGACAGGGGAGCAAGACCGTATACGACCTGTTACCGTCCGAACTACATCATCTGAAGCCTATTGGGCGGCTCGATAAAAACTCTAGTGGCCTGCTTTTACTTACCAATGACGGCCGGCTTGCCGAACAGCTTACACACCCTAAATATCAAAAAACAAAACTATACGAGATAACTCTCGATAAGCCGCTGGCGTCGCTCCACCGCCAAATAATAACCGATAAAGGCATTATGCTCGATGACGGTATAAGTAGATTCGGTTTAACTCAATCACACGAACGCAATGATCGCTCATGGCAAGTCACCATGCAAGAAGGCCGCAACCGCCAAATTCGCCGCACCTTTGCTGCGCTCGGCTACGAAGTCACTAGACTGCACCGCACCCAATTCGGCACCTACACCTTGCACCTTGCACCAGGCAAATATGAACTGGTTTAATTTACCTTGTGGTCTCGGTATTGCATAATTATTGTGCATCTGCACGCTTGGTACAAAAATACCAGTTGCGTATAGCACATCGAGTGCTCTGGCAGCATAACGCAGCCAACTAGTATTAGGTAAATTAGTCGTCTAGCCAGCGGCTTACCAATTCATCAGAACGCCTCGCTCAAGCCAGACCGGCTGCTGCAGTCTGTCACAGCCCGGCACGCTGTGTCTACATTGTTACGCCTCATATCCCATAAAAGGCTCATCGTTGTCGCAATCTTCTTTATACACCTGTAGGCGCGGTATAACACCCGTTTGTTTGGCGCGCGAATTATAATTCTGCACCTTACTCAGCATAATCAGGCGCCGCTTTTCCGTATCACCTGGCGATGGATCATAGTCAATTGGCCCATAATATAGCTCGCATTGTCCGTTAGCGGCAAACGATTGGCGCCGCAAAACCCGTATCAAGCGTAACCTTGCCCAGCTTACGATGCAGTTGAAAGGCCGCGAGCTCTCTGTTTATGTAGCCAATCCATATAGACGCACGCTCCGTAAAAACGAAACTGTAGCATCAGCGGATCAAAGTCCGAATCCGATGAGAACAAATGTTCTGACAACGGGTAGCCATTGCCAAAGCCGACCCTTCTTCTATAGTCATCTAAGATAGTACTATGCGTTCTTTACATATGAATGTCAACGCGACGTTATCTCTGTTATAATGACCGTAATGTCTCAAAAAGTACCCATTGTTGCAATTGTTGGACGTGCCAACGTCGGTAAATCCAGTTTGTTTAATGCCATATTGGCGCGCCGCGAAGCAATTGTGGCACACGAAGCTGGTACCACGCGCGACAGCATTATGGCCAAGGCATCATGGCAGGGCCAGGATTTTTGGTTGGTCGATACCGCCGGCATCAAGGATGCCGAAGACGAATTTGAGTTCACTATCCAAGAACAAGTCCAGCAGGCGGCCGACACCGCCGACGTTATTTGGGTAGTCGTGGAAGCCAACGTGGTCATTACCGAAGAAGACCGTCGGGTTGCAAAAATGGCGCTCAAAAGCCGCAAACCGGTATTTCTGGTGGTTAACAAAATCGACAAGGCCAAAGATATAGAGCTACAAACCTTCGAACGTCTCGGTATTAAGCCGATTATCCACACCAGCACCACCCAGCACCGCGGTATTGGGGAACTGCTCGATACCCTGATCGAAAAAATTCCCAAAGCAGCACTCGTGGAAGATCACGACCGCCTGCGCATTGCCTTGCTGGGCCGCCCAAATGTAGGCAAATCATATTTGTTTAACACCTTAGCTAAGAAACAGCAGGCCATTGTTGCGGACCGCGCTGGTACCACGCGCGACATTAACCGCAGTATCGTTCGGTATGAAGGCCGGGAAATCGAGATTATGGATACTGCCGGTATTCGTCGTCCTGGCAAAATCGGGCAAGGGATCGAACATTTCAGCGTCATCCGTTCGCTCAGCGCCATTGAACAAGCCGATATTTGCTTGCTGGTTATGGACGCCAACGAATTGAATGTAGGACTTGATCAAAAGATTGCCGGCATGATCAAAGAAGCAGGCAAGGGGCTTATACTGGTGGTTAGCAAATGGGATGCAGTGGAAGGGCGCGACGCCTTTACGCGGGACGCCCTAGCGCCGCAAATCGCCGCTACCTATGACTTTGTGCCCTGGGGCCCCCTTATCTTTACTAGTGCCGTCACCGGGCAAAACGTCACCCGCATTTTCGAACTCGCACTCGAAATCGACAAACGGCGGGCAAGGCACATTCCCACCAGCGAACTGAACCGCTGGTTACGCGAAACCGTTGATAAACACCCTCCGGCTGGTCTTAAAAACCGCGCGCCAAAATTAAACTACATAGTACAGGAAACCGACAACCCTATTCCAGCATTCAAAGTCTTTGGCTCACACACCAAATTTTTACATTGGAGCTACCGCCGGTTTATGGAACGCGAATTTCGCGAGCGTTTCGATTATATAGGCAGCCCAGTGCAGTTCTGGTTCATCGAAAAACACGAAACCCACAAGCACGGCAACAGCCCCACCAAAGAAAAAAGAGCGTAATCTCGCCAACGAGCAGTACCTCACATTCGGGTCTACCAGCTTCCGCAACCGCCGCTTAAAAAGTCATAATTGGCAGCTTTAAGATCATTTCGCTATACTCATATAATATATGGCGCTTTTCCAAAAACGTGTGCAGGCAAGTGATGCGATCCAATTTTACACTCTGGGTCAAAATAAAGTAGTACTGATCGTTGGCCTCGGCAATCCGGGCAAAGAATATGACGGCACGCGTCATAATATTGGCTTTGCATGCCTGGATGCGTTCGCTAAAGCTAATAACTTCGACCCTTGGATACAGAAAAAAGATCTAAGATGCCTGCTGACAAACGCAACCCTGGGTGACACGCGCGTTATCCTTATAAAGCCTACAACTTTCATGAACCTCAGCGGGGAGGCAGTGCAGGCCACGGCTCATTTTTATAAAATACCGGCCGAGAAAGCGGTGGTGGTGCATGACGAATTAGATATCCCTTACGGGCAAATTCGGCTGCGCACCGGCGGCAGCAGCGCCGGGCATAACGGACTTAAGTCTATTATCGGGCGCATAGGCGAGGGGTTTGGCCGTGTGCGCATTGGTATCGGTCCCAAAACCCCCGACCAAACGGACGGCGCCGACTTTGTGCTTGCAAAATTTACTTCGGAGCAACAGACTCATTTACCTGAGCTCATCCGCGAAACCAACGCCATATTAAGCGAATACACATATAGCGACGGCGTAATGCCAGCCGAAACGCGTAACTTCATTGTCTAACCAAACAGTTCGTATTACCATTAAGGTATAGTACTGTAACCTTTAAAGGAGCATCATATGGAATCAGCAACACCTGCCACGCCTTCAGCAACGCCCTCGCAATCATCGGGCGATAAAAAAAACTGGATGGCAGCCCTTATACTGTCTATCTTTGTTGGTACTTTTGGCGTAGATCGTTTCTACCTCGGTAAAATCGGTACCGGCATCCTAAAACTCATTACCTTTGGAGGCTTAGGCATCTGGTGGCTCATCGATCTCATCCTAATCGCCACCCGCTCCATGAAAGGCGTCACCTGGGACGACCAATAGCTCAAACTCTAAAAGCAAAAAGCCCCCTACCAAAAAGGGGCTTTTTTATATGATCAACATTTATTCCCATCTGTTAGGGGTTAAACTCGTGACCCCTATAAATATTTAGCACGCACAACGCACTCGCTCAAAATGGCACCAAACCATTGCTTGCGTAATTCCTCGGGCAAACGCTCTGGTGCAGTTAATACCGTCTCGGCTTCGGCCCCAAAGATTTGTAGCTTTCTGGTTATGTCTGTATCGCGTACTGGAAGAGTTGCGCATACCTCGATACTCGGCAAGCCCCACTGTTCTGTACCTAATTCCGAAAGCCGCATGCCCATCTTACCTACATTATACCACTCCTTAAAGTGTCTATAAACCAGCTCACCGACCAATCCATGCGTTTCGTCACCCTCTAACCCCACGGCCATGCGCAGAGGAGGAGCGCTCGGAGCCGTACTTAAGGTATGATGAGGGCGCACCGGACTTGATAAGCCGATTTCAGACCAAAAACACCTCCAAAAGGCGGGCTTTGCTCGGTTTTTGGAGGTGTGGTGCATGTGCGAGGGTAAAAAATAGGCCTGCGAGAGGGGGTGGGCACCGCTCGCAGGCCAATTTTTGGGGACATTCACGGGGAATATCCCCTAACGAGCCCGAAGGCTCCACCCTTCAACCCACCCCAGCGAAGCGTCGAGAACCAAAACTCCATAAAGTTTCGCGCCGGTCAAAAGACCATCTTTTAGGACTCGCTGGCCCACTACAGGGCCTCCAGAACAAATTCCGGGGGTCTCTGCACATAACTGAAGTTACATGCAGTACAGTTAAAGGGGTTAGTTTGTTTTAGAACGTTTGATCGCCACGTAGGCAACCAAGCGCTAAGAGAAAAGTGGAGGGTAACAACTTATCTAACAGCTCGTTCTAAAACAATCTAACAATTTGTTAGAATGGGGGATATAAGGTGCGTAAGTATGGGACTCACACTTACAGATTGCGATTTTAGCATCATGTAACAATTGTGTCAATACTTTTTCCACATTTTTGTATGAAATTCAATAAGCTTACGCTATTTACCTCTGATGTTCCGAATAATATAAGGAACATTTCTTCGCCGCCAGATTGTTTGCATACCCTTGGTGCTGATGTTAAGGAACTGCTTTTGCGGCCTTGTGTAACGGTCGTTGGTAGCCGCAAAGTGTCTGCCTATGGTAAATCTGTTACCTCCAGCTTGACTGAAGATTTAGCCAAGGCAGGGGTAGTTATTATAAGCGGTTTAGCCCTCGGTGTCGATAGTATTGCGCATCGGGCTGCGTTAGACGCAGGCGGCGTAACCATTGCGGTGCTGCCAAGCTGCTTGGACCGTATATATCCAAGCAGCCATGCCGGGCTGGCGCGGCAGATCCTCGAAAAAGGCGGAGCACTTGTAACTGAGTACGCCGAAGGCACGCGAGTATTTACTTCCAATTTCATTGCGCGCAACCGCATTGCCTCGGCAATGGGTGATGTGCTTCTTATAACAGAGGCCGCCGAGAAAAGCGGCACTCTGCATACCGCCCGCTTCGCACTGGAGCAGGGGAAAGAGGTGCTCGCAGTACCCGGCAATATCACCAGCCCCACTTCTGCCGGCACAAATAATCTTATAAAAAGCGGAGCTACGCCAGTGACGTCAGTAGACGACATTTTCTATGCGCTCGGCTTGCAGCCGGCTTCCCAAAAGAGAATTCCCACGAGCACGAATCCGCACGAACAAATAGTATTAACACTGCTAGCTAACGGCATGACCGACGGCGCAGAATTACTCTCAGCCAGCCGCTTAGAAGTAAAACTATTTAGCCAGACCCTAACAATGCTGGAAATCCACGGGCTTATCCGCCCTTTAGGCAACAATCACTGGAGTTTACAATAAATTCGTTAGGCAACTATCCCCTCGCCCCATAGAGTGCGTTACACGCCAGGTTCCTTACGGAACTCGGGTTGCACTACGCTTGGCCCTCTATGGTTCAAGGGGATAGTTGCCATTCGTTACAAAAGGGCTTGTTCAAATAGTTAGGCTTGCGTATTATAGGCGCTTACGTATAAGCTAAGTCGTAAACATGATTAAAAACCTCGTTATTGTAGAGAGCCCGGCAAAAGCCAAAACGATCGAAAAATACCTCGGTAAAGAGTATACCGTCAAGAGCAGTTTCGGTCATATTCGTGATCTTCCGAAAAAGGGCCTGAACATTGACCTTGACCACGAGTTTGCCCCGACATACGAAATTAATCCTGATAAGAAAAAAGTAGTCAGCGAGCTGCGTAGCGCAGCCAAAACCGCAAGCGACGTATGGCTGGCAAGCGATGAAGACCGCGAGGGCGAAGCCATAGCCTGGCATTTAACCCAAGCACTTAAGCTAAATCCCCAAAAGACAAAACGCATCGTTTTTCATGAAATCACCAAAACAGCCATTGATAAGGCCATAGCCAACCCCCGCACTGTCGACCTCAAGCTTGTGGATGCTCAGCAAGCACGCCGCGTACTAGACCGGCTTGTTGGGTACGAACTGTCGCCCGTGCTCTGGAAAAAGGTACGTGCCGGGCTAAGCGCCGGGCGTGTTCAATCCGTTGCCGTACGTATTGTTGTAGAGCGTGAACGCGAAATCCGCGAGTTCCGAGCTGTTAGCAGCTACCGAATCATCGCTATCTTTAATGTCGAGGGGCAAGAGCTGAAAGCCGAGCTGGAAAGCAAACTTGCCGCCAAAGACGATGCGCGCACTTTCCTAGAAGCCTGCACAGACGCCACCTTTACAGTAGAAGATATTTCGCACAAACCCGGCAGCCGCAATCCGGGCGCGCCATTTACTACTAGCACCTTGCAACAAGAGGCTGCCCGCCGGCTCGGCTATAGCGTTAAACAAACCATGACCATTGCCCAGCGCCTATACGAAGAAGGTCACATCACATACATGCGCACCGACAGCACTACACTAAGCGGTTTCGCAATTGCTGCGGCAGAAGCGTTCATTAAAAAAGAGTTCGGCGACAAATACCACCGCGTCCGCCAATATAAAACCAAAAACGAGAGCGCCCAGGAAGCGCACGAGGCCATTCGACCTACCGATTTTACACGCACCAAGGCCGGCGCCGATAACGGAGCTCAAAAACTCTACCAACTTATCTGGCAACGTGCCCTAGCCAGCCAAATGGCCGCCGCTCAAACTGAACGCACCGAAGTAACTATCGGCATCTCTAGTCGCCCCGAAAAACTCCTTGCAAAGGGCGAAGTATTGCAATTCGACGGTTTCATGAAGGTATACGGCGGCGGCAAAGACGACACACTTTTGCCAGCCGTCACAAAGGACCAAGCACTACCGCTCAGTACTCTGACCGCCACCGAAACGTTCACTCGCCCGCAGGCGCGTTATTCCGAGGCATCACTAGTCAAAAGACTCGAGGAACTGGGCATTGGCCGGCCAAGCACCTACGCGCCGACCATTTCAACCATTCAATCCCGGGAATATGTCGAAAAAAAAGACCTTGAAGGTACGGAACGTACTATTCAAACACTTACACTTATTGGCAACGTCATCGGCGAAGAAGAGACTACCGAGATTACAGGTGCCGATCGGGGTAAATTAGTGCCTACGCCGCTCGCCGAGGTAACAACCGACTTTTTGGTAAAGTACTTCCCGAGTGTTGTTGACTACGACTTTACCGCGACCGTTGAAGGCGACTTTGATCGGGTCGCCGAGGGCAAAGAAACCTGGCAAAAAATGATTCGTCGTTTTTACGCCGATTTCCATCCGCTCATAGAAAAATCATCAGAAGCTTCCCGTGCCGAAGTTTCGCAAGCCCGCGAACTCGGTGCAGACCCAAAGACTGGCAAACCTATTATGGCCCGCTACGGCCGTTATGGACCCATGCTGCAACGCGGAGAAACCGAAAGCGAAGAAAAGCCAGCTTTCGCACCTCTGCCAGGCGGCACAACGCTCGAAAATGTCACCCTAGAGCAAGCCTTAAAGATGTTCGAGCTGCCACGAACCGTGGGCACCACGGACGACGGGCAGGGAATAACTTCCAACATCGGCCGCTTTGGTCCGTACATACAAGTCGGAAAAACCTTTGTATCAATTAAACCCAAAAGCCCGTTCGATATAACCGAAGCCGAAGCCCGCGAACTGTACCAAGCCAAACTAGAGAAAGACGCCAACAAATACATCAAAGAGTTCGCAAGCGGTATCAAGGTCATCAATGGCCCCTATGGCCCCTATATTACCGACGGCAAAAAGAACGCCAAAATCCCGGAAGGTACCGAGCCCGCCGGCCTTACCGAAGAACAGTGCAAAAAACTGCTTGCTGAAGCCCCCGCCCGTAAACGCCGTTTTACGCCTCGCAAATCAAAAAAATAAATTCTAAAAACACTCTTTTGTTCTAACTATTTCATAGAGACAATCTATTGACTATGATGTTCCGAATCATAAATTGTATCCTTGTAAAACTATTTTATAAAGATATTTCTACAACATAACATACTGGCGATTGTCCATTTCGTGCTACAATATTTTTGTGCATATGAGAGCTTGACTTTTTAACATGTTAGTTTTATAGTTATTATTAACTCGTCTATTAACGAATAGGGAAACCATATGGCAGAGGCAACAGCGCCAAAATCGGTACTCAATACCGAAAAATTTGTCCAAGATATCCTGCAGAGCATTGAGCGGGACCGTGAAAGGGAAATAGTTGCCCGAAGGTTCGGGTTATTTGACCGTCGCGAAACCCTCGAGCAGATCGGCGAATTGCTCGGCATTACCCGGGAACGCGTACGCCAACTTGAAAAATCAGTTGTTGCCCGTTTTAAGGCATCAGCAGAGCAGGGGCAATTACCTCATATCAAGGAAGCAGAAACCGCCCTCTCCGACCAGTTGCAACATATGGGCAATGCCGCCCGTGTCAGCGAACTTACTACCAGAGTGACTGCCGAAAATTCAAAGACAGACCAATCAAGGGTTATCTTTCTGGCCACTCTTTGCCCGCGGCTTGCCGTTATCGAAGAAGACGACAATCACTATCAAGCCGTTGGCCTTGGCAATGTCCGCGATGCCGATGCCATGAAAGTAAGTATTGCCGGCCTAGTTAGTGCTATCGACAAAATCGGTGAGCCGGCCCCTATTGCCGACGTTGCAAAAGCGGCCGGCCTCGAAAACAGCTCCGAAGCTGCCGCTCTAGCCAGTATCTCCAAACATCTCGCCACCCTTAACAATCGTTGGGGACTCGTAAAATGGCCAATGGTCAACCCTAAAAATATCCGCGACAAAATATACGTTATCCTAAAAGAAAACGGCAAGCATATGCACTTTAACGAAATTGCCGAATCTATCAAAAAATCAGAATTCAAACGCAAAGATGTAACCACTCAAGCCATCCACAACGAACTTATCAAAGACAAACGGTTCGTATTAATTGGCCGCGGCATTTATGCTCTCAAAGAATGGGGCTATAGTAAAGGCACCGTCGCCGACATCATTACCCAGGTCTTACGCGAAGCAGGGGAACCCTTGCATCGCGACGAAATTGTTAAGCGGGTACTAAAAAGCCGTTTCGTCAAAGAAACAACCATCCTTCTGAACCTTCAGGGCAAAAACCAGTTCAAACGCGTTGCTAAAGCCACGTATGAGCTCGACGAAGCCGGCAACGGCGCCTAGTCTACCGGACCTGATACCAAACAGTTGTTAGTACAAATAACGAACAAATGCTTACCAATCTACGTGCCGCTTAACACATACAAAAAGCGAACGAAAAAACATACTAAGCTAGCTGGGAATGTGCCTGAATATGCGCAAAAGCCGTAGATACGGAAGCCACGCCAAGCAAGGCAGGGGGGCAAAAACAAAGTAAGCCCAAGTCGAGCTGAAACAGGCGGTTGCTAGCCAAGCGACGCAATGCCTTACTAAGCCAAGGTCGGGCATATCTCTTACGTCGCACAATGCATATTTTACGACTGTATAGTAAGTCATAAAGCTGATTAACGATATACGCACATCGGAGGGGAGATTGCACCATCCAGTATGTACATACGACTGCTAGTAAAGTATCGCCGGGCCAGCAACCTTTAATATGTACTCATACGGCGTCACACTGCAGCTAATCTGCGCAACAGCCGGTGTGCCGTGCCTTGACTAGCGCCTAGTGTTCGCTAATGCGCACAAACACTACGCCTACGAACGAACGTTGTGTTATATGTGAAATATTTGACTTTTCCACAGTTTGATCGTGAAACTATTTGCTTTTTACTGCATTATATTATTTTTATGTACTTCCCCTCCTCTCTATCCCTTTTACTCTTTTTATTTGACATACTTGTAAATAAGTTTAGATATAATTTAACCGAAACAACGTAGAAAAACGTATACGAACAAAAAACGAACTATCAGGGTAGAGTGGCAGGGGCTATTTATAGTACACTTTATTGTCGACCCGGACGTCTATATAGCTAGGTATTTTTCCTTCACGCTCTAGGTGTTGCTTTGCCGCCAAAAAAGCGCCCACTTCTGCCCTGGCGTTACCTCGCAGATTGAATTTGATAACATAAGGTGTACCACTTATTCTTACATTAAGCTGACTCGCCGCTCGAGGCAATGCCATATCAGTAACCGATAACCGCTTGGCCTTCAACTGTCCGGTCATCTCTGCTATAAACGCGACACTACGGCTGGGCAGTACCACAGCGCCCGGGTTCATATGCAAGCCACTTTGGTCTTGTACGACCGGCAGCATAAGGTCGTCAAGACGCGAAGCTTCGCTTGCATCCATAAGCGCCCGTCCAGTACTATCCACTATCAGTGGCTTACCGGTTGCAGCAGTCAACAGCAAAGCCGCGTCTCTTGGCCGTAGATAAATCGTCGGTTGGTTACCGACCAGCGGCAAAGACACGACCGCCTGCTCTAATTCCGGGAATTGTGCAAGTAGCCGAGCCGATATCGCAGAGATATCAACTGTTAGTTTACTCCGATATAGGGCATTACTTGCAAATATATCATTTGCAGCTTGCTGATATACATCAGCCTGGCGCAAAAAAACCCGTGTTTTCGAGCCGGTATTGTTCATGACAAGATGGGGGGTGGGCGTAAGCAAAATATTTATAAACAATGCCGCCAGCAAAATCGCCGCCAGCAAAATCATTGGACCGCGTTTTATAAGGCGCTTGCGGCGGCGCTCTTTTGCCGCTGCTTCGGCTGCACCGGCATTAGGAATGCCCCCCCGTTGGCTAGTAGGCGGCCGGATGGCGCGGTTAGCGTGGTATGAAAATACTACGGCGTTGCCGCGATCTATAGGCTGACGTTGCCGCCCCTGGGGGCTTGGTGGGATTCGTTTTTTAAACATACCATTTGTTTTGTTTTTATATTGCTAAGGCTATACGATATCTTCATCGCGCTTTTCCCCTGCTGCTTCTAATAATAACATCGCCAGCAGATGGCTGGCATTAGGCTGCGCCAACTCTGCTAGCTTTCTACCTAAAAGCTTCGCTTTTTCAGGATGATCAAACAGCTCAGTGAGTGCGGGCATAAGAGCACGATGATCATCGGCCAGAGTTATTTCGTTCACCAGCTTCGCAGCTTTACGCTCCGCTAAAACACTGGCGTTTTTGAGCTGGTGTCCGCCTGCCAGCAACGGATTAGGCACAACTACGCACGGCTTTGCTTGGGCTGCAAATTCCGCCATGCTGGTGCCGCCTGCGCGAGTTACTATAACATCAGCGACAGCGCTGTACTGGTATACATTCGTTATAAACCCCTTTACCACTACTCGTTTAGCAGCATCGGAAGAAAGGTATTGAGCGTACTGTTGCCGCAGCGTGGCCTCATGCAGCCTGCCCGCCAGGTGAACCACCCATAACTCTGGATAGCGTTCTAACAGTTCAGGCATGCACGTTACAGCAGCGTCGTTCAGCCGCTTAGCTCCCAAGCCTCCGCCAGTTATTAACAATATTTTACCGGCCTTATCCAGATGCAGCCGCTGACGCACCTGACGCGCTTCGTCCGCACTCAGACGCTTAAAGTTATGCGAGATAGGCACCCCGACCGTTACAGTCTTTTGGGGCGTATAAGCGTACACTTCTTTCGGTAGTGCCACAGCATGAACCCGAGCCCAAGGCGCAATAAGGCGATTAGCCAAGCCTGGCAGCGCGTCCGAGTCATGAGTAACGTAGGGGAGACCGCGCAGGGCGGCAGCAAGTCCTACGGGCACCCCAACAAAACCGCCTTTAATGAAAACAACTGTCGGTTTTAGTCTGCCTAGCAGCCAAAAACTCTGCCATAAACCCACTAAAACCCATACGGCATCTCGTAGATTTTTTAACAACGTTACGACATCAAACACTTGTTTAAATCCTTCACCGTGGTAGCGGCGCAACTTCCCTGCCCGCACCGTTACCACGCGATCGATATGCTTATCTTCGGCCGGTATGTCACCCAAACTATCGCCAGTTTGTCCGATATATATAATCTTTGCTGCCGGATCAAGCCGCTTTAATTCATGCGCGACGGCCAGGATTGGGGTGATATGCCCCCCTGACCCGCCGCCGGTCACTACGATTGTCATAACCGCCGCCTCCATTTACACTGCTTGCCTCCGGCACGCTGTACAAAGTATAGCGCGAAATCTGGAATACCAGGCCGATAGCCGCCATGACAAACAATACACTCGTGCCACCGTAACTGATAAATGGCAATGTAATACCTTTGAGCGGCAGTAAACCGATCATGGCTCCGATATTTATCATCGCCTGCACCGCGAACCAGGTAAATACGCCCGTTACAATCAGACGCGAAAAATCATCCGGAGTACGCTCCATAATGCGTTTTAAGCGTGTGAGCAACGCCAATAGTAAGCCCAGTAGCGCTATGCCGCCAATAAAGCCGAATTTTTCGGCGTAGATAGCGAAGATCGAATCATTTTCGGCTTCAGGCAAATAGCCAAAGGCTTGCACGCTCCGCCCCAGGCCCAGACCCATAATGCCGCCAGATCCGATTGCCACCAGGGCCTGACAAGCCTGGTAACCGGTCACTAACGTTACGCAATTTGTCGTGTCACCCTGGTGTAAAAAGGCGGCGATACGGTCCCTGCGGTATGGTACTGCCGAAATCGCCAAAGCCGCAACCACGACCAAAGCCATGACAATAAGCAACAAGCGCTTCATAGGCAGGCCTGCCACGAATACCATAGCGCTGGCCATAACCACGATTACCATCATAGAGCCAAAATCACTCTGCTGCCATGCCACTGCCACCCCTATTCCGACCAGCCCGATCAATAATGGCTTCAGCGTTTCTTTGACGTTCTGCAAAGTGCCGTTTTTAACACGTTCGGCCAAAAAGGCGCTTATAGCAATAAGTAAAGCGAATTTTAACAACTCAACCGACTGGAACGACAGACTACCCAAACGTATCCATCTATGCGCGGGATATTGCGGGTTAGCCGGCATAAATAACGCCACAACAGTTACGACCGCCGCTAGTACAAGAAGCGGCTTCCAAAGCTGGCGCCAACTCTCCAGTGGAATAGCTGCCGTGATGCCGAACGCCACAATCCCAAGGCCTACTGCGATAAGCTGACGCGTCACGTAAAAACTTCCGTCGGTGTCCCTATCAACCGCCAGCGCCGGGCTAATTGAATAGACGACGATAACGCCTATGGCAAGCAGCATAGCACTCAGGAGCAGTAACCAATAATCAGGCCGATGACGACGCGTACCAAGCGGCTGCAAAGAAAGCGGCCTGCGGCGAACACTCGGCTGCATCTCAGACCCCCCACACGTTTGTATGCAGCACACACCACTGCCTTGCTTCAGAGCGGGAAAAATGCACTATAAATACCTCCCTACAAGGAACAAAATAAGACCTAATACGGCACACACCTGGCCGACAACCCACAATCGCATCGTTACTTTAGTTTCAGGCCAGCCGCTAGCCTCGAAATGGTGATGAATCGGCGCGACTTTAAATATCGTCTTGCCGCCCCGTAACTTCTTAGAAGCCGTCTGTAATATGCTTGAACCGGCTTCTACAAGGAATACCAGGCCTATCAGCGGCAGCAGAAGCATCGTATCGGTGAGCATGGCAACTACCCCAAGCGCCGTACCAAGCGCAAAAGAACCGACATCTCCCATAAAAAATCGCGCCGGATGCACGTTAAACCACGTATAGCTTAATAAAGCACCTACAATGGTCATGCAAAAGCCAGACACCCCGAAGCGGCCTTCTAGAGCGGCAATAATAGCGTAAGCACCAAAGGCGGTCGCAGCCAAGCCCCCGGCTAAACCGTCCAAACCATCACTAATGTTGACAGCATTAGCAGTAGCAACTACCACTAGCACAAACAACGGAATAATAAACCAGCCGATCTGCCATTCGGTACCTACAACAGGAATGTGAATACTACTTGTGTCTAACTTAAAATAAAAGAACAGTCCGCCAATAAGCGCCACAACGGCGGTAAGAAACAGTCTTAGTTTGGCGCGTAAACCGCTGCCCCTACCTCGAATAGTAACAATGTCATCCAGCAGCCCCACCAACGCCGCACCGGCAAAAGCGGCAAGCGGTAACCACGTCTCCGCCCTACTTAAGTTAAACGGCAATGTTACCAAACATACTGCTGCCACCATTATGACGCCAGCCATAGTAGGAACTAAACGTTTGTGCCTTTCGGCGGGCAATTGTGTCCATGCAGAAGCTTCTTGGCCGGTTGTTACGGTGCGCGGTTTTTTCCACCACTGCCATCTGTAGGCAAGCGTGGTGTAAATAGGCGTGATGAGCATACTGACCAAAAAACCCAAGAAACCCAGCAAGAGGATACGAATCAACGTATCGGTCTGCAGGGCTAGATAGATGGTTTCCATGGATTTCCTTTTTTATTATCGGCCGCTTGCGAGAGCTTAAGCTATTTGTGGTACCATTTTGTTTGATCGCTCTTTAAAGAGTATATCACTATCTTTTCGGTGCTACGCCAAAATTATCGATAAGCATATGCGCGAGCGAACCAAAAATGGGTTGGGCCGCAGCCGAGCCGGCATAGCCTCCAATTTTGGGTTCGTTTACTCGCACCATAATGACGTACTGCGCCTTATCGCCGCCTACAAACCCCAAGTAAGTACCATTAAAGTCATGCTCCTTATACCCTCCTGCCCCTGTAGGGTCAGCTATCTGAGCCGTACCGGTCTTGCCGCCTACGCTATATAACTGCTGATTAAATCGGGGTTTGAAGTTCCGTTCGGCAACGACATATTCCAGCATGTGCTGGATATCCCGGCTTACTTGCGGCGACACTACATCAGCCTTAAGCACCTTTGGCTTATTGGCCGTTACTTTACCATCCGGGCTGATAAATTGGTCCGCCAGCCGGGGTTGAAAGTACGTACCGCCATTTATCATAGCCGAGAATGCCGCAGCCATCTGAATAGGAGTAGCGCTCATGCCCTGCCCGAACGAGCTGTTAGCATATGTCAGATCACGCCCATACCCTTTCGTGGGGTGCGGCACTGAGCCCGGAGCCTCATACCCCTGCTCGATGCCAGTTGTCCGGCCAAGCCGGTAATGATTAACCATGTAGTCGTGCCACTTTTCCCTGCCCTCTCGGGTAATTTCGGTACCGCCCGGCTTACCCATTTGCATAAGCAGCCATGTCGCACCCGTGTTAAGCGAAAAGTTCAATATGTCGGTCACGCTACGCCTGGCCGGACCACCGTCTTCTTCAATATTGGTAATTTTATAACCGTCTATGGTCCACTGGGCAGGGTCATCGTATGACGAATCGGCTCGTACCGCCCCTTGGTCAAGTGCAGCGGCAGCTGTGAGCGGTTTCATAATTGATCCTACCTCTAGCGGCGAGCTGACAGCCGGGTTATTAAATACACCCCCATCGGTAACAGCCGCATAATTACCTGGGTCATAGGTTGGCCAGTTAGCCATAGCCTTTACCGCTCCGGTATTAGGATTCATAATTAACGCGCTGCCAGATTCTGACTTGGCATTTTGCAGCCCTTGCTTCAGAATAGTTTCGAGCTGCTTTTGCATGGCTACATCAATAGTCAGCACCACCTTATCGCCAGCCTTTGGCGCAATCCTTACATTGCCGGTACTTGCAGCCAACGGCACACCGTTGACATCGGTAACAGCCTTCAGCTCGCCCGGCGTGCCCGACAGCCGCTTATTAAGAGCCTGCTCAACACCGTAAGCCCCCTCTCCGTCATCATTTACAAATCCGAGTAATTGCGAAGCCAGCATGCCGTTGGGATAGGTGCGGTATGCCATCTCCTGCGCACCGATACCGGGGAGCTTATGCTTTAAAACGGCGTCTTTTTTTGCCGCATCGGCCTTTTTTGCCAAAACAACGTAACGGGTGTCAGGCGTCTTAAGTTCCTTTATATAATCCTCTGTTTTGCCGCCCAAAATCGAACGCAGTGTTTCGGCCGTGCGCCGGGCATCTTTGACAAGCACCGGGTCGGCGTACAGCGTATATAGTTTTTGATTGAGGACAATCGGCACTAATTCGTCGCCGTTACGAGCCATAATAACACCGCGCGTGGCGGGGATCTGGTACTCACGCAACTGGTCGCTGGCTGCAACCTTCCGGTAAAAATCGTGCCGAATGATTTGCAGGTAAAATAAACGCACTAAAAATATGCCGAGCAAAAATGCTGCCACGGCATATAGAAACCGTACACGCCGTACGGCGGACACAGATCGCGCTGAGGTCACGGTTGGCGGCATAGGCTTACTTAATTATAAATTACTGACGGATAGTAGCGGCCGGAGCTATAGACACAAGACCTTTGGCAACATCACTGCTCTGCACACGGTCAACCGATTGCAGACGCGCTGCCGCCACCTGTAGATCGTCGTGCTCGGCATTCAATTGCGCCTGCTGCTGTTCGAGACTATTAATTTGGTAGCCAAAAGCATTTGTTTTGGTAACCTGCGTCAGATACAACATGCCCAGCAACAGGCCTAGTACTATAAGAATAATACTGTTACTAATCGGACCGAGCGTTTTAGCTTCCGAACGAAAAGCAACTCCGTTTTGATTACGGCTCGTAAACGCACTCTTGCGCCCGACAGCCAATGAACTTGAATATGTCATATTATTTTACTGCCCTGCTTCAGATTCTCTAAAGACAGAACCCTTTTTGTTTTTGTTTTAGCTTGCGTCAAGGATGGCGGCTTATTTGGCCGCCATCCCGTTGCAATGCGCTATGATTCCCGAACGTCTTCGGCCTTGTGGACCGTTACATGGATTTTGGTAGCGCGGCTTAAATTTTTTACCACTATTGGCATATTTTATAAGCCTTTCTTTTTGTTATTTTTGTTTCGCTGCGGCGCGGAGTTTTGCACTCCTGGCACGCGGATTTAAAACTAATTCATGCTCGTCTGCCCTTACCGGTCGCCTGGTAAGTTCGGTAAGGCTGGCATCGTAACGGTCACCGCTTCGCTCTGACAGCGCCCGCTTGACCAACCGGTCTTCAAGACTGTGAAAGCTAATGATGACGATACGTCCGCCTGGCGTCAATAATTGATCCAACCAAATGGGCAAGCCCAAGCGTAGTAGCTCCAGCTCGTCGTTCACGGCGACGCGCAACGCTTGGAACGTGCGCGTCGCTGGGTGAACGCGGCTATGCCCTGGCCAGACACTGGCAACGAGATTGGCGAGTTCTTTCGTTGTTTTTAGCGGCCGGTTGCGAACTATCTTGCTCGCAATCTGGCGCGCTTTTGGCTCTTCTCCATACTTTATGAATAATTCCGCCAGTTCTTCCAGCGAATACGTGTTTACCACTTTTTCTGCTGTCAGTTCTTGCGTTGTATCCATTCGCATATCGAGCGGCCCCTCCGTAGAGAATGAAAAACCACGACTCGCCTGATTAAGGTGCGGTGACGAAACGCCCAAGTCAGCCAGAACAAGGTCGAACTGTTGGCCCTCTGACGCAAGCTTTTGACTTGCCGAAAGAAAATCTTTTTGGATAATCCTCGCTCCGCTTTTGGCAAACTGTGCGGTTAGGCTTTTTACGGCCGCCGGATCACGGTCTACCATTACGGCTGCTTCGGGTTTTCCAGTCCGTTCTAATACTGCTTTTGCATGTCCTCCATATCCTCCCGTCAGATCGAGGTAGCGATCCCCTTCCTTCGGGTTTAGATATGTCAGTACTTGCGCGAGCAATACCGGAACATGTTCTGTGCTGTTTTTTGTTACTTGGTGCATCCTTGCATCCACTATATACACTTTTTGTTTTTGGTGTTTTTGTTTTTGCAAGATCACCTATTCAGCAGCCAACTTTTTGTTTTTGGTGTTTTTGTTTTTGCTTTTGACTACAACTTTTAGGGTTGGTATGTGTAGAAGCTAAAACGTACAGTGTAAATTTAAAAAATTTACGAACTTCTTACTTTGCCCTGTTGCAGTCATTAGTTGAGAGACTTATGTGTGAGGTGGAGTTTTGGGAGGTGTTCTAATGTAGAACAAATGTACAAGGGTTTTTAAAAGTGGTGCCCTATTGCCACTTGTTGACTGCCAAATAGCTGACCTCGAGTCGTTTTTTACTTTTGGTTACTATTTGTCCGAATTGTTAATGAACGAACGCTTCTCTTCAAGGATCGTTGGTTATGCACTGCCAGTCATAAGCCGCCAATACTTTCCGACGCGCACCGCTACCACGTCCTTATTGATTCCCGCGTAATCCAGCAAATGCTGGTCCAGGGTGAGCCGGCCTTGTTTGCCGTCAATCTCCCCTTCGCCTTTTCCCAACCGGAACCGGACATTAAGGTCGGCCGTTTGCTCATCCAGGATATTGCCCTTCAACAGCGGCTCTACCTCTTCATCCCATACCGATTTTGAGTACAGATGCAGGTACTTTTGGAACCCTCTGGTCACGACTACCCCACTGGCAAACTCGGCCCGAAGCTCGGTCGGTATGGTCAACCGCCTTTTATCGTCGAGTTTACGTTGAAAGTAATCTACCGTGGCCATTGGTACGCTTTACGTTAATTTGCTGTAGGTGTTTTTTGTTTTGCTAGGCAGCCTTTTTTGTAGGCGGTAGGCTACCCACGTTTACCCACTGACCTGACTATACTACCCACAGCTACCCACTTACAAGTAGATTTTCATATAAAGAGTGGTGTTTCGTACACCACTTATCCACAGATTTTCCAATAACGCTCATGTTATCCACATATATAGTGCTCATCTTTTACAAACGAGCACTAGACTTCTCACTTATCACTTACCCGACGTAGTCGGGGCGCGCAACCCAACATCAGAGGTGATAAGTTCCCGTGTTGTCTCTTCGCGCATGTATTGACCGATAATGCCATAGCCATAGGCATACGCCTCGCGCACCACGCCGAGCAATCTGCCCTCGGTCTTAACCAATGCGATAAGCAGCAGTGCCAGAACCGCTAACAAACAATATTGTTTACGAAAAAAATACTCGAGATGCAGATGGAAAGGTTTTTCGTGCCTATTAGTAGTTTTCATATGTTTGTTTTAGTAAACATATTTACAATAACAAAACATAAACTTTTTGTCAAGTTTATGGTTATACAATTACGTCCTCGCTCCTTAGCATGTACATAGTTACATATACGGTATGCGGCTCACTACTTGCGTGTGATAGTTGTTTAATGCGTTACTTACGACCACGTCCAAGCTCATACGATATGCGTCAAAATTGCTTTGGAGAGCGCTTCTTGGTCGTGACGGATCAATGAGCGCCGCACTGCATGGGTATCACCTTTTGTGATGACTACTGGAGCTCTAGCGATAAGGTCGTAACCAACAGCTTCGTAGTGAGCGCCGGTAAATTCTTTAGTATCGGCAGGTACCGGCCGCTCGCCTTGGCATGCGTATTTCTCTAGCAGCTCCGGCGGAGGGGTACCAGTATTATAGAGCACAACATCTACTATAGGCCCTCCGGCAAAACGCTCGATTTCGGCGGCATGGTCAGCCACGGTAAAGCCAGTAGTGTGCCCAGGCTTGACCATCAAATTGCAAGCATATACAATCTTGGCTTTAACATTAGCAAGTGCCTCGGAAACCCCCTCTACAACAAGTAGAGGACCCAAAGAAGTATAGATATCGCCAGGAGCTATAATAACCACATCAGCCTGGGCAATAGCTTTTTTCGCTTCAGGGTTAATGTGGCCGGGTGGGTCCAGGTAAAGATTTGGCCTGCCTCCCTGGTACTCGCCAAAATCCGTTTTATCAATCGTCCCTTGGCCACGCACCACTGTTTTATCATCCCACTCCAGTACCAAACGGACATTATCGAGCGTAATGGGGATGACATGCCCATCTATACGCAGGACTTCACTGGCCACACGGACGGCATCACCAAAATTATTCGTCATCTTTTCGGCAGCACTTAAAAATAAATTGCCTAAAGGATGTCCCTTAAAGGTGCCCTCTTCAAATCGGTAGCTAAAAAGGTTCCGTAAGCTTTCGGGAGCCTCGCTTAGAGCGACCAAACAATTACGCACATCACCGGGCGGTAAAACGCCCAACTCATCGCGCAAAATGCCTGTGGAACTACCATCGTCCGTCATACTTACCAAAGCAGCAAGGTCCGCCACCCTGCCCTTTAATGCGCACAGCACCGCAAAGCTACCCGTGCCACCGCCAATAACAACTACCTTTTTATCTATTACGTTTCGCATATTCTCCTAGCATACCATCGAAGAGTAATAAAAATAGTGACAGTGATACCCAACTACGAGTACACTATCTCAAGTCATGCCAAAAGCGAGGCGGATGCATCAAATTCCCGAAGCCGACCGGCCACGGGAAAAACTACAGCGAAAAGGCGCGGCCGCGCTGTCTGATTTTGAATTGCTCGAAGTGCTAATCGGTAGCGGTGCCGCAAGTATCGCCGTTGGCACTATTGCCCGACAAATCCAAAAAGTCTTACAAACGGGTGTCGATACCCTGAGCTTTGAGACATTAACCGCCATAAAAGGGGTAAGCATTGCGACTGCAGGCAAAATTTTGGCTTCGCTTGAACTTTCCAGGCGCCACCTGGTGCGCAGCATCGAACCCTTGCTTAGCCAGCAAGACGTATTGGCGCGACTGCAAGATATCCGGACTAAACAACAGGAGTATTTTATTTGCCTTAGCCTTGACGGCGGCCAAAGGCTTATTGCACAGCGCACCATTACGATCGGCACGCTCGATTCAGTCCTGGCACACCCGCGTGAAGTGTTTACCGATGCCATTGGCGACCGGGCGGCAAGTATTGTTGTTGCTCATAACCACCCTTCCGGCGATCCAAAACCCAGCACAAAAGATATTACCCTCACCCAACAGCTTGCCGCAGCCGGACAACTGCTTGGCGTGCAACTGCGCGATCACCTCATTCTCACCAAGACAGAGCATTTTAGCTTCCGCCAACACCACTTGCTGTAGTAAGGTTGTAATTTTTACTTTTACTACCTCCGTTAGTGCTGCGTACTACCTCGTGGGAAGGTGTGTTATGATGCCGCGCGTACCTAAGTGGGAGGGAGAACCAGTGACTAGAGGTTACGTTGAAATGCGCAAGTGCGCAGCACGAGGCACGGACAGTCTTGCAGCAGACAGTATGAGGCACCTTCACACCCGGCAGCATTTGGGCAAAGCCGTCGTAATTTGCGAACAGCCCGTTGTAGTGTTAAGTGCCGCCCGCAAGCAATGGCTCAAGCTGTCGCGCACCCTGCAAAAGCAGCGTGCCAGCACATTAAATGCTGACAAAATTTTAAAGTATACGCACACGATTACGCGCATGCAACATATGCGCTTCTCGGTAAAAACGCCGCTTGAACAACCTGAAGTTGACGTTTATTTCCTTACGCCGGATCAGCTGCACATCATGCCAGTGCATTGTTGGACCGTCTATCTGACCTGTCCGGCCAGCTTTAAATTAATACAATCCATGATTCTACAGCTACCAACGGAGGCGCTTATTGTCGATTACGAGCACTCCCTGTCCTGGAAGGAACTAGAAATGGGATCAAAAAGTGCATTAGAAGAACGAGTGCATGACGAATGGCGGCAAGTCCAGAACTTTTTGCAAGCTTACCGCATCGATATACGTGACCTCTCTACGGGCGATATGCACAATGTCGAAGCCATGGATAATGCTCTTGATACCCTGCTGGGCGTAAGCCGCAAATTTTTGCAGACGGCGAATGAGTTCCAGCGCGCGTTAGAACTAGCCCGGCCGTTCCGAATCGGCCGGGACATCCGTACGTCGTATGACATAGTAATGCTCCTTGCCCACAGGGTGCAGGCTCTGTCGCCAGGGGCGTTCACCCAGCGTTTTTTGGAAACCTACAACGAAGACGATACGTTCTTTTTGTACGATAAAGCGCGGAAAAAATTCGCGGTTATCGGTGAAACGTTTCAACAGACTTTTACGCGTCACGTAAAAGCCGGACGGTATCATTTGGCAGGCGCACTTCGTATGCTCTACGAAAGATAACCCGGCTTTTCCTTAGGCAGCCGGCCCTTCTGGCGCATGCAGGGCAACTATAAAGTGTTTTACCAGGCTCGCAGCGTCGTCATACAAAACGAGCGTCACCAGGCCGGCACTGACCACGCCTTTATTAAAGTAAGCAAGCTCGCTGCCATGCCGCGCAGCCAAAATAACCCGTTTGCCTTTTGCAACCGCGTAGCCCAGTTCGAACTGCACACCGGCTGATGGTTTTTCTTCGACCAAAGCAAGCAGCACATCGCTTGCGTCAATTTGGGCTAAATCTTCCTGTACGCCCACCTCTGGCGGTACATCGTTAGCCAACAGCCAGCCCTCTTGCTCTATAGCGCAGAATACTTCTACCTCTTTACGCAAGGCGCCTAAAACTTTTTCGACACCAACGCGGAACTCAGGCAACACCCGCCCAGTCGCAGCGTCAACCTGCCCGGAAAACGACGTAGAAAGAAACACTTTTTTCATAACCCCATCATACGCTACATACTCAATATATAACGAGCCTCGTTGTAGCTCATTGCAATAACGTCCGGCAAGTATTTCTTAGTCTCGAATTGGCGCACTATTTCTTTTTCGAAGCCCATGGCAATAACCGTAGCACCAGCCCGTTTAGCCGACTCTACACCGGCAGCGTTATCTTCGAATACCAATAACCGTCGGGCACCGAGCCGCTGCTTGGCAAGATTGTACGGATCGGGCGATGGCTTGTAGCCAAGTTGCAAGCGGGTTACTACTTCCTCGTCGATTAACAAATCTGTAGCTAAAATCTCGTCTAACTTATACCGTTTCATAAACGGCAGTACCCAGCCTGCAGGCGAAGCGGTCACAATAGCAACCTTGTTATGAAAGCGCGAATGAATAGCTTTTAAAAAATCTGTGGCGCCGGGCATCTCGTCGAGCCCCTTACTCACCAGCGCGCTTACTAGTTGTTTTCTGGTGACAGCCACGGCTTTAACAGTTTCGTGCTGATCAAAGGGGCCTATTTTTTTGATTTCGCCAGCCGCTTGCAAAATCCCGCCAATAATGTCATGTGCCGTAGACCCGTATATCGGCCCGAGCGCATGCTGAGCCTTAGTGATGTGACCAAAACCGTGACGTTTAAAGGCTTCCTGCCTAGCCTTATGGTGGATAGGTATAGTATTTGCCAGCGTGCCGTCAAAGTCAAAGGCTACAGCATCAAAATCCGAAAGATTAAACTGTTTCATGCAGCTACTGTACCATAAAAGCCGATCAATCATCCCGCCCTCAAAACCACCGGCCTATTCTTCTTTTCCTACTCCGAGGTATATTTTACTGCTTTACAATATAGTCATGTCCTATCGCTATTACATCGGTCTGAATTTGCCAACGGATATTAGCAAGCAGATAGTTATCGTACAGAAAAAGTTGTTCGACCCAAACGTAGCTATTCCGCCGCTTGAACCACATATTACGCTTTTGCCGCCGCCGGCAGTGGCTATGATCGATCCAGAGGTGTTAGCTCCCAAAACCGCAGAGCTCGCGCAGCCTTTTTGGCCCTTGCAGGGTGCGTTGCAGTCGGTTGAAACCTTCAAACAGCACGCGGTAGCCATTGCCGTTCAGAGCGAAGCAATACATCGTTGGCAACAAAAACTAGTAACCCTCCTACCTCACAACGTTTCGATTGGCCACTTTCCAGGCCTCTCTTTTCATCCGCATGTTACCCTCAGCCAGACAATTCGTGGCAAAAGATTGCCGCTCGATCTTGCATTGGCCTATGAAGAGGAGTTACGAGCCCTACTCCCCTGTTCGTTTCAAGCTGATCGCCTTACTCTCTATAAATGGCAAAGGCCACGCCACTACCAAGCTATAGCTCTGTAATTAATCTATGTAGCCTGCGGCTTGCCAGTGTGTTCGTGCACGATACGCAAAATGTCTGCGCCGTAGATTTCGACTTTTTTGGGGCCAAAGCCTGGCACTCCAAGCAAATCTTTCTCGGTTGTAGGCTTGGCACCGGCCACAGCAGCCAACACTTTGTCGTGGGCGATAATATACGGGGGCAACGTTTGGTCTTTAGCCAGTTTGAAGCGCCAAGCACGCAGCGCTTCGAATAGTTCTGGGTCGGCCGGTTCGGATCTTCCCTGTTCCTCTGCACGGCGTTCGTTTTCGCCGCTTACTTCGTTAGCCTGCCAGGTTTTAATGTACTCGGCGTTGTCGTGCAGTATCTGCTGGCTGCGCGCACGGAGCTCTTGGTCTATTTGTTTGGCAAGCGGACTGACCCTTAGAGCCATGCCGTTTAAGCCGTCTAAAATAAGATGCTTGAGTGAACGCACACGGCTGAGTGCCACATAGCCCATACCTTCCACGAACGCTCGCGACAGATCAATGCGTGCCGCGTCCAGGGTCATACCCTGGCTTTTATGAACAGTAATAGCCCAGGCCAAACGAAGCGGCAATTGCGTTAGCTGGGCGCGACGTTTGTCACCGTCCATGAGCTCCCATGTTTCGGGACGGACTGTAATTGTGTGCCCGTTTGTTAGCTCAACCACCGGATAATTAGTATGCGATTCGAAGCCGACGACCGTGCCGAGTGAACCGTTGGCATATTTGCGGTCTTGGGCGTTTTTGATACACATTACTTGCGCCCCTGTTTTAAGCTGTAATACCTGAAGCGCCAAACACGAACGCGTCAACTGCTCAACATATTGCTTGCTGCCGGTTGTTTCCATTTCATAAGCTTGGGCCTCGCCTTCAATGGCCGCAAGCTGGCGCTGGTTCACCACATCGACATCAACATTAACTGTAAGCAACCGGGTGCGGGCGGCAAATGGGTCATCAAATACGCCGGTGCGTGCTTGCAACGCCTGCAACTGACGGCGCGTCAACACCCCTGCCCGTATGCCATTTAATATATCTGTGTAGTTTTGATCTTCGGACTGCCGATATTGGCGTTCCAAATAACACACGGCAAAAGGCTGCTGTCGCCAGGCCTCGGAACTGACAATAAAACTGCCTTGTCGGCTATCAGATCGATTAACTGGCGGCAGCTGGTAAAAATCGCCGCATAAGACAACTTGCATGCCGCCAAACGGTTCTTTGTTTTCGCGCACGGTGCGCAACACTTGATCCACCATATCGAGGCGGAAATCGTGCAACATGCTTATTTCGTCGATCACCAGCACGTCAGCCCGGTTTATCAGCTCGCGGCGTTGTTTGCCAAGCTTACTTACAGCATGCTTGTCGAAATAATCGTGCACACCAATGCCCGACCAAGCATGAATGGTTGTACCGTTTAAATGGGTAGCGGCCAAACCGGTTGGGGCCGTGACCGCCACATGCAAGCCCCGTTTTTTTGCACGCCGGATAAATTTGTTTAACACATAGGTTTTACCCGTGCCGGCAGCACCGGTAAGCAATGCTGATCTGCCAGCCTCTAGAATCGCTAAAGCTTCGTCTTGTGTCATCCGGCCTCGCCCTCTTGCCGCCCCATTATAACAGCATTAGCCAGACTCGCTTATAGCCAAACGGAGCGCTTGCCGCAAATACGGGCTAAGGATAGAATGTAGGCCCAGCACATGCCGTAGCCGCTCCCGCAATTCGGGGCGCCTACTATGCAATGCGTCTTGGTCCTCGGAGGCTACGACGAGTTTTTTATGGAATTGTAGTATGCCGTAGTATACACTGCCATCAGTTACCTTCAGCGGTTTTTTCCCAAGCGCAGAGTACATACTTGCTCTACACGGATAAGCAACAAGCCCGAGGCAAACCGCACCACAGGAGGTCTCTGGGTTTTCGGGATTAACTATATGCGTTTCGTTAGCGATCTCTGCGCGTTCAGGCACAAACACCCCGCCGACTAATTGGTATGCGCCACGAGGAGGAGGAAACGGCATGATAGCAGCTATGCATAACCCACCGACCTGGCCAACCTGGGCTGCTTCCAAACGCAAGCCCTCATGCCCTTGCGCAGTGTCTTCGTACAAGGCGGCCATGGTATTTGTCATACCTATACGTTTTTGTAATTCCAACGGGATGCTCATGGTTCGACCTCGTAAAACGAGCTAATATTTTTATCGTTATATTGTAGCAGCCACGAAAAACTTTAACTGTGATATTTAGCTATGTTGAGACGCTTGGACAGCGGTAATAATAGCTTCCGGAATGCCATGTCGCGGAGCCATATCATCGAACAGTTCCCTTACTTGTTCGGCACCTTCCGGTGAAGCAGGATCGAATCGCTGTTCGATGATAGCAAATTGCGTAGCCTTTCCGCCACAGTGCGGCGTGCTTCCATCCTGTAGCGTTATTGTGCGGGTCAAGAGCGAACAATTGATTGTGCCTTCCTTTCCCTCGTAAACGTACCAGAATGGCAGCTTTCGTATCGACACAATACCACTCGCAGCAAGCTATACTGCATCGTAATGCCGCACTCATCTTAGCGTCCGGCCATTCGACATGAAGCTCCACATTACTCAGATGCGGGGCGATGGTCGTTTGGAAAGCGTAAACCGGCTCATGCGCCAAACCTCTCCCTTCTGCTGGTCGTACATACAACATGTGGCCTGCAGTTAACATTCGTGCGCCTCGCGTTTTTTCTATGGATCGGTAGCCGAATAGCTGTTGAGACCAATAGGTTATAGGTTCGGCTGTTCCGACACGGGGCGGTACGTCTACGTCCAAAGGTTCAAACTTTGCCCTGTCCGTCATGCGCTGTTAAATCAGACCGATCTGACTTTAAGGATGCAGCAAACCGATAATCAGCCCCATGGCCAGAAAGGTCGCCAGTTCGTGAGCAATGTTCATGGCGGTTAGCTTAAATGGCCGTTGTTCGAAAGCATCGTGTGTAATAAAACGCGCAGCCGTAAAGCCCAACCACGCCCAAAACGCAGTCATTAACGAATCGTGGAGAAATGAATTACCAAAAAAGGTATTTGAAAGATAACTAACATGGGCGAGTATGTAAGCCGTAAGGAAGCTTACAACCAGCGTTACGCCGATAGCTTTAGCCGCCCCCGTTCGCTTTTTCTTTTCATCCAAATGAACCATCTTTTCCCAAGCACGACCGAACACTGACGGTGCATACCATATTGACCCGACAACCATACTCGAAGCAGTCGCCAGCAAGACAGCCAGCCAGTTTACTTCTACTTCCATTTTGTAATCCTCCCTTAGTTGTATAGCTACAGTATGCAACGAGCAGTATGTTCCTGTCTAGATTGCCAGGGTGTCGTCGGAGGCGAGTTTGAGCGGCCGCTTTCGTTGCACTTCGTAGCGTATGCCGGTTAGGTTTGATTCGATGTAATCATCGTTCAAAAGGTTAACGAACTTAGCCAGATCGCGCTGGTTCATAATGATAATCGCACCATTGTCGTCGACCATAAGGTCGACACCCAGCTCCTCGGCATGGTCGATCAGCTGCTCTTGCTTTAATTCGCCTATTTCCATTTTCTGCAGTTTGTTAATAAGCGCTTTGTTGCCCTGAATGGCCGACTGCAAATCAATGCCTTCGGCAAAGCTCAGTTTGTAGTGCTCTTCTATGGCCTGCACTTTTTTAGCGGCAATACTGTTTTTCTTGGCATCGTAGCCGAACAGGCGGTCCAGCTTGGCCTGGTTGAATACATACAAATCTTGGTCAAGGATAAGCATGTGCGCATCAACTGGAATTTTAAGTGCGGCGGCCTGGAATGTTTTGAACACCTTGCCCTGCACCATCCAGGTACCTTCGCCCTTTAGAATCTGGCCGCCCGGCAATGACTTGATAAGATAGAACGGCTGCGGCATTTTGGGGTGGCTGACCCGTGCGAGCGCGCCTTTGATGCGCTTAAGGTCGTGCTCTTCCTCGGTAAATAGCTCGATTTCGTGTTCCTGGGTGCGTATCCAGTGCATTACTTCGCGCAATTTTTCGACCTGCTTCCAGCGGACGCGCTGCAATACTCCTTCTTCGCCCTCCCCGTCTTCGAAGCTGCGTACCACCATACCCCTTTCTGCCCCGTCCAGTACATAGTCGAGCGCTTGGTCGATAAATAACGGCTGGAGGTATTTTGCCAGGTTTGGATCCAGCTTAGTGCGGTACACCACGTTATTTTTGTTTATCCAGAATAATTCGATAACCAATTCTTCTTTGTATTCGAACAAATTATTTGCCCAAGCAAATACATCAGTTTCCTGGTAACTGTCGTCTTCGCTGGCGTGCAAAATATCCCCGGATGGGATTTGTTTAGTAATGACTGGTGTACTCTCTTTTTCTACTAGTTTAGCTGGTGCTACTGCGTCTTCTTCCATAACTGTTACCCTTGCAATTACAACCAGCCGCTTACTATACCGGCGGCTACTTATTTTGTAAACCTAACCACTATTTTACTAGACAATAAAATCGGACGATGCTGTAAAATTTATGCTGTGCCGAGCCGCACTTATAAAAATCTATTATTCTATTGGCGGAACATGGGAACTGGGCAGATGACCACCGCCACTAAACTAACCCGTTGGGGTCGCTAACTGCTGTCTGCGGGCTTCGTTCGCCCAATGGTCGGCTAGTTCGTTGCCTTCGTCATTGTTGTGTCCGCGCACCCACGTAAGTGTGGCTTGTGATTTGCGGTACAATGCACAAATTTCTTTTACGAGGTCTAAATTTTTGATTTCACCGCCGCTCTTTTTCCAGCCCTTCTTTTCCCAACCGATTGACCATTTGGTAATGACATTGATCCAAAATTCGCTATCTGTGTAAATACTGCACGGCCTGCCGCTAGCATCTTCCAATGCGGCCAGTAATGCGTAGCCTTCCATACGAATATTAGTAGTGTTATGCTCCCCGCCGAGCCTGCAAATCTCTTTATTCTTAATAACTGCAAATCCACCCGTTCCCGGGTTTGGCTCGCAACTGCCATCCGTGTAGTAAGTAATCATTGCTACTATCTTCTCACACCTACTGCCGTAACGGAATGATGCCGCAGCAAGACGTTCTTAAATATAAACTATCTTTTCTAGCAGTCCAAGGCTTGGCCTTGGACTGCGGTTTGGCTGGGCTTATGATTATCGTCTTCGGTGCTGACGGTGTTCAGACCGTCTCTGCCGCCGGGCGAGGTAGGAGCCCCACGCATCGACAATGTCGATAAGCGCATTGCAAGCGGTACGACCTATTGGCTCGGTAATCTGCAATGGCTCATCCAAAAGCTGCCGCAGCAAGTCGTAACCGAAAGGCTCAAGAGCCGTTTGTTCCATGACAGGCTCTGCTGCCCGCGGAGCCGAAGCGCCAGAACCCGGAAGCACGTACTGTATCTTATTCCTCCACCCAGGGGTTTGCTGATCAAATAAAAATGCGCATAGTAATGGCCGATAGTATAAATTACCCGCTGGGAGCGCGAGCGTACCGGATAGGGCTTGCTCTTCCGCCGGTACGACCAGCCCGATCGCAATTATCTCTAGCTCTTCGCCGAGATACAATTTGTCCGCCTCTTCTCGTGCCCATTTGCCCAAACGTCGCAGGCGATTGCTCTCGGCGGAAACTGCGTATCCCGCCTCGGAACCCACAGCCGGCCGGTTATTTGAGTCAAAAACTTGTTCTGGATTTTCGAGCTTGCCAAACGTAGTGGCAAGTTTTACGCCACTGTCAAACAACAAATCTAATTGCTCGGGGTTGGCAATGCCATTCCGCGCGTCAGGAGATATGCTGCTCATAGATTCAGATACTATACCGCTCTGGCCAGGCCCTTGCAAGACTTCGCTGGCTACTACTTACTTTTACAATTTTAATTCGCGGTGAGCATGCCTCAGTATTTGCAGCATGCCTTCGTAGTAGGCCTCAGTGTGGGATAATAACGAATAAAGGTAGACAACATTGTCGCTTACCTCAATATTTACTTTTAAGTTCTGGTCGTAGAGCTTGGCCATAAATGCCGGGTTGATTCAAAGCTGAACTTTTTGTAGCCCTGCGGCTTGCGTCCCAACCGGTCCAAAAAACTACGGCGTTTGATAATTATGCCGCCGTAGTTTTTTGGCACTTGCAACTGCACAATAAGCCACAAATATCTCATGCGCACGGTGCGCAAGGTCGGCTTCGTCCCAGGCCGGGTCTTTGGAGGCGGCAATCTGCACATGCTTTTTGGCTGACATAATTTTTTGCGTAAACGGCCGATCCAGTTATGCGCGCCACTGTATACGCCAATTGCCGCGCCCATCCCAACGAAAACACCTAAACTACCATCCAAGAAAAAAGCGCCAATAGTGACAGCAATGGCCTTATCCACCCCGCCACAAGCGCGGCACGCCGCGACGTATGTTTATAAAACCAACGCGTTACAAAGTGGACTGGCAGATAGCCCAGCGCTAAAACACCTGCACCTTCGCCGTCCCCGCTAGAACCACCGCCACCGGCGCGGGCAAACAGACTAATATACTGGCTGCTTCTAATAACGCCGGGTTAAACATTTGAGCACGTCTTTACAAATAAAATGCTTTCGCTCATTATCTTATATCCCAGGTATCCATCCGAGCCAAAATGGTTGAAAAGTTATACTTCCCAGCCTTCAATACGCCGCGGCAGCGATTCTGCGGCTGCAGCCACGCGGGCCATATGCATAATAGTGCGGTCAGACGCGGACACGCTGCCGATATACCTTGTATTTCGAATGATCTGCTTAGTGCGCACCAAGCGCATTTCGGCTCCCCGTTGCCTTACCGCGTCCTGAAAAACCTGTTGGGGCGTTCCTGGATAGACAGTATCGATACTGCACGTTACATTGCAAACCTCTTCCCCACGGGGCCGTATGACAAACGGCACAAAGTTTATCAAAAAATTGGTTCTGTTGCCTTTTTGGCGGTTAACTTTGCCAACAGATGCGCTTGTGTGCGCCTGTCTTCTTGCACGCTTGCCACGGTAGCCTCGCCCAGGATTTGTAGCAGCTGTGCCAAAATCGGTACCAGGCTTTTAGACTCTACCAGCATGGTTCCGCCAGCATACGAACTAAGACGCTGGTCGCGCAACTGCCAAGCCGGACGCTCCGCAGACAGTTGTGGCGCCGCACTCGCAACAGCGTGTATGGATTCCCGCACCATACGGAGCGCCGGCGGCTCATCCGGCAGTAGCTGCGGCGGTTCAGCCTTGAGGTCAAGCGCTGCCTCGTTGGGGACAGACAATGAATAACTGACCTCACCTCCAAACTGGGCAGCCCTCAGGCCAAAGTATGCCCCAGGTGCTTGCATCTCCACATAACACGCAGGCAACCCTAAGCCCTTATTATGCGTAGCCAGCTTCACCCCATACTCAGCCTCACAGCGCTCTGCCGCCCACCCTGCAGCCGCTACCGTACCGGCGAATACGGTCACCAATTCTGACTGCTTAACGCATGCCATTCGGCCCCTTCACTCATACACCTATTACATCATAAACTACTGCTATTGATACCATTCCGGGTAAACCTGACAATAAATTTGTTAGTGAACAGATAGACCATGGCAAGTTCATGATCACAGGCGTCCTGAAACTGCGCTTCGTACGCTATTTGCATCCTTGCTGCATAGTTTTCGTCCGTACCGGCATACAACCGTTCGCGTAATGTTGCGTGAGTTCGCACATATGCTGCGGCAAGCGCCAAATCGTCACGCATATGTTGCACGCCTGCAATGCCGCGTACATGTATCATAACAGCGTTAAGACTGCCTCGTGGTATAAATTACCCGGCCTCTCCCTTAACATCCTTAGACACCAAACCGCTTGCAGGCATTCGTTCGTCCGCGCATATTAACAATGGCCGCCCAGTATTTTGCGATTGACAAAGACGCCAATATTCCTCCGGTCCGGATCGATCACGCCTAACTCCGGCACATACGAACGGCGAGCAGAATAGCTAGTCATACATGATCAACGCCTTATTACCTAACCATTTAAGAATTCTTGGCACCACATCACGCTACTTGCGGCCACGCTTTTTGGCAAAGTGACGGCGGCCTAGCTCAAAACCGCCGGCTTGCACCGCGTTTACTCCGGCCCATACGCTAAGCGCTGGGGCAACAGCAGCGGGCAGCACTACAGCCGCGCCAGCCGCTGCGACCGCGCCAAGCACGTTTATATTCCGAAAAAAACGACTTGTCTTTTCCGCCGCCCCTTCTTTTGCACCACTTTCTCCGCCCTTAGCCATAGTTACAATATGTCACAATTTATTTCGAAAAGCGTATCTACTAGGACGAACATTTAGGATGGATATTCGCCTTTTTCCTGTATTGTCATGCCTTCTTAAGGGGAAAACCGACTTATAAATTCGCCGGTAGGCAGGTACACGGCAGCAGGCTCGAATTTTTCGGGTGGGCCTGGGTCCTTACGGTTCACTTCGCTGTATGCCAAGTGTAATGCCCAGGCCTCATTTGCAAGAGACTCCTTGGTCCATACTACGGTCGTAGGCCTAAAACCCAGTCTTATAGTCAACTTACCCATTGCCGGATAGGTTAGCTGCGCGACCAAAGATATTTTCCGCAAGGGCTCATGGCGGGCTATATAAGCTGCAGCGAGTTCCAGTTGACTACGCATGTGGTGAGCGCCATAAAATCTAAGTACCTGTAGGCTGGTGGCGTCTGGTGGAGATCGACGTACACAGATTGCGGGATCCAAGGGGTCATAAGCGGTATATTCAAAAGGTATGCCACCTTCAACCATAACACCTCCGAAGTATTTATATTTACGGTATTCCCCAATTGATTCGGCATGCCATGAACGCCACTGATCTGGGTCTAAAAGAACATTCCCAATAGCACGCCGGTTACCTAAGAGATTCCTTTTATGCTTAAACTTGAGCGCCCAGACATCACGATTATTAAGAAGGTGCTGCCTGGGCAAAAAAGATCGAGCAAAATCCCGTACGCCAGCTTCCTTGCCCATGGTAACCATATATCCATTGTCATCTCTATAAAAACAGACGGCTAAGCTATGCGCTGTGTATAATAATTATATAATCGTATTTATCACATCTGTTACGGAACTGTTCTTGTACTGTCTTTCTTGATAAGCACGACAACCTGAAGGTCTGCTAAAGTGTTATTTTCAAGGACTGTTATCGGAATTAGGTCGCCGCACCTTTAGCAGTCGGACAATCAGTTGTTTAGTAGGCGCCAAAAGCCTTCGCTAATAACCTCTGACTTGCCATTTACTACTTTTATGGCGGTTGTATCATCTACAGCATACACTGGGTGTGGCGAAGATTTCGCGTAGTCCTGAACAGCTTCCATAGTAAAAAAGCTGAGGGTATGCGGTATGAATTCGAAAGGCACAAATGCCAACGCCTGCAAATCCTGAAGATTATTGATGTTATTATCCGCTCCGGTTAAACCGCCGACTGCAATTGTGGGCGTTACCAATATCGATCCCGCGCTGCTGCCGACGTATACTTTGCTCTTTATATGCTGCTTTAGCCAATCCAACAGGCCGGTTGCACGGGCTTGCTCCAATAAGTGGAAGGTATTGCCGCCGCTTACAAAAATAACGTCGGCCTCGCCTAAACGCTCTTTCCAATCGTTGACGTTCGCCGCAGACGGGTCAACTACGTCAATCCAACAATAACCAAAGCGCCATAAATGAAGAAACTGGCCGACATACCAATCCTTGTTACCGCCTTCTACATTCGCAGCCGTAGGAATAAACGCAATCTTTGTTTCGCTCGCCGGCTTGCCGACCATTCCCTTTAGCGCATCGGCAATTCCCTTATTCCGCACTCCACCAGATGTAAGCAACAGTTTCATGATCCAATTATGCCACAATTGTCGCTTTTCAGAGGACTGTCCTTGGAATCAAATTCCAGTATATTCTTGAAATCACAATTTTCTTATCTGTTAGAGGCCTGGCCTGTATGTCCATGTCCTATGGATTAATTTTGCACTTCGTTGAGAGATGAAACGACGGCTACATAAGATCGCCAATCGTTACCTAACTTTTCGAGATGTGCAATGGCAGGAGCAGCTCTTTGGACAAGAATGGCGCGTGCGCCGATATTGCTAGCAAATTGTGCGTCAACGAATTGATCACCAATTACTATGGTTCTTGAACGGTCCAGATCCTCAAGTAACGCTCCAAGTACTGAGGGGTTTGGCTTGCGGTATTCGCCATCATCACCGCAAATAACAAAATCGATATAATCTTTTAGACGAGAATTCTGAATTATGTGACGCGGACTGGCACTGCCCCGCTCAGTACCATGAGCCCGGTTAGTAACAACTATTTGCGTAACGCCTCCCTTATGTAATCGGGTCGCAAGGTTAATAGCATCAGCAAACAAGTGGTGGTTGACATCTTGGATATATGCGTTGTCTAAAACCAAAAAATCTGCGACAACTTTCTGGAAGTCTTCTTCGCCAACCCCCTTGCCCAATATTCCGCGAATCGACTCCTCGATGGTACCATGATAGTATTTAGCGATTTCTTCGTCAGGCGGCACTGTAATTCCGTGGCGTGGCAACACTTCGCCTAACACGCCAGTAAGAATACCAAAACTGTCAAGTATGGTACCGTCTAAATCCCAAATAACGCTTTCAATATTTGCAGAAAGAGGAGCGACCATATATTACTTTAATGCGCCGGTAAGTTCTGCTATCGTGACCCGCTTCTGCTCTGCGGTGTCGCGGTTGCGGATGGTTACGGTGTTATCCTCCAAAGTTTGGAAGTCGATGGTTATGTGGGCAGGGACGCCGATTTCGTCACTGCGGCGGTAGCGCTTACCTACGTTGGAATTATCATCCCAGATTACGTTGCCTAGTTCTTTTTGCAGCATGGCATAGACTTCTTTGGCTTTGTTAACCAGTTCTGGCTTGTTTTTTAGCAACGGACTGACCGCGCATTTTACCGGTGCCAGGTGCTTTGGCAGTTTTAGATACACACGCTTTTCGCCGTTCAGTTCGTCTACGGTGTAGGCCTCGCATAATGCCGCAAGCATCATGCGGCTTACTCCAAAAGTGGGCTCGATGACGTGCGGTATGAATTTTTCGTTGCTCCCCTTGACTGTGTATTCCATGTTTACACCAGAGTGCTTCATGTGGTTCGACAGGTCAAAGTCGGTGCGGTATGCAATCGCCCCGATTTCTTTGGTGCCGAACGAAAAGGCGTATTCGAAGTCAATGGTACGTTTGCTGTAATGCGCGCGATCTTCTGCCGGCACCTCAAGTTCGTGGATTTTGGAGCGGTCCAGGCCCAACAAATCGGTCCATACGTAAAACTGCTCGTGCAGTTTTTTGAACTCCTCTTCCCACTTGTCCGGGCGGATGAAGTATTCGAACTCCATAAGGTCGAACTCACGGACGCGGAAGATAAATTCGCGCGGAGAGATCTCGTTACGGAAGACGCGGCCGGATTGAGCCAAACCAAACGGCAGGTCTGGGTAAAAGCTATCCAGTACATTTTTGTAGTTTACAAACATACCTTGGGCGTTCTCTGGCCGCAGGTACGACTTGCCGGTTTCGTCATGGATGGGGCCAACGTAGGTTTCGAACATCATGTTAAAGACGCGTACTTCGCTTAGCTGATTGCCGTCCGGGCTTTTAATATCCTTTTCGCGGATGACCTGATTCATTTGCTCGTAAGTCATGGCCTCCGGGTTTTCCACGCCGTTGTCTTCTAGCAAATGGTCGGCACGGTAACGCTTTTTGGTCTTTAGATCCTCCACCAGCGGGTCGGCAAAGCCAGCGCCGGTATGGCCGCTGGCCTCCCATACTTTTGAGTTCATAAGGATAGCCGTATCTACACCGTACATGTCATCACGGTTATCAACGAACATTTTCCACCACAGTTGTTCAATATTGCGTTTGAGGGCTACTCCCAGCGGGCCGTAGTCCCAGGTGCCGGCCAGGCCACCATAGATTTCGGAACCCTGGTAAATAAAACCACGGCGCTTGGCCAGGCTTGCGATGTCGTCTAGAGTTATATCACTCATGCAGTAGTTTACCTTTCGATAACGTTACGAATGTTAAGGGGTACGAGGAAAAATTACCGTAGGCCGACGCCGCTGCCTCGGACCGATCCATAACTTGTCCTCATTTTGAGTGCCTTCATACTGCCCAGATTATATCGTACCGCCCCTGTTTCGTCTAATAAGCCGACCCGTGCAGTTCTGAAAAAATCGGCGCAAGCGCCAATTGGGCCACATGCTCCGCAGATGGCCGCCCGGCTTTTGGCAGATCGCCGGGCGGATCGATTATATGGGCTATGGGTTCACCAAAAATTCGCGTATCTCCATCTATAAAGTTACTAATGATAGCTCGTATAAAATTACTTTTGCTGTCATCGTTTATGCCTAGCAATTGCGTGTATGACACAAACGACATACTGTCAATCATGCTCTTTGCCGAAAGACAGCCATCGGAAGTCATATAAGGCGCCGTATCTCTGCCCGTCCGATACAGCCATCGTAGCGCAAGCGGAACGTTAAAATATGGCTCATCAAGATATACGGCAGCCGTATGAGCTTCTGTTTGCTCTAAATTCTCACAAGTTATCGCAGCTAAAAGCGGATCCATTGGTTCTATGGCGGGAACTTGCCGCAAACCCAACGCTTTGGCCATAACTGCTGCGCCGTGCAAGGCATATCGTTCAGCCAGAGTACGGTGTAATCCTATAAAATCAATTTGAGTACGTGGATCTTTGTTGTATACCGACATGCTATATCGCCAACGTTCGATAGGTGTCCCATGGTAGCCATAAACGCCTAGCCCGTATATCTCCCGTGCCGTACGCTTATTTCCATCTTCATATCCCTGCAGCTCAAACAATACCGCCGCTAGCATACGACCCATATCTGCAGCGCTACCCAACGACCCCAAACCCAAGTATGCTTCACGCAACAAGGGATCGCGAGTGTGTAAAGCCGGCGCCATGTATAGTATCGTTGTCTTGCCTTCCCGTCGTCTAAAAAGGGCCGTGTCTTGAGATGCGAAGCCTCGTTCAGGACGCGCGATTTGCCTTGCATTACCGTTTAACCAACACAGCCACTTCTTAAATTTGCTGTACTGCAGGCTATGCGCCCACTGCAGGGAACGTTCTTCATTACCGAACACTTCGCTAGCACCCAAACGATCCCATACCTGCACTATGGAGTGCGGGAATGCTGGAGTAAAGTCTTCTGTCATCAGGCCGTGAGGCGTAGTCTCTGACATTGTTTATATACGGCGCCTCTCATTGCAATATATCTTGACTTATAGTAGCGACAAGGGGGGCGGTAACCATAAGCAGTTGTTCGCTATTTTTAACCTGCCCTAGTACTTTTGGGGTGTGACCGGCGAAGCTGAGACGCAAAAATTTGATGTGGTCCGCACGGTGGCTGCCATGGTCGAATGGCACGAAGGCCATGGTTTCGAAATCGAAGTTATAGACCTTTTTGGCATCCAATTTATTACCACGCACGTCGGTTTGCAGATTTGGCGTATGCCCGCCCAAGCGCAGCAGTTGGCAGTCGAACCAAAAACGGATAATAGGCAGCGATAAGCTATGGTTGTCCAACGACTCGAATGTCTGGCTCAGCAAGGTAAAATACTCTGGCTCAGGCTGATCTTCGGTTACTGTATGGAGTCGTTTTATAAGGTCATACCCGGCCATAGTGCGGTCGAGATCTTGCACAATGCGGCCGTAGTGCTTGAGCAGGCGGCTCGAAATGAGCGTGCCGATACCACCCCTGCCTTGCACAAAGGTGATAGTGCTGACACTGAATAGTTCAATACCGCCGGCCAATTTTGATTTTACACGGCGCACGCCTTTAGCCATAAGGCGTAGCTTGCCGTGGTCGGGCGTTAGCAGCGTTATAACGCGGTCAGCTTCGCCATAATCGGTGCGAGTCAGGACGATAGCTTCGGTTATTTGCTGTTTCACGTCTGGCTCGTGTGTCCACGCACCGCCCGTACCACCTCTTGCAGCGAAGTTTGCGGTTTATACAAAATAGTCTGCACGCCAAAGTCTTCTACCAGCACGGTATGCAATCCGCCCAAATACGACGGATGTAGCACAGTATTTACAATAACTGGGGTAGTTTGCCAGTCAGTATAGGAACGGAATTCGTGTAAAAACTCGACGCCGTTGTGCTGGGGCAGCAAGAGTTCCAACAATACGGCGTCCGGCGCCTGTGCATCTGCGGCATGAATAGCCGCCTGCGCCCCAGTGGTATGTGCAACGGTATGGCCCGCATGCTGTAATGCCTCTGTATACGCAGCAGCCAATACGGTGTTAGGTTCGAGTAATAATACGTGTGACATGAGTACAAAAATTATACAAGTTGCAGTTGCCGGCTTGGCTGCAAAGTGACTGCCAAGCCTATTTGATGATCATACCGTCCTACCCGTAATCGCGTCTCCATAGAACGAAATATGGTTTCGGCTACAAAAAATCCAGCGCCGCTGCCGGCGGTCAGCGTGGGAAGCGGTTGTCTGGCCTGGCCGCACAACTCCAGAGCAGTCCGCCACTGTTCACCAGTAAGTGAGTTGTACGAGCCGTACAAACCTGTAACAATGCCGCCGGACGTACGGTGTGTTGCCAAAGTAATATGGCGCAGACGCCTGTCTTCTTGGGCCGCTTGTGTCTCGACCAATGCAAAACCAAGCGACATAAGCGCAGACTTTAAACCGCGCTGATGGCTCATAACTGGCCCGTACTTGCCTGCTACGCGAAGTTCCAGTTCGACGCCATACCCTTTGGCAAAACGATATAAGTCGTGGGCCGTATCGGCTAAGGCGGACGAAACCGATACCGGCTCTAGCGGCAATGCCGTTTGTGAGCGCAATAGCTCCAGGCCTAATAAATAGCTATCTACTAATTGCAAGGCAGCGTCGGCATGTATGCGTATAAGGTTGGTGTCGGTCAAACCGGGCCGGCCCTTCAGTTCGTCCAGATCCACTTGCCGGGAAATAATAGCCAAGGGCATTTTGAGCTGCTCAGCCACGGTCGCAAGCAGCCCCCACGTTTCCATTACATCAGAGCCTGGCTGCCGCAAAGCGATTACCCTCTTAAGTTAAGATTAGTATACCATGCCACACTTATGTAGTTGCCCATGGGTAGGACAGAGCAACTAGGGCGAAAAGGTGAGGTTGGGAAGTATTATCTTGTCGAAATCGGCCATAAATTGGTTAGATTCGGTCATAATTTGCAAGGTCATGTTGCGAAGCGGCAAAATAACCACACTTCCCTGCTTATTTTGCTCGATCTGACCGTCTATACGCGAACCGATAACGGTTGGCACTTTTGCCAGGCTGAAAGGTTTGACCGTAATTTTTTTTGACTGAACTAGCGAGTTATATCCGTGAAGCACTGAGTCATAACTTTGACTGAGCACGTTTACACGTAAGGCAATTGCCATATCGTCGTTACTTACGTCAGGTATCAGGTCGGGATGATAGTACTGTATAACCGGCGTAGTCCCTTTGCCTGTTTCGATAACATAGCCGCTCCAGGTCTTCGGGTATATCACCGTAACAGCACCAAACGCCGCTGGCCCGACATGGGTTTTCAGAGGATTTTTGGCAGCTTCGGCGTATTTGATGGCATCGGCAGCTTCGGTAACCGCCTTTGCTTCGGCCGCTGCCTTAGCGGCCTTTTGATCGCTATTGTTCTTGTAGTCCTGGCGGCCGCTAAAAGCCCAAACGCCGAACGACAGCACGACTACTAAAAACACGCAAGCCACAATTAAAGAAATAAGCATAGGGCTGGCATATCCGCCCTGAGCGCTCTGACGCATGGTATTCATACTGCTCATGGTAGCGAAGTTTACGCGTTGCCGCAAGTTATTTGTATTCGTACAAAAGCACACCAGCCCGCGTTGTAACCGCTTGCTTACCCGGAATAACAAATGCGAAACTAGCCAAACGCACCGGGCGGGTGTGCCACTGTGTAATATGCTTATCAAGCTTAGCCATTTGCCGCTGTATCATAAAAGTAAAAATAGCGTCAGCCTGCGGCCACTGCACCCGAAAGTAATTTCCCCATATTATTTTGACTTGTTTGCGGTAGCGCCGGGTGCGCAGCCATGACACTGCCGCTAAAATGGGGCTTAGCTCAATACCCACTACGTTCACACCCCGCTTTGCTGCGGCAATCAGCACCCGGCCGTCGCCCGATCCTAGTTCTAGTAACGTTTCGCCCGGCGCAAGTTCGAGCAAATCCAGAGCCTCCTCTATTTGCCGGCGCATGGTGGGCACATATGGCGGACCAAAAAAGACGGTCATACCCACCAGCAGTACCGAGATAATAAGCAGGCCGACTAAAAACGCCGTCATACAGTTTAGCCCGGAGCGCCTGCTTGCAGCGTAAGCTGCTCTATTTTATTTTCGGCCTCAGTAAGGTGCGTCTCGCACTGCTTGATAAGCCGCAAGCCCTCTTCGTACAGTTTAACTGCTTCGTCTACTTGGATGTCCGGCTTTTGTAGCTTAGCAAGCACTTCGTCTAACGCCTTGCTAGCACTTTTGTAGTCTGTGTTGGTGGCCATATTTACTCCATTGTAACTTGTTTTACTTCGGTTTGTACTGTTGCGTCGTGCAACCGCATTTGCACTGTATCGCCCGGGGTCACTTGGCGGCCGCTACGAACAACCCGCATTCCTTTTCGTACCAATGCATAGCCTCGCTGCAGTGCAGCGTTCGGGTCAAAAGCCGCCAATAACCGCCGCCGTAAGTCCAACTCTTGCCGGGCGTGTAATACAATTTGTTCGGCGGCATTACGGAGTATTTGTTCGTTGCTGGCAAGCGAAGTTCTAGCTAAAGCTAAGGCGCGATCCGCAGCTCTTTTCATATAATCCTTTTGTGCCTCCAGCCCGGCAAGCACGGCTTTACGATCTGGTACTAATAGTTCGGCGGCATTGCTGGGCGTGCTGGCACGCTGGTCGGCAGCCAGTTCGGCCAAACTTACATCTACCTCGTGACCGATAGCTACCAATGTCGGGATGCGGCTGGCGGCTACTGCGCGCGTTACCTGCTCGGTACTAAATGCCTGCAAATCTTCGGCGCTACCGCCGCCGCGCGTAAGCACCAATACATCAGGCGGTGCCGCCATTTGATTGCACTGCTCGATAGCCGCGACCAATTGAGCAGACGAAGCCCCTCCCTGCACTTGCACGTCCACCACCGAAATCCGCATGCCACCCCACCGCGCCTGTAAAACTTTTACAAAATCCCGGTAGGCCGCCGACTCCATAGAAGTAATCAGTCCAATATGCTCCGGTGGGTACGGCAGCGTCCGTTTTCGGGCAGGGTCAAACAGGCCTTCGGCCGTCAGCTTTGCTGCTAACAGTCCAGCGGCCTTTTTAATAGACCCTTCACCTATAGGCTGCATGCCGAGCACGTTCACGCTAAAACCGTATTTTTGATGCAAACGTGGCACGCCGCGTACGGCAAGCGTCATGCCGTCCTCCAACGGCCCGGGCAGCTGGTACACGGTACCGAAAAACCGCACCATAGCCTCATCATCTTTTAGATCAAAATAAACCCAACGGTTTTTGCTCACCCGAAAATTAACCAGTTCGCCCGTTATCGTAACGCTCGGATAGGCGTATTCCAGAGTCTGATCAAGTACCGCTACGAATTCACTAACGGTGAATATTATTTCGTTATGCATGCGATGTAGGCGGCAATTTAGTGCCAGCTTTATGCACGGTCTGATGGTACAAAATATACCCAGGCGGCAACTGAATAAGCGTGCTGATAACACGGAACATAATAGTAACCGGCAAACTCAGCCCTACCGGAATACCGGCAGCCGCCAATACGCCGGTCATAAGCGCTTCGTAAATACCGACGCCACCGGGCAACACCGAAACCAATCCGGCGAAGTTCGCCACCGAATACGCCAAAATAATCGCACCAATATTTACCCACTCACCAAACGCAATATACACCACGTAAATCGATAATATAGCCGATAAGTTCACCATAAGCGCCCAGAAAAATGGCGAACGCAGCTCGCGGTATCGCGACTCGATGCGCTTGTAATTAACATGTAGGTCCTTCACGATACCCTCAGCACGCGATATGCTAATTGTCTCTGGATGCTTTGGCCGCACCGCATAGACGATTTTGTTAATTAATTTCGTAAGCCCCGTAAAGGTTGCATGAATCCGGCGCTCAGAACTAATTATCAATACAAACGCCACCGTGCCCACCACCAGCAGTGTTGATATGGATCCGGCAACCAAAACAACCAAATCATTCGCCTGCCCGCCTATCGCCAAGAGTAGCAAACCGGCAATCAGCAGCACCTCGAACGCTATAAACAACAGTAGTAGTTTCATAATCTGCACCAGACTGGCCTTAGTGGCGGTAATATCATGCCGCCTGAGGCGGACACCAAAATAGGATATGCCCGAAACGCCGCCGCTGGGAAATACACTGTTTACAAAATTGAGTTCTACCGCCGCCCGGAACATGAACTTATAGTCCAACTTGTTCCCCAAAAGCCCAAACAGCCCTTGGTACATTTTCGTCTGCGAATGGTACCCAAAAACCGTTAATGGCACAATGAGTGACAACGCCCACAAATTTACCTTGCTTAAATTCCGAAATGTCTCGACAATCTCGTGCCGGATAATGTATACCAGCGCAACCAGCGCAATAACGGTGGCGATATTAACAAGCAGCTTCCAGTTACGCTTAAAAAATGATGCTGTTGAACCCATTGCTCAGCATTATACTTCAAAAGCGGTATACTGGGATCAGAAATTATGATGTATAAGAGTATTTTTATTCTGGGACGTCTGCCAGCCATTGGAAGGGCCGAATTGGAAAGTTTATTCGGTGCTGATCACATAGAGTCCATCGGCGAACGAGCAGTTGGCTGCGACATTGACCCGTCGGAAATAGATTTCGCGCGGACCGGCAGCAGCGTGCGGCTTGCCAAACCGCTTACCGTGCTGCATACCACCAAATGGGCTGACGTTGTAAGGTATGTTACCGCAGAGCTCCCCCGCCACCTGGACTTCTTGCCCGAGGGCAAAATAAAACTGGGTTTAAGTGTCTTTGGCATGCAAATCTCACCAAACAACTTGCTTCGCACCGGCCTAGAATTAAAGAAAACCTGCAAAGCAGCTGGCCGGACAGCGCGTGTGGTACCGCCGAGCGAAGGGTCGGAGCTTAATAGCGCGCAGGTACTACACAACCAACTAACCGGCAAGCTGGGTATGGAGCTATTGTTCATCCATTCCGGCAACAATATGTGGCTAGCACAGACCCGCGGAATACAAGACATCACCGCCTACGCCCAGCGCGATCAAAACCGCCCCAAGCGCGACGCATTCGTAGGTATGCTACCTCCCAAACTGGCGCAGACTATCGTAAACCTGGGCACCGGACAGCTACCACCGCATGACACAAATGTAGTACTTGACCCTTTTTGCGGCACCGGCGTGGTGTTACAAGAAGCCCTGCTTATGGGCTATGGCGCGTACGGTACAGACCTCAAGCCGCGCATGATCGACTACACCCGGCAAAACCTGCAGTGGCTGGCAAGTTACGGCGTTCACGGTAACGAAACCCTAGAGGCCGGCGATGCTACAACGCACCAATGGGGCCACCCTTTCTCGGCTATAGCCAGCGAAACGTATCTCGGACGGCCTTTAATCAGCTGGCCCGGCCCAGATAAACTGCACGAAATTATTGGTACGTGCAACGTTATTATCGAAAAATTTTTGAACAACCTTGCCTCTCAATTGCCAGCAAATACGCGGTTGTGCCTGGCCGTGCCAGGCTGGCACAACCCAAACGGGCATATACACCACCTCCCCCTGCTTGACCATCTCGAGAAAATGGGGTACAATCGGATAAGTTTTGAGCATGCTAAAACAGAAGATCTGGTTTACTTTAGACCAGATCAACTGGTCGCCCGAGAGCTGCTTGTAATGATTAAAAAATAGACCGCGCGTGAGATGCTTCCTGGCGAGTACAGTGCAAGGAAGCGTCGAGCATCGCAAGCGAGTCGTACCAAGCGTACGGCGAGTGCGAAGCGGAGACACTGACGCGGTAATGTGCCGCCAGGAAGGATCGAACTATGTCACACGTTAAAGCCGGTGGAACCGCCAAAAACACCCGCGACAGCCAAGGCCAGCGTCTAGGTGTTAAGCTGTTTGGCGGCCAAAAAGTAATGACCGGCCAGGTTATTGTGCGCCAAGTCGGTGGTACTAAGCGTGCCGGCAAGGGCGCGGTTGTTAGCCGTAACTTTACCATACACGCTGCTCGCGACGGCGTAGTTACCTACAAAACCCGCAAAGTCCGCCGCTTTACCGGCAAAACGGTCCGCCGCACCGAAGTTACTGTTGAATAAAAAGTCTAGACTCGTTACCTTATTGAACAGGTAGCACTGGCGGAGGGGCTGCATCTGAGATTATTTGTTCTACACCGATTCCAGCCTCGTTCAGAACCCTATTAGCGGCTACAAGATCTTCAAAAAACGAATTTGGATTGGGTTTATCCACGCTAAATTTAACTCCACCCTCTACACCACTCACATGACTAACTCCATCGTGATCAATGTTAACCCTTACCGTTCTCGGTCGGTTTGGGATAGTAGTTGCACCAATCGATTTTAGGTCCGCACCTTCCACATTGACGAAGCCGGACTGCTTAACTACTCCTTCTCCAGGGCACAACACTTCCATCCGTAGCGCCTTGCTATCTGCAACTTTGCGCCACCCGCCAGCAATATTATCGGAGGTGGTGGATTTAAATCTTAGTTGGCCTTTTGCCCTATCCTGAGGGGAAGTTGTTTCTATCATAATTCCCTTTTCTACCAGTTCGGGCAAAGCGCCCGATAAAAGACGCACCAGTTCAGTACCGCGTTGATTTAGTTCCGCTTGCTGTGGAGCAATATCAGCGGCAGATGGTCTAAACGCTTCTATTGCAGGCTGTGCTGATAAGGGAGATTCTTCAGACATTCTTAATCCTAGGTTATTAGGCTATATGTAAACGTTATCATAAAAGTGATAATACGTCAAACACCATCTACTCCGCACGCTTGGGCTTATGCAGGAGCTAGGCCAAGGTGCTGTTTGATGCGGTCGATAACGTCGGTTATGACGACTTGCGATTTTACTAAATAATCGTCGACACCGAGCGATTCGGCACGCTCGCGGTCACTATCCTGGCTAAGGGCAGTGAGCATAACGATCTTTAAGTTGGCTGTCTCGGGTGTGTTGCGCAAAATATCTAGCACATCAAAGCCGCTGACTTTAGGCATCATAACATCAAGCAACACAAGGTCGGGCTTGTATTCAATAGCCGCAGCCAACGCGTCTTCGCCGTTGGCGACACGTTTTACCTCGAAACCTTCCGCTTGTAACCGTACCAGATATACCCCAGCCAGGGCATCATCATCTTCGACAAACAGGATTCGCTTCGGATGTTGGCCAGGCGCGGACGCTGCAGATTCCATAGCTTTACGTTACCTCTTTATGTTCATTTTTGCAACAAACTGGCTACGAAACTTTTAAACATCGGGTGGGCTCGATTAGGCCGGGATTTAAACTCCGGATGGAACTGGCTAGCCAAAAAGAAAGGATGGTCAACGCCTTCGATCATTTCCACCAAACGGCCGTCCGGGCTGGTACCAACCGCGCGGATTCCCCACGACGCGTACTGATCCCTATATTCGTTATTACACTCGCCCCGGTGCCGATGACGCTCGACAATTTCGGTCGCACCATACGTCTTCTCTGCCAAGCTGCCCTTGACAATTTGGCATGGATAATTGCCAAGGCGCATAGTGCCGCCGGTATTTTCCAGGCCTTTTTGGTCCGACATGGTGTTGATCACGGCGTTCTTAGAGGCAGGATTGAGCTCAAAACTGCTGGCATCAGACATACCCGCGTTACGGGCTGCGGCGATTACCGCCATTTGCAGCCCCAAGCACAAGCCAAGGTAGGGCTTTTTATACTTCAGACAGTATTGCCCTGCTTTTATCTTACCCTCCAGCCCACGCCTGCCAAATCCGCCCGGCACGACAATGCCGTCTACCGCTTCCATGTCTTGTGATATATTCTCTTTTTGTTCCAGCGCCTCGGCATCGATCCAATCAATATCAATACCTACAGAGTTGCCCCACGCGGCTGCGCGCAGTGCCTCGAACACTGACATATAAGCGTCGTAGTTATCCATATACTTGGCAACCACGCCTACACGCACCCTGCGCTTATGTGTAGTGGTAGCGCACGCCACCATTTCCCGCCACTCTCGAAGCGCAGGTGCTCTTGCCTTAAGGCCAAGCCGCTTGCAAATAACGTCGGCTATGCCCGTTTCTTCCAGGGTCAACGGCACTTCGTAGATAGTCGGTGCGTTAGGCAGCAACGCTATCGCCTCTTCGCTGACGCCGCAAAACAGGCTAAGCTTGCTGACAATTGCCGCACTGGCCGTTGGTTGTTCGCTACGAGCCACTAAAATGCTCGGTGCAATACCAAGGCCTCGCAAATCGCGAACCGAATTTTGAGCCGGTTTTGTTTTGGTTTCTTTGCTCGCCGCCAGATAGGGCATGTATACCACATGTACGTAGGCGCAGTTATCAAAGCCGACATGCGTACCGATTTCGCGGATCGCCTCTATGAAAGCCAGGCTTTCGATGTCACCGACCGTACCCCCGATCTCAACGATATGCACGTCAAATCCCTTGCCCGCTTCGATAATATACTCCTGGATCATAGCGGTTAAATGCGGGATAATCTGCACATCTTCGCCCGCGTATTTGCCGGCACGCTCATCCTCTATTACCCTTAGTAGTACCCGGCCGGCCATAAGAGAGCTAGCTTGGGTAAGCTCTTCGTCTATAAACCGTTCGTAATGCCCAAGGTCAAGGTCAGTTTCGGCTCCGTCTTTGGTTACAAAGCACTCGCCGTGCTCGCGCGGGTTTAAGGTCCCTGCATCGACATTCAGGTACGGATCGCATTTCTGCAGATTGACATGCAGTCCACGGGCTTTTAGGAGATTAGCGATTGAGGCGGCGGTGATGCCCTTTCCTAATCCCGAAAGTACTCCACCCGTTACAAAAATATATTTTGTCGCCCTCGGCACGCTTGACCTCACACTTTACATTCTCTAGATACTAACCCAGTGTAAGCATTTTCGCAAGGAAAAACATAAGCGCTAATGCAGTTGTTGCAGCTTACTTTTTTCGCAAGAAGCGTAGTGCGGCATCTTTTTGTGGGTCACGTTTATTCTTGTAATCATCGTCAGTCATTTTAATTTCTTGGTCCGGCGAAATACCCTTTTTGTCTATATTTTGCCCGTTCGGCCGGTACCATCGGGCGATAGTTACCTTGACCTGGCTGTCGTGTGCAAGGTTTTGAATCTGCTGTACACTTCCCTTGCCAAAGCTCTTGGCACCAAATAACGTTGCGGCGTTGTGGTCTTTCAAAGCGCCGGCTACAATTTCAGAAGCACTAGCGCTTCCCTCGTTAATAAGTATTGCCGTTGGCGTACCTTGCAGCGTACTACGGCCATTGGCAAGTTCTGTTGCTACCGATATGCTGCCACGGCGTTCCTGCAATACCACCTTACCTTCGGACAGCCACAGACTGGAAACGCGCACCGCCTGGTCAAGCAACCCCCCCGGATTGCCGCGCAGGTCCAGAATAACGCCCTTTACCGCCTTGGCCTTAAAGTCTTGGGCAGCAGCAGTAACCAGCTGCGCCGTATCTTCATTGAATTGCGTAATCTGTATGTAGCCAATGTTGCCGTCCAAAACACTGGACTTAACACTCGTCAGCTTTATATCCTCGCGAGTAATGGTAAATTTCAGTTGTTCTTTCTTGTCGCGGATAATGCCCAGTTTTACCTGTGTGTCCTTTGGCCCGCGGATTTTCGATACCGCCTCCTCGATTGACATGCCAGTGGTTGGCTTGCCGTCAATGGTGGCCAATATGTCTTGGGGCCGCAAACCCGCACGGCTTGCAGGCGCGCCATCGATAGGCGCGACAATCAGGAGATTCCCGGCGGCGTCCTGGCCGAGTTCAGCGCCGATGCCGCTAAACGTGCCAACTAACTGACGCTTGAACTCCAGCGCCTGCTCAGCGGTTAAATACGTAGTATAAGGATCGCCCGTGGCCTCGGCCAATCCTAGTTTCAGGCCATTAAGCAGCTTGGCGGTATCGAGCTTGCCATCGTAATTGGCTTTTAGCGTATCATACAGTTGCTCGACACTTGTGTAATCTAAATCGGCTGGCAAACTTTTATTGGATGCGTTAGACCGTTGCAAGCTGATTTGGCCATTACCTACCCCTACGCCGCCGACAAAAATAACAACAACTGCTGCCGCAATACCGACAATCTTTGCAGCCCACAAAGCTATACGCTTTCTCTTGGCACGACGATCATAATTAGTCGGATAGTGCACCTTGTTTACTTCCCTCTCGCTTTCTTATTCTCACAATTATAACGAACAAGCTTACGCTAAGTCCAAAAAATCACATTTTAAGCTCTGGTTAGAAGTGTATAAACACAAGGCCTGACTGACTAAGCACACTGGCGTTACCCCCGTCAGGACCGCGATACAGCCCGTCACCGGCCCGATTATAGTCGCTAACCACTACCCGGCCGTCACTAAGCACTGCTTCGACGTACATAACGTGTCCGTAAAAACCGCGCGGGTTCACAACTGCATCGCCTGACCGCGCACCGCCGCCAGTACTAACCGGAATGCCACGGGCTTGGGCACGGCCGGGCCACTGGTTGGCATTACCGAGCTGCGAAAAACCTGCCTTGCCATCTGCGGCCAGTTTGTACGCAACCCAACTTGTACAGTTACGGAAACCATAACCCCACGGATCCCAGGCACTGCCATGAAAGTACCAATCGTAGTTCCAACAGTCGCCGGAAACGCGGCCGGTGTGCACGCAGTACGCGTTGCCCCAAGGGTAGCCGCCACCGCCAGGAATACCCGGCTGAGTGCCGCCGCCGAATAAACGCAAGTTCTCTAGTACCTGCTGCCGCTTAAGGTCGGAAATCTTTTTATTATTATCTTTAATCTGGCTATTATATGAAGCTTGTTGCTGCTGGTTATATGCCAATAATTGTGCCTGTTCGCGTTTACGGGCATCAAGCGTTTGTTGCTGGCCCTGTTGGTCTAAAATCATACGGTCAACAACGATTTTTTGTTGTTTTAGCTCGTTTTGCAACTTAGTAATACGCTTTAGGGTTTCCTGAATCTTGTTTTGAACCGCGTTACGATATGACTCTTTATCGACAAAATCACTCAAGTTACGGCTGCTAGCCAGCATTTCTATGGTAGAAATATCGCCATCAACATACATGGCTTTAATGTCAGCCCCTAAAACCTGACGCTGGCGGTCAAGCTCGCGCTGGCCTTCTTCGATTTTAGCCTGCAGCTCGGCCTGCTTTTGTACGTTTGCCCGTATGTCTGCTTCAAGCTGCACAATCTGCGCACGTAATAAATTAACCACCTCTTGGTAACTAGCTGCCTGACCTTGGAGATCTGACAGGGCGCCCTGGTTAGCGGCATTCTGCTGCTGCAACTTACGGATTTCTTCGTCGAAACGGTCGGCGGCCACCTGCGGGATAATCGTAGAACCTATTACCAACAAACTTATAACGGTTAACACTGGTACAATACGCAGCCGTTGCCATGCCTTACCCTTTTGTTGTTTTTGTTTCATATTTTTGTTATAGGTTAGTACCTTTAACATTAGCATATCCCCGACTTAGAGTGCAAGTTACCGCCCGCCTGCTGGCCGGCCCCTTCTCACCAAATTGCTTCCTTAACAAATTACTTAATAGTCTTAAATTTAAGATATCGCCTGGTTGCGACAACAGATGAAATTGCTCCGATAAGTATACCAAGCACTAGCTGGACGGCCAAGAGCCACCAAAATTTTTGGTTAAAGTACTCGGCCGCATAATTGATATCCAGCAAACCCAAACTGCTTGCCTGCAGCGCCGAGCTGGATGCAACAAACAGTGAATGGATAAGCAGTACCGAGATAAGCGCCGAAATAATGCCGTAAATAACTGCTTCTACGACAAACGGACCGCGGATAAACCAGGTGCTGGCACCCAAAAGCCGCATAATGGTTAGCTCATCGCGGCGGTTAAATATAGCCATTTGAATGGTGTTAAAAATAATAAGCACTGATATAACAGCAAACAGCAGTACCGCCCCCAGGCCAACACGTTGCAATATATTGGTAGCATGGCTGATTTTGTCGATAGCTTCTTTGCGGTCACCGGAATATGATGGCTCATCGGACTGCAGTTCATGCACCTCGGATTTTGACAGAAAATCCTTGATTTCCTGGATGCG
>DATFHU010000015.1:0-8452 GCA_035248005.1 Saccharimonadales bacterium (SeqCode)
CAGTTCGTACTCAATGAGTGGGAGGCCCGGCACAACTGGCCAACGCTCTTTGATGCACCACAAATCTTTCTACGGGAGACACTGCGACTCGGGTTTTGCGACTAGCTGCCTGGGCGTGTTCCGGATTGGTTGACTGAGCCCTCTGTTATATACCCCCGCTAGCGCTTTGGCGTCTGCCAGGCTTCGCGAATTTGCCAATTGTGCACGTTAGTAAACCGGCCGGCATCGGTATTAATTGGCCGCTCGTTCAAACCATGTACTATCCCCCGGGACAAATACAAAAAACGGGGCTGGTACAAACCGAGCGCCGGGGCATCGCCCTGCCATGCCTGCAAAAACGGCTGGTACTTTGCTACGCGCAGCGCCGGATCCAGCCGGGTACGGCCGCCTTCGAGTGCGGCATCGGCTACCGGCGATTTGTACTCGGAAAAATTCAAGCGCACTGGCGCACGTACATCAGCCTGCGAACTATGCCAATACACATACACGTCCGGGTCAACTCCTATGGAAATACCATACAACAACGCTTGGTAACTATGGTTAGATAAAGTCGCTTGGAACGTTGCTTCGTCTACTGCCACCTCCAGTTCAGCCTTTGCCCCGATAGCACGCCACATATTGGCTAGCTGCTTGGCAATGTCAACGTATTCGGTACTATTATGCACCGACAAACGAAAAGTCAACGGCACACCACCGCGAGACCGGTAGCCGTCTTTACCCATAACCCAACCAGCTCCGTCTAATAAAGCAGCGGCGGCAGCTGGATTGTATAGCAATTGCATATGCGTAGGGTTGTATCCAGTTTGCCCGATCAACAACGGCGAACGGACCGGCCGGGTCGCATAGTCGAGATTTTTTATGATAGCCGCGGTATCTACGGCTTGCACTAGCGCCTGGCGGACTTTTACGTCGCTTAACACGCCTTCTGTGGTTTTAAAAAACGTCATAACCGCAGCAGTAAGCGGTAAGTTATGCACCTGCATACCCTTATTTTCTTTTAACTCATCGGGCACAGACGTCAGACCCACCGCCGCGTTTAGCTCTTGCCTTTTAAAACTGTCGGTAAGCGACTCGGTACTGCGAAAGGTGCGCACCACAAAGTTTGCCAGCTTCGGCTTTCCCATATGGTAGTTGGCATTGGCCTTGAGCAAAATATGCTCTTCACGCTTATCTGCAGAACCACCGCTCAGTTCGATCGCCTGCCACTGGAAGGGTCCCGAGCCGATAGGCCGCGTGCTATTGAACGACACCGATCGCATGTCAGCCATGGGTGCACCCCCCAAAATATGCTTTGGCACAATACCGTTAGTCAGCGAATACGGGAATGAGGCCAGCACGTTTGGCAGCGTAAAGGTTATTGTCCGTTCATCAACCGCCTGCACTGCAATACCTTGCCAGCTGTTGTAAAGAGGCGACCTAGCGTCCGGGTTCTGAATAACCTGATACGTAAATGCAACATCATTTGCAGTCAAGGGCCGGCCATCGTGCCATCGCAGGTCAGGCTTTAAGCGCACAGTATAGAGAGTTCCGTTTTGGTCCACACTCCACCATTCTGCCAAGTCGCCGGTCAGTTCGTTTTGCTCGTTGTAGGTTAATAAACCGGAAAATAACAAGCGCGACACGCTGGTATCCACTATATCGGTGGCGTATACCGGGTTGGCATTGGTAAACGCTCCGAGCACACCCTCGGTATATGTGCCGCCCAGCACTGGCCCCATAACCTGATAATAACCGTTTAACGAACGAGTTTGTGCGACCACCGACCCGATAAGCAGTACCAATAGGAGTACCCAAGTAGCAACAAACCGCCGGACGTTGCCCAGCCGCTCGAGACGCTTGAAAAAATCATTTTCCAGACGCTGCTCGGCTTGTGCGCTTAATTCCTCTACTTGCCGCTTTTGCAAACGTAGCTTGCGGCGGAAACGGAGCTTAAACGCGCGTTTCTTGTCCATTGGCAGTCCTAATTAGGCAACACAATCCCAAGCAACAGTGACCCGGAAAATATAAAGGCCATAATAATGGTCAGTTGATAGATTGTTTTATCTACGCCGCGCCGCTCGGTATTAACCTCACCGCCGCCGCCAAGCCCGGCACCCAAGGATGCACCCCTGGTCTGGATAAGAACAAGCAGCGTCATGATCAGCATGGAAATAATAGTTATGTAGTTATAAATGCTCATTGTTTACTGCTCTCCAAAATTGTTGTCACTAGATAGTTTACCAGTCCGATGATCATACCGGCAAGTATGGCAGCCCAAAAGTTATTGACATGTAAAGGATCGTATAGCCAGCCCACTAGCAGTACCATGAAACCATTAATAATAATCATGAACAAACCGAGCGTAAATAAAATAGCCGGTAAGCTAAGTAATACTACCACCGGACGGATAATCGCGTTAATAACTGCCAATATTGCGCCAGCAATCAGCAGTACGCCCAAGCTACCCCCAAAGCTGATGCTGGAGCCTAACAATCCGGCGGCGATCCAGAGTCCTAGACTGCACACGAACCAACGCACCAAAAACCGATACAAAACGCCGTGTTTCATTACTTACGCTTATTGTAGCACAACCTTTCAGCAAATTACTCGCCGAGCTCACCACGGTTCTTTCGTAGGTAATCCAGAAGCATGACATCTCCCTTTATCCTAAGTCATGTCAAACGTAGCACACCTAAACTGACATAACTTATCTAAGCTTAGGCAACGCCAGTAAATACCGGCTGGTTATCAAGCAATACAGATCCAAGGAAGCAGTGCTCCAGGTTAGACGTACGTCTTACGTCCATAAAAGGGATGATTGTCTCCCCGAATACGGCGACGAGCGGCTTGCCGTAACGTACCGTACTCACGTAATGTTCCTGAACGTCCAAACTTCCCAGAACCACAGAGCGTCCAGCGGCCACGATCACCTCCCCTGTTCCATAAGGTAGGTGAATATCTTCATCGGTTTCAAAACTAGCCCTACCAAGAGCCCTGAGTTCTAGCTCGCGTGACTTTACCTGCTCTACGGCAATCGGCAGCCTATCGGGCGGAGGGGTACTAGCGCCACGACGATACACATGCATTCGTAACTCCGCCCCTAGAGGCACTAGATTCAAATCCAGCTCACACTTTTGGCGTCCGCGTTCAACAAGCGCCTCTACAGTGCGAGGCCGGCGTTCTTCGGCCGTCAAAATTGCTTTTACCTCTTCCCAGCCGCCAGAACTCATGGCAGCATCACCCCAAATGATCGCCCGCACAAGAGGGGGCAGCCTATCTACTACTGTACGTAGTACCTCGACCCGTTGTTCTGATGCAAGGCCCGACAAAGCCATACTTAACGCTGTTGATACATCTCCGGTTTCGTGAGCCAAGCCCGCAATAAAAGCTACGGTAGCGTCACCTTTACGTTCCCGTTCTCTACGCCATACCATATTCTACAGACCGCGCGGGAGTTGTTGACTGAGAACCTCTATGCCGTCCTCGGTAATTAGAATATCGTCCTCTATACGCACGCCAATCCCTTCGTCGCGGATATAAATGCCCGGCTCCACGGTAATAACCACGCTCGGTTCGAGCGGCCGGTCGTAGTCGCCTGCGTCATGAGCGTCAATACCCAAAAAATGCGATGTGGCATGTGGGAAAAAACCGCTGTCGCGTACGGTTTCACGGCTAATTGATTTAATTAATCCTAGTTCGCGCAATTTTTCGCCAATAAACGCTTCGATTTGCTTTTCGTAGTCGCGCATTAGCACACCCGGCTTTAGTAAAGAGTAGGCGTAATCCTGGGCCTCGCACACTGCTTCGTGTATTTGCTGTTGGCGGCGCGACGGCTTGCCATTCAGGCTGATAGTGCGGGTAATATCCGCCGTATAGTGGCCGTGCGTAGCACCTACGTCAAGCACTAACAGCTCGTTACTGGCAAGGGCCGCATCGTTCGCAATGTTATGCAGTGTGCAGCCCCGAAGCCCGCCAGCTACGATGGGAGAAAAGCCATGGCCTTGGGCGCCGCGGCGGCGAAAACCACGTGTAATCTCGGCCTCGATTTCATACTCGTAAGCGTATTTTGGCAACCGGTTCGACCGCGTCACTTCCTTAAGCGTGTCGTTCGTAATCTCAATAGCGCGCCGCAGCAGTTCCAGCTCTACCGGCTGCTTTACCATACGCAAGCGCGCCAGGTGTTGCCGCAAATCCAAAAGTTCTATACCTGGCTGTATTTGCTTGATTCGTTTGATGAGCCGGGCGCGTGCCGGATTGGAGAACATGCCCACATGCTCGATATATGGTGGATTGGCAGCTAGCGTCGCAACGTGCTGCACCTTTTTAAGCCGGGCATCCAAAAGTTTCCATCCCTCTTTTTCGGTCAGCACGTCCTTTATGCCGGAGCAGCGCATCAGCCCTTCAATATCGATCGCGCCGTCAAAGGCCTCGACAACCGCCTCGCGCGGCGGCACGATCAGATACTCCCTTCCCTTATCCATGACCACTACAAGATTTGGCACGTCCAGTCCGGTTAGGTACCAAAAGCTACCATCCTGCCGAAATGGATATGCCTCGTCCGCTGCTTTTTGTACCAGCCCGTGCCCAGCTATAACAATCGGCGCCGTGCCGGTAAACAATTGCCGGAGCCGTTCGCGGTTACCGGCAAAAAACTCACTGCCTAATGTCTCACTCATTACTTAGCAAGTATAGCAAAGTCTGCGTGCATGCCACCCGCCCGCGGCCTCCGGTAGTCAAATAAGCGAACAAAATGCTACCGCATAATCACTCTTTTTCCGGCAGATAGATTAATTTAAGAATTGTGTCTGTGCTAGGTATGCACAAGCTTAATCGATGGCCAGCTGGGAACGAATACGCTGGGCTTTAACCTGGCCGACCGCAGCAGTTAAATCATTGGCGCTCGCCTCTTTTACACCGCGCAACGAGCCGAACTGCCTAAGCAGCTTCTTGCGAGTGGCCGGGCCAACCCCTGGAATATCATCGAGCGTACTGCCGGTCTGCCGTTTGGTTTTTAGCACGCTGTGATAGCTTACAGCAAAACGGTGCGACTCGTCGCGTATACGTTGCAGCAGCTTTACCAAATTGGTAGTATGCGGCACATTAACAAGCACAAAGTCTTCACTCTTCGCCATAAACCCGCCAAGCCGCTGCAGTACTTCAGGATTCAATACAACGTTCGATTTTTCTTTTTGTATAACGATTTGTTCTTCGCGTTTCGCAAGGCCGATAAACGGGATGCTCCCAAACCCGGCTTCGTCGCGCGCACGGATAGCAGCATCTAGCTGCCCCTTGCCGCCGTCAATCAGTACTATGTCTGGCAATCCCCAAGCCTTCCTATTTTTTTCGCTCAAACGGCGGGCGAGAGTTTCATGCATATTATAAAAATCATTATTTTGGTTCTTTTTGGTCTTGAATTTACGATATTCGCTTTTATCGCTAACGCCATTGGCAAATACCACCATGCTGGCCACCACGTCAGTACCTTGCATATGGCTGACATCATAGCCTTCGATACGTCTCGGATACTTGGCAAGCATCAACAGATCAACCAATTCGCTCAGTGCATGGTCTTTACTGATATCCAAGAATTCTTTGTCGCTAAAAATGACTTGCTTGCTCAGATTTTGCAGCGCGAATAGCTGGTTACGCAGTTTGGCAGCGGTTTCAAAATCGCCGGTTTTGGCTTTTGCTTTCATGTCCTTTTCGATTTCACGCTCGATATGTTTACGCTTGCCTTCGATAACAGCCATAAGTCTGCGTAGGTTGGCACGGTATGCTTCGAGCGAAGTCTTGCCTTCTTCCAGGCCCGGGTCCAGGCCCAAATGGTAATGCAGTGTGGCACGCTTTTGACCGGCTGTACGCCTGGTAGCAAACGGAAAAATACGTCTGAGCGCCTTGAGCGCTTGCCGGACACTAGTTACGCTAAGGTATGGACCGAAGTAACGAGCCCCGTCGTCCAGCGGCCGGCGAGTAGTAGTAACAGTCGGATAATCGCTATCGTAGTCGATACAGATGTAGCTAAGGCTTTTATCATCGCGGAGCAAAATATTATAGCGCGGCATATAGCGGCGGACCATTTCCGACTCTAAAAATAACGCTTCGATTTCGCTTTCTACTTCCATCCAATCAGTATCGGCAATCTCATTCACTAAGGCGTCGGTTTTGGGATCGCGGTCGCGGCTTTTTTGAAAGTACTGGCGCACCCGGTTATTCAGACGCGCCGCTTTGCCGACATAAATAATCTGACCCGCCGCGTCTTTATGAAAATAAACACCCGGCGTGTTTGGCAATGACTTTAATTTCTCAGCCAACTTGTCACTCATCATCTTAATTGTACCAAGAGTGAGGGATTAGGCAGACTATCCGTTATTGCAGTGGCTTATAAACATCCCTATGATGATATGTAATAAAGGGGGAGGCATGAAAGATAAAACAGTAAGGCGCCGCGAGCCCGCGGAGCCTATAGTTTTGTCGCACTGCGCCGTTGGAGAATGTGCACTGGCTAACTTACTGGATGTATACGGCAATCCTTTTCCTGAGCGTGGCAGAGCCGAGTTTGAAGAGAAAGAACTTGCCTTGAAGCCATTGGCAGACCGCCATCCCTACTCCACCGTGAGTGCATACTATAGAAAATGTCCACGGCAAGGTTGTCATGGTATGGCCAATGCCGCCGTAGACGGCTCTTATTTCATATATCCGGATGGTATTAATCCGCACCAGACCGGTTTTTTGCCGGACGCTTGAACAACTCCCATTGCTGACGAGTGCATAGGCGCGGCCAGTGTTTAGAATGCTTAGGATACTCTGGCAGTTCTTCGGTGTGCACCCAATGGCGTTTGCGGTCGCTTTTAATTCGGTCAGCAAAACGAATACCATCCAGATGATCATATTCATGCTGTGCAATACGGGCGGTAAAACCTTCGAAAATGCGTTCTATTTGTTTGCCCTCCGGCGTGTAAGCGCGGATTTTAACAGCTACAGGGCGACGCACTAATCCCCAAACCAGCCCAGCCGAAAAACAGCCTTCTGGACCTTCCACTGTTTCGCGGCTCGACCATATAATTTCCGGATTAATAAAGCAGTCCAGCTTGCCCGGACGTTTTCTATCTGGTCCGATCTTAATATCAATCACTATAATCCGTAACGATTCGCCGATCTGCGGCGCCGCAAGCCCTACCAGCGTCCGGCGTTTTTTGTTTTTCTCCCTGCCTTGCCGCTGTGCCAAACCCGTACTCAGTAAGCGCCGAATAACTGCCTGTACCTGCTCGGAGCTGATCGCATCCGGATGCACCTCTTTGGCACGCTGCGTCAGTACTGATGCTTGCGGCACAACCATACCGAGTGCGGCTTCTTCGGCAAAGCGCAGCCGATCTTCTGTGGTCAGTTCGTACCGGTCAATCGGCAATGGCAGGCCGTGCGTATTTTTTTTGGCAGGCATCGGAGCAGACCTCTCTGTTAGTTCGACAGTTTTCGCAGATAAGCACCAGGTTATTGCAGCTTTTTATGGCACAGTTTTCGTAATTGCTCGTTTTGCTCTTGCAATGCGCGCAGACGCCGATATCTTTGGCTTTTTCGGTAAATTTTATTCCTTTACGGTTATCGAATACATACAACGAGCCCTCCCATAAACCTTCGTCGCCATACGCTTCGCCATATTTCACAATACCTCCGTCAATCTGATACACCTCTTTAAAGCCCCGGTTCTTCATAAGCACGCTCAAAACTTCGCAGCGGATACCGCCAGTACAGTAGGTGACTACCGGCCTGTCTTTGATATTGTTATATTTGTCCCCTGATAGCTCGTCCAAGAAATCACGTGTTGTTCGAGCGTTAAGCACGACTGCTTGTTTAAACCTTCCCACAGCAGCTTCATACGCATTACGGCCGTCGAAAAACACCACCTCATCACCTCGCTCTTCCAGCATTCTATGGACCTCGTGCGGTTTAAGATGCTTGCCACCGCCTACTACACCATTTTCGTCTACTTTTAGCTCGCCGGGCGCGCCAAAAGTAACAATCTCGTCGCGTACTTTAATGCTAAGTTTCGGAAAATCATCGCGGCCGCCCTCCGACCATTTAAAAGTCATCTTTTTAAACGGTGCATAGGATTTTGTCTCCTTTACATACGCCTTCAAATCTTCCATATCGCCGCCAACCGTTCCGTTCAGGCCATGCTGGGAGATCAAAATCCGGCCCCTCAAATGCAACCGCTCGCCCAGCGCCTTTTGCCATAGTCGGATAGCTTCAGGGTCGCTCAGCGGCGTAAACAGGTAATAAAGCAAAATCTTTTGCATTTCGGTAGTATAACAAACTACCCCTGTTATGTCAGTATGGGCGTACTGTAACACAACATATTGCCCACCCTCCCGTACGCTAAGTACGGGAGGGTGGGCATGCGGGTAGATCCAAAACAGATTGTCGTAACGTTGCGCAAGAACAACGGACATGTCAGACAGACGGCACGGGAACTGGG
>DATFHU010000016.1:0-52158 GCA_035248005.1 Saccharimonadales bacterium (SeqCode)
TGCGGTCAAGGTTTCGCGGCTTTAACTGTATAGTGGCTGGCAACGGGTTGTCGGTGGCCGAGATAGCACTCAATAGCTCGGGATTATTGGCATTCTGCTGGCGGTAGCGGTCAAGGGCGTCATCTTTCGACAGGTAGTTTAAGTTCTCGACGTTCGGCAGTTTCTTTAGGTCGGCCAACAATTTCGAACGTTGTTCGTCGGTTACCGAATCCTTTAGATAAACAGAAATGTCGATTTTGCTGGTTATTTGCTCGATAGTATTGGTAAATGTAGCGTTGGTAACAATCGAAAATAAGACAATAGTAAGCGTTACAACCATAACCGCCATGGCGGCAATCGCCAGCCATGCGTTACGAATAAAGTTGATCATGCCCGTACGGATGACACGGGTAAATGTAATGAATCGTCTAGACATTATTGTGATACTCACTTTCTACGCAAAAGCTTTTGATTTCAGGACGAAAAGATAGTAACAAAGGGTTGAGGTATGGTCTGATCATATCTTGTATTCTGCCCGGTCGCGGTCGCTGGCAACCTGGCCGTGTTGAATGGTTACCACGCGGCGCTTCAACTTATTAACGATTTCCTGGTTGTGAGTTGTCAGCAGTACGGTAGTGCCGTAGTGGTTGATTTTTTCGAGCACCTTAATAACGTCCCAGGCGTGCTTGGGGTCAAGATTACCAGTAGGCTCGTCGGCAATTAAAATCTTGGGCTGGCGCACAATTGCCCTGGCAATAGCTACTCGCTGGCGTTCGCCACCGGACAGCTCCATTGGCATGCGCTTTTCTTTGCCTTTTAAATTTACGATATCCAACACTTTAGGTACCGTAGCGCGGATTTCGTGGTTGGTTGCCCCTACTATTTCGAGTGCGAACGCGATGTTTTCGACCACCGTGCGGTTTGGAAGCAATTTGAAATCCTGAAACACAACACCTATTTTACGGCGCAAAAGTGGGATATCTTTGTCTTTTAGCTTGTCATAATCTATGCCGCCGACGATAATTTTGCCACTGGACGGCCGCTCCTCGCGCGTGAGCAGCTTTAACAACGTCGACTTGCCAGCGCCGCTCTGCCCCACCACAATAACGAATTCTTTCGGCTCGACATGCAGACTAACCCGATCTAAAGCGGGGGTAGCCACTTTACCATATGTCTTGGTTACCCTATCCAACAAAATCATTACCAGTATTATAACAAAATATGTCTCGGGCGCGAAAAGAGCCCAAATAATCTAAGCTACCTTGGCTCAAAAAAACCAAAGAATTGGACTAATCCTTACTACCAATGGAATAATCAAGATAGGCATCTATGAGCGGGTCAAGATCGCCATTTAACACGCCTTCGGCATCCGAGGTTTCGCAGCGGGTGCGCAGGTCTTTGACTTGTTTATATGGATGCAGTACATAAGAACGAATTTGACTTCCCCACTCTGCCGATTTGTTCGGGCCTTTTAGCCCCTCAATCTTATTCTGGTGTTGTTCCATTTGCAGTTGTATAAGACGGGAGCGCAAAATGGTAAGCGCTGTTTCTTTGTTTTGTAACTGGCTGCGTTCGTTTTGGATTGCAACGGCAATACCGGTCGGAATGTGCGTAACACGCACCGCTGAATCAGTGGTATTGACCGACTGCCCGCCATGTCCGCCGGAACGGTAAACGTCGATACGCAAGTCTTTCTCATCGAGCTGCAAGTCTTCAGGACGGTCAACTTTAGGCAACACATCTACCTTGGCAAAACTGGTCTGCCGCAGATTGTCGGCATTAAATGGGCTTAGGCGCACCAGCCGATGTACGCCATGCTCACCTTTTAGCTGTCCATACACAAAGTCGCCGGTAATTTCGATGGTCACGCTTTTTAGACCTGCTTCTTCACCAGGCGAGTCATCGATAGTACTTACTGTATATTCATGTTGTTCTGCCCAACGCACATACATGCGCAAAAGCATTTGTGCCCAATCCTGGGCATCAGTGCCGCCGGCACCGGCATAAATACTCAAAATAACATCGTGGTCGTCATATTGTCCGGCAAATTTCAGTTCTTCCCTGAGCGCGCCGAAACGCTGCGTCAGTTCGGTAAGGTCACTCTCTAGCTCCGGCCGCAGAGTTTCGTCTTTGAGGCTGAACATTTCAACGAGTTCTTCTATATCGTTCTGTAAGTTTACCCAAGGCGTAATGCGGCGTTCCAGTTTGGCCTGCTGTTTTACCACTTCCTGCGCCTGCGTCCGATCTTGCCAAAAATCCGGCTTGGCGATTTCTTCGTCCAGTTTTAATTTCTGGACAACCAGGCCGTCGATATCCAGGCGTTCGGCTGCCGCCTCGACCTCGGCCTGCAGATCAAGCGTAGGCTGATGTAGATCTTCCATTGCTGTGTATTATACCCTGCTAAACGGTTTACCCATACGTCTGATAACTTTGCAAAAACCAACTTTTATGGTAAAATTCTTATTTATGCATTCCATCGAGCATGGCCCATCCACTGCCGTCTTGACGTCCGCAGATCAACTGAGGGCTGTTAAAAGTGTAGATGTGCCGAACGATAGGGAGATTCGGCTAACTAGTTCTTATAGCGAGCTTACCGAATTACAAGACCGATGCGAATTTGCAGCACAGCAACTAACTACTACTTTTGGTAAAGCGATAAGCTGGCAGGAACATCTCCCCGAGGGCCGACTCCGCCGCGCTATAGCCGATAGGGTTATTAGTAGTGGTGCCGGCACACCAACCAACAGCGAACGCGATATGTGGGTAGCAGAACGTCTAACGATGCTTTCTCCGCTTATTGATAAGTCGGAGGAAGCGGATGGGCTACGAAAATATATAGCATCAGGTTTAGTAACACTTTGCCAGGGCCTGTATGATCAGGAGCGCAGAGAACCAATCCGGAAAGCGTTCCTTGCTTATGTCGACATATTGGCAACTCGCCAAAGAATTAATGAGAAGCTACGGCACGCATACCAAACGAGTAGAGGATTATGTCCTGTCGAACCGGCCATAGACCATGACCTTCAGTCCGTAGATTATCGCAATAAGCTCTGGAAGATCCGCGATTTTGTGTCGCCTACCCGCCTAGCTATTGCCGGCGTAGCAGCCTGGAAGTCACGCGGCCCTCGGCAGCCGGTAAACCGTTGGAAGATGTACCAACACCTGCCGGGGTGGGCGCAAAGAAGCGCTGATTTTGTTGATAATGCAGCACATATTGGGGGAGCTGTAGTAATTGGCACGTTGCTTCTTAAAAGCTATACGGCCTATAAAACCGGTATGCAGGCCGCTGGGTCTCATGCCGCACCTGCGTTACTGGAAAATATTACAGAAACAAGTACTCTCCCATCTACGGACGAACATCAAGTGTCCGGAGCGTTCAGGCATGTTACACACGAAGAGGCGTCCATCTCTCCCCGCTCAAAACTACAAACATATATCGAAGCTTCTGTTCAGCATGCCGAAAAACATTCGGAGCAAAATACACGAATCGCGCAATCTTTTAGCAAAGAAACCGGACGGGCTGACAATGTCACCGACTGGGCGCGCAACGACCTGCGCGACGCCCTAAAGGAAGCCGACATACCCGAAGCCCGGATCAAGCGCATCCTGCGCGACGAAGATCAGGTACAGCGCGTCATAAACGCTTACTATGCCGATAATGCCAAGTTAGCCAACCACCCCCTGCACTACTTGTTAGCCGACCACACTTATAGTACAAGAGCAGCCCAAACGGCCGCCGATACCCTTGCCGTCAAAATAGCAGAAGATTTAAACGCAGACACCGCTCCCGACATTGAAGGCAAAGGAAAATTAGACCATAAAAATGACGCGCCCACTGCCAAGCCTGCACAACCAACTCCAGCCATCAACCCTCCTACCTCCGAGCCTCCTCATCTACAGCCGCACGAGATACTGCCCCGTCATGAGTGGCCGACTTATATCGGCACGGCTTCTGCCGCAGGCCTTACGGCGATCGCAGTAACTATCCTCCAAAGGAGGCTGGAAATGCAATCTTACGAGCTGAATCGCCTTGAAGCCGAAGCCAAAAAGCAGCTTGAGTTTGACGCCGAAGAAAGCAGCACGTAGCTTTTAAACGGCGATTCAAAGGATAGTATTGCCGCCCTGGCTACTGACGCAGCTGCCAAAGGGATTCAATGCGTTTATGCAGTTCAGTAGCAAATGACTTTTCGCAATTACTTAATACTCCTAAGCCCCATATTTGGTCGGTAAAAAGCGCCTGCGAGGTTTCGACAATTTGAGTTTTAGTAACAGCTTTGATACGGCGCGGCACCTGATAATAATCGTCAATGATTTCATCAAAGAAATACCGGCCGCTGTATCCGCCGGCCACGCCGCTAACAGTTTGGGCGCTACGCTGGAAGCGACCCAAGGCATAGGCTTTGGCAGCATCGATATCGTCGGCCGCGATTTCCCCGCGGAACACATTGTTCAGCTCGGAAATCACAATATCAAATAAAGCTGGCGCGTTTTTTTGTGATACCTGTGCGCCAAACCACCAGTTACTGCACAATTTTGCCTGGCCGAAGCCGCTGCTCATACCATACACCAATCCCCGTTCGCGCGCGGTTCCCAAAATTTTAGAGTACAGGGTTTCGGTTAGCATAGTATTAACTAGATTAAGCGCATCGGTCTCTGGGTCGGTCATGCGGCGCAACATAAAACTGTCGATATAAAAATAAAGGTTCTTGACGGTTTTATTGTGTGCGTATACCGGGCTCTTCTGAGCTTTCGGCTTTTCGTCGGGCAGATCAATACGCGCCAGCCCCGTCGGTAATTCCATTGCCGACAGCATGGCTGCGACATGCTCATGACGTTTTGGTGTCAGGTTACCGGCAATAATAAAACGCATGTTGCGAGTCGTATGCGTACGCTCATAATGTTCACGTACATCGGCTACGGAAACATTGTTCATAAGCACCAAACGTTCTTCGTCGGTCTTAGCCATAAAGCCGTATTTTTGACGAAGCGCCAGGCTGAGGTGACGGAAATGATTATTGGAGCGGGCGGTCAATTCTTCGCGAACGTTCCCTACCTCGGCTTCGAATTCATCGGCCAAGAATAATGGTTTGGCAATAGCCAAAAGCATAAGTTCCAATATGCGCTCCCATTCAAAATCAGCGCACTCGGCCTCGTAGGTAATCTCATACACACTGGTACTGGCATTGCTGTAGGCACCGTTTTTTTCAATTTCCGCCTGAAAAATCCGGCTTTTTGGGTAGCGCTCGTTGGCACCTAACAACATGTGCTCCATAAGGTGGGGCGTTTCCCATTTATCGCCCGTCACTAGGTATTCGCCGGCCCTAAAATTGATTTCGAAGCTCATGACCGACGCGTCCGGAATGTGAATAAGCAGCCCCTTCGCGCCGTTTTTAAGAGTCAGTTCGCTAACGGTGTGCTTCATCCCCTTCCATACCTCCCTAAGCTACTTGCGCTTACGACCCTTTGCCTTGCGTTGCCGTTCGGCCTTGCGGATCTTTTTACGAGTAGTTTGTTTCTTTGTCGGCGTAGGCTGCGCACTAGCTTTACTGCCCAGAAAATCAGCTTCCTGGAATTCGTCGTTGGCAGCGATGACTTTGTCGGCGTTACTAATAGACTGACGCGCCGCGCGGGTAAGCTCAGTTTCGGCCGGTTGGTCCAACTGGCTGGCATCGATTGGCTGGGCATGGAACAGCGTCCGTACAATGTCATGGCGCAAGTTTGCCTGCATGTCATCGAATAAGCGGCCACCCTGCCTGCGGTATTCCACCAGCGGATCACGCTGTCCCACGCTCATCCAGTGGATGCCCTCGCGCAAGTGGTCCATGCTCTCTAAGTGCTGCATCCAAAGATTGTCTAAAATCTGCAGGTAAATGTCGCGTTCGACTTTACGCATAATTTCGGATGTAAAAGCGCTTTCGCGGCCCTCGTACAGTTCCAGCGCTTCTTTAACCAGCACATCGCCGAATTTGTCCGAAGGCGTATCGAACAAGCGGTCCAGCGTTGCTTCGTCAAACGGAAAGATGTGGCGCACGATGTCTTCAAAATCTTCGCCGAGCAGCGACGGAGAGCTTGCTATCTGCCGCGCCTCTTCCTCCACAAAAATGCGTATGCGCTTGCTGATGTCTTCGGAGCGCAAAATCTCCTTGCGCATGACATAGGTAGCCTTGCGGTGGCGGTTCATAACGTCGTCGTATTGCACCACGTGCTTACGCTGATCGAAGTGGAAGCCCTCTACTTTTTTCTGGGCGTTTTCCAGGCTGCGGCTGATCATGCGGTTTTCGATAGGCGTCTCTTCGTCTACCCGCAAACGCTCCATAAGGCCGGCGATGCGTTCGCCGCCAAAAATGCGCATAAGATCGTCTTCAGTACTTACAAAGAACTGCGTTATACCCGGGTCACCCTGGCGTCCAGCGCGACCGCGCAGCTGGTTGTCGATACGACGCGATTCGTGGCGCTCGGTTCCAAGCACAAACAAACCGCCCAGCTCTTTGACACCCTTGCCTAGAACGATATCAGTACCGCGGCCGGCAATGTTAGTCGCCAAAGTTACCGCACCCTTATGACCGGCGCGGGCCACAATAGCCGCTTCTTTTTCGTTGTTCTTGGCGTTCAATACTTCGTGGGGCACACCGGCTTTGTCGAGCAAACCGCCAAGCAGCTCGTTCTTTTCGATGGATGCCGTGCCTAATAGTACTGGCTGCCCTTTGGTATGCAGCATTTTGACTTCGTTAGCGATAGCCTTAAATTTGCCTTTTTCGCTTTTATAAATACGGTCCGGACGATCCGCGCGGGCGATTTTGCGGTTGGCTGGAATTTCCACGACATCGAGCTTATAAATCTGATGGAATTCTTCGGCTTCGGTTAGGGCCGTACCTGTCATACCGGCCAGTTTTTCGTACAAACGAAAGTAGTTTTGGAATGAAATGGTCGCCAGCGTCATGCTCTCTTGTTGCACTTCAACCCCTTCTTTGGCTTCGATGGCTTGGTGCAGGCCTTCGTTGTAGCGGCGGCCTTTTAGAAGCCGCCCGGTAAATTCGTCGACAATTACGATCTCGCCGTCGTTGGTAACCACATAATCTTTGTCGCGTTTAAACAGTGCCTGGGCACGAAGCGCTTGCTCCAGGTGATAAATGGTACGGATATTTTCGGTGGCATATAGGTGATCGACACCTAAAATCTTTTCTACTTTGTCAACGCCGTCGTCGGTTAAAATAACGGTCTTACGCTTTTCGTCGACTTCGTAGTGTTTTTCTTTTTCGAGCTGGCGGGCGACTTTAGAGAACTGCGCATAAGCGTTACCACTAGTGACGCTGGGCGCCGAAATAATAAGCGGTGTGCGGGCTTCGTCAATCAAAATAGAGTCGGCTTCGTCAACGATTGCATAGTGCAAGTCACGCTGCCGGAGCTGCTCTACCTCGCGCACCATGTTGTCGCGCAAATAGTCAAAGCCGAATTCGTTATTAGTACCATAAGTGATATCCACGGCATACGCTTCCTGGCGGGTGGCGGGCTTAAGATGACGAAAACGCTCGTCTTCGTGCTCGGTGTTCGTAAAAGTAGGATCATATATGTACGAATGGTCCGCAACAATAACGCCTACTTGCAGGCCCAAATAATCGTATACCTGCCCCATCCAGCCGGCATCGCGCTGGGCCAAATATTCGTTAACCGTTACGACATGCGCGCCCTTGCCAGTCAGGGCATTCAGATACACCGGCAGGGTTGCTACCAGGGTTTTGCCTTCGCCAGTTTTCATTTCGGCTACATTGCCTTCGTGCAGTACCATGCCGCCAATAAGCTGCACATCGAAATGACGCATACCCAATGCGCGGTCTGCAGCCTCTCGCATAACCGCAAAGGCGTCCGGCAATATTTTATCGAGCGATTCCTTGGCAAGCCGTTTTTTTAAGACCGCCGTCTGCTCTTTCAGCTTGGTGTCAGGCATCTTTTTATACTTATCGCTCAAAGCATTAACTTCGCGCACCCGTTTTTTGAGCCGACGGATCGTCCGGGCCTGCGGATCGCCAAGCAACTTCTTAAACACACCAGGTAGGATCATCTAAAACTCCCTTTTTCCCATTTTCAGAACTGACATACATTGTACCGCGTTCCACCAGAGAACGCGAATATATTTTGGCAATAAAACTTGCTATTAGCTTAAAAAATTCTATAATAGCAACACAATGGCACACGAAGTATTACATGAAATCTGGGAGTCCGAATCTCCAATGGACCGGCTACATGCCGCTATCGGCCGGCTTACTACCGAAGACCGGGTATTTGCCATTCCCAACATTACCCAACATGAGCTGCCCGATGTATTAACGCACATCTTTCCAAGGGTGCGTGCCAATATACAACACTACGGCCTAATGGCAGTAGGACCCCTGATGGGCCCTCCTAGGGCCTCCTGCGAGGCGCGCGCATCGCGCAGGCAGAGCTGCGCTATCACATTACTACAAAAGCACACGACCCGCGGCACGCTTTGGGCTCATTACAGTGTAATGCCTAACGCTAGTTCTGGGAAGGCACTTCAGCACACACTTACCCGCCGTCTCGGATATGATGAAATAAGCAGGTTGCAGCCTCCCGACTTTTTGGTGGACTACGAAAACTTTATAACGTTTCGTGAATTTCCGGTTTCGCCGCCGGATGAAGAAGTAGAGGCTTTAATCGGTCTTTTTCCCTCTGACGCAGTGCCAAGCACTACGCCGGCTGGCGCTTGAGCCGCGCAATCAAACGGCGGTGCAGCTTGGGATCAGTGTGCAGCTCTTTGTACTTTTTAAGGTGATGTTTTAGCTTGGTTTCGACAATATCAACTGCCGCGAACATATTAATAGTGGTTTCAGAAATCCTAAATACTTCTTGAGGCAAATGCAGAATGACTTCGCAGGTGCGTACGTTTTTGTCTTTGGATTTGCCCTCTTTCAGCTTTACTTCGGCGTGCATGCTTGCCCGGGCATGCTTTGGTACGTACCGATCCAGGTGTCCAATTTTTTTGGTAACGTACTTGCGCAGATCGTCACCAACCGTCATGTGGACGCCGCTGATTTCTAATTTTTGGACCATGTTTCCCCCTCTTTTTAGGAAGTTTTAGATCTCGGCTTGCCCGCCCATGTAAGGGCGAAGCACCTCAGGAACAATAATGCGACCATCTTTGGTCTGATAATTCTCTATAAGCGCCTTCAGGGTACGGCCCAAAGCAAAGGCCGTAGCGTCATTGGTATGCACAAGTGCAATGCGATTATTTGCGTGGCGAACCCTAATTTTAAGATCGCGGGCCTGGTAATCAGTCATGTAATCGGCAGTGTGAGTCTCGCGGTATTTACCCTGGCCAGGGAACCAGCAATTTATGTCCACGCCACGAGCATTGGGTTTGCCAATGTCGGCAGTACATTTTAGTAGCAGCTGATACGGCAGGCCCAGCTGCTGTACCAGGTATTCTTGTATGGCAATAAGCAGCTTGTGTTCGTCCAAGCCAGTTTCGGCAGTGCTGAACACTTCCATCTCCAGTTTATCGAACTGGTGCAAACGGAAAATACCCTCTACATCTTTGCCATACGTGCCTGCTTCGCGCCTAAAAGACGTGGAATAGCCGATGTAGCGGATCGGTAGCTTGGCTTCTGGTAGCACTTCGTTCCAATACATGGTGCACAGGGTATGTTCGGCGCTGGCGTTTAGCCATAAGTCGTCTTGTTCGATTTTGTAGGTAACTTCTTCGGCGTTCAGACGGGCCGAAGCGGCATAGGGTTCGGTACGCAGCATCGCTGGCGGTAAAATGGGTGTAAACGGTTTAGCGCTTACATTGAGCCCGTTTGCTTCAATAAGCTTACGAATAATCTGCTCGTCTGTGAGCGTTTGCATAACGAACTGGATGATAGCAAACTGCAAACGCACCAGATCGCCCTTTAGATACACGAAGCGCGAGCCGGCTATTTTGGCGGCGCGCTCTTTATCGATCAGGTCATGCAGTTCGCCCAGTTCGTGGTCGTGCTTCGGGTTAAAATCGAACACTGGCCGCTCGCCGGCTTGTTTGATCACGACATTTTCGTCTTCGGTTGCCCCTACGGGCACGTCGGCCAGTGGCATGTTGGGTACAGCACGCAGCAGCTGTTGATATTCGGCGTCGACTGGCTCTAATTGCTGCTCAAGGTCGGAAATCTTGGCTTTTAACATTTTGCCTTGCTCTACTTGTTCCGGTGCGGGGCGAGTCCCCTTGGTTGCGGCAGCCAGGTCGTTGCGCTGCGCGCGGATTTGTTCAGCCTCGGTCTGTATGTCCCGGCGGCGTACGTCAAGCTCTAACAGGCGCGGAAGGTCTACAGGGTAGCCCTTTTCTTTACTTTTTTGCGCCACCAGTTCTGGATTTTCACGAATAAATTGGATGTCGATCATGTTTTCGTCCTCTGCCTTATTTATGTAAGTCGGATTATGGAAATAGTGCCGGTTTACCGGCTGGAACGAAAACTCAAATTGGAAAGTTGTACATCTTTCATCTGTTGTTAGTATATCATGCCCGACGACCTCATGCCGATGCCGCACTCCCTTTAGCCCCATCGGACGGTAAAGCCTGCCGTGCAGTATTACCTGCCCCATACACTTCATAAAATGTCCTAACAGTCGAGCAATTCGTTGGCTATTATAGTCAGCCGCGGTATAAGAATTAGGATTGTAGTTGCGCCGGGCCGCCTCACTATCGTACTAATTAAGCAGGCTGTGATTAGGAATTAATAAGGTTGGTGTCAGAAGCAGACCGACCATCAGATTTCCATGCATGTGCCGGGTGCAAACGGTTAACCCATCTCGCCCCTTAGGGAGATATAACCCACGCTCTGCCGTGTATATCAGCGCTATACGGCCTCCTGGAGCTCTCGGTTTACGTTTCGCCTATAGGTTTCGGCATCGCCGCTCCTCCAAAAGCCAGCCGATATGATAACCTTCAAATTGGCTGGCTTTGGGAGACGGTGTGTCTGAAATAGTATTATCTTACCTGATTCTTCTGATCCATAGCCCAATTATCTAGATAGTGATAAGCCTGTAATGGATAAGGCAGACCATAACATCCTAACCAGCTAGGCACTTCGAGCTAACGGTGTCGTCGTTCTCGAAGGTGTATTGGACGGCAAAGACCCGGCTTGACTCGCCGGCTATGACTTCGTCGCCCTCGCAATCGGCTTCTAGAATAAGCCGCAGCTCGTCGTTTGTTAGCGGCGACTGGCGGCCGGAACTAATGCTGATGGTTTTGTAGTGGTTGAGGGTGACTTTGTGACCCCTACTGTCCTTGCCGGCAAGCAATACACCATTAACAAAAGAGGTAGGAAACGTAATGTTGTCGCCATAAAAATCAGACACGCCTGTCCCCAGATTGCTCGCGTCGTTTTTACGCTCGAGATTACGAGCATTCCTTTGCTGCACCTCCTTGAATGCCGCGCTATCGGCCTTATTCGAGTCTGACTGATTAGGCGTTGTGGTTACTGCGTTTGATGCACTATCTCGCAGATGCTTATGTACCACCAATCCCGCTGCAACCACCGTAAGTACCATTACCACGGCGATAATAACCATTCCTACACTGCCGCGCTGGCCTTGCCGGTCACTCCTAGATTGCATACACCCCCCTGGATTTATGTACAGTATACTACGCTTTGCGTCGCTTTTCTTGTAATGCACCCAATGTTAATTTGGTACGCTCACGGGCATAGGCGCAAAACTCGCATTCGCCGCCCATAGCGCTTTTGCCGACCGGCGGCATGTTGCCGTCCATGCACGCCTTTATATCGGTCAACGTTGGCTCTACCCAATCAGTATTGCCGATGTATGGGATGATTTTGGTCTTAAATTCGATACGGTTATTAAAGCCGTCCAGGTCCAACCGCCCGTTGCAGTACACAAAATAACCCGTATTGTTCACTGCAAAGCCGTTTTGTTTGAGCAACCATTGATACACCTCCATTTGGCGCTTGTAGGCGATTTGCCATTCGCTGTCAATATTGACATCTCTGTCTTTGGCGGTCGCCTTGTAGTCAACCACAATTACCTCGTTGGCGTCCGTTACCCACAAATCGTCGACCGCGCCGAAGACATGCAAATTAGTAGGTTCGTGAATAAACTGAACGCCTACAAAATTTTCGCGCCAGTCGTTTAATTTTTCGTGCGTAAACGGTACTGCTTTAACTGAGTGCTCGATCATAAGCGGATGTGGTTCACCCTTGGCGCGGTAAGTGTCGAACTCTTTTTTGAGTAATTCGTCGATAGCTTTGTTGATGTTAAACGGCGGGCCTTCCGGACGCTTTACTTTCAGGCGCACGTCCAGCCAAAAGCAACGCGGACATTGCTTGAACAGCTCAATCTTTGAGCGGCTGACTTTGTACGGCGTTTTCTGCCCCGGCCGGTATGGCACGGAGCGCTCCCTCCAATAGTTCATGACCACTATTGTAACAGTTTATTTGGTCTACTTAGGAGGAATTCCTCTTAATCTGGAGCGTACTCGTTGTAAGGCATTGCCCGATCGGTCAATACTTCCCCCAATAAGACGAGCAGCCCCTTCAAGGGAAGTAGCGTGTTGCACCACGGCCTGATAACGGCGTGCCAAACGGATCCCTGCCTCTAGCTTAGCCACGACAGCCGGTATCCTTTCTAAAGGTACCTTGTCTATACGGCCAGGCCGTTGGAGCATGCCAATGGCACACTCAGCCACTACCTCGTCTCTTGTGGCGAACACGGGCTTTACATATGCATAATCGATAAGGGTCCACATGTAACGCGAGTGATAAACCATATTGCCGTTCGTGGCTTCAGGTACTAGATTATAACCGAGCATATCAAGGGCAACATCTGCGAGCTGTTCTAAATGAGGGTCAGGTATGCACTCAAGCTCATCCGGCTCCATATCGCGTAATGTTTTTCCTGGCGCCAACTCCGACACTGTCATTCCATCCTCTATGAAATAAGTAAGTATTTGCTCCCGGCCGTTTCCGCCTAAACCTCGAAACATGCGAGCATATCTGTCTGTCTTTAGAGCTTGATCCGCTGATGGATGAAGCACGCGCACTGCATAGTCTTTGTCTCCTTGCCGCACGCTGTAGGCAGTAGCATGAGCACCTTTGCCAAGCAGTTGCCACGCTTCGCGGCTTCCTGCTTGTATCGTCGCAAATTTATCACGGTTTGTAAGAAGAGCAATGCGTCCCACCACTTCAGGTGCATTTGATTGGATGGATCTGCTCTTATACGCTTCATAAGCATCCCGCCAAGCCTCGTGTATATACGGTCTGTCTCCCCACGACCGGGCAAGCTCGTCGTAAAAGATCGATGCAGCCCCTTGATCCTGCCCAGCAAAATAGACTTCGCCGAACGCTGCAGCTTGGGCGTGCGCGGCTAACAGCGATTCCGCCGATGCCATATGTATATCTGCACTTTCACAATTTACACATTATACAATAAAATATAACCTTATCAATTATCCTAATTGGCAATTATCCCCTCAAGCCATATCAAGTAAATAGCCGAGGCGAAGTATATACTGGTAAGTATGAAGTCAAAGAAATCACCCAAGCCGACCAAGACTGAAAAGGACTGGCAGAAAAAAGTAGAAGAACGGGCTAAAGTAGAAAAGTTAGAACTCGATCATCCGAAGGGCAAGGAACGCTTCGAGCAAGTTGTTAATCGTATAGGCAAAAAGAAAGATTAGACTATTCGAAGCCTTGCTTACTAAAGTGCCTACAACTAACCAAATTCTGGCAGGTTGAGAATCTGTTGCTGGGCCTCGATTGACAAGCCAGGCGCTGTAACGTTATTGAAGTCACGATCCACGGTAGGAATACCGTATTTCTCGATAAGTTTACTTAGTGTTCGATGCGACGATCCTATAGAACGAGCAAAGGCAGTTATGCTTACTTCTCCATTTTGCGCTGAGGGTGCCTTGGGTGCCAGCAGTTCCTTTATCCGTTGCTGTGTTGCTGGCTCTAAGCCTTGGCCGGGTTTTGTGGCGCGCCCGGTAGCGGTACTAAACTTCGTCCGTATGGTCGGCAGCCCATGCGTCTCGATGATTGTTTTGACAGTTCGCTCTCCTACACCTAAAGATTGCGCAAAAGCTTTCACGCTCATTATGCCTTGGGCGGCTTGTCCTTTTAGCTCAGGACGTCCCTGCAGCAGAGCTTGTGCGTCAGGAGTTAGCGCTTTGCCTGTTTTTATGCCAAAGCGTCTTGTTGGGGTGGGTATTTGCAGTTCTTCTACTAATTTTGCGACAGTAATGTACGTTGTACCCATTTGCTCTGCAAACTCTACCATGCTCATTTCGCCGTCTCTCGGTTCTTCGCTTCGAATGGTGTTATATTTTTCTAGTAAATCTATGGCAATTTTATCGAAGTCAAAGTCGCCATGGCGAGTGTGGACGCGTAGGTGCGGCTCTTTGACCGAACCATCGCCCACCATAGCACCTTCTTCGCCTGCATCTCTCTGGCCTAATGCGGCGGCCCTGCGTTGGATATTCTTGCTCAGCTCACGCACCTTGGCAATACGTTCGATATTGGCAACAAAATCCAACACATACACTTTGGTCTTACCCTTAGTGCGACGAAGACCGCGACCCAACTGTTGCTCAAAGATAATGCCGCTTTTGGTACTGCGAAGAAAGATAATAAGTTCAGCATCCGGAACGTCTACGCCTTCGTTTAGCATGTCCCGTGCAGTTATGCGACGTACTTTGCCAGCTCGAAAGTCATCCAACACATTATCGCGGTCAGCAGACCGCGAGTGGAAGGCCGTGGCGTTAAGTAGCTCCGCCATTTCCTCGGCTTCGTCAATATTCTCGCAAAATATAATTGTCTTAGGGTCTTTTAGCCCAAGACGTTCAATTTCTTCTTCAATACTTCGTTTAAGGGCCTGTGCTGGCGGTTTTTCGCTAAATAACTCTTTGATTTCCTGAAGCGTTTTGGGGTCAAAGCCCTGTTTGAGCTTATCTTTAATGGCTTTATCAAAAACAATGTGGTAATCCACTTCGGCAAGATGGCCTTCGGCAATACCTTCTGGTAGTATTTTTTGGTATAGTGGGACGCCAAAATAATCTTGGATGTCTTTTCCGTCGGAGCGTTCCAACGAGGCAGTTATGGCATGCTCAAAAAGCGGGTCGAAATAGTCACGGACGGCTTTATATGTATCCGCTTCCAAATGATGGCTCTCGTCCCACACGATATATTCAAAGTCTTGCGGATCAAACCGATCAAGCTCACTGTAAAGGCTCTGGAGAGTGGCGAAGGTAATATCGGCGTCCGGCAACTGTTTTCTCTTGGTTTTGAAGAAAGCCATTTCAGCATTAGGCATTACGAGTTTGAACGTTTTAGCCGCCTGGTCGTTAATGTCTTTTTGGTGCGAAACATAAAGGATTCGGGGGATGATGGGCGGGTCTTGTACGGCGCACCACTCCCGATAGCGTAGTACATCCACTGCCGCCACGAATGTTTTACCTAAGCCCGTTGCCAGATTGCCCAACGCACGGGCTCTACCTTCCTCGCGCGCGACTTCAAGCTTGGCCCACGCATCGATTTGGTAATCACGCATTTCAAATTCTTGCTGCGGCTGCTCCCCTTGCTGTGCATCTTCGGCGACCACATGCAACACAGGCCGGACATTTGTCTCGACCCACCGAGCAACAGCTAAACGCCGCTCGTCCGTAATTGGTGGTAATTCTGCTACTGGAGGCATAAGATAGATGAATGCATATTATAACACATTAACTTCTATAAGTCCGGGTACATGGCTGCTACTAAATAAACCTATTGCCTCCGGCAACAGGCGACTTCCACTTGCCTACGGCAAATGGAAGTTAATTATCCGCTTGTGGCAGCCTGGTGAGTGTTACGGGCTTTAACGGCTCATCTGGGTCGTCCCCATCCTCATCAATTGGGAACCAGACTTGACCTTTGTAATCTGGCTTTAGGATATGCTCTAACCTGGTCGTGGCAAAAGCAAGCTCTTCATAGGATTCACGCAATTCTTTGGCTAGACGCTTTCGCAGTCGTTTGTGTACGCTCTTGTTCTGTACAGGCAATTCGTTCTCTTCGTCATATCGTGTCCACTCGCCACTACCGGCATAATCTAGGTACTTCTTTATTCGGCGGATGAGTACGAAGAAGGGTTGGCTGTCCTCAAAGATATCGAGCAAGAACTCCCGTTCGCCTTTACTCGTTTTAATACGAATGTAGGCATCTTGAAGTGGAGCCGGAAAGAAGTCATACTTTTCGTAGCTGAGTTGGCTTTTAGTGAAGTAGTTGAGCCTACCTTGTGCTGGGTAGAGGGCTTTGAGGGCTAGGTAAATACTGAGCATGTTCAGGCAATGTTCTATAAAGCCTTCCGATACATCTTTGTCTTTGTAGATGCGTTTGACGTTCATCGGCCCATCAGGTTTGCGGTTTGTGTTGGCTTCAAGGGTTCGTGCGCCTTTTGCTGTCAGATAGTAGGCCGCTGGCTTGCCTTTAAGCTTGTAGACTTGTCGTAGCGTTTAGCGATGAGGGCTTGGTCTTCAAGTATCTTGAGACGTTTTTGAATGAACTTGTTACTTTTCTTTTCCTGGTGTTTGGCTATCTGTTCATTGCTGGCAAATCTGAATCGATATAGTAGTTGTAATACTGCTATTTGTTCTTGGTTTAGCTTCTTACGGTATTTTGGTTCTGGTTTATGTGGCGGCAACTATCCCCTTGAACCATAGAGGGCCAAGCGTAGTGCAACCCGAGTTCCGTAAGGAACCTGGCGTGTAACGCACTCTATGGGGCGAGGGGATAGTTGCCTCCTAATTCCGTGCATCGGCTCAAAATAACTACTTTCGAGCCAGCACCGCCAAGGTTTCGATGTGCGGGGTGTGCGGAAAAAAGTTGAACGCTTCGAAGTAGTCTACATTGTATGCATCTTGCAATTTCGCCAGGTCACGCGCTTGGGTCGCTGGGTTGCAGCTAAGGTATATAAGCCGGGGCGGCTTTGTTTCGAGCGTGCGTTGCACCACTTTGCCGTGCAGTCCGGCTCTGGGCGGATCAAAAACAACCGGTGTGCCCTCCGTTATGTGCTCGAGAGCTTTCTCGCTGCTCGTTTCTATAACGCTCGCATCCAGTCCACTTGCCTGGACATTCTGGCGAGCCATGACAGCAGTTTGTGGGTCGATTTCTATAAGATCGACCTTCTTGCTGGCGATACTCAGGCCAATACTTCCCACGCCGGCATACATATCGATGAGGTTTTCGGTTTGGCAGTGTGTTTTAATGCGCGAAAGCGCCTGCTCGAACACCGGCAGGTTAACTTGAAAAAACGAGTCGGTATTATAGGTAAAGCGCCTACCGAGCAGATCATCAACAAGCATTGTATCGCCCAATTCATACAACAATGCGGTAGGCACGGATGCTGGACTCTTAGGGTTAGAGTAGTATACTCGTAGCCCCTTGGTGTTTGCCGGCAAAGGGAGTTCGGTAAACGTTTCGGACTTAACAAACAGAGAAGCAACTGCTTGACCGCTTTGACTGCATCGAACAATTGCTGTTTTCAATTCACCTGCCCGAATACGGTGTTTTTGGAGTTCGGCAAGTACCGCCTGAGCAGTTTTATCAAGCACGGGCATGGCCAGTGCGCTGCCCGTCACTATTGTTTTATGGTGTGAGCCACGGTTATAGAGCGCCAAATGCAAGCCTGCCTCGTCACCCCAAAAGCTATACTCCATTTTATTACGGTATTGCCACTCATTTCCAGCGGTTGTCATATCGAAATCAGGAAGCGGCACATGTGCTTGTACGAATAGTTCTTCGACTATTCGTTTTTTGTAATCATTTTCGGCACTGAATGTTACGATTTGCCAAGGGCTGGTCGCCAAATAGTTTTCTTCGCGCGGGGCTGTACGCACTGGGGACGGATCAAGGATTTGTACAGCAATAGCCTCTGCATACGAACGCTTGCCTTTAGTAATGCGTATCGCTGCCTTTTCGCCTGGCAAAGCACCCCAAACAAATACCTTGCGGCCATCGGATAAGGTGCCCAAACCCTGGCCTCCATGCACAATCTTCTCTATAACTACTTCGAGCAGTAAATCCATACTCTCATCAGACCTTGGTCTTATTCTGCGCCGCCCGTACCAACTCTTCCGGCCGCTCAATAACGGCGTAGGGTCGATGACTGGTAAGAGAGGTGACATTGTTAAAACCCCAGCCTACCGCAATACAACGTATGCCAGCCTGACGGGCCGCCACGATATCCCGTACTTCGTCGCCAACATAGAAGCAATTCTGCAGGTGTAAATGATTGTCGTGCATTATCTTGCGCAAACGAGCTGCTTTATTAAATAATCCCGCACCTCCATATAACTGATCAAAATACTGACGCAAATGATGCGCCTCCAGGAACCGCCCGATCGTATCGGCGCTGTTAGAGCTTAAGACAAACATGCGTACACCGTCTTTATGCAACTGTTGTAAAACCGGCTCGATACCGGGAAAAGGCTTCAGCTCGCTTACCCGTTTACGCATAATCGTACGCCCACGCGCCAACAAAAATGGCAGCCGCCACCAACGGATACCCAGGTAGCGTATTATTTCCTGAGCGTGCATACCTCTTAATGCATCAATTTCCTGTACGGTGGCACGCGCATAATGTCTGCCATCTGTTAGTTCGTGGAAAATAGCTATAGCCAGCGCAAAGCTATCAGCAATAGTCCCATCAAAATCAAAAATGACCGTCCTCATGAGCTACTGGAGCAGTCCGACAAACACCTGCCAGGCCAAGAGCGATACCGTCATAAACCCAAGGAGCATAAACATGCGCTCGGTGTACACGGTGTCTGCAAACTTACCCCGTTGCCGGAGCCGTAGGTAGCTCATGACCAGACCGACGGCAAACAACACAAACTGCACCGCATACACGCCATACAAATAGGCCAGCATGTTGCCATCGTACAAAACAGAACCTAAAACGAATGAACCCAATATGATCCATATCCCTACCCCGCTACAGACCGCCGTTAAAGCCAATACTTTACGCAACCGCCGGCCCGCGCCCATCAATTCGACAGCCAACGCACAAAGGCCGGCAGCAACCGATAAGCCAAATAGTAGTACCAAAAACTGCAAACTATTTACCCCGCTTAAAAGCGCAATTGTCACAGCAATATAGCCACCCACTACGCCCGCAGCCACCCAGCGCATTTTATTAACGCCGCGCTGCAGCCAGTTGTTATAATGTCCACGCCAAACAGTCGCCACAAGCAGATGTGCCAAGGCAAGTATTAACAGACTTTTAGCCAATATCCAGGCCACTGGCACATCAAACAAATGCCGCCCAGCTAGCGCGAATGTTTGCACACCAGTTGCTTCGCTGGCCAATACGTCCCGCGCCACGTAATTGAGAGCCAATGGTACTGAAAGATCTTTAGCTAGCAGCACAATTACCGCAGCCTCAATAAGCAGCGCAATTGCTAGCCATAAGTTCCACGAACGCAGCATTTGCCGGTCGTTTTTAGGAGCCGCCGCTTTTTTAGAAGTGACGGTTACTGCCTTATTTTTAACTACCGCGCTTTCCTTTGCTGCACTAGTCTTCTCTTTTTTGACTTTTTGTGTTTTAGGCTCGGGTTTTCTAGTAGTCATACCAAAACTATATCATACCTGTGCCGCATACAATACGGGCCTCCTACCTACACCGGGGCGTAGGGGATATGGCACATGCCCATGCCAGTCTTTTCGGTAAATTTTTGGTGATAAGGCTCAGCCAGATAAAAAGGGCCGGCCGCCTCGATTTCCGTCACAACAGGCTTACCTATATTCTTTTGAGTCCAATTGCGTACCTGAATGGCGTCCTTTTTTTGTTCTTGGTCGAAGTAAAAAATTGCCGAGCGGTAATTGTCGCCAATGTCCGGCCCTTGCCTGTTAAGCTGTGTTGGGTCGTGCATGCGGAAAAAGTGCTTTACCAATGTTTCATAGCTTACTTTTTTTGGATTAAACTCGACCAGCACGACCTCGGCATGACCGGTGGTGTGCGTACAGACTTGGTCGTAGGTAGGGCGCTCGGTATGCCCGCCAGAGTAGCCAACCGTAGTGCTGACAACGCCCGGTACTTGGTCGAAGTAATACTGCACTCCCCAAAAACATCCGGCCCCAAATATCGCCTTCTCTGTTTTCATATATTCCAGTATAGCAGTTATGCTTTAACCCAATAGTGTAGAACGCTACCGACCAGCAGTGAATATATACCACCTACTAGACCATAAAACCCACATTTGTGTGGTGAGACCCTGCATCTTGCATCAAAAATCGAAATTACTGGCGGTTCTCCGCATCTAGGCGGGCTTGAAAATTGTGTGGATCGCCGATGCCCTGCAGCAAATTATTTATTCTCACAACACCTTCATTCATACTGCCCTGCAATACTTGCCTGCCCAGCAAAAAACCTCGTAACATCTCCAGCCCAGCCACTACTACAACCCAATCTCGTGTGTTCGGGGAGCGCAGCACGCCCTCGGGATTATCTTCGCCTGGCACAACAGCAAATTCTCCAGTAAATCCGCTCACCGTTTTCAGTCCCTTTATAGTTAAGCAATGCTCATACTATAATTCATCTTTAACCCTTTGATCAATGTGTTGGGATGATTTTGAAATAATCTATGAAAGCAATTTATTGCTGCAGCGTGATAATAGAAAGCATTTGTGCGTCTCGTTGCACAGAAACGCTGCACTCTGTGGGCTGACTGTGCAAAACTGTTGTGCAAAAATTGCACAATTGATAGAATACTCTTATGCTAACTAACACTGCAGCCGTACGCAGCTATTTTGCAAAGCTCGGGTTCGAGAAAGAAATCGCCGACTTATACCTTGCATTGCACACTCACGGCCCGCAAAATATCTCTGAGCTCTCACGCACCTCCAAGGTTGAACGAACGCGCATTTACCGCCTCATCGATACACTGCTCAAATCTAACCTTATTGAAGTAGAAACACATTATAAACGCGGCGTTATTAAAGCCGCGCCTATTGCTAATCTACACATTTTAATCACCCAAAAAGAACAGGAATTAAAAAGTCTTCAGGACGAACTGGAGCTTATTCAGCAGGTTCTGGCCCGCAATAGCTTATCTAACCCAGCCAGCCAGGTTCAGTTCTATCACGGGCCCGAGGGTGTACGACAAATGCTTTGGAACGTCCTAAAAGCCAAGTCCGAAATAGTGGGCTATACGTACCGGATATTGGACGAAATCACCGGCAGAACGTTTATGGAACGCTGGGCTGTTTCCTTCAAAGAGCGAGATCTGCGCATGCGTCTGCTTTTAAGCGACGAATTTGCCAAGAGCTGGTACGAAAATAAACCAAAGGTAGTACAACGACGCCGCGTTACAGGCATTACCTACAACCTTATAGATGCTCAAAACTTCGAGATTACCCATTCCTGTAAGGTATACGACAACACGATTGCTTATTTCAACTGGAAAGACAACGAGGTATTCGGTATAGAGATATACAATAAAGACATTGCTGCTGCGTGGCGGCATTTTTTGAATGCCCTATTGATAAAATCGAAGCCTGAAACCCGCTTTTAACACAGGTTCAAGATCTACTCTTTGACTGTTACGTCGCGCCAGAAGGCGATATAGCCGCTAAAGTCTTTTTTAACGATATCTATGGCTGACCGCTTGGGTTCTGGATACGTCCAGGCGTTATCCTTACTCCAGGTATCGCCCTTGCCAACATTGAGGTACTGGCAATCGCCCTTCCAGGGACAGAAGTAGGGCGTATCACTTTCTTGCAGATACTCTCGGCGTACCCGGCCCGGCGGGAAATACCAGTTCCTTTCTATAAATATAAGCTCTTCTTTTGGCGCTTCGGCGATTACCGTACCATTCCAGATTGCTTGCATAACTCCCTTTCTTGCGTTATTCAGACCGTAAAGCTTCGACCGGGTCGAGCCTGGCGGCCTTGTGCGCCGGTAGCAGCCCGGCGAGCGTTGTTACTAGCATCAAAAATATAATAAGTCCGGCAATCTGCGGCACTGTAAAGATTAGCAGCCGCTCATCGCCAAAGTTGAGCTTATCGCTGATAAGCGGATTCAAGGCCGTACCAACAGCGATTGCCACCAGACTGCCAAGTAGCGCGCCAATAAAACCGATCCACGTAGCCTCGACAATAAACAGCCGGCTCACTCCACCACGGCTCATGCCCAGTGCTTTCATAAGCCCTATCTCGCGGGTACGCTCGAGTACGCTAATGTACTGGGTGTTCACTACACCAAAGAACGACGCAATAAGCGCAATCAGGCCGAACACTAAAACGATTGACTGTAAAACAGTAATGATTTGATTCAAGAGCTTTTGTGCGTCTTTAGCTGTACGAGCCTCATACCCTGCGTCAATTATGCTTTGCTTGACTTTTTCGGCACTGGCATGCCCATCGGTCCGCACAGTTACCGTGGGCACTTTGCCGGCCAGCACAGTCTCGCCATTTATGAAGTTATGGGCCTGACGCGCATCTTCTTGCGCAAGATACGGACCGACAGGCAAAAAGCTTAAGGAAAGTGCCGGTTGCATAGTCACTCCCGACACTTTATATTGCCGGGCTTGGGTTGCGCCGCCAAGCTGACGTATTTGTATGGTAATGGTTTCGCCGATCGCGTCTTCGGCAGACTTGAACCGTAAAAGCGGCAAATACTCTTCGGGCAACAGCACTGATCCAGGCGGTAGCGACTCCGGCGCTTTGCCTGCCTTCATCTCCGGCTTTTGCGCCGGGTTGTAGACCTGCAATGTGCCTGTGTATTTTTTTGCGCCTTCCCGGGTTATAAACTGAGCAGTCATGTTAAAGTCTTCGATAACGCTAGCTACATGCGGCAGTTCCTTTATGTTGGCTACGTCTTCTTGCGAGAGCTGCTTAAGCAAGGTGCCGTATATAGCCGCCAGATCATTGCTATACTCCTGAGGCTTGACAGTTCCTTCGTTGAACATATTTTTGTCCTTGGCAACGATAACCGAATTCGGGTCAATATTAGCCTGAATAATGCGGTCGGCATACTGGCGCGCGCCGGCCGCTGCGGACAGTGTTAGAGTAAGCGTAAAGCCACCTACGGCAATTGCCAAGGCTGTCAAAAGGGTACGCATCTTTGCTTGCGAAAGATTGCGGCCGCTGCGCTTTACCGTATCGATAAACTTCATGGCTTGCCGCCCTTCTTGGTCGTTCCTTGCTTCTTTTGCTCGACAGAAACCACACGCCCATCTTTGATAGCAATCTGCATGTCGCAACGGTTTGCCAGTTCGTGATCGTGCGTCACGATGATAAGAGTATTACCCAATGTTTTGTTCAGATTGAACAATAATTCGATGACCTTCTCGCCAGTAGCGCTATCCAGGTTACCGGTCGGTTCGTCGGCAAAAATAAACTTCGGCTTGGTTACAATAGCACGGGCAATTGCCAGGCGCTGTTTTTGTCCGCCGGATAAATTGCGGGCACGGCTAGCGATCTTATCTGAAAGTTCAACATGCTCAAGGGCGCGCTTTATAAGTTCTTTACGCTCCTTGAAAGGTACTTCGCTTATTTCAAGCGGGAGCGCAACGTTTTGGTAGCAGGACTGGTTGGCTTCTACAAAAAACGATTGAAATACAAAACCGAGATCTTGAGCACGGAAACGATCGATTTCTTTGCGTTTCATAGCGCCAATGCTTTTACCATCTACAATGATTTCTCCTTCGGTTGGCCGGTCGAGCCCGCCCATAATGTGCATAAGCGTTGATTTGCCTGAACCGGATTTTCCTATGATAGCCACGGTGGCACCATCGGGAATCGTAACATTAACTCCTTGCAACGCTTCGAACTGGCTATCCTTTTTGCCATATACCTTACAAATGTTTTTTACTTCGATCATGTCTATTTCAGTATATCTCAAAACAGATAAAGCGTAATACTCTCATCGGATAGCCGCAGTATTGTATAGTGTTAATTATGTCAGACAACCAGTAGTACTACTCGGCAGCAAGGCTATACGGCGTATTTGCTTCCGAGGCATTGCAATTAGTCAGAGTTTTAGCTTAGGCTTTCTTTTTTGAGCCATGCTTAAAATACTCAGAAGGGCAAAAATAACGACTGAGGTAATTACAAAGGTTGTAGAAAAATGCACAAGGCTATCTTGTTTGTTGCTTATCAGGTCACTGGAGTGCATAACTGCTTTGTCGTATGATATGCAGCCTGAGGCACTATCAATAGGCGTACAAGTATAGGTAATTTTTGTGAATGCGCCAGCGAGCAGAAAGCCAACAAGAACAGCAGCTATTATTTTTACTGATATTTTATCAATATATTTCATATTTTAAATTATAACAAAAGAAATGTAGCCTAAGTGGTTGTTTTTTACTTACAGTACATTAAGGTATAGTCACATATAATACTATTGCTTTTTAATTAAAACATTGACTAATAGGCGTAAAAGGATTATAATGCGCCGTATTATCTCTTTCGGAGCCTATAAACGACCCTGACCAAGTGAGGAAGGAGTAAGGAGATGAAGAGTATTATAAAGTTGCTTGCAGTTGCAGGCATAACAGGTGTTGTCCTGGCTGGTAGCGTTGCTGCTTCTGTTGGGGCATGGCACCCTAAGGGTGTTATTACCAAGTACGTCCAAAATAAGACGACCGGCGGCCAGCTGCTAGATGCCAACACAGACGCCAGCGCAGCCAGCGCCAAGCCTGGCGACATACTGGAATACACCGTTGTTGTAGCCAACGAAGGCGCACCTGCCAACAACAATCAAAATGATATGGTTGGCATTGTCATAACCGACGAACTGCCCGAAGGCGTAGAACTGGAAGGCGAGCCCGCCAAGCGCACTATCACCGAGAATATTGCCCGCCTGAAGCCGGGTGAAAAGGCTACTAAAAAGTACTCGGTTAAGGTTACTACCGAAATGGACGGCAAAATGGTCGACAACAAGGCTTGTTTTGTCGGCAACTCCGAAGTAAATGACAACGAGCAAAAAGGTTGCGATCTTGCCAAAACCAAGGTGAGCGCGCCCCCTACCCCTCCAAAGCCCGAAGAGCCTAAGCAGCCCGAACCACCTAAGCAAGAAGTCCAGGCTGCTGCAACCGGCGCCGACCTGCCTGACACAGGCGCTGGCAGCCTGCTGGCTCCTGCCGGTGCCGCAGTTGCCCTTGGCTACATAGGCAACATGCTTCGCTTGAAGCGCCGCATCAACAAACAGAATTAGATATTCTACTTCAAAAAAGGGCTCTTGTTATTAAGGGTCCTTTTTTAATGCCTTTGCTATTGCACGCAAGCTTATTAAGCCAGCTCCGTGTACTTTTTATGATTAGCGTAGGCTTTTTCCTTAGGGTACCTTTGTTCGTTTTTAGTCAGATTTTGCCATAAAGCGGCCTACTATTTGTACATCTGCGAATGAGTACCCAATGAACGCGAAAATAACAACCACACTCCCCTTAACATAGTAAAGGACACGCAAGTCACCTTCGATGTCAATGCTGCGGTATCCGCTGTATTTTCCTTTTAGCGCATGATCCCTTGATGTCTTGTCATGCGGGTTTTCTTGAATAGCTCAAGTCGGTCATAAAAGCGTTGCTTTTGGTTTGGACGAAGCGCTTAAATTGTTTAAGGAAACTTTGGTAAATTCGATCTGATGGTAAAGCATTTTAGTGCTTCTTGTCGCACTACGCTTGACCCTCCAGGTTGCAAGGGGAGACACACCCCACCGAAAGAATGTTTTTGACGTAGTACCGCTCTTCTGATATTGCTTTCCGATGAGTTGGCACGAACATATTGACAGCACACTTACAGAATACTCCGGGAAAAATTATGCACCAGGTCTTACGCTGCGTGAACCGCTGCGTTCAGCTTTACTAACAGTCGAAGACCGTTCAACCGCCAATCCCCGCACCCTACGCGTCGTGCAGGCTATGGCGGGGTGTGCCATTCACCCTATGGTAAATGACTTGGCACAACAAGAACGATGGCCTTATCGATCAATTGAGGGGGGTGTGCGAACTTTGGGGAAGCCGTGACACTTTAGCAGGCCACGGCTCTATGATGCCGCCCATGATGCTTTAGGAAAGTCAGTCACTATTATTCGCCTAATGTAGGAGGTAGCGAACCATACAAGCTCCACCGAGCACTAGGGTCTACGGCCAATCTTTTAGAAATTGCCTATACCATTGAGGATAAACCGCCCCTTGAAACCGACATGCTAAGTGTTGTCACTAATTTTGCAATAGTTTCCGAGGTTCATCGCCAAGAATGCGGCATTGAGCGGAACGAAGCGGCGATTGACGGGCTAATGCGAAGCCTAGGGGCATCTAACGGCTAAAGCTTTCGAGATCGACGGCGCGTTGCCCGTTCCGAAGCCGAAGAAAAAATAACAGGAGTGTTCAAAAGCCGGGCCAAATATTTGGCAGTACGTTTTGAAACACCATGACTGTCGGTAACTTTGTGCCAAGTAATGTGTTTGTTCGATTTAAAAATGCTGCGCAGATCGGTACGGATAACCACAAAGTCCAGACGGCCGTGCACAATATGTGTCGGTACCGCCAAGCTTTGCAGCTCGCCGTAGGCCCTTTGTTTCATAATGGTATTGCGCAGCGAACGTTCAAAAGGCGGCCACTGCTCTTCGTCTAAATACAGCCCCAAAGTTTTGCGCACGATACGCCAGGCTAATGCGTTATAAGTGACCATTAGCTGCGGATGCGAGGCAAGGTATTCAAAAAACTTGAGATACCGGCTGCTGCGCTTGGAATAGAGCGGGTAATCTGCCGGCTCTCCGAACAAAGGCGGTTCGTGCAGCACCAGGCGCTCCACAAAGCCAGGCCGCGTAGCTGCGATATGAGCCGCCACCAAACAGCCCATGGAGTGCCCGACAATCGTGACCGGCCCCCGCACCTTTTTGCGCTTTAAGAGGGCCAACACCATGCGCGCGTGTTCTTGCACTGTGTAATCATTCCAGCGCGGCTTTGGCGAATCACCAAAACCCAATAGATCGGGCGCGATAATCCACCAAGGATCTCCCTGCAGGTCGCGGATCAGCGGGCGCCATTTTACGTGGCTGCTGGCAATGCCGTGCAAAAGCACCAGCGGCTTGCCCTTGCCGGTTTCCTGCACCGACAATGCATATGGCCGCCCGAGCCACTTATGCCACCATATGTCGAACAGCTTCACTCTTTTAGTATACCGAGCAACCTAAGTGTCGTCATGATCGGGATGTTTTTTGTGACGCTTCGGCAGGTTGGGAATACGCGCGATTAACACGGCATACACCGCTGCCGCAACCGCAATGACATGAAAGTTAAAACCGAGCGCCATACCGATAGCTGCGGCATACCAAATGCTGGCCGCAGTAGTAAGGTTATCTACCTCCTTGGTGTCTTTGGACTTTAAAATAACTCCGGCGCCTAAGAAGCCAATGCCCGACACAACCTGCGCCGCAATACGAGTGCCGTCACCCATTCCCCAGGCATGCGACATAAAAGTAAACAACATAGCACCGGTAATAACCAGCGTCTGGGTGCTAATGCCGGCCGGCTTGCCCTTTAGCTCGCGCTCTGCGCCAATCAAAAGCCCGCACAGCAGTGCCAGCCCCAGGTCAACAAAAAACTTAATCTCATTCGAGCCGATAAGATCAGCAAACATCTATTAACCCCGGCTTATAATGCCCAACGCGGGAAGAATAGAAAATTTCTTAGTATAATCAACGTTGCCAGCATACCATCTCCTTGCCTACAAAAAGTATACGCGCATCCGGCATGCTGGCTGTAAAGTTTTCTATAACCTTCTTACACCCAAACCCAGCCAGACAAAGACCCAATCGCGTGTTTCTATAATGAACGCCCAACATAGACGAAAATAAGCTCTAGATCACTTGGCTCGAAGAACGCAGAACTGGATGCCGCGTTTCAAGCTGACGTACTATACCGGCAGCCGTAATACTTCTAGGAGTTACCATATAACGTGTAGATAAGGCGTGGCGAGCATCAAGTTCAAGTTTGCCCGACGGCTCTTCTTCCTGAAATCCCAGACTTTCATACCATCTGTTTACCGAGCTTCCCTCAAATGCATCCAACATTACGCGCGCACCTTGTGCGGCATAGTACTTAAGATTGATATGCAAGAGAGCAGCCGCATAACCCCGGCCTTGATAGCGGGGATTAATAAGTATCTCGGCAATACCAATCATGCCACTGAACCGTTCATCGATTTGTTTGCCAGGCAAAGTCTTAAGAACACCTACAAGCTGTGTGCTGTCAGCAGGCTCGCCAATAGTAAAGTACGCACCCCCTCGATTGAAAACGCTTTACTGCCTGCGCGTTATCATACCTAGCAGCAAAAACATCGTGCGGCAATACGCCGTCTGGACCTTCGAACTGTCCGCTATAAGCCCCACTACGTGCATGGAATGAAGAGGTAGTTCAGGATAAATAATAAGGCTGTTCATTTAGAAATTTATTATCATACTATATGCCTACAATAGGGTAGCCTGACTGGGCTCGTCAGTGTCGTCTTCGCCTGCTTCTAGTAATTCTAGACCTTTGATTTTGGGCATTGAGCCGTGGCCGATATGCCCCTGCATGCCGCCAACAATGTTAGCGGTGCTGAGCAGTAATTTCTGGGCCTGTTTTTCGCGCAGAGCCCATGATTTTTCGAACGCCACGCGTTCTTTCATAATTTGGTTGTTCATGTCGCGGAATGTTTCGACCATCGATTCGATCTGCTGAGCAAATTCGTGGCTGGTCACAAAATTATATAATGCTTCGGCCTTGGTACCCCTGTTTTCGGCAATGGCTTTTTCGCGGTGGACATCGAGCAAATTTTTGCGTAACAACATGCCGAGCGGCAAGGCCAGGCCCGGCTTGCACACCCACACACCGTTTACCACGCCTAACTCACCAAGTAAGTGCCGAGGTAACACTTCGCTTATAATTATTGGCACGTTAGCTTTTTCGGCGCGCAAATCGTCTTTGAGCTTCATAATCCACCCCTCGGTCCAGTTTTTGGTACGCTTAATTTCCCAAAGCATGACCCCGCAAACCAGGCCCTTGGAGCTTTTAACCACCTGACGAATGTCCCCGCCCTTTATCCCTTTGCCCACGGGTTCGATATCGTCGTCACGAAAGGCATCGGCCAGAGCTGCTTCGAAGTCCAGCTCCATAACTTCGCCTTGCAACTGCTGCGAACCCTGCGCTGCTTTGCGCTGGGCTTCGTCCAGTGCTTTTTGCAAATCGGCAATGGTTTTGTCACGGGCCGCCAGGTTAAGGCGCTGTTTTTCGTCTGCTTCTTTGGCTGCGGCTTCGCGAATTTTGCCCTCTTCTTCAACCAGCTTCTTCTGCATAGTAAGTTCGGCGTTTTCTTTGGCTTTGCGCTCCGCTCGTAGTTCCTGCATCAGTTCGGTCAACTTTTCGCGCAGCTCCTTATTGGCAGCCTTTTCGGCAGCAGCCTCGTCTTGCAGGTGCTTCATGGCCAACTCTTGCTCGGCGGCCGTTTTCTTTTGCACGGCAGTTAGTTCGGCTTCTAATTTCTTGCGCTCAAGCTCCAGGTCGGCCTGGGCTTCCTTTTTAGCAAGTTCGATCTCGCCTGCCAATTGCTTTTGAGCCATTTGCAAAGCTGCATCCGATTCTTTTTTGGCTTGTTCTGCAGTCTCGGCCCGCACACGGGCCAGTTCGGCGGCATGCTTTTCGTGCTCGGCCTTTAATACCTGCTCTTCAATCTGCCCCTGCAGTGCAGCGCTTATCTCGATTTCTTCCCCGCATTGTCTGCACTTTACTGTCGTAGCCATAGTATGTCTCATTGTATAGCACTGCGCCTAAAAGAGGCGGTGCAAATAAAGAGACGATGCGCGGTTACATTATTGTTAAAATTCCTTGCAAAGCATGCGTGGAGCATTATTAGGAAGGTCCGCGTCCCTGTCTAACCGCCTGAATGCCGACCACGGCAGCCTCGGCTGCTAACGGTAATAGCGTAAACCTTACAACCTACGGAAAAGGAGCCAAAGGCTCCTTTTCCGGGTGAGAGGCCGGTTACTTTTTGAAAGGCAATAGGATGTTGAGTAGTAAGGCGGTTAGAATCACATAGAAGGCTATTTCCCTCGATTCAGTTGCAAACGCCCAAATTGCAGTAGCCATAAGCAACAACGTTATTACGTAGCGAGCCTTATTGAGTCTAATGGTATGCAGCATGTCTGCTACCAGCAATTTCCGCCATAGTAGTGGCCAGGTATGAAGTGTCGTGTATAGGTAATGTGTACCTTTATGCATCCGCCTCTATTATAAACCCACCCGGCGTATGCACCGAGTCCCGCAAGACCTGCACCCAGGATTTTAGATATTGTCGGGTCTGGAATACCCATAGCTGTAGCAGTAGCAAAACCCATACCAAACATAATGTTATTGGTTTGGCGGCGGTTGAATTCAAAATCCCAACCATACCAACGCTTAAACCATGGATCCGCAGTCACCGGATATGCCACACCCTCAACGTTGTGTTCAACAAACTGCGTAAGCGTAGTGCCGTTGGTCATAAAGTAGGTAGCAAGGATCTTTCCATTAGCGTCTTTTGCCCAAGGCTTGTCTACGGTAGCAGCCACCTGGCCGTTGTTGCCCACAACTACCGCACCCCCCTCTGCGGTCAGCTGGACCAAGCCGCCGCTGGGCATGGATATGTCGTAGTCGTAAGCCGTTGGCGCGGTTGGGCTGTCAATTACAGTCAGCATTTTGACCCCGCCATCTTCGGTAGCCTGGACGGCGTTGGCCGAACCGTTGCCGGCTGGGTATGCCACCACTCCTGGTGCCACGGGTTTGGCTGCAGCGGCATCGTCAGCGTTAGGCAGTTTGATGTCTAACACTGGACCGTTATTAGCCGCAAACGTTACGCCTTCGCTAGGGTCTTTTGGAATATCTACTACCGCCCCAGCGATCACCGCCTTGACCGCAGAATCGCTATCGCTAGTGGTTTTTACCTGGTCGGATAAAGCTAGCAAACCGGATACATCGGCCAAGGCTTCTTTTACTTCGCCACCTGACACGCTTTGTACTGCAGGCTCTAAAGCTAGCGTAGTCACTGGCATGGCAACACTGCACAGCATGGCTGTTACTAATGATATAGCTCCCGTTTGTAGCGTATACCGTTTTAAGCTCCGGCGCACGGAAACGGAAAATGACTGTTGATACATTGGATATAACTCTCCCTTACATTTTTTAAACCGACAAAAATGTATACAAGGTTACCTCGATTGTCAACAAAATTACCTATCGGCACGCGCGGCTGTCGGGACCGGCGTGTAACGCATTACTTGACGCGAGGAGATAACCGCTACACCTTTCGGAGACGGCGCTGGAGGTTGTACCATTTGGCGAATTCCTGGTAAATACCGTCTTCGGTCGGTATACCGGAGCGACCCTGCGCGGTCAGTTCGGCATTGGTTTTGGTTTGGCCGTCCATAACCACCAGCTGATCGATAGATACGCCGTTGCCCCGCGGCTCCTCGGCCAGTTTGCCGTAATAGGTTTTAGAAAATACTTTGGAGCGCTGGCCATCGTAATATACTAATGTGTCGGTACAGCTGACGGTACGGTCGTTTTTGCCTGACAAAAGCGCCAAAAAGTCCTCTGGCTTGAACCAGTCAGCCACGTAGCTCATATAGGCGCCTGGAAAGCCCTTGAGCGCAAGGATGCCCCAAAATGTGTCATTAACCAACACTGAGCGTCCAGCCAACCTGTAAGCCTGCTTGGCCTTTTTAACGGCAATATCTTCTAGGTCGTGCGACTGAATCTCGTCTACCGGCAGGTCAAGCTGTTCGAACTCTATGCCCAACGGTTCACAGGCAAACGAAAGGCCGCGTACCTTACCGCTATTGCCGGTTACAAACGCCAAAATGCCAGGTTTCGCGGTTTCTTCCCCCACTTGCCTAACCCGGCTATAACGGTAACGCCCGTTTATGTTGGCAAAAAAATACTGGCCGTATGAATCGGCGCGCATAAACCGTTCGTAGATATCCGTCTCTACCTCTAGGTATTGGTAGAGGCGGTTCTCTTTAAACTCAATCTCAAGCACACGGGTTTTCGGGTCATAACCCACTGAAACAAGATCTGATGATTCTACGGGTATTCGCTGCATTCTTTTATATGTTATAGTCCGCTACTGCTGTCCGAGGGGCAGATCCGGATAGATGCCCTTGGTAACTTCGTCGACTTCGCGGCGGAGCTGAGGGAACACCACACCTTCCCGGGCGCTGACACCCTCCAGATACCAAAACAGGCGTTCCGAGAAACCGAAGCCACAAGCCGGGGGCATAGCATATTCTAGGGCCTCTACGTAGTCAATATCGAGCATTTGTGCTTCGGAGTCCCCTGCCTCACGCATAGCTTGCTGTTCCCTGAAACGGTTAAGCTGGTCGATGGGATCGTTTAGCTCCGAATATGCCTTGCACAGCTCGCTGCCACCAAGCAGCAAATTGAACTGTTCAGTCAGCTCGGGCTTGCCTGCTTGGGTCTTAGCAAGAGGCTGCAAAAATGTGGGAATATTTATCAAAAACGCCGGGCCGTCAATGGAGGTCCGAACCTTTTTCCAAAGCTTGTCAAGGCCGCGGGCGCGGTTGTCTTGTTTTTCGACTTCTACATTGTGCTTCTGAAGTTGCTCTTTGACTTCGTCGAGCGTACATGCAAACACATCCAAGCCGTACTGTTCGCGGATAACGTCCACAAAGCTGATACACGGCCAATCCCGGCCGTCAGGCCCCAAATCTACTTCCGAGCCATTGGACAGCTTGAATTTGCGTGTACCCCACGTTTTATCGGCAATAGAGCGCACCAAACGCTCAGTGAGCTTCATGCCCATTTGCCAATCGGCATAGGCCCAGTACCATTCCATGGCCAGGTGTTCGGGCAAATGCTCGTCGGAGTAATTCTCGTTACGAAATCGCGGACCAATATCGAACACCTTCTCGTAACCGCCGACCAGTAGCCGCTTAAGCGGCAGTTCGTGCGAAATACGAAGGTAAAAATCCTGACCAAGGGCATCCATATGCGTCACAAATGGATTGGCATCAGCGCCGCCGGTGGTATTTTCGAGTACCGGGGTGTTGATCTCTATAAAACCTTCGCTCATTAAAAATTCGCGGGTAGCCTGCCAAAAGGCACTACGGCGCACAAAGCGCTGGTACACGTCGGGATTAGCATTGGTATCTACGTAGCGACGACGCAAACGCTCTTCTTTATTCGTAAAGCCGTCTTGTGCCGACGGCAAAGGACGAAGTGCCTTGGTAAGCAAACGCAAACGATGCACTTCTACCGAAATTTCGCCTGTCTGTGTTTTGATAACCGGGCCGTGGGCCTCGATAAAGTCACCAGAATCAAGCAGTGGTAACTGGTCCAAGCCGAGCTGGCTATCTTCGGCCTTTAAGCCTTCGACCACGCCCTCCCGAAAGAATAGTTGTAGCGAACCGCTGGCGTCGCGCACCACAATAAAGGCGATCTTGCCGAACTTGCGAATATTGGTAATCCGCCCGGTTACACTCACCTCTTGCCCATTGAGCTGGTCAAAGTTATCAGTAATCTCGGCTAACCGGTGCGTACGCCCAGCACGCGCCGGGTACGAATTGACGCCCAGTTTCTTTAGTTCTTCTAATTTGCGCAGCCGCTCGTCGCGGAAGTCTTTGAGTGTTGCCATATTACCCTTATCTTACCACAGAGAAAAGGCTCCTGCCGCCGCCGACAGGAGCCTTGAGTACCAATAGAGGATGTATTACCTAGCTGATATCGACGATTTTGTAAACAGCGGTTTCGGCCGGGGTCTTTATTTCGACCTCGTCACCTTCCTTTTTGCCCATCATAGCCTTGCCAATCGGCGATTCGTCGGAAATTTTACCATTTAAGGGATCGGCTTCGACAGTACCGACTACCTGGAATTCCTTGGTTTTGCCTTTCTCGCTCCTAAGCGTGATGGTCGAGCCTAAGACTACTTCGCTATCTCCCTTTGGGGCGGCAATAACTTGTACATTAGCCAGAATATGCTCGATTTCGCTAATACGGTTTTCGTTGCGCTCTTGATCTTGCCGGGCGGCGCTGTACTCCATATTTTCGCTTAAATCGCCGAATTCGCGCGCGGTTTTAATGCGCTCCGCAATGACTGCGCGCTGACCAACAAGCTCCTTTAATTCGGTCTGCAGTTCGTCTACCCCTTGCTTTGTCAGATGGAATTGTTTGTTCATGATGCTCTCGCTCCCTTAATCGTCTGGTAATGTCCTAATTGGCTATGAACGACAGTTGTTCATTATAGCAAGCCTGCGTCGTTTTGGGAGATTAATTTTATCACGTCGTCGTCGCCCAGTAGTTGTGTGTCTTGTTCGGTACGTTTTTTTACTTCAAACTGCTGGCTGGCAATTGTTTTTTCGCTTACCACCACCCGGTATGGCAGGCCAATTAGATCGGCATCGGCGAACTTTTCGCCTGCTCGCGCGTCGGTACGGTCGTCATATAATACCAAGACGCCTGCAGCAGTCAAGTCCTCGTATAATTTATCAGCTGCCTGCACAACCGCTTCGGATTCGCCAAGCCGGGCTAAATATACCGCAAATGGCGCGATATGCGCAGGCCATATAATGCCTTTACCGTCGTGATGCGCTTCTACAATCGCAGCCATTGTACGACCGATGCCGATGCCGTAAGACCCCATATAGTACTTCTGACGCTTACCGGATATGTCGGTGTATTCGGTACCTTGCATAAGGTTGGTGTAGTGGTAGCCAAGCTGGAAAATATTGCCTACCTCGATGCCACGCTTTTCTACCAATCTACCGCCATCAGGACTTACCATGCCCGGCTGCGCCAAAGCTATATCTGCTTCGATATCAGGCTTATAATCGCGGTCGATGTTCATGTTTAAGATGTCGCGATGTTTTTTGTTGGCACCGCCGTACATATTGCGGACAGTCCGGAGCGATTTGTCGCCAACAATGGTTACCGTATATCCGCTCTTTGTCCCCTTTTTAGGGAAATCAACTGGCGAAATAAAGCCAGGTTCCGAGCCTAAATCGTCTCGTATTTCTTCGTCGGTAGCGGGCCGCAAATCCCAGGCGTTAGCAGCCTGCATAAGTTTGGTTTCGTTAACATCAAAATCACCGCGAATAATAGCTAAAATGTAGCGTTTGGTGGCTTCGTCAAAGAACAAAACATCTTTGGTTTGCTGCCACAACGGCAAATCATGGAACGTGACGCCGTCTTCCATGGTCTTACCGCGCTCAGCGTCGACTTCTTGCATATCCCGTAACGCTTCGTCTACATTTTTGTCTTCTACCTTAAAGGTTGCGACATCTTCGTGCGCGGCATAGCCGCTGGTTTCGTCGATAAAGTAGCGGCTTTCACCCTGTTTGCTCTCGACAACGAATTCGTGGCAATACTCGCCCCCAATATATCCATTGTCAGCCGCCACCACATCAACCTTTAGGCCTAGTTCTTCAAAAATCGTCTTGTACGCATCCCACATTTGTTGATAGATCGCCTTGAACTGCTCCTCGGTGCTAAAGCTATAGGCATCCTTCATGACAAATTCACGAACTCTCAGCAGCCCGCCGCGGGCGCGCATTTCATCGCGGAATTTCATAGAAAATTGATAAATATTAAAGGGCAGATCCTTGTAGCTGACGTTAAACTTGCGCACCAAATCAACGGCCATTTCCTCGGCCGTACCGCCCAAGGCAAAGTCAGCCCCGCGGCGATCGGTAATTTTCATCAGTTCAAAGCCGGTGGTGGTGGTCCGGTTTGTTTCTTTCCATAATTCCAGCGGATGCAGGACCGGCATTACCACTTCTTGGGCGCCAGCGGCATCCATATGCTTCCGCACCACTTCGATAATTTTGTCGTGTATCTTAAGACCCAGAGGCAGCATATAGTACCGGCCTGCGGTCGACTCGCGGATAAATCCGCCCTGCGTCAACAAACGATGGGATGGGATTTTGTAGTCTACCCCTTCGGTCTTAGAGGTTCTCCCAAACAAATGCGAGACTCTCATGATTTACTCCTTGTTTGTACTTAAACGATAGGTCAATAAAAAATTATAAGGGAAAACTACGGCCGCCAGGCCGGAATAGTCGGACAGATCATATAACTTATGAGCAGGAATCGCAGTTTCATTGACGAACATTATATCGGGTTTTTAGGTAATTATAAAGAGTAACATAAAGGCAAAACCGTTTTTTATAGCGTGCAGGCCAATACAAGCCCACAAGCTGCCGGTCTTTTCGCGTATATAGCACAAGAAAAGCGACAAAATGAATGTGTCCAAACCCGCCACCCACAATAGCCCTTCACTACTTGCTAACAAATGCGGTGCAGCAAATAGGATACTGGTCAGTAGCGTAGCCCACCAAAACGGTAAGCGCCTGCGCAAACCACCAAACAAAAAGCCGCGAAACAGCGTTTCCTCGACCACAGGAGGCAGCACCACCAGGCTAATAAAAGCCATTAGGCGTTGCGTATCCGTAAATACATTATCGAAACCGAGTTCTTGCTTTTGATCAAGGTCGATACCCGTCAGCGAGCCAACCGCATTGGAGACTATTATAAGCAGCACAAAATACACTGCAAAACCAAGAGTGGCATAGGCCAAATCGCGCCACTGCGGCCGCCGGTTATAGCCCAGGCTTCGCCACGAAATATGCCGCCTGCGCATAAAAAGCCACAACACGCCCATAATAAGTGCCTCGCTAACCAAGACGAATACAAATTGCGTACCTATCGAGTCGAGCCAGGCATTGGCACGTTCTGACGGCCAGCCATTCAATGCCGGCCACAAGCCTGCCAGAAAAACAGCAAAAAGCTGCGCCCCGGCAAACGCCAGAAAAGTAAGACCTATAGCCGAAAACGGTCCCCAGACACCTTTTTCAACCACCTTAGAAGAATCGTCTGACATCAACTATCGTGATTAATACTATTAAGATAAGCAAGAATATAAAGCTGGACCCCACGATACGTTCTTCCATATCTTGCGATAATCGCTTGCCAAACAAACGCGAAAGCAGCATAACATAAAAACGGCCGCCGTCCAGCGCCGGAATCGGCAGAACATTCATAATAGCCAAAGAGAGTGAAATAATGCCAATAATAAGCAGCACGAATTGTAGGCCCAGCAAGCTGCCGTCTTTCAGCGCTACGACAATGCCGACCGGCCCCGAAACTTGTTCGCTTGCCTTGGCCGTGTCGCCCTGAAACAATGCACTGATTGCCGTACCGAGCCCCTTAAAGGTTGCTGCGGTAATTTGACCAATAAGCCCCACTGATTGCACTGGCGCTGACCACGTGGCCCGGGTAATAGTAAACTCAGCCGGCGACATGCCTAGGTAGGCGCTACCCTTTGCTTCCTCATGGCTGCGCAATACGACATTGGCCTCGCGCCGTTCCCCGCCCCGCTCGTAGACGATTGTAAGCGGCTTGCCTGCATGCGCTTTGGTGATACTTGGCAGTTGAGCCGCACTCCCGAACGGAGTCAGCACTTCTCGCCCATCAGGCCCTAATTGTTTAAAAGAGCTGCTTGCATCAATAAATCCGAATAGTTTGTCGCGGGGTTCAAGCCCACCCTTATCAGCGGGAGAGCCGGGCTCGACATAGCCTACCAACAATTCGCGCTGAACAACTTTGGTGTCGCTCTTTACACTGAACTGGTTATCAAGAATCTGCGGCATACCGATCCAGGCAAGGGCCGTAAAGATTGCAAAAGCAGCCAGCAGATTCATGCCGACCCCGGCCAGCATGATTTTCGTTTTAGTGCTAAAGCTAGCCGCACCAAACGACCCCTTTTCGGTGGCCGAATCATTCTCGCCCTTCAACTTTACAAAGCCACCGATTGGTAGCCAGTTTAAGCTAAAGACAAATCCGCGCTTTGTTTTGCGCGACCACGCCCGGGGCGGAAACCCAATGCCGAATTCTTCTACCTCAACCCCGTTACGCCGGGCAGCAATAAAGTGTCCGAACTCGTGTAACACCACCAGCCCGACAAATAATAACAAGCCCAAGATAAGCAATACTACCGACATCTACCCTCACTTTTATAAGACTTACGCACCAAACCGCCGTTGCCTGCGGTTGTACTCTACTATGATATCGGCCACGTCCTGTTTTGTCATGTCCGGCCAATATTTATCTAAAAATAAAAATTCGCTGTAGGCGCTACGCCATAGCATAAAATTACTCAGACGTTGCTCCCCGGAAGTACGCACTACTACATCCACAGGGGGCAAATCCGGAGCATACAAGCGTTCGGTTATTGCCTGTTCAGTTATTTCCTCGGACGCCAGACCGTCCGCCAGACATTTGCGGGCGGCGTCGACAATCTCTTGTTGGCCGCCATAGTTAAAACAAACCGCCAGCGTGGCTTTATTGAGTAGCTTCGTGGCGTCCTCGGCTTTTTCGATAGCAGCCAATACCTTATCTCCCATTCGGTCGCGCCGCCCCAAAAAGCGCACGCGCACGCCCCTTTCGATCAAGCGTTTCAGATCGCTCGCCACTGCGCTTACTGCCAGGCGCATCAGGCTTCCTACTTCTTTACTTTCGCGCTTCCAGTTTTCATTGGAAAAGGCATAGATCGAAACACACGGGACACCCTGGTCATATGCAGCGTCCAGCACTTCCTTGAGCGCATTATAGCCGGCCAGATGGCCGTCGTATTCGGGCACGCTGTGCAGACGAGCCCAACGCCGGTTTCCATCTAAAATGAAGCCTACGTGCTTGGGCACAGTTGGAGTGCTTGTTTCGTCCATAACCGCCTATTATACCTTACTATGCCAAGGAAGCTGCACGAGCTCCCTCTTTAAACGGCTTAAATAGTCATTATTTCGGTTTCTTTATCCTTGGCTGCAGCATCTACCTCTGCTTTGGTTTTAGCCATCGTTTCGTCTATTTGTTTCTGAAGCCGCTTGGCCTCGTCTTCGCCAATTGCTTTATCCTTTTTCGCCTTGTCAACGGCATCTATGGCACCGTGGCGGGCATTACGGAGGCTTACCATACAATCCTCTACTTTGCCGCCCAGCACCTTTACATACTCGCGGCGGCGCTCTTCATTGAGCGGCGGAATCGGTACGCGCACTACACGGCCATCGTCCATAGGATTAAGCCCCAATGTAGGATTGTCGCGGATGGCACCGGCGATTACCTGTACGTTATTGGGGTCGAAGGGGGTAATCTGGATAAGCTGAGCTTCGGGCGCTGTTACACTTGCTACCTGGTTCAATGGCATTTGAGTACCATAAGCGGTGACCATCACGCCGTCCAGCATGGCGGCGCTTGCCCGGCCGGTACGAACCTTTTTAAGTTCCTCTTTAAAGTGGACAACTGCCTGCTTCATTTTTTCATCGAACTGTTTAGTATCCATTTACTCACTCCTTGCTAGGTATAATACCAGATTGTACGACCACGCCTTGCTAAGCCGATTCACCTATCACGCCGGCTCGATACCTCTAAAGCATGCAATTGCAGTAACTTGAATCAGATTCGGCTTATCAGCCGCAGCGATTTTCGCAACCGCAGCCCGGTCTTCTGACGGTACGACAAGGACAAGCGTTGCTACATGTTCGGCTATTGCTTCTTTCCTTTTCAGGGCTTGGTCGCCATATATCGACCTTTCGCACCAGGCACTACGCGTACAGCCTCTTGCGTATCATGGGCATCGGCAAACGGCATAATTTTTGCGCCACTGTTATTATGTTCTTCTGCCGCAGCACTTCCAACATTATGAAGAATGCGGCATAACGGTACCGCCCTAAACTTCACTACACTATTTCGCCAAGGGCCATACGGCTAAAGCGGCGAACGACGATGTTTTCGCCCAAACGGGCGATATTTTCTTTAAGGTAATCACCGACGGTTTGGTCCGGATTTTTAACAAAGGGCTGCTCGAGCAAACACTTTTCGGCAAAGTGTTTCTTTAGCATGCCTTCGACAATTTGCGGTACCATGTTCTCCGGCTTGCCTTCGCTTTTTACCTTTTCGATGAATTCGGCTTCGACTGCCTTGCGGACGTCATCGGAAATAGCGTCGGTACTGACGTATTCGGGCGCGCTGGCGGCCACATGCATAGCAATGTCTTTTACTAACGCGGCAAATAGTTCGTTGCGAGCTACAAAGTCGGTCTCGCAGTTAACTTCTACTAATACACCGATACGATTATCGTGCAAGTAGCTGCCAATAACACCAGCGCGGACTTCGCGCTCACCGCGCTTTTCAGCCTTGGTAAGGCCTTTCTTGCGCATTTCGCTTAGTGCTTTATCAAAATCGCCGTTGGCTTCGTCCAGTGCCTTTTTGGCATCGGTCATACCAACGCCAGTGAGTTCGCGAAGGCGCTTAATTTCTGCGATATCTACAGCCATAGTTACCACTCCCTCCCTTACTTCTTTTCTTCGTCTTTGTCCGAAACAGTCGCCTTTGCAGCTTTGGCCTTGCCAGCCTCAACTGCTTGCTTGGCGTAATCGGCAATCAATTGCAATGTTTTGATAGCGTCGTCGTTACAAGGGATCGGATGGTTCACCAAACCCGGATCGGCATTGGTGTCTACTAACGCCACGATGGGCAGGCCGAGCTTGCGGGCTTCTTTTACAGCGTTCATATCAGCAACAATATCAAATATGAACACTGCGCCCGGACGGGCAGCCATGTGCTTTATACCGCCATACATGGCGTTCATGGCGTCTATTTCTTCCTGGAAACGCTGTACTTCCAGCTTGCTGTACTTATTGGCCAGCTCACCAGAAACCATTTTAGCCTCCAGATCGTGCAAACGCTTAATGCGGCCACCAATGGTGGGCCAGTTGGTCAGCATACCACCCAGCCAACGCTCGGTTACAAATGGCTGACTAACGTCTTCTGCCAGCGTACGCACGATGTCCTGGGCCTGGCGTTTGGTGCCGACAAATAACACCTGCTTGCCCTCGCCCACAGTTTTGGCGATAAAATCCAATGCCTCGTTCAAGGCATCGACCGTTTTCGTAAGGTCGATAATGTGGCTGCCGCCCCGCTTGGAGTGAATATACGGCGCCATTTTGGGATGCCACCGGCTGGTTTTGTGACCGAAATGCGCTCCAGCCTCTAATAGCTTTTTAATGTCTACATCAACAGTAGGCATGTGTATATGTCCTTTCTCTTTGGTATGGGCGCCTTACTAGTGTCTACACGACCGCTGCAAGGAGGATTTGTTCCCAACCTGTTTAATAAGTTAACGTTGCCAAATTATACTACTTCTACTTCGGATACGCAAATAGTAGTGTATGCCCAGTCTGATGAGCTAGACCGCAGACTAGGACGGCGAAACGGTAGATTCGGGTGACCGATCTGGACTTACCAAAAGTTCGGCACTGGATGGAATAGTTGAATCAAGAGTTGCTTTAAATGCTACATCCGGCCCCTCACCGCCTATGCGGCATATCCTAACCTCGGTTGCCTGGGGAGGCGGTGTATCGGCGTCGACGATTATTAGACGAGCTATACCAGTCGCGCCAGTCAATACTTTGCCGTTCGCACGATGGTCAGCAGTAACATCAAAGCTTCCCATATTTTTTCGATATATCGGGCTTTCTACCGCTTCCGCCTCAGCCTTCGTAAGCCGCCTGCCAGGCACTTTCTTTACCTTTACGCACTTATTGACGGCTAGTTTAGCCGCTTGAAACGTTGCACCGCTAGTTTGCATGTAAGTTTCGAGCCCAGCTACAGCCGTTTTGGTACGTTCCTCATAGTTCTGCCCGCGATCGAATGCCGCCCAACCCCAGAGTACGGCTCCTGTCAAACCAACCCCTACTGCAAATCGCCTAGTTCCTCTGCGCATATCTCGCCCCATTAACTACACTATTATAAACTACACTACTAATGACGGTCATTAAACTGCTAGAGATTAGCAATTTTCTCCTGGTAGGCTTCTAAACGGACAGCCCATTCCCGCGCCTCGTACTGACGTAGGCGCAGACTTTGTGGATCATCCACTTTGCTAATAAACAAAGCTTTTGTTGCCCCCGCTCGATAGTAACCCACACCAGCGCCCTGCAAAATTTCTGACGTACCTGCCACAATAGCTCTTATGGCTGAACGATCTACTGGCAGTAGACCTTTGACTGTTGCAGCACTTAACAAAAAACAATGCATCTCTTCCTGGCTCTTCGTAAAGTCGGTACTGCTTTCCGCTAGGTAGGTATCTCTATCATAAGAAAGCTGAATCATAAGGTTAGATATATTGGTTATCCGGGTTTCGTCTACTAATCGTAATGTTACCGGCCCTAAGCCCTCATCAGGCGCAGAAAACCCAAAGCGATATCGATTATCAATAGGAACCCGAACTTCTTCTCCAGAATAACTTACTGTGTGGCTGCAGTTATTTCTTGCCAAGCTAGCAACTTTTCGTCCAATCCCAACTAATGATGCAAGCGATGGTGGGTTGGCAAATTCGAGGGGTCCATGCGGCGTCATGCTTTCATGCGGGCTGTTAGACATGTTAAAAATGGTACCACACTTGGCCCTGCCGCTTAAATGGACCGGAGCCGATCTGGCGGGCTCTTTACAATCTCTATAAAAACAGATACAATACAGCGGATTATGAAGAAAAGTATTCATCCTACCAACTACCGCCCAGTAGTATTTGAGGACCTAAACAACGGCTTTAGGTTCTTAACACGTTCTACCGTAGCTACCGACGAAAAAACCAAATGGGATGACGGCAACGACTATCCTTTGGTTAAGGTACATATTACCAGCGCTTCTCACCCCTTCTTTACTGGCGAAGAGCGTATTGTAGACATTGAAGGCCGTGTAGATAAATTCAAGGCCCGCGCCGAAGCTGCCAAAGCTGCCCGCGAAAAGCGCATGAATGCCGCCAAAAAACAGCAGACACGCAAAGCCGCCAAAGCCGAAAAGGCTGAGGCTAACAAATCGATCAAGCCATCCCGCTAGCGACACTCCTACACCGCCCCTGCAGCTAAACCAGCCGGGCGGTTTTTTATACCCTGCTTATGTATACTGGAGAAAGAACCATGGATCAAAAAGAAGCAGCACTAAGAGCAGAACATACCGAACTTGCGCACCGGCTCGACGACCCGGCTATTTTTAGTTCCAAAGAGTACCCTAAGCTGGCCAAACGACGCCAGGAACTAGAGACAACCCTTGCCTTGTTTGACAACGTAAAACGAATTACCAAACAGGAGGTTGAAGCCAAGGAGCTGGCCGAGGCGGGCGGGGAGCTTGGCGAGCTGGCAGCCGCAGAGCTCCAGGAACTGCAGACTCAAAAACTGGCTACCGAACAAGCCCTAAGCGAAGCCCTGACTCCCAAAGACCCCAATGACGACCGCGACGTTGTTATCGAAATACGCGCAGCCGCCGGTGGCGACGAGGCCAGCCTATTCGCTGGTGATCTATACCGCATGTACGTGCGCTGGGCTGAACGCCATGGCTACAAAGTAGAGTTAATTGATGACTCATCAAGCGAAGTCGGCGGTTTTAAAGAAGTTATTTTTGGCGTCCATGGCAAAGCTATATACCGCCAGCTAAAATTCGAAGCCGGCGTGCACCGTGTGCAACGCGTGCCGTCCACCGAATCCCAAGGACGCATTCATACATCCACTACCACAGTAGCTGTATTGCCCGAAGCCGAAGAAACCGATATCGACATTAATCCTGCAGATTTACGCATCGACGTGTATCGCAGCAGCGGTCACGGCGGCCAGAGCGTCAATACAACCGACTCGGCAGTGCGTATTACACACTCGCCTACTGGTATTGTCGTAACCTGCCAGGACGAAAAATCACAAATTAAAAATAAAGATAAAGCCCTGGGTGTCTTGCGCGCCCGCTTGTTGGCCATAAAAATAGAAGAAGAGCAAAAGCAATTATCTGATGCCCGCAAAAAACTGATCGGTTCCGGCGACCGCTCGGAAAAAATCCGTACCTACAACTTTCCCCAGGACCGTATTACCGACCATCGCATCGGCTATTCGCGCAGCAATATTCCTGGCGCGCTCAATGGCGAAGTCGACGACTTAATAGACAAATTGCAAGCCTACGACCGCCAGTTAATCACCGACGAGTCGTGACCAACGACGCAAGCAATACAATCGGAACCCTTCTATCACAAGCGACGCAGGGGCTGGAGATGGCGGGGGTCGAGACCGCCCGATTAGATTGCTTAGTGCTTTTAGAGGATATTCTGAAACTTGACCGGGCACATATATTAGCACATCCGGAATACCAACTTACGCCTTTCCAGATCGTTGCTCTGCATAAAAGGGTAAAGCGACGCACACGGCATATTCCCTTGGCGTATATAAGAGGTAAGGCCATGTTTTACGGCCGTGAACTTACAGTAAACAAACGAGTGCTCATACCTCGCCCCGAAACCGAAGCCATGATTGACCTACTTAAGACAATTCCCTTGCCGCAAGATGCGCGACTAGCCGATATTGGAACTGGGTCTGGCTGTATTGGTGTTACCGCAGCCCTGGAGATTCCGGGCAGTACCATCCATTTGTACGACATCGATCCCGACGCTTTGGCGGTCGCCAACCATAATGCGCGCAAGCACGGTATCCGTGCCCAATACTATCCCCATGATCTATTGGAGCATAATTTCGGCCCATATGACGTAGTGCTGGCGAATTTACCCTATATACCCGACAATTATCCCATAAACAAGGCGGCCCGGCACGAACCATCTCTGGCACTTTTTGCCGGCACCGATGGCTTGGAGCTTTACCACCGCTTCTGGTCGCAGTTAGGCAGCCACTATCAACCGCCCGCCCATGTACTTACCGAAGCATTGCCAGAACAGCACGCGTCACTTACCCACCTTGCAAAAAACACAGGTTACCGTCTTGCACGGATCAATGGATTTGTACAGCATTTCATACTTAAAGAGCAGTAGGAGCGGCTCCCAGTGTCGCCTCGGCGGTCTGCTCTTTGCCCTCCCGCAGGACGGTAAGCTTTATTTTTTCGCCGACCTTGTGCTTGTTTATAAGAGCCGACAAACTGTTACGCTGATCAACTGAAACGCCATTAACTTTCGTAATAATATCCCCTGGCTTCAGGCCCGCTTTGTCAGCCGGACCATCCGACATAATGGGTGTAGCGCCGCTAATCGAAGACGGTGCTATGTAAGCGCCGCGGTTCACTGGCAAGTCGTATGCCTGTGCCAGATCATTAGTGACCGATACGTATACAACGCCCAGATATGGGCGTTGTAACTTGCCGGTCTTAATTACAGAGTCAATAAGTCCGGTCACGTCATTAATAGGTATAGCAAAACCAATATTCTCGGCGCCGCCACCGGCTACTGCAGTATTAACGCCAATCACCTCCCCGGCTAGATTGACGAGCGGGCCGCCTGAATTACCTTGGTTAATAGCAGCGTCAGTTTGGAATAGTCCTTCTAGATTTTCGGCGTTGCCGTCCTCGCCCGCTGCCTGTACACTACGGCCATAACCAGAAAGAATACCGGAAGTAACCGTGTTTTGGAACTGTCCAAGCGCGTTGCCGATAGCCACCACCGGAGCACCTATCTTAATCTTGCTGGAATCACCAAGTTTGGCTGGTGTCAATTTTTTACCTTTCAGATCGTTGATCTTGAGAAAAGCAATGTCAAGGCTGTCCCTGTCGCTGGTGCGTCCCACGATAGTCACATCATCCAGTTCGGTCCCGTCTGCCAGCGTTACGCTTACCTTTGTTGTTTCAGCCGGTACGACGTGACGATTCGTAAGCACCAATCCTTCAGCAGTCAAAACAATGCCAGTACCTGCCGCCTCACCTTGTACCGGAGCTACGAAGCCAAAGATATCCCGACGCGTATCTTCTACAGTTACGCTAATGGAAACGACACTCTGTCCAACAGTCTCGGCGATTTGGCTTATAAGATCGCCTTGTGACTCCAATACAACCCGTTCTTTTTGAATAGCAGTCGGCTGGCTGTTTTCACGGTCGGAAGCTATCCAGCCGCCCAAAAAACCCGATCCGATGCTCATGATAAGCAGAGTAGCCATAGCCAAAAACTTAACCTTCGGGTGGTCCGGGCCAAGACGTGCACGCAAGGGGGCATCGCCATTAGGACTTGTTTTGCTCTCGGGCAACTGAATCTCGGGCGCTCGTGTATTATCCTGCATAAGGCTCCTCCTCTCTTTTATACATTATAATCCTTAAGACTAGCGTAACAGAGCGCGCACTGTGCTCATGACATTGACAGCTAATGATACTACCATGGCAGCCACAATAGCGGCAGTTGTGATCATAATTTCAGCACGCACCAGCTTAGATAAACGGTCGTAGTGGTCAAGGTAGTACAGCGCGGCCAGGCCGTATCCAATTGCCACTAGTAGCAGCGTAGGCTGTGCTACAACCCCATAAAACAGCAGCCAATGACCAAGCACCCACACTAAAGCGCCGCCAAAGTAGGCCCACAAATAAGACAAGAGCTTGGCATACGGCTCGTCAAAGCTATCCAAAAAATGCCGCGCCGCGAGATAACAAATACAGGCTGTTGCCAACACCAACCAATAGAGCGCGCCGTCTCCCCACCCCAAAAACAGCGCTGTCAGCCCAAACAATAGTCCGGCCATTGCCTGCGCCGACACCATCAAAGCGCTCGAGGCAGGTTTGACAACCACAAGCCAAAGCACATACGCCGCAGTCCAAACCAGTTGCAACAGTTGGCTTTCGGTATGGGTCAGGAATAGTAAAAACGACAGGCTAACGATAATATCAATCGCATTAGCCCGTACGTTAGCCGGCCAAAAGCGAGGACGCACCGCAAACATACGCCACTTACTTAACAAAATAAGAGCCAGGGCCAGCTGGACAAAATCGATTCTGACCAGCACGAACACCAGTAGTGCCAGTAGGACATTAAGGCCTATATGGGCGAGACGAGAAAAGCCGGTCGCCGGTTTAATTTTGGTTAGTAGTGGTCGCATCTTGACCTAAGATTATCACAAAATCGGCACCGGTGGCTTGTATAGTGCTGTCCGGAAGCTTGGTAGTGGCTTTTACACCAAGACGATTCTCAAGATAATGCAGGGTGTATGGCTTTTTGCCGGCAGTAAGATCCACAATAACCGTTTTAGCGTACTCCTGGGTTGGCGCGGTGGCCACCTGTGTTACGCTATAGCCGTATGACTTCAGTTCGTCAGCTTTTTTAGTTGCCAAGCCGGCAACGGAGGTGCCATTCAGTACGGCAAGGCTTGGATTTTCTTTGGCTATGTAAGGGTCCTTCAATGTATTGCGGATAAAGGCTTGTACTTGGCTGTAATCGCCTACACCCGCAACAGGCACAACGACTGACTGGCCATTAATATTATCTGTCCGAAGCAAACTTTGCGGCGGGTCGGCAAGCCCGATAGACTGCATGGCACCCAAGTTTACTTCTTTGCCGATAGTGCCTAAGCGCACCGCATTACTAATTGATAGGTCGGTTGACACATGGTCGCCAAAGGCACTCATGAGCTGCGAGACCTTTAGGGGGTTGGTGTACGTGCCGGCCGAAAGCACTTTACCAGTTAGGGCCGTTATAAATAGGCGTTGCCGTTCAGTACGGTCAAAGTCACCACGCGCACTACCCATACGCGAACGAACGTACATAAGCGCTTGCCGCCCATCAAATGTTTGCGAACCCTTTTTAGCAAGTATCGAGTTACCGCTATTTTTCCAGGCCATGGTGTGATCGACTAAGTCGCTTGGAACGTCAATGGTTACGCCGCCCACAGTATTCACCGCTTGCTCGAAAGCCGCAAAGTCCACCATCGAATAATAGTGAATTGGAACGCCCAAGATTTGCGAAACAACCTCTTCCACGGTCGTCACGCCTGCCTTTTCAGCGCCAGCAATATCTTTCGAATTGTTATTAAGCGCGCGGTACTTGGCATTAGCAAAAATCGAATTGATTTTGGATGATCCCTGTCCTGGCACACTCACCCACGTGTCGCGTGGTATGCTGACCAGTGTTGAGGTTTTATTTTGCGGGTCGATGCTGGCTACTAAAATAGTATCGGTCAAATCAGGGCCTTCATGTCCGGGGCCGCCACGTCCGAGCATTAAAATATTCACCCTGCCGTCGCCTTCTCCTTTAAGAAGCTCAGGCTTTACATCGGCTTGCAAGGCCGCGGCAGTACCACCACCTTTAAAGACTTGGTTCAATTTGAAATATCCCTTGGTAAACAAAAAGCCGCCGCCAATAACTAGCAAAATAACCATTGCCAAAGCGCCCCTAAGTGTCCACTTGAGCGCTCTGCGCCCCCGTTTTTGCGACCCGGTACGCATGGACGCCTTGTGACGACGCTTAGCCTCATTTTTTTCGTGTATTGCCCCGCCGGGCAATGTCATATGCAATAGCGACCCCTGGTTGGAGGTTGGGAACGATGTTTTTGCCTGGGCAGATGCATGCGGGGGCTGAGCAGGCGTACCACCTACATGCGTGCGTTGTACGGGATGGTAGCCTTCAGGCCGCCGGAAATCGTCTAAAGAACGCTCGCCCCCAGAACGAAAACGATTGCGGTTTACGCTGCGACGAGTAATCGGCTGGCTGCTTACACTTCCGCTCTGTGCGGGCCGCAAAAAGCCGTCTAGTACTTGCCGCGGATGGCGGTTTTGTTTCCGAAATTCATGCATACAACAGTTGCCAGTATACCGTGTTTGCCCTTTGGAGTAAACATATGCGTCTTCCAAAATACCACGCTCGTGGAGGGGTTAACCTTCCCTATCGCCGTGTCGTAAAGGTATTGCGGATTTGAATGTAGTCAATCATGATAGTACGGGCCGTGGCGCCAGCTTCTTTGATAATGTGGAACATCGGCGAAGTGGCACGGGTCGTAGGCAGGTTTGCGGCCGTACTAATCGTGCCAACCGACACACCATCAATGAAGTACTCTATACTGGAAGCGCTGCTATTAACGACCATTTTGAAACGGTGCCAGCCAGTTGCCACAGCAGTCGATGTAGTGGTTTCGCTGCGGTTAGTCGTATTACTGGAAGCGCCAATAATCCAGTTAGCACTAGTGTCGCGGTTATACTCGAAGTACACCCCATCAACACAATCCCCGGAACTGTTATCGCAGAGACCAGCGCGGATATCATACTCGTTAGTGCCTCCAGATACGTCAGATAAGGTGGGGATGTTAATAGCAAATTCTATTTCATCCCCGCCCGATATGATAATAGGCTCCCAGTTACCACCTCCATCCACACTGATGTGAATAGATGCCCGGCCGGTAGTAGTAGTCCCAGTGGTCAGTTCAACAATACCGGGACGGCCACTAAAGGTGGTCGTAATGTTGTCGACACTAGCGCCAGTTCCAATCTGCTCGCCATCCCAGCCGTTTGCCCCCATATCAGATGCCGCACCGTTCGTCATAAAGTCTTCGGTAAAGTTATAACCTAACGAAAGACTACCGGCATCATTACAGTTACGCCACTTACCGTCAAAGTAACAACGAGGGGTTTTTGTTACAGCATTGTAATACATAGAGCCCTCAATTGTGCTTGCCGGGTCCCCTGATGTGTCCTTGGCATCAAGCACAAGCAACGCTCCCGTGCTGTCAGCTGTCGGATTGCCAATATAGACGCGCGACGTAGAAGTATCGATATGGAAGACTGGCACTGAACCAGCATTTAATACGCTAAATGCGCCATTTGTGTCATTTGAATTCTGGAAGGTAACCGCGCCATTCACAGATAACGAACCCGCCAGGTTAGACTCACCTTGCACCTGCAATCCCCCGACAAAAGTACCGTTCCCGGCAGTTATGGATCCTCCTGTGCTACCACGGACAGTATCGCCGCCGTCTGCCAAATTTTGACCCTGGAGCCCTACCAAGTCCAATGATGCGCCTATCTGCAAACGAGAAGTAGAACTATAGTAGACGGTAGATTCCGCACTGCCGCTATAACCGCCGACTATATAGATATAGCCGTTCGCAATAACACTAGCCACAGCACTGCGGTTGCCTGGCAACGGGTCGCCCGTGTCAGTAACCCAAGCGCCAACCGTGCCATTGCCGTTAAGCTTTGCATAGTACACCGTACTATGATAGACACCGCCGTTGCTGCCACCAATCACATACATGTAACCGTTGGCCACGGCAGCAGCAGCACCCACACGGCCGCTTGGCAAAAGATCGGTCGTATCGTCGCTCCAAGCGCCAATGGATCCGTCGCCGTTCAGAGGCGCATGGTATGTATTTGACTCAACCGCGTCAGCGACGCCATGTCCGCCAACTATGTAAATACGACCGTTTGCGACCACCGTAGCACCGTAGTAGCGCACCGCAGGCAAGGTGTCACTGTCCGAAGCCCACGTACCCAGCGTGCCATCGCTGTTGATCTTGGCATAGTAAACGGTAGTGTGAGAGGAAGTACCGTCGTGGCCTCCTATGACATATACATAGCCATTGGCTGCCGCCACTTGCGGGTATTGGCGAGCCTGGCCTCCAAATATAGAAGTGGTAGCATTCCACGTACCCAGCGTGCCATCGCTGTTGATCTTGGCATAGTAAGCAGTACTCTGTGCAGTAGCGCCATTAGTACCGCCTATGACATATACATAGCCATTTGCAGCTACCGCGCCGCCGCGCAATCTGTTTGGCAATGAAGCATCAGTATCTTCGTTCCACGTGCTAACGGATCCATCGGCATTAAGCTTTGTGTAGTACACCGTGTTAGTGGCGGCATTACTGCTATTATTACCCCCTATAACATACAGATAACCGTTAGCCGTTACCGAGAAAGCCCCGTAACGGGCACTAGTCAATGGATCGCCAGTATCAGTATTCCAATCTCCCAGATCACCGGCATTGAGGCCCAGGATACTGGCCATAGAATTTGCACTATCAATGTTAAACAAACTCCCGCTACCGGCATTGAGTACTTGGAAGGCACTGGTCGCGTCGGTAGTATTTTTGAACGTGGTTGTGCCATCGCCATCAACGACAACGTTATCCACGGCAGGATTGCCGGTGGCGATGTATACACCAAGCCTACCGGTAAGCTGCAGTTGGTCAGTATCGCCGCTTCCCTTTTCACCAACAAAGGCGTTTGTGCCAAAACCAGCATCACCAAAGAAAATTTGCGAACCGCTACCATTCGTGCCTGGGCCCCATAGGTGTAGCGTAGTCAGTGGATTAGCAATGCCGATACCTACGCGACCATCAACGGTATTAACGGCTAGCGTTGTGCTTGTTTGGGAGGCATTTTGGACTTGCAATGCCGTCTGTGAGTCGCCACGGAACAAGCCGTTACCAACAACGTCAAGAGTAGAGGTAGGCACCGTAGTGCCAACGCCCAGATAATTCGCGACTATGTGGTCGCCAGTCAGTTTTCCACCTGAGTAGAAGCGTATATTGTCTACAAAGCCCTTGTCATCACCCGCGTTTAGGGCGGAGTCTTTACCATATAGCCAGCGAATACTGTGACTACCGGCGGCCAGACTAATAGAAACTTCGGTCCAACCTTCCTCGCCGCTAATACGCGAATAGTATCCGCTAGTACGGCTACAAGAAGCGTCGTCATCGACACAGACAACTAGATGGTCGAAATCTTTCTCGGAGCTAACTTTCCAATAGAACTTGAGTAAGCCAGCGTTTGCAAAAGTGTAGTCAACGTCAAGATACGAGGTTTGGCTATTCCCAATGGTACCGCTAGCAGCAGACGCAGAACCCTCCTGGAACTCAACTGTATTACGCGCCCAGTTGGTGTTGCCGCCGGTAGTCCAAGTCCCAGGCGAAGCCGGCGGGAACGTCACCAGCTCAAAGCCTTGCGAATCAGCCTGAGTAGCAGTATGGGTAATGTTACCGCCGGTCACCTGAAGGCTGCCGCTTACGTTGGTACTATCCTGCAATTCAATCGTACCGCCAGAGTTAAGAGCAATATTGCCCGTGCCGGACTGTATGGTAGTTGCCGAAGATCCATTTGTACTGCCAATCGTAACAGTCTGAGTGCCGGCCGTCGAGGTCGCTATATTGACGTTCGTGTTGTTGTTGGTACTGCCAGTAACACCGATGTTTATCGTTTTGTTCTGGCTATTAGTACCGACATTTATCGTACTTGCGGACTGCAAAGCCACCGTCCCCCCCACCGTAGACCCAATAGTTACATTGCTCGTAGAGCTGGCAGTAGCATTGGCGCCAATGTTGATGTTTTGGGTGACGGCGTTAGCCATGTCACCGATATTGATGTGTCCGCCCGTACCGGTAAGCAGGGAGATA
>DATFHU010000017.1:0-148359 GCA_035248005.1 Saccharimonadales bacterium (SeqCode)
GGCTACTGACTTGCTGCAGCTCAATGCCGCCTACCAACAATACCTACGCTACTACAATGAAGAACGATTACACCTTGGCATTGAGCTGCAGACGCCGCTGGCGCGGCTGCTTAGTGGGCAGTAAGTTTGTGTCATAGTAAGTATGGATTGACAAAGCGTTGTATTTAAAGCTATATATTTTTCTCTGTTATTGTTGACAACGCTGCTATAATCAAAGCTAGTGTTTACAAACGTAAAGGAAAGAGCGGCAAAATGACATCACTAACTACTGCGAATGTGCATGCAGGCGGCACCGCTATAGTGCGGTAATGTACCGCTCTTTTACGTACTCTCGTTTCTAATAAAAGGCCAATGTTCCCTTGCTTTGGAGCTTCCACTATGACTGATGGTAATGTAATTAAAAATACTATTCGATTTTATATGCGGCACCAGTTGCGCTATCCGCGGCTGCTATTCGGTATGTTGCTTGCGCACCCGTTTGCCATCCTCTTTTTGCGCTTTCTGCCATCGCTTATTGTCGCAGATATACTTAACAAGTTAAGTAAGCAGGAGTTCACAAAAGGTGACTTATGGGGTAGTTTTGGCCCTCCTATGGTGCTTGCTATTGGACTTGAGGCATTGGGCGCAATTGTTATTTGGCGCATTGTTATTTACTGCAACTGGAAACTCGAAGGATTAGTGGTACGCGACATTAACCGCCAGGTGTTCGACCATCTCATGCGTATGAGTGCAAACTTCCATGCCAATCACTTTGGCGGTTCGCTCGTTTCGCAAGCCGGCAAGCTAGCTGGCGCATATGTCCGCTTTACCGATGCCACCCTGTTCCAGGTGCTCGGCTTATTTTGGGCGCTTGTCTTTACCTCCATTCTATTAGCAGGCCGTGCGCCGTTGTTCGTAGTGCTTTTGAATGTTTTTACTATCTTATACCTGCTTTGTGCGCTTGCCACTACCAGCAAAATTCGCAAACTTAATGCCATTGAGGCCGAGGCAAGCAATGCACAGACCGGGCAGTTGGCAGATGCGGTCACAAACGTTATGGCAGTCAAAAGCTTTGCCGCTGGCAAACGCGAAAACGAACGCTTTGCAGACATAACCGAAAAGACTCGCCGGGCAACTACGAAACTTATGCGTGCTACGCTGGGGCGTGAAGCTATTTTTGGCGGTATCGGGACAATAATTAACGCTATCGCGCTAGTGCTGGCAACGGCAAGTGTTGTGTTATTTGATGCCAATATCGCAACCGTCTTTTTAGTCCTTAGCTATACGAGCGATATTTTGACGCGCCTATGGGAATTCTCCACCCAAGCCCTCAGGCAGTACAACCGCGCGTTCGGTGACGCCCAGGCAATGATAGAGGTGCTGGCAATCGAACCCGAAATCAAAGACCCCGGCCGTCCGGAAAAATCCCACGCTACCCAAGGAGCTATCACATTTAAAAATGTAACGTTTACGCATGATGGTTCTCCGGAGGAGGACGCGCTTTTCACTGGCCTTACCTTGCGCATACAGCCGGGTGAAAAGATCGGCTTGGTCGGTCATTCTGGTTCCGGCAAAACCACCCTTACCCGTTTGCTGCTTCGATTCAGCGATATCGAGGGCGGCGAAATTACAATCGATGGACAAAATATCGCCACCATTACCCAGGACGATTTGCGGAAAACTATTGCCTATGTCCCCCAAGAGCCGCTGCTGTTTCATCGCACCATTCGTGAAAATATTGCCTATGGTAAATCCGCTGCCAGTGAGGTAGAAATTGTCAGTGCCGCTAAAAAAGCGCACGCCCTAGAGTTCATCAAAACCCTTCCCCATGGTTTTGACACTTTAGTTGGCGAGCGCGGCGTTAAACTGTCGGGCGGGCAGCGCCAGCGGATTGCCATTGCCAGAGCAATCCTAAAAGATGCGCCGATTTTGGTGCTGGATGAAGCTACCAGTGCTTTGGATAGTGAAAGCGAGCGGCTTATTCAAGCCGCTCTATGGGAACTCATGGAAGGGCGTACGGCGATTGTCATCGCACACCGCTTGAGTACTATACAACGGATGGACCGAATCGTAGTACTTGATCATGGCGAAATAACCGAACAGGGCAGTCATAGAAAACTACTCGAATATAAACAGACCTATGCCAAGCTATGGGCGCACCAATCGGGTGGATTCTTGGAAGAGTAAGCTACAATAAAGGCTTATGAACATCGACCGTGATACTATTCGCATATTCTGGCAAGCAGGTTTACATTTTAAGCGTGACCTTATACTTGCTGCCGGCCATTCGCTTGGCGCCATCTGTTTTACAATGATTATCCCGCTGTTAGTGGGTAGAATACTTGCAGCCCTAGGGCAAAATCCGTCCCAAGCCAGCCATTACATACCGTATTTTATCGCTGCGGCGGCTGCCGGCATTATACTGAACCGCGTCGGTTTTGCTCATTTACTAATGTATCAAGCTAAAACAATGAGCTACCTGCAATCACGCGCCTTAGAGGTACTGCTTCGGCGCAGCGTGGGCTTTCACAATAACAATGTGGGCGGCAAACTGGTTTCTGACGCCATTGATTACCCAACCGGCTTCAGCCAACTAACGAACGCGCTTTTTGCAAACTTGTTACCGCTGGCTGTTATTTTAACAGTGGGTACGGCTATTGTATTCTTCGAATCGTGGCAACTTGGATTATTGGTAGCGGCCATGGCCGTCTACGCCGTTGGATCAGGCTTATACGAGAGCCGTAAACGCGCCCCAATCAGGCAGCGGCGACTCAAGGTTACCAAAGCGGTTACCAGCCACTTGGCGGACACCATTGTCAATGTCCAAACCGTCAAAACGTTCGCGCGCGAAGGCGATGAGCTAGCACAACACAATGACCTAAACCATCGCTTGCGTAACATGCGCCTTGACGATTGGATATCAGCGGCACGCGGCGGGAACCGCCGCATAGCCACGCTTTTAGTCGCACAACTGGCATTTATTGTACTGGTCATACATCTTGTCACCAAAAACCCGGAACTATTGGCTATTGGCATTTTTGCTTTCGCCTTTACTATTACACTCAGTAACCGTTTGTTTGAAATTAATGTTATGTTACGCACTCTAGAAGACGGCCTGTTGCAGGCTTCGCCGCTCACACAGATCTTACTCGAGGATGTAGAGATCAAAGATATACCGGACGCTAAACCGCTCAAGGTCAAGCAAGGCACTATTGATATAACCGATGTAAGCTTTACATACCAAGACAGTAGCGCCCAGCAAGCAGTTTTTGCACGCCTTAATCTATCAGTGACACCAGGCGAAAAAATAGGACTGGTCGGTCCCAGCGGCGGCGGCAAGTCTACGCTCACCCGTTTGCTGCTTCGGTTTGACGATATAGACAGCGGTACTATAGCCATTGACAGTCAAGATATCTCGCGCGTCACTCAAAGTTCTTTGCGCCAGGCGATATCGTATGTACCCCAAGAACCGTTACTCTTCCACCGATCAGTGCATGAGAACATTGCCTATGGCAAACCTGGCGCTACCCGAAAGCAAGTTATCGCTGCCGCCCGTTCTGCGCACGCGGACGAATTTATCGCGCATCTGACAAACGGGTACGATACAATTGTTGGCGAGCGCGGCGTTAAACTGTCGGGCGGGCAGCGCCAGCGGATTGCCATTGCCAGAGCAATCCTAAAAGATGCGCCTATTTTACTACTCGACGAAGCGACAAGCGCTCTAGACAGCGAAAGCGAAGCACTTATTCAGGATGCGCTGTGGAAGTTAATGCAAGGTCGCACCACGATTGTCATTGCCCATCGTCTAAGCACCATACAACGCATGGATCGAATTATTGTACTCGACAAAGGAAAAATCATCGAAAAAGGCAGCCACAAGCAGCTACTCACGAAAAAAGGCTTGTACGCCACATTGTGGTCGCACCAGTCCGGCGGCTTTATCGAAGAATAGAGAGTTCTTCTACACCGCTTCGCGCTTAGTTTTAGGAGGCTTCTTTTTTAGCCTCTTGCAATTCAGTAGCTGCAGCTTCTTCGCCCTCTACCGCTTCTGCGGCTGGAGACTCTTCTTCGGCCGTACCACCCGCAGCATCATTTGCCGCTTGCAACGCGCTTGGTTCAAACACTGTGGCCAGCGGATGGTTGGAGTCAGTTTTTACGGTTACGTTCGAAGGAACTAACAAGTCGGCTACTGTGACACTATCGCCCGCTGCAGCCAACTTTTCGCCGTCAAACTCCAGCACCTCCGGCAAGAATTTCGGCAATGCCGATACCTCTACCGCCTCCAGCTGATGCAATACCACCAGTCCCGTCCGTTCAGCCGGCGTGGCATCGTTACCTTCACTAAACCTAATACGAACCGGTATTTCGGCGTCCACCTTTTCGTTGGCTTTCACAGCATTAAATACGATGTGCCTGAGCTGATGTTTTTTAGGGTCAAAGTCCGCGTTTTTAATAAGGGCTGTAAATTGTTTGTCGCCCGTCTTTAGATTGACCGGATGATGCTTGCCGGCCCGCTTATATGCTTTGAGCAACTCAAGATACTGGCCGGCCACGTGTAGTGATTCTTTGCCATGATCATGAATAACGGCCGGCACCAGCCCTTGTGACCGCAACTGCTTTACTGCTTTGCCGGTGACAGTACGAGGCTCGACATGCAACATTACTTCTTCCATATAATAGTATCCTCCTTATTCTCACCCCTTCTTTATGTAGTATAACAAAACCAGGGGCAATTAGCTGAAAGTGGATATCCTCCTTCCAAATCCAGAAGTAGAACCCGTCCCATGGATGCGCCTGCAAAACATCTCTACTGGCCAGGCTGCAAGGTGCAAGAATCAAAAGGGTCAAAAGATAGTCGCCAAAAAAGTGGACGCTGAGCGCCAAACGCGATAGGCTAGAGGATATGTTGGATGTTACAGGCTGGATTGAAGGTGCCGGCGTAATAACCGGGCTAATTATTATAGGCGCTATTGTATTTGCCGAGTCCGGATTGCTTATCGGCTTCTTCTTGCCAGGCGACACGCTATTGTTTACCGCCGGTTTTTTCGCAGCCCAGGGCAGGCTGCCGCTTGCCGCAGTTATGTTAGTTATCTTTTTTGCCGCCATTATCGGCGATAATGTAGGCTACTATTTCGGTAAGAAAACCGGTCCCCGCATCTTTCGCAAAAAAGACGGTATACTCTTCCGTCAGGAATATCTGGAACGTGCCGAAACGTTTTACGAAAAACATGGCGGCAAGACTATTATGATCGCCCGGTTCGTGCCCTACGTCCGCACCTTCGCCCCCATTGTAGCCGGCGCCGCCCGCATGCCGCGCGGTAAGTTCGTAGTCTATAACATTTTGGGTGCCCTCATTTGGACAGTTTCGGTTGTCTTGGCAGGCTACTGGCTCGGCAGTTTGGTAGATCCGCACCTTATGGAGCGCTTCCTTCTGGCGGCGATTGGACTCGCCACACTACTTACCTTCGGGCCCACAGTATTCCACTTAGCGCGCGATGAACGCGTGCGCGCTTGGGTTAAAAAACGCTGGCACGTGGCATTCAAAAAGCTCTAGAGTCAAAAGCCGCCAGAATCATAATGCCTTAAGCGAGAAGGACCGGTCGGGTGGCGAAGAATATACCTCCTTCAAAAAGCCGCGATATCACATCCTCGCGCTTTCCTTGGGTTTTTGCCGTTAGATTAGTAAAGTGTGCTGCTACCGTGGCTTTCGTCCTCTCTATCCGCCTACCCGCCTCAGGATTTCCGCAACCCAGAGCCGCAAGGCTCCCTACGGCAAATTCCGCTAGCGTAGGCTCGTAGCTTAGGCGGTACTGAGCATCCGGTATAATTCCACTTTCTAGCGCCCGCTTAGTTATATTCCACCTGCGTTTATAAATGTTTCGTACTTGCAGCTGTCCTGGGTAGCTCTCAGGGGTGACGGCGTTCCGAATAATATGAAAACCGATCCGGCGAGTCCCGTGTAGCCCGAGCGGTGTGCGTAGTTGTAATTCGTATGCCCTGCGAATCGCCGCTGGCATAGTCGGGGGACACTGCAATTCGGCATACAGTCGCTGGCAATCGTCTTGCTTAAGCATACCGGCACCTTGCAGCCCCCCTTTCAAAGCCCGGTCGGCTTCTGGTGTCAAAGCAGGCATTTTCCCCCTAACCCGATAGCTTAAAAATTGTTCTCTTAGCAAACGATCAATCAGCGCGGGTATGGACTTTATTCCGAATAAAAAACGCAAGTCAGTAACTCTTTGCCCCACCTGAGAGGTATCAATTGCGGCATGCTCCGCCACGGCCGCGATACTGCCCTGGCAACCCAACGATAATGCTTCTGCTACACGAAGCGACTTGCCCCAGTGAGCGGTTTCTGCATATCCCAAGCTATCCATAGCTGCTTGCAGCCTCTGGGCCGACCCGGGCAATCCCTGCTTATACATAACCTTATCCACCGGCAGAATAACCGGCGCCAAACCATCCTTCGGACCCATAGAGTCAACATCTTCTAGTGGCACTCTCGTTCTCATATTTTCGTAATTATACACATAAGGCAATGCAAAGCTAGGATGATCGCTTATATTTCAGCGTAGCCGGCTCCATGCAGTGTGGACAACATGCGAAATGCGGCACGGACTGCGAATCGTTAGAAAATAATACGAGTTTTGGACAGTACTGAAATAGCAGCCGATCCGGCATGCACCCAGTTTGCCACGCATAAGCTATCTGCTCGTTTTTATGCTTGACGCTTATGGTAAACGTGCTATTATTGCAACTGGCTTAATAATAAACTATAACAGTAGGAATTTTCATTGTAGCGTACCCTGGTGCACGCTACATTTTAGGTTGTGCTTATGGAAACTCAGGAATCATTACGCATTGGCTTACTGGGGTCTTTTGACGAACGGATACCTCCGTGGCTCTATGGAGGCACGGAACGGTTTTTGGCTTGGCTGGCGAATAATCTAGTAGCGCAGGGACACGACGTCACGCTATTTGGTAGCGGTGATTCTGATACATTAGCCAGGCTGATGCCCTGCACCGACCAAGCCGTTCGTACCATGCCGGAAGCCCAAGATCTTGAAACACGCCGGGCAATCAGCATTATGGGTCTGGAAAAGGCTATTTCATACATCGGCAAGCACCAGGAGGAGTTTGACATTATTCACGCTAATTTTTCCGGTGTGGCGCCTGATTATTTGCCGCTGCTTATGCGCGATGCCGCGGGTATAAAGGTTTCATTCGCAACCACCTTCCACGGCCCGCTCAGTGCGCCCAATCAGAAGTATATGTACACCCACCGGTTTCCAAACGAACCGGTTGTAAGCATTAGCAACGACCAGCGCCGGCCTTTGCCAAATCTCAACTACATTGACACTGTTTACCACGGTATCGACCTGGACGAATTCACCTTTAGCCCCAACCCCGGCCAATATCTAGGATTTATGGCGTGCTTTAGCCCGGACAAAGGTGGGGCGGAGGCCATTGAAGTCGCAAAAAAGGCAGGCGTACCGCTTATTATGGCCGGCAAGGTCGACGCCGTAGATAGGGATCACTTTGAAGCAGAGATAAAACCGCATATCGACGGCCGTAACGTTAAATACATCGGCGAAGTTGGCGGTAAAGCGAAAGACGAGTTCCTTGGCGGTGCACTGGCAATACTGGCTCCTCTGAAGCGTAGATGGAAAGAACCGTTCGGTCTCGCCTATGTAGAGACCATGGCTACTGGTACACCGGTAATATCACGGCCATGGGGGTCCTTGCCCGAGGTGGTGGGTAACACAGGCTTTCTATGTAGAGAGCTGAATGACATGGTGACGCATATCACCAGCGGTGACGTTTTACGCAGCAACCGCGCAGCCAACCGCAAGCATGTCGAAACGTACTTTACCGCAGACCAAATGGCCCGGAATTATGTCAATAACGTCTACCGCAAAGTAATACAGTACGTTTAACTACTATTTGCTCAAGGCTTTCCGGCGTGCCACGCTGCACGTCATCCGATTCCCATGGGCTATGGTAGAATGCTGCATCTTCGCCCTCGCTGCCCATCCGGAGCATATGCGCCGCCGCCTCACGAGCGGCTTTCTGTAACGTCAAGGCGTTAGCCTGTTCAGCAATCGCCGCATCATAGCAGCCACTAACTGCATACGGTGTGGCTCTTCCAGCATTCGCAATGCCTCGGATCGTACTCTTGGCCGGTCAGCCCGCCTATACTCTCGGGCTGCCGTTGCATTCAGCCGCCTCGCCCGATTAAGAATATCTTCAGCAAAAGGCTCCTCCCCATAGGTACCGTGACGACGAGCTATTCCTTCGATTGTCAAGGCAGCAGCGTAGGCACCTAAACGGCGCGCATGCTCAGGAGTAAGCGTTGCCGATAGCTTCGCTAATAAGCGTATCACCCATAACCTGTAGAAAAGGTATAGGTTGTAAAATGCGCACTGCCTCTGCCGGATCAGCGCTTTCCGCCCAAGCTCCTTTTGCTACTGGCGAGTTCGGTAATGCCTCGAGCACACGGCCTAATGTAAGGCCTCCTATTGTGTCGGTCACAATGCCAGGTGTTGTATACGGTCAGGATGAAATGGCGGGTTGGTATCAGCCCAAAGGGACTCGGAATTGGATATATATAACCTTAGCCTACAAAAACAAATTATATCATGCGCTTTAAAAACTGACCGGTATAGCTGTCTTTGGCTTTCGCTACCTGCTCCGGCGTACCAATAGCTACGACCTGGCCACCGCCAGCACCGCCTTCCGGGCCCATATCGATCAAATAATCAGCAGATTTTATAACATCCAGGTTGTGCTCGATAATAACCATGCTGTTGCCGGTGTCTACCAAAGCATGCAGCACGTGCAGTAACTTATCAACGTCGGCCATGTGTAAGCCGGTAGTTGGCTCGTCTAAGATATACAGCGTGCGGCCGGTTGGGCGGCGGCTTAATTCGGTTGCCAGCTTGATGCGCTGCGCTTCGCCGCCGGAGAGCGTGGTAGCTGGTTGGCCGAGTCCAATATACCCCAACCCCACATCAACTAACGTTTGCAGCTTGCGGGCGATAGACGGAATGTTGGCAAAAAACTCAAACGCCTGCTCGCACGTCATTTCCAGTACGTCACTAATGGTCTTGCCTTTGTAGTGGATCTCTAATGCTTCGCGGTTGTAACGTTTGCCATGACATACCTCGCACGGCACGTACACGTCCGGCAAAAAGTGCATTTCAATTTTGATTATGCCGTCGCCAGCACAGTTTTCGCACCGTCCGCCCTTGACGTTAAAGCTAAAGCGGCCCGGGCTATACCCGCGCAGTTTGGCTTCCGGCGTGCCAGCAAACAGCTCGCGGATAGGCGTAAACAAACCAGTGTACGTTGCCGGGTTGGAGCGCGGCGTGCGGCCGATTGGCGACTGGTCAATAATAATAGCCTTGTCGAGCTGTTTAATGCCCTCTATGTCGTCGTGCTTGCCGGGCACAGTATTGGCGCGCATCAGCCGCGCCTGCAACTCTTTGGCTAAAATATCGTTAATAAGACTTGACTTGCCAGAACCGGACACCCCGCTTACTACCACCATCATGCCAAGCGGTATAGTAACATCAATACCGCGCAAATTATTTTCGCGCGCGCCTTTAATAATGATGAACCTATCATTACCCTTGCGTCGTTTTTTTGGCACCGCAATTTCTTTTTTGCCGGAAAGATATTGGCCAGTAATGCTGTCCGCGTTTTTTTCGACCTCTTCGGGTGTACCGCGGGCTACGACATGGCCGCCATGTATGCCGGCCCCCGGGCCGATATCAAGCAAGTAATCTGCCGTGCGGATCGTATCTTCGTCGTGTTCTACCACTAGCACCGTATTGCCCAGATCACGCAAATGCTTGAGTGTGCGGATCAGGCGGTCGTTATCGCGCTGGTGCAAGCCAATACTCGGCTCGTCCAGAACATACAGCACGCCCTGCAAACCCGACCCGATTTGCGTTGCCAGACGGATGCGCTGCGCTTCGCCGCCAGAAAGCGTTGTTGCCCCGCGCAACAGTGTAAGGTAGTTCAGCCCGACATCGCGCAAAAAGCCCAAACGCGCGCAGACTTCCTTTAGCACTTGGCGGGCAATATGCATTTCTTTGTCAGTAAATTTGATGCTGTTAAAAAAGTTTAGGGCATCGTCAATGGATAGCTGACAAATATCCATGATCGACTTACCGGCAATGGTAATCGCCAGCACTTCCGGTTTAAGGCGCAAGCCTTTACAAGCGTAACAAGGCTTTTCCTGCATAAAACGCTCGATGTCGTGCCGCATAAAATCGCTTTCGGTTTCTTTGTGGCGGCGCTCCAAGTTAGGAATCACCCCTTCGTATGCCGTTTCGAAGCTGCGCCCCAGCCCCAGGCTGACTTTATATTTCTCCTTGCCAGTGCCATATAGAATTTTATCGAGCTGGTCTTTGGTAAGCTCACCCGTCGGTACATGCAAGCTAAAACCGTAGCGCTCGGCCACGGCCTGCATTTTTTTAGTGTACCAGGCATCAGCATTGACACGGTTGAACGGACGGATAGCGCCTTCGGCAATGGTCAGCCGGCCATTGGGAATCACCAGCTCGGGGTCGACTTCGAGGCGCGATCCTAAACCGGTACATACCGGACAGGCGCCATGCGGACTATTAAAGCTAAAGGTGCGGGGTTCGAGTTCGGGAATGGCCATTTCCGGATGATCAATACACGCGTACATAAGGCTGTACTGGAATTCCTCGTTGGCGTCGGCGCTAAACACCTTGGCCTTGCCATCGCCAATTTCCAAAGCCTGCTCGACCGACTGCGCCAGACGGGAGCGGGACGCTTCGTCGTTCACCAGACGGTCAATTACCACTTCAATGGTGTGCTTATAATTTTTATCAAGTTCCGGAAACTCGTCCAGAGCATACACTACGCCATCCACTCGCGCGCGCGCAAACCCGGCCCGCTGATACTGCTCTGGAATATGCTCGAAAGCGCCCTTTTTGTCGGTTACTACCGGCGCCAAGATCATCAGACGCGCCCCCTGCGGCAGTCCGGCTACTTGTTCGATAACGTTGGTAGCGGTCTGACGAGTGACCGGCTTGCCGCACACCGGGCAGTGCGGAATACCAATACGCGCAAACAATAAGCGCAAGTAGTCGTAAATCTCAGTCACCGTGGCAACGGTCGAACGCGGGTTACGGCTGGTAGATTTTTGGTCAATGGAAATAGCAGGCGACAAGCCGTCTATTTGATCAACATCCGGTTTTTCCATAAGCCCTAAAAACTGGCGGGCGTAGGAGCTAAGGCTTTCGACGTAGCGGCGCTGGCCTTCGGCGTAAATGGTGTCAAACGCCAGGCTCGATTTGCCAGAACCAGACAAGCCGGTTACTACTACCAGCTTATTGCGCGGCAGCTCAACATCAATATTTTTGAGGTTGTGTTCGCGCGCGCCCTTCACTACAATTCGATCACTCATAAAACAGAGAGATTATAGCGGAAAAACAGCTTCTTGGCTAGACGGACGGCTTAGCCGGCGGCCATTCAGCTCCAGACAAAGACATCTGATAATCTGGACCAATAACCAAACGGCCCAGACAAACAGACCGCAGTCTGACGCGGCGAGCCTCATCAAATACGATTTGTTTAATATCTTTCCGCTGGCAGCCGGTAAAACGAGGTCTATTATTGGGTCCGCCAAAACTTAAAATACTTATGTGACCAGCCGAAGACAGGGGTACAGAAAGGCCGCTTGCATCCAAGGCCTCCTGCAGGTATGCACGTTGCTGTTGTAGCTGAACAAAGGCCGGCGAACGATGGCCAAACTTTAGAAACACGCCGGCCGGCCTGTTTTCTGTCACGCCAACCCCTGCCAGGCTACGAAGCCAGAATGGGACATACAAGGTTTCAGCCTCTACAGGACGTACAATAGTGTTTATCTCATCGATCAATCTGGCGGTGTCAAAGGGTTCGCCGACATGGGTGGCCATATGGCGGGCAACAATAGACTTACTAACGTAGGTAATGCCAAAGTCTGGCCGGACTGCGGCCTGAGCAGTTATTTCGTGTTGAGAAAAGTAAGCGGTAAGCCTTTGCTGGACTGTCTCCGTCATGGGAAGGATTCGTTGGACAGAGTCGGCAGTTAGAGGCCGGTATAGTCCGAATTCGGGAGCAGATTCGTGCATACTGTATACTTTGTAATGCAAAAAATGATTTTGGTCAATTGGGGCACAAAGCGGTATTGCAGGAGAACTGAGTTACAATAATACCATGGAGTGGCTTAAAAAAAGTTGGAGACGCACACCGCCCAAGGTTCGCAAACCGCTTATTCTGTTGCTTGGTGTGACTGTCGTGGTGACCGGCATTATTTTATTACCCCTGCCTGGGCCTGGGTGGGTGATTATTTTTGCCGGTTTTGCCATTTTAGCGACCGAGTTCGAATCTGCCGAAAAGGTGCGGGACTGGCTTATTGCCCGCTTGCAGGACATTATCCGCTACTGCAAACATGCTTGGCAAAAACTGACGCACAAAAAATAGATTAGTCGGTTTCGGGGATAATGCTCTGAGCATACAATTGCAGCTCCTCTAACAGATATCGTTGGCGGCTGGTCAGATTGTCCTTGGCTGTCACCTCTTGTAAACGGGCAGAATACTTTGCCATACGGCTTTGCTCGCCGCCGCCCATCAAACGCTGTGTGCGGAATCGTTCCCACGCCTCCCGTTCGTCGGAGGTTAACGATTTCGGATAATTACGCGCCCTGTACAGGGGTAGCAGACCTTCTAAACGCTGATCCTTAAAATGCAGCTGCAAGCTGCCCAGTTCCTCCGGTTGAGCGGCACGGACGACGCGCATGGCAGTTTTATCTTCGGCACTGAAAAAACCATCGTAAATACAGGCATCCACATCATATTCGGTACTAAGCAGGCTGGTTTGCTGCTGCTTTTCCAAAATGTCCGCAGCAGCACACAATCGCGCTTCTAGATCGGTCATTCTTTTAAGCGTTGCATGGTGTTTAGTGATGAGCTTTAGGTCTAACTGCAAACGCCGCTGGCTGGGTTCGTCCAGCACGCCCATGGGCGCTACAGCCGGACAGTGGTTATATTGTAAACCCTTAACTGGCAGCCGTGGTTCGACAGCATCTTTTTTCCAGCGCCACTTTTCCGCCAATTGCTCAGGTGACATGCCGTGGTATTCGGCGGGGTCGTGCCGCAAATCGTACACTAACGAGCAGCCGCTCCACTTGGGATGACTGCAAATGCGCGCGGCAACAGTTGTTTTCTCGAACTCGCTCGGATATTTGCCGCTGGTGTACACGAACGGTTCGTCTTTCTCTACCAGTTCGGCCACCTTCTTTTTGTCGCGCATAGCCAACAAATAGCCGAATAGCTTTGTCTGCTTGTTACGAATAAGCCGGGCAACGGCAATTGTGGCTTCTACGTCGCTTAGCGCGTCGTGTGCGTGTTCATGACTTAACTTGTTAAGGGCCGTGAGTAACTCGAGGCGGTTAGTTGGCTTGCCTTGTATATCAAAGGGCCACTCAATTCCGTCCGGCCGCAGCGCTCGTGTCATGCGTACCACGTCCAATAAGTCCCAACGCGACCGGGCATCTTGCCATTGCCATTCGTAAGGGTCGTAAAAATTACGGTAATGCAGACAGCGCATAAATTCGTCGTCAAAACGTACCGTATTAAAACCCATAAACACCGTGCCGGGCGTAGCAATTTGCTCTTCGAATAACCTTAAAAACTCGGCTTCGGTAATGCCCTCTGCGATTGTTTGCTGGGGCGTAATGCCGGTTATAAAAGTGGCGTCGACGTCTGGCAATACTTCGTCAGTCATCTTAATAAGCACATTGACTGGCTCACCCACCGGCGCAAGCTCCATATCGGTCCGTTGGCCGGCAAACTGCATAATACGCGCCGACTTTGGATGAAACCCGCTGGTTTCTAAATCGTAAAAAAAGAAACTGGCGATCATAGGTACCAGTGTAGCAGATACTACGGGCCAGTTGACCCGCCTGCATGCTTTCTTGTTTAACCACGGAAGGTTGGATGTGTTATTTCAAGCACATCCAAGACCCGTACCTCATGCGGGCGATTCAGCCAAAAGCATGTCTATTTTTAGTAAATTAATAAACCATTTCGCCGCGGCCGATACGGATGGTGTCGCCCGGATTAATGCCCTGGCGGACAAGGGCGTGCATAATGCCTTGTTTGCGCATGATATCGCGGAGGCGCTCGACACCGGCCGGGCTGTTAAAATCGGTGCGCGCAGCAAAGCGCTCGATCTTTGCGCCGCGCACCACATAGGCATTTTCTTCCTTGGCCACATGCCAGGCGCCGCCTTCGTCTTCGAGCGTTAACACCGGCACCTTTGGAGTGGCTGTGGCTACTTCTGCGGCATGTTCCCTGGCACGCTCTGTTTCTACCAGTTTGCGTACCTGGCGCAAAAGCTCGGGCAAGCCCTTTTTGGCCTGGGCCGAAATACTTAAAAGCGGCGTACCGCTGGGCACGACTTTTTTAAGTGTCTGTAATTGGTCTTTTATAATATCGTCGTCTAATCCTTCTATTTTAGTGAGAACTACTACTTGCGGCCGGGCCGAGAGGTCAATTTTATATGCTTTCAGCTCGTCCTGAATGGTGCGGTACGCTTTGGCGGCATCTTCCTGGTATGCGTCGATTAAGTGTACCAGCACAGCCGTACGTTCGACATGGCGCAAAAACTCGTCGCCTAGTCCCTTCCCCTTAGCCGCTCCTTCTATAAGGCCGGGGATATCAGCGAACAATAGGCTGGTTTCGTTATCAATATCCACAACCCCAAGATTAGGGGTCAAAGTGGTAAAAGGATAGTCAGCAATCTCGGGACGGGCGTTACTAATGACACTAAGCAGCGTGGACTTGCCGGCATTCGGCAAACCAACCAAGCCGACATCGGCAATCATTTTTAATTCGAGTTGCACGGTCAACTGCTCGCCGGGCTCGCCCTTTTCTGCCACACGCGGCGCTTGCCGTGTTGAACTAACAAAGTGGGCATTGCCAAACCCGCCTTTGCCGCCCGTGGCAATAACCGCGTGGGCTCCATCCTCGGTCAGGTCGGCGAGTACGTGACCTGCTTCATCGGTAGCCACAGTGCCTATAGGTACCATAACAACCAAATCCTGCGCGCTGCGCCCGTGCTTGCGCGATTTGCCGCCATCTTGGCCGGAGTCAGCCATCAACTCCCTTTGATACCGAAAGGCAACAAGTGTATTCTGATTGCGACTACCAACCAATACTACATCGCCGCCATCGCCGCCATCGCCGCCATCCGGTCCGCCCTTATCAATAAATTTCTCGTGCCGAAAACTAACCCGGCCGTTGCCGCCGTTGCCTGCCTTAACCACAATGAGCGCTTTGTCGATAAAATGCATAGTATTCGCTTTCGTGACTAATAAATGTAGGTGTACGTACCAGCCAGGGAATTCGGGATGAACTTCCAGTTCACTCTACCCCAACCGCCCGTGGGCCGCGTATCGGTCATAGAAACCTGACCATAAGAGTTCATTTCGGATATCCAAAAGCCGTCTGCTGTTACAACTTCGACAATCGCTACATGCCCCGGAGCACGGGCGTGCTTCATAGCAACTGCACCAGGGCGAGGCGTTGGCCCAGTCGGAATGCCAAATTCGGCAGCACGCGACGCCCAGGTATTGGCATTTCCCAGGTTCGACGGCGCAGGATTACCCAACTCCGCGCGGCGTTTTGCGGCATAGTAAGTGCAGAATCCGGCATCATAGCCGTTGTAGCCGCCAAAGCTTGCCCTGCCAACAAACGCCGAAGCTACAACCGGCGCAGGCTGTTGACCATTTGGTATCAAAATACGCTCGCCGGGCTTCAAACCAGTAAGCTCGATATCGTTAAAGGCAATAATTTGTTCCCTGCCTGCCCGGAACTTCTGAGCCAAACTCTCGACCGTATCACCGCTTTGCACGCCGTACACAATACCGTTAATCGGCGGAATAAGCAGTTTAACACCAGCATTAATCGTATTACTTCGCAAGTTATTGGACCACATAATACTGTCGGACGTTACACTGAACTTAGCAGCAATACTAGTAACAGACTCGCCGGACTGTACTATATAATCCTTAATATCCTTGCGGCTCTTGAGTGCGGTGTTTACGGTTTGCGGTTTGGCAACGACCGTGGCATCAGCTGGCGCAACCGCTTGCTTGGTAGCCGCGCTGTCGGCGAGCTCTTTCACTCCGGGCGTCTCAGCCAAGCCAACAGCAATTGCCGTGTTGACAGCAATATCGGCCGAAGAAAGCTGGTCAAGCGGCTCAGTTGCGCCGTTGCTGCCGCCAATAACTGCCGTTTGCCCGCTTAATAGCTGCCCGGTCTGCGAACCGCGCACCGCGAACACGGCAATTGTTGCCAGCAATACCACATTTAGCATCACCAAAGCATACCGGACCGCCAGGCGGTTCGTGGATAAACGGCTTCCCATGCGGCGTAAGCGGCTACCAAAAACACTCGGCCGCAACACCTGCATGCGCGCTAGAAAACCTTGTGAAGTTGAGTTACTAATAGCAAATCTCCATATGCAGCAATGAGTCACCGAAGTAAGGGTAACACCCATCTACTACACGCCCCCAGTATACCACGAACTAAACAATGACAATACCCTCGCCGCTACGCTGTTTGAGCAGTATCATCCTGGTCTCGAATTTCCGCAAGCTTCTTGCGGGTAAAAGTCTACCTGCGCCATGCAACCCTACTCAATTACCGAGTATCCTTCTTTACGATTTCAATCCGCCTGGAGAGGAAGGGTTCGAACCCCATAAATCACAAGAAGCTTATCAGTTTGGGAACTGTTCTCTGGGGTTCTCTGGGGTTCTAGGGTTCCGCTCATCACTACTAACCCGGCCGAACTTTATAGCTCGTAAGAACCGTTTACTGATTCCGTGTAGGGGAAGGAGCGGCTAATCCTGTCTTCTTTGTATAGAGTTAGAAATTGTGTTAATATAAATATTTGTCACAAAGGAGCAGTGTTATGGAAGTCAACCAATGCGATTTAAACTGTCCCCGCAAAGCCTTCTTAGCGGCAGAATACAGAGAAGATTCAGCTAACGCAGGCGCACTCCGAAAACTAACTCTTGCAGCAGCCGTTGGTGCTCGCGGCGTCGAACAAGTGGCTCGTGCCGCAACTTGCCCGCAGCGCAACCTACCTGCCGAGCAATGGCAACCACGCCAAGAGTGTGTGGATGCCGTACAAGACGCACAAGCAGAGCGACCACTTGATTTAGCCGGACTGAATGACTACGAACAGAGGGTACTACGGCCCTACATTGAGCCGAACCCACCTGCACCCGAAGGCTAAACGCTAGTTATGTCCACCCCCGAAGACCCATCTGGTAATCCCTTCGACAACACCATTTGGGATCCAGTCGATCCCGAACGCGCCATTGAAGACCCATTACATGGGCCTTCTGCCGTGCACGACATGCTGGAAATCCCCGAAATGCCGCTAGGTGACGGCACCTATTACCAACCAGGCGGCTTTTATGCCGTGGGCACGGTCTACTTTGACGCCAAAGGCCAGCCAGTCTACCGCATTGGCAGTGCTCGCGGTATGTCGAGTGTCATGCGAGAAATGCGCGATCTAGAAGAATGGCGCGAAACCAGCCGTTTAGGTGAAGATGCCTTAACCGCCCTGGAAGCGCAACGACAACGAGCACGCCTCAGCAGTAGAGGCGTAGCTCATGCCTTTAAGCCCTCGGATGTGTGCGGTGGTGGTAAACGACTCGATCAATGCGACACAGCCATCACTATGATGCAAGCGGCGCAAGAAGCCGCCAGTAGTACGGAAAGACCAAAAGCACCCGGCGAGGGCAGAATGTGGAATACGCTGGCATGGTTAGGTAGAAGTTGCGCCGACTGTTCGCTTAGCTGCGAAGTAGCCATCGAAACCAATAACGGTGAGCCCACCGGCATTACAAGATTTTCCAATACACGGCCATTAGCTGCTGACTTTCCGGTTATACGGATTGATTTATCGGACAAGTAATCGAAGCCTAATTGTTTGGTAATTCGCCGGGCAAGTTTCGTAAGTCAATAGTGGCTTCCTCGCCGGTAAACATGTTCGGCACGGTAAATGCCAGGCCTTCTTCATCCCAGCCTATGCCGTCAAGGTTGGCTTGCAGGGTAAGCAGCGCTGTTTCTACGACTTCGGCTTGGCTCATACTCCCTATATCTTCCGGGTCAATAGCGGCATCGGCCACTAACTCTATGGCTTGTTGCCAGCGGTGAAGCATCTCACCCTCTAGATCTTCAGCCCAGGCGGGCACTTCTCCCCTGCTGTGGAAAGCCCTATATGTTGTGCCTATCAGCTGACCTATCCATAATTGATAATCTGCTGCGTCAGGTGCTTCCAGAATTTCGCGCCAGCCTTCGGGGTAGCGGAGTTGTGGGCCGGTTTCGGGTGATTGGGGTTCTGGTATTCGTTCCATAGAGATTGATTATAACAAATGATTAATGCTCATGGTTGCCATATAACACTTTAGTGGGTTACGCTAATATTAACCTGTTATTCCGGAAAGGATGCATGTCTACCGAGAACCTTCTGCATTGGTGGGATATCTTTGAAAATTTGCTGCCCTGTGTGCTGTAATTTTCATAATCGCGGCAGTACTTCTCGCACTACATCTTAAAGAAGCGAAGCGCTGCTTAAACAAAGGTGTATTTTTCTTGAAATTACGCCATCCGCCCAGACTGCAAGGACGCCAAAGGCAACGCAGCAGCCGTTCTCTGTCTTGCACGGACTGCATGCAAGCCCGTCGCTCACAGGCAAGATACTGGAGCCTATCTTTCCCCTAAGGGTAAGGGATCCGAACCCGGCAGGGCAATAAATAAGGCCTTTTGAGAATTATTGGCCAGCGCACAGTTTAGTGCAGTACTGGCGGGTGGCGGCTTCGTGTTCGGGGAGGGTTTTAGTAAAGTGGGTGGTGCCGTCATCGCCTGCAACAAAGTACAACCAGTCGGTATTTGCAGGCTTGGCAACCGCTTGCAGCGAACCGATTCCCACATTACTTATTGGCGTTGGTGGCAACCCAGGATAAAGATAGGTATTGTACGGAGAGTCGTAGCTTAAGGGCGCATTGATATGCCCGGCCAACGCGGCGCCGTATTCGGCAGTAGGATCGGCTTGCAGTTTCATACCAACACGCAGCCGTTTTAGGTATACTTGGGCAACCTGTGCGCGATCGGCCGGGTTCGCAGCTTCCTGCTCGACAATTGAGGCCACAATAATGCCTTCGTAAATACTTAAGCCCTGGGCTGCGAGCGCGGCGCGTAGTTCCGGCGAAAGGGCTTTGTGCATTTCGTTTAAGGATTTCTCGATGATCTGTGCGGCTGTGGTTCCGGAATCTTTTTGATATGATTCAGGATACAGATACCCTTCCAGGCCAGCGCCGGCCGGTTTATCGACCAGTGCGGGATGACCGGCATAGGTTGTGGCATCGAATGCTTTTGCAATGTCGCCGTCCTGAAAGCCGTAATTTTTTAGACTGTCCCGTACTTGATCAATCCGTTGGCCAGGCAAAACAGTCACTAGATTGGTTGCAACTTTGCCGTGTGTCAATTGAGCGACAATTTCCGGCACGCTTTGGCTGGCAGTCAGCCGGTACGTACCAGCCTGCAATGCGTCGCGCACCTCCTTGCTGCCTACATACAGCTTAAAAGCCCAGGCACTGCGGATAAGCCTGGCGTCTTTTAATTGCTTGGCGATTTCTTCGACCGAGGCGCCCTTTTCTATGGTAATAAGCTGTGATTTCTGGCTGGGGGCGCTTACTGGTTCGAGCCCGGCAAAATATACATGACGTACGGCAAAAGTGCTGCCAATAAGTAGCGCCAGGCCTACGGCCGTGATAATAATCAGGCGCTTGGGCCATGCACGCTTTTGGGTCCGAGTAGTGTATCTCATCCGATTACCTCCGGATTGTCACGCACAAAATCTTCCAGGATGTATGTGGCGCTTAAAGCGTCGATGTCACCCTTTTTGTACGGCTTGCCGCGCTGCAAAAGCTCTGCTTCGGCCTGCCGCGAGGTTACTGCCTCATCTTGCCAGTATACCGGAATTCGCACTATTTGTTTTAGGTCTGTCACGAATTGCTCGACAGCGCCGGTCTGTGCGGTATGTTGCCCGTCCAGGCCGCGTGGCAAGCCAACGACCAACGCCATAGCAGCGTGCTTGTCGATTAATTCCTGTATATCTTTAAAGATCCGGTTGCTGCGTTCCATGGTGGTCAAAGGATGAGGCAGACGCGCAGCCATGCTTGTCAATGCTACACCAACGCGTTTTTCGCCAATATCGAGCGCTAATATCGAGCCATTGGCACTCATGCAACCAATCCCACTTTTATATTTAGGTTACCCCTGGCGTGCGGAGCCATGCAGACTATGGTACTACGAAAACAAGCGCTACTCTTCTTTCTTGACATCGCTAGTCTTGGGCTTTTCAATTACAAGCTGTATCTTTTTAGCGTCTTTGGGAATAGAGCTTACCCAGAACGGACTATACTCTACCGTCACATCGGTAACTCCGGGATTTTCTTTTATAATCTCTTTTGCATCGTTAGCCTTTTTGCCGGCAATTTGTTTCTTTAGCTCGTCGACATTAAGCTCGGGTCCGGCAATAACCGTGGTATGCATTGCTATGACCGCACCGTCAGCCTGCTGGGTTTGCAGGTTAAAATTGGCTTTGTCTATACCGTAGTCCAGAATGCTCTCCTTTTTAGGGTCAATTTTGGCGTTTACATCATTGGTAATAACTTTTTCCAGGTCGTTTTTCTTGACCCCTTGCATTGTATAGGTTAATGTCTGGGTAACGGTTACGCTAGGAGCAGCATCGCCGGCGTTGACATTGCTTTTTGTTTCCGGAGTTATCGAATTAAAGGTGCCGTCAATGGCATAGTAGCCGGCATTGATAAGGTCGGTCTTAAGTTGCTGCTTGACCGACTCTGTGTCTTGCGCGCCGATCTTTTGCTTGGCGCTATCGATATCGCCTTGGGTAACGACCTTGGTTATATTATCCGCGCCGCCAGTGGTTTCGGACCCGTTACCGGTAATAGTCGAATACCCGGCGACAGCATACGTTGTAGACGCCTGGTTGTAGCTTGCACCCGGAGCAATAGCCGTAATGGTAATCGTGGCGCTTAATTTGTTTTTGAGACAGTTACTGCCGACAAAATTGCTGGGTGCCACTTCTACTGCTTGAGCCGTAATGAATGTCTTGCCATTGGCACTAACGGCCGTTCCGGCCGGCACTGTATGGTTATTACCCTCAAGGGTGTCATCTTTATTACAGTTATAGAATTTCATTGTTCCGGTGGATTTGGTACCGTTGTTCTGTTGGCCCGTAGCCTCTACCTGCTGCGAGAGCGTCTTTTTAACTTCCTTGATACCCGCAGGCACGACACCTTTGTCAACGTCCAATTTTATACCGGGCGTTGTCTTTAGAGTTAATTCGGTGTCACTGTTTACAGCCGAGCTGTTCGTCTTGACCAGCACGCTTGCCCGGGGCATTACAACAGCGGCCACATACCCTACCAGGCCGAGCACAACCACTCCCATGCCCGCCAACAAAAGCAACAGACGGAATTTGTTAAAATCCGGTACTTTCAGTTTTTTGTTTGCCCCTTTTACGGGGCTAGATTTTGCGTTAGGAGAGGTATTTGGCTCTTCGGTCTCGTCGTCAAGTTCTATGGTATCTTCGCTCGAGTCAGCCGCTGTTGCCCCGCCGGTAAGTTCGCCAACAGTCTTTGTTTTGTCAACGGCCGTATCAGGCATATCTTCGTCTATAGGCTCAACATCCTCTTCAACGCGAGCAGGGGCGTCCGGCACTTCGGGCTTGGTTTGCAAACTTTTAGCAACATACAACCCCACATTGCCGGCAAGCGGCATTAAGCCGGGTTCCGAAGTAATAAGCACGACATTCTTTTTTGACGCCTCAGCACTGCGCTTTAACAGCTTCATATTTACCACGCTCTGGAACATAGTAGCGCGTTTCGGAAGTACCAAGGCCACGATTTTTTGATGGCTGCCGCGTACTTTATCGATGATGGCGGTTATTTCGTCATCGACATCAACGTATATGACATCTTTGCCGCCCTGGATTGGAGCACTCATGTTTTTAATATCCTGTCAATTTTGTCACGTACCGAACCGCCCTTATTCGGCGAAACCGAAAACTGCATTGTATCAAGGCCGACACGCAGCAGGCCCATGGCCGTTACAAATGTATGATCGGCGGCATCGCCGGTTTTGTCAATGATACCTACAACGTTGCCGTCAGGGTGAATGTGCTGCACACTGGGTTTTCGTGTAAAGGGCAGGGAAGTGTACCAATTGCTATGGTTCAGCCTGTCTACCAAGAGGTCCAGACTAGAACCGCCGCCGCACAGAAGCAGCTTGTGCGGCAGATGATCCAGTTTATCAAACTCGGCAAGTGCCAGTTCCACGCCGCTCATCCACACATCAAGCGTTTTATTAAGCGCGCCTTCCACGGCAGCCGCTTTGTGCTGGGGTACTTTGCCCGCACCAAGACCTACCTTAAGCGCCTCTGCTTGAGCGAATTCGACGTTCAAATCCCGCTCTATGGCCCGCGTATACGCCCGTCCACCGATGCCAAACATCTTTGTTCCCTGCACCCCGCCATCGGTAATAACCGCAATGTCTGTTGTGCCACCGCCGACGTCCATAAGTATGGCGTTCATACTGGCCGAGGTGTCATCGCCAATCACCGATCGCGATACAGCAAAAGGCTCGGCAGCCACAGCCAGCAGGTCAAGGTCGAGCTGTTGTGCAGTGCGCTCAAGCGCGCCAATATGCACCAGCGGTGCAAAAGCGGTATACAGCTGGACCACTACCTCCTTGCCCTGAAAGCCAATGGGGCTGGTAACTTTATAGCCGTCAATTTCAATACCTACCAGCGCGCTGTTAACTAGCCGCACCTCTACTTCTTTTCCTCCCAGCTCCCAGGCGAGCTGCTTTTTGGCTTTGGCTTCGGCTCGGCCCTGCACCAACGTAACAATGCGTTCCACTTCGGCAAGATCTAACGGCTTATCGGCATTTTTTCGCGTTACCCGCACCGTGGTTGTGGTGCCCTTCACCAATTCGCCGGCAATACCAATAACAGCGGTACGCACGCTAATGCCTGCCTGTTGTTCAGCCTGGTTTAAGGCTTTGTCGCAATTTTCTACTACCCCCCCAATATCGGCAATGGCACCGGCTTGCATATCGCTTAAGCCTTGGCGAGCGCGGCCCACGCCTACAATCTCTACTTCATTGCCCTCAACCCGCCCGATCAGTGCTTTTACAAATTCGGTACCAATATCCAGACCTACCAAATACTGGTCTTCGTCGGGTTTGGATGCAGTGCTCTTTTGCGCCATTTTGGTATTAACCTCAGACGCCTTGTCGGCAACTCTGCTCGCCATGCCCTGCAAGGAGCTTTTGAACTTATCAAGCATAATCGTCATTATTATACCACGCCCGCCGCGGCTACGTTTTAGGCAAGAATAACCGTTTTATACTTACGCTCCATCTGCTCCACACAATAGGCGCTTTGCTGCCGTTGTTCTTCCCGCATGGGCCATAACCCACCAGCCCGAGGGTTTGGCAATATATAGTCATTCCAATCAAATGTCCGGCCCTTTATGCTCTGGCGCCGAAATCCTACAAACACAAAGCCGGCGCGGATACACATCTCGGCCGAACGCTGGTTCTTGGGATGTATGGAAGTTTCAATGCTTGGAATATGTTGGTTAAAGTCAGAGCTAACGTTATGCAAAAGACCGTCAGTAAACGTGGCATGTACAACCGCAGCAGTGGCTAAAGTACCTATACCCCGCCCCCGGAAACCAGCTGCCAGATATATAGAATACACACTTTCACCTTCTTCACCAGCCATTTGCGATGCTACACCCGTCAGTCGTCTATCGTGCCAAACACCCCATGTCACCCAACGATCCTTTGATAACCTATCCATTAACGCTTTAGGGCTTGCATCCAATAATATGTCCGGCTCGTAGGCGCCGAGGTAGGGCAATGCCGGGTCGTTATTATCAAAGGGAACAATCGTTGCGGCATCTTTGTGCGTGAATGCTTCAAGGCTTATTGCGTTACTATACCCAGCACGCAGCACTTCATGGCTAACAATCATTGGCGGACCGAAGGACATAACTATTCGTCGTGGCAAAAATGCTTTAGGCCAATACCGCTTTAATACGCCGCACTCCGGCCGAACTGGCTTCTTCTTTAGTAATCTTGAATCGTTTGCCGTCCTCGGATAACTGCGCCGTGTGGTCAACGTGCGGGCCGCCGCAAATTTCGAAACTAAACGGCTTATCGGCGCCATCGGCGATCATTTTATATACCTTGACCGTATCGCCATAACGGTCGCCGAATTGCCCGAGCGCTCCCAGCGGGCCGGTTGCTTCGGCCGTAGGGTATTCTGCCCACGACACTTTTAGGTCATTGGCGATCTGTTCGTTTACAATTGCCTCTACTTTATCCAATTGCTCGCGGGTTACTTTTTCCGGGTGGCTAAAGTCAAAACGCAACCGCTCTTCGGTAATATTACTGCCCCGCTGAATAACATGGTCGCCCAGTACATCACGCAGTGCCTGGTACATAAGGTGCGTGGCAGTATGGTATTTTCTGTGCTGCATAGTATGACCGCCAAGACCGCCCTTAAAGACACCCCTACTAGCCGTTTGGCTGCGCTGCCGCTGCTCTTCCATAAGACGCTTGAACTCTGCATTGGCATTATCCGCAAGGTCAATACCGCGCTTAAAAGCCTCTTCTTTGCTTAGCTCAACCGGGAAGCCATACGTATCGTACAATTTGAAAATAATATCGCCCGTGAGCTCGTGGTCGTATCTAATTTTTTGACCTTCTTTCAGTTCGTCGAGCAAAAGAATTTTGTCGAATTCGCGTAGTCCCTTGCGTAATGTTTGGCGGAAAACTTTTTCTTCTTTTACTAACACGTCAACAATCTCTTGCTTGCGCTGCATTACTTCGGGATAATCGGCCTCGTACATACCAGCCACTACCCCCGCAATATCGGCACACAGGTTTTGTTCCACACCCAGATCAAAGGCAAAACGGATAGCCCGGCGCACCAGCCGGCGCATCACATATCCCTGCTCTTTATTGCTGGGTACTATGCCGTCAACCGCCAAAAAGGTTGCGCCGCGCAAATGGTCGGCGATAACACGCATGGCATTGGTGTGGCTATCGTATTTTTTGCCGCTTAAGTGCTCCAGCTTTTCGATAACCGGCCATAGCAGGCTGATCTTAAACATATCCGGGCTGTTAATAGCGGCTGTGGCAATTCGTTCCAAACCAGCACCAAAATCCACGTTTTGCTTAGGCAGCTTTTCGAAGCCCTTTCCGGTACGGACGTATTCCATAAATACGCTATTGCCGATCTCGACAAACCTGCCGCAGTCGCAGTTGGGATGACAGTACTCGCCGTATTCGGGGTTATGCGGCACAAAATCAAACTCGTAAAAGACCTCGCTATCACCTCCGCCGGGCTCACCCACCGGCATGTCCTTGATTTTACCAGCCCGGCACCACCAGTTTTTGGCGGCATCGTAAAAGAAAATGCGCTCGCCTTCTTTTATGCCACGGTTGTAACCGTCCTGTTCGGAACCGATATCGGCTTCTTGCGCATCAATGCCCTTTTCGGCGAATAGCTTTTTCCAAATTTTAGCGCTTTCCGTGTCTTTTGGAATATTATTGGCGTTGTCGCCAATAAAGCATGTCACGTACAGTTTTTTCGGGTCAAGCCCGACCACGCTGGTCAAAAACTCGAAAAACCAAGGCAGTTGTTCGGCTTTGAAGTAGTCGCCCAGGCTCCAATTACCAAGCATCTCAAAGAATGTCGTATGACGGTTATCGCCGACTTCTTCGATATCTTGCACGCGAATACACGTTTGGCTGTTGACCAGCCGCACGCCACTAGGATGTTCTTCGCCCAGCAGGTAGGGAATAAGGGGCTGCATGCCGGAACCGGTAAACAAGGTGGTGGGATCATTTTGCGGCACCAATAGGGCACGGGAAATAACGGCATGGCCCCGTTTTTTGAAAAAATCTATATAAGCATTGCGAATGTCTTGAGCGTTCATATTGGCTCCCATTATAACAGATATAAAAAGAGGCCTGCTGTCTAAGGCAGGCCTCTTTGTTTGCCGGTGACAAAGCTTAAGCTACTTTGTCTTCATCCTCGGCCGTGCCTGCCGCGCCAGTACCAGCACCTGCTGTACTGTCTACATCGCCGGAAACCGTTCCGCTATCGCTAGGTGCGGTCGATGTATCGGCACCTAGGCCTACATCAGTGCCGGTGTCTGCAGGAGGCTGTGCACCACCAACACCAGTGTCGTTCCCGACTGTAACATCGCCGGAAGGTATATCAGTGTTTACAGGAGGCTGTGCACCGCCTAGGTCGGCATCGGTACTTGCCACACCGCCCGCCGATTGACTCTCGTCCACCTCACTGCCTACGGCAGCACCCGTGGCACCGCTATCGGTTGTTGACTGGTCAGTACTTTGATCAGCCGCTACGACCTGTTCTTCTTTCTTTTCTTCATCATTATGATGACCGAAGAGGCCCATATGCCCTCCTTTTTACATTTAGTTAGTTTATGCTTTCGCCCTTCCACTATAGCATCATATTCCGGCGTGTACTACTATTCCTATTCGTCGAGCCTAAGGTCGGCAGGCAGGCCGGTTTGCCGAGTATCAACAATAACATTGTGTTCCCTAAGCGTACGCAATGCTTGAAGAATTTCGTTGCGCACGGTTTCGGGCTGGGCAAAAAACCACCGCCTCCTGTTTGCTTCTTTAGCGTCGCGCATACCTTGGTCGGCACCACGCATGTGGTCGTTAAGATCAAATACCCCTTCACCATTCCAATAAGACGCTCCAACAGACAAACCTAGATCCAATTGGGCTAAGTCGTGATTCCCTTCTTGGTGCAAAAACTTCTCATACTGCCCCATTATACGCCTCGCATAACGCCGTATCCGTTCTCTAGGAGGCAAACCGCGTCGTCGCCGACGCCCTTTGTCCATACCATCCGCACCGTTCAATTCGTCTTGAGGGGCGATACTTAAGGCAACGGCGAACTCGTCGCCGCCCATACGCCCCGCCAGTGAATCCGGGGTGCCATGATAAAAACCACTACCCTCTGACTCTTTAAAGTACGCCACCACATCGGTAGTACGGCTGTGTGTCTGCAACAACCGGCCAAAAGCCTTGAGCAGCTCGTCTCCGCGTTCATGACCCAAGGTATCGTTCACTGCTTTAAAACGATCCATATCGATAAAAAGTATGGCAAGTGGCTCCCTTTTTTCTGCCCGCAACGCCACCTGATTCATCCAGGCACTACGACCGTATAAGCCGGTAAGCGGATCATGATCGGCCCGTTCCTTTAGCGCTGTTTTCTCCAACTCTTGCTGCCGGACTTTTACATAGTCGGCATTATCTCTTGCCGCATCTTTCCATACTAAGCCCACTAGTTCAGCGCCAAACTTTTGCGCCTCCGCATATCGCTCATCATTCGTGTTTTGCAGGCACGAAAGAAGTTCTATACGCTCTTCCACTGCTCCTCTGTCTGCAGCATCCACAATGCCCGTTCTACTCTGCACATAGTCATATGCATTCGCGATCTGCCGGCGCAAAAGGCACACAGTTAGCGCGCCGGGGTCTTCGGCAAAAGGTATGTCAGCCATCCAACGCATGGCAAATTCTTGCCTTAAAAAAAGGGGGGCTTCAGCTAGATCAGCCGCCCATTGTTCTGGACCGTAGGGATCAGAAGACAAAGCTTCTGGTGATTGCGTCATAATTAAGGAGAGGTCTTTCTTTATAACTATAGTTACCAAGCTGCAATGTCAGTGGAACTACTATTTCACGACTAGGCAATAAATACAACCGTTAGATTTGGCAATTATCCCCTTGAACCATAGAGGGTCAAGCGTAGTGCAGCCCGAGTTCCGTAAGGAACCCGACTCTACGGGGGAGGGGATAATTGCCTTAGATTTCATATAAATATACTCTACATTTCTAAAAAATACATACTTCTTTAGCCGACAAGAATTCCACTACCAACTACGCGATCATCTTGATATAACGCTGCTGATTGGCCCGGAGCCAAGGCACGAACTTCGTCGTTTAGTGCAACATGCCAATTTCCGTCTCGTAACTCTTTTATGCTATTTACATCGAGTAAATCGCCATGGTAGCGGGTGCGCACTGTATATGCGCCAGCTTCTTCCGGCTTGTCGTTAATCCAGTGTATGCTTGCAATAGTAAACTCTTTGTTCCAGAGCCGAGTATCCTGCAGGTCGCTCGTAACATATACCTCATTTTTATTCATGTCCTTGCCCACCACGTAATACGGCAAGCCGCCGCCCACCCCTAAACCCTGGCGCTGGCCAATGGTGTAAAAAAGTGCGCCGTCGTGTTCGCCAATAACCTTGCCATGTTGGTCAATAATCTTGCCCGGGCTAGGTTGCACATATTGCTGCAAAAAGTCTTTAATACCTACTTTGCCCACGAAACAAATACCCTGACTGTCTTTTTTATCGGCAGTGGCCAAACCGAATTTGCGGGCCAACTCCCGCACCTGTGCTTTTTTATATTCGCCAATCGGCATCAGGCTTTTTTGGAGTGCCGCTTCCGTAACCCGGCACAAAAAATAGCTTTGATCTTTATCGGTATCTACTCCTGCCCAAAGTTCACATTTTTCCCCTCTGTTACGGGTTAAGCCCCTGGATGCGGACGCAGCGGGTGGTGAGCCTTGGGGGACCCCCGTGGCGCGGAACGCAGTGAGCACCATGGGGGAAGGATGGCTTGATAGGACCCGCCGTTGTAACGAAGGACTTCGGATAATACGAGCGTAGTGACCCGTGGCGATAAAGTCGGCGCCGTCTTCGAAGGCGGTGCTTAGAAACAATTTAAACTTCACCTCCTGGTTGCACATAATGTCCGGGTTGGGAGTGCGGCCGGCTTTGTACTCTTCAATCATATACTCGACTACTTTATGGCGGTACTCGGTTTCGAAGTCGTACATTTTAAAGGGAATACCAAGCTGCACGGCCACCCGCTTAGCGTCCTGGTAATCTTCTTTCCATGGACAGACCATACCCGGCAAATCCTGGCTCCAATTTTTCATATATACGCCCGTGACGTCATAGCCTTGCTTTTGCAGCAAGGCTGCCGTTACCGACGAATCCACTCCGCCGCTCATACCGACGTATACTTTTTTTGCCATAGCGCCCTTCGCTAGATGAAAACTTACTCTATATTATACCATTAACAAGCTTGTATATAAAGCAGATACGCTGAGCAATACATTACTGAATGATGCCTAATGACCGAGATACAATCATGAAACAATCCAAAACACACCGAGGTGCTACGCTCCTCCTTGGTCTTGGGTAGAGATTCGCACTGCTGGCTACACTACCTGCTTATTCCTCTATGGTGCGATTCGCGCGACAAGCAGTAGGCTCATACGGCAATCACCTTTAAACCATCTGCAGCTTCCAGCCCACACAAAAGAATCTCTAATATTGTTACGCCGCCGCTCTACTGTCGCAAGCGTTCAAGGTGACGCCTTAGCTCAGTAAGCTCGTACTTATGGCCCAGCCAAAAGGCAACAGCAATAAAGGGAAGCATCGCAAGGGAAGGCCACCATATTATCTTTGTGATAACTTTTGTAGTTCCCCCGCCAGACGATTTATCATCGTTGGATTGGCCGACAGCACCATTGGCCTGGCCCACAAGCTGTAAAAAGGCGGTCTGACCGTTTTTGTCCGTCGCCTTCACGATTACCACGTAGGTTCCCGCACTGTCATATGTATGGCTGATATTAATATTGCCCGGGAATGGCGAACTATACAACGTAGCCGGCTTGCCGTCACCCCAGTCCACACTTATAGCGTACGGCGCTGTACCGCCATTGATAGTAATAGGCCAATTCAATATCTCGCCAGGGTTAGCTCCCCTCCTGGCGTACACGCTGGTGAGCGTAAGCTGCGTTGCGCCCCCAGTTACAAGGTTTTGATTATTGTAAGTAACTGTTACGACATTTGAATCCGGACCCGGCTGATCCAGAGCATCAAAAATACGGGCAACAAGATCATTGCGGCCATCAAATAGATCGACTTGTAAGGTGTAGCTGCCGTTTTCACATAAGGCCGAACCAACAAAAACATTGTTAGAAAATACTTTTATTAATAAACCACTAGTACACAGTCCGGCTACCGTAACCGGCATGCGCGTAAAAACTTGTCCGTTTGTGGGAGCGGTAATACTGGCGGGGTTTTTGGGAGCAGGCGTTTGCACCGTTCCTTGCAATCCGGCTGACCCGTCCTTGGGGCCAGGGGGCGGTATCTGTGCCGCCACCGTTGTAGCAAGCATGCCACAGCCCAGCACGACGCCCGCTGCGGCCCTACATAGCCGGCTCCAGAATTGCCTCTTCACCGTATGCCCTTTGCCCCCTTCTATTTGTTTTATCTATCTTATCGGCGCCGACCGGAAGCTTTGCGGATAATCCGGCGGTTGTAGGCTTTCAGTGTCTTCGGCACTATGACGACAAGCAATACAAGCCCTACCAACGCGGCTATGCCTATAAGCATGGCCGCTAAAGGTATGACATAAAATGTCGATGATGCCGTCAAGAGTTGGCCCGTAGAACCATACCCAAAGTTACCCTCGACTGTGTATTTGCCAAACGAGCCGACCTTATCCAAAGACACATCAAATCTGCGCACACTATCCGGCAAGATGCTTGCGAGCGGCTTGACATTGTTAATCTCTTGAGAGGAAACCTCTTTTCCCCACTTCTTAAGGATAATCTTACCAAAAGGCGAAACATGTACGTTGCCTTCATTGTTAAATCGTACAACGGCCTTCAGATCGTTTTTACTGGTAAAAAACGAACCAGCTTTATCTTTTTGACGGACATCAAAGCTTTTGACGGTCAGTTCTTCTCTGACATTGCCGTTTACCTTTAGTAAAATTAAAGATCCGACGCTTGCCGATAAGTTAATATTTTCTTCACCCGCGCGGCCGACCGGCTCAAATCGCACTGCTCCATAATATCCGCCACCGGCGGCTCCTTGTGGGACATCAACTGTCAGTTCAATTGGTTTGGTTTCGTTCGCCTTTATAGGAAAGTCGGGTACGGGTCGTACATAACGTTTTAAGCTATGCGACGGAGCGTATTTGTCTTCATCCAAAATAATATTCGGCTTACCGCTTTCATCATTTGGAGCCATGAAGTCATTGATAGCAACGTGCAGCGTAGCCGGTTGACTCGTTAGGTTCTGGATATACACGGTGACCGTCTTTTTAGTGCCCGGATCCATGGCAATATCCTGCCGTACCGGCGATACTTTAAGCGCATTGCCACCCACCTGTGCGGTTTGTGCCGCGTATACGTTGCTTTGCCAAGCCTCCCCAAATACTCCGCATAACACACTGGCCACCAAAGCAACCACAATAAGGAGTCTGCGTCGAATCATAATTACCCTCATTTACTAGTTGCACTTATGGTAACAGATATTCTAGAAGTTTGCCAAGCATACATAGGTTAATGTAGTTGAATACACACCGCCTGGCTGATTAACAGGAATATTGACTATGTAGCTTATGGTGTACTTACGATAGTCATCTGCTGTTAACGCCGATACAAGCGTATCGCCGGACTGAAAACGAAAGATGTTTTGTTGGTTGTAATTGTTCGCTACCGTCCCGGCCCCTGGCCCGGCTGCGTTCTGGCCAATCACCGGGTTCGTATTGGCGCGCAAATTCAGGCCGAACTGGGCAGTACCGGGTTGCGAAGTCCCGCCCGGCATGGGAGATATGACATTGTTACCAGAAGTCATGGTCGTACCGGAAACCCACATGCTATAGCCGTTACCGGCGTTTGTGGCAATAACTGCCTGTGACTGAGCGGCACTTGCCAGGTTAGGACTCAAATTCCCTAAGTCCGAGAACGGTTCGGCTGCCGTATTACAGTCAAAATTAGTAATACTTTCACCTAAGCAAAACGTAAGGTAAGGCGGCACTTCGGTACTTATAGATAACGAAGGCAGTATAACGAACGCCAGCCCTCCGGCATCCGTATATGCCCCGGAAGCGTTACTTGAAGCATAGGTAAGTATACGCGCATAGTACGAACCGGCATTAGTAGGGTTAACCACACCCGTAAATGTATAGTCGGCAGCCGTACTTGGCTGCATAACCGGCGGGCGTGTCAGCACAATCTCGTTAGCTGTCGAGTCGGCAGCTGAAATCGTGAAGCCGGTAGCACCGTTTTGGGCGCTCAGGGTCGCGCCGAGCGCATCAAAACCAACCGGAGCCATACAACTATCATCAACTATCGACGTATTCGAGCAGATTTGGATTCTTACCGACCCTACTAACGATAGTGCGGGAATAGTAAAGGAAACGTTATAAGTAACATTAGCAACACCCCCATCTGCGTCACTTACTTTAAGCGCCCGGGGAGTAAGTTGAGCTGCATATAGCGGCGAAAACCGAAACGGCCCCATTCCTAAACAGAGTGAAACCGCAATCAGCGCTATCAAAAGTCTTGTTCGGGCAGTCTTACCTATAAGCCGAACCATCCATTTGTAGTCCTAGAATATTCCAGTTGCAATCAATTTTTCGGTTGCAGTATATGTACCGGCAGGAGTAGTGGTACTGGCTGTAGCTGCGAATGTAAGCGTAGAGATGGAGTTGTTCACAGGAGCGCTCAGCGCTGCAACCTGACCTCCGTAGGTAGACGTTATATCGTCGGACCCACCACCGGTTACTATCAATCCGTATTGTGTACCAGAACCTCCGTCATAGGGTGCGGTACCGGTTATGTTGGTGCCAGCGGTTGAAAGCCGTACGCCAAATTCTTCAGTTCCCGCAGCAAAAGTAGAAACAGCGCCTGCCGGATCAATATCATTACTCCCGTTCTTTAACGTATCACCCTTCATCCTAATTGCCGCGCCACCGTTCGCGTTAGTGGAAAGGCTGAAGTTAACTGTTGCCGTATCCACAGCCGTACTGTCAATAACTGTTGTCGTACCTACAGTGTGACCGATTGTAATGCTTGGGTCGTCACCACAGGTAGTGTTGTACACGCAGAAGCTAAGTGTTTCCATTACCCGCGCGGTAATGTTAATGACTGCAGCAGTTGACATCGCGATACCACCATAATCCACATAACCTGTCGGGGTGCCCGGGCTGTGGCCTTGGGCCGCGGCAACCGTAGCATAGGTGTAAATACGAGCGTAAAAACTACCGGTTGCGCTTGGGTTATGGAGAGCATTTGTGGCATCACCCAGTTCGAATACCGCGTTCGTGCCGGAGTTAATGTTGCCGACCGTTCTAGTCAAAATTAATTTGTTAGCTGTTGTAGCTGCATCAACGGCCAAACCCGTAATACCTGATTGGTTGTTTACGGTAAGTGTTGATTCGTTAACGTCAAAAGCTCCAGGCGTTGTACAAGAGTCGCCAATGATAGGAGTGTTGGAGCAGAAGTCTATGGCTATACCGCCGACGTTGCCAGTAGTCGCAACCGTAAATGCGACTCTATAGATAACGCCGTTAGCATTGGGTGTGGAGTCTGAGATGCGGATGCTGCGAGCCGTAACCTGGGCAGCCGAGGCATGTTCAGCTAAACCAGAAAATACACCTGCTACCGCAAGCGAAAACGCAGCAACCACACAAAGCGCGGACCTTATTTTATTTTTTATTTTCATATATTCTCCTAATATATTTATTTCTGGTTAGCCTAATGTTGCTTATAGTTTATAGGCTAACATGCTTATGTTCAACCCACAATAGAGTTATCCACAGTACGTATAACTTTTGCTCGTCAGCCTGCTATAGTGCCGGTCAATACACGGCTTATCACAGCCTATGCTATGATACCCGATTTGTTTAGAATGTCGGTGTTGCCACTAACGTACCATTAAAAATATAGTCCCCGTTTGGAGTCAATGTACTTATGTTATAGATAAATGATAGGGTAAAGTCGGTTTCTCCTGTACTTTGCGTTGAGCTCGCTATAGTGTCACCTTTGACGTACTTAAACTGACCGCAAGTGTTATAATCCGTAGCTACAGATCCAAAGCTGAAGGTGTTGTCAGGCACCTGCACAGGCGCCGCGCCAAAGTTAGCAGGCGCTCCACAGGCTATAGTATTGGCTACTAGGTTAATGCCGAACTGCTCCGTTCCGGCCGAAGATGCCGTGGGGGTAGCGAGCGGATTTATTTGGTCGGAGTTCGGGCCATTGTTTGTAGGCGGTTCGGATGCAAACTGCACGATATAACCGCTAGATAAGTATGTCTTTACGGCGAATGTTGCCGTTGTTGTGGCCGTCGTGGCCGTACTCAAGGTACCTAGGTCGGTCGACCCACCGGCCACACTAAAAGCCAAGGACGGCGCGCGATCGGTATTAAATCCGGCCTGTGTCCGAAACGCAGTGGCAGCAGCATTACCGGCAGCGATTTCACCGGCAGTCATCCTGGCGCAATAAGCGCTTCCGCAGGAATTCAACTCACCTCCGGTCCCAAAGAAGGCTTCGTTAACATAGTAATTAGGTGAAGAAGATATGGGGTCTTGTGCGTAAATTGGCGGGCAGGTCATAAGTACCAGTGCAGCAAATACACTGGACGCAGTCTTTACAACCCGGCGCCAACCCACATACATACCTTCTATTTTGCAACAGGCCATTCTAAAACACAATCCGTTTACGCTTTTAGGCCGTATCTTGTATTATTAGATATGAGTAGAAAGAGCCATGGATCCCAGTCAGGTACAGTCCGACACTAGCAACGATGTGCATTCGTTAGAGCGCAGCGACGACGCGGATAAAGCCGCGAAAAGCGTTGCCGCGCCGTTTAATGCTTCCTCGCAGACTGGAGACCTGTCGCTTACTGATACCACCAGCGGCCAGGCGCCCTCTGTTCCTCCGCCCCCCGTAAAAAAACGTTCTCTATTTAAACGCCTATGGGAGCGTTTTAACATCTACTTACTACTATTTATTTTAGTACTAGTTTTAGCTATAGCTGCTATCGTTTTTTTAACCGTAAAAAGCCGGGACACTGCCACGAACACCATTAATACGCAAGAACTTTCGCAGGATGCCTTGAAGCAACTCGCCAACACCGACGTAACAGTAGGCAACCCCAAGCAGGTGCTAACCATACAAGCCAATGCTGTGTTTGCGGGTGCAGTGCTGGTTCGTGACAACCTTGAGGTGGCAGGTACCTTAAAAGTAGGCGGTGACCTGTCTCTGGCTAACCTTACAGTCACCGGAGCCACGCGGCTCGGTGACACGCAAGCCAACAGCTTGACACTTAACACCCTGAGTCTGCAAGGTGCGTTGACACTAAAAAGCGGTATTAACGTTACTGGCAACAGCAGCATAAATGGCAATCTTTTTGCCACCCAAATAACCACCGGATCGCTGCAGCTCGACGGCGACCTTAGGCTCACCCATCATGTTATTGCCGGCGGAACTATACCGTCCGCTACCCGCGGCTCAGCAGTTGGCGGAGGCGGCACCATTGGACTAACCGGGTCGGATACGTCAGGTTCGATTTTTATTAATACCGGCGGTTCGCCGCCGGCAGGCTGTTTGGTAAGTGTTACTTTCAGCAAAAGGTTTGCCTCAACCCCACGCGTGAATGTTACACCTATCGGCTCCGGTGCGGCCGGCCTGAACTACTACGTCGACCGGTCAACATCCGGCTTTAGTATCTGTACGACCAATACCCCGGCAGCCGGGCAAAACTTTGGCTTTGATTACATTGTGCTCGGTTAAGGCGAGGCCAATAACCCTGCCCTTAAATATATATTTTTTATTTGAGGTACGGTCATAAATACGTTTGAATAACACATTCAAGCTTTCGTGATCAAATAGAAAATACATACAAGCGCAGGGTTGTCATACTTCAAAAACAGAATTGATAAGTAATTTTATATGTCTAGAAACACCGTGACTTTGTCGGCTTTCACATGCATCAAACCGCCGGAGATGCGAATCTTTTGATGCTGCGGGCCATTGACTGGACTTATCTCGAGCTCGCAGGGCTCAAGTAATGACAAAAAGTTATGATGCCGAGGCAAAATATCAAAGGGCCCGGTGGCATTGACGCCCGAAAGCGTATAGCCTTCTTCATCAAAATACACCTTAAACGGAGAATAAATTTTGATGTGCATGGCTGGTGGCCCAGCAGCTTTTGCTGCCTCTGCTTCAGCTTTGGCCGATTCCAGCCTCTTTGCTGCCTCGGTTTTCTCCTCAATCATCCCAGACCCTCGCACCGCGTCAATTCAATAATCCCGGCAAAGCCCGGCTCGCTCTGACGCTCTTGGCGCCCACTACGTTTTTCTACTCCGGCACTCCTCCGCCGTACATCCAGTACGACTCGGTGCGTTCCTCCTAGAAAAACGTAGTGGAAGAAGCGCGATGATCTAGCTATATAAAAAATTTCTATCATTAGACTATTATCTCTTCGATGCCTTTCAGCATGTCTTCGCGCTTTACATATTGGCCAGGCTTGCCGTTCATACTTTCCATAACGTGCATATCTTGGTTGAAGTACTCGATAAGCTTTTTGGCCTTGGCATAGTCAGCGCGGTCGGCAGGCGACAGTTCGTTCTCGCCAATGATCGCGATGATCGGTTTTAGCATTTCGTATTTCTGCAACAGCGCTTGTACCTGCACGCTCAACACATAGTGCCGGTCACCAACGACTTCGGGAGTCAACAGCGAAGAAGTGGTATGAATCAGATCCACGGCAGGACGAATGCCTTGTTCGGCTACTGTACGGCTAAGGATAATAATGCTATCTAGTTCGTGCTGGATCATTTGCACTGCCGGATCGGAAGTATCGTCGGCCGGGACATAAATGGTTTGTACGGCCGTAATAGACCCCTTTTCGTTAGAACTCAGCCGGTCCTGTAACATTTTTACATCGCTAAAGATAGTTGGCTCGTACCCGCCCTCGCTCGGCACCTGGCCGATCATGGTCGCCACTTCGTTTCGTGCCTGGACATAGCGGTACATGTTGTCGGCAAAAAACAGAATGTCTTTTCCTTTTTCGTCGCGGAAATGTTCAGCCAACGTAACGGCACTAAGCGCGATAAGCGAACGCTGCACCGGGTTTTCGTTCATTTGCCCAAAAAACATGCATGTACTCTTTAAAAGATCGCTCTGGTTCTTGAGAGTGTCATACAGCTCGTGTCCTTCACGGATACGCTCACCAATACCGGCGAAGAAACTCAAACCCCCGCCGCTCTTGGCAACATTGTGGATCATTTCCATGGTCAGCACTGTCTTGCCCACACCGGCACCTCCAACAATACCAATCTTGCGTCCCTTTACGAACGGCGCAAAGAAGTCCAACACTTTAATGCCTGTCTCTAAGATCTCCGCCTGGCTGGCCTTGAAGTTTTTGCCGCGTTCTGGCAGCTGAAAGATACTGCGATGTTGCATATCCGAATCGTCTACCGGGGGTAAGCCGTCAATAGGCGCACCCAGTGCGTCTACAACGCGGCCGATCATTTTTTCGCCCACCGGTATCTCGATGGTCTTGCCGGTCGGCGTTACAGTCATACCTTTCTGCATGCGGAAGTCGGTACGGATAGTCAGGCAAATAACCCGCCCGCCTTCTTCAATGCTGTCTACGAGCAGCTGTGTCCCTAGCCCGTCGACCAATAATAATTCGTAGGCGTCAGGAATCTGATCGTCAAATTCGACAGCTACAATGAGGTCTTTTACCGATCGGATCACGCCTTTGCTCATGAACGATCCCCCATACGCAAACCATTAATCATTTCTTTCAACCGTTCGTCTTGAATACGCCGTTTTGTGCGGTTATAAAACATGCGTAAATCACCGGAAAGTTCGTTAGCTTTATCCTTGGCCATGCTCATGGCGCGGAAACGGCTGGCGTACTGGGCCAGCTTGGAATCTAAAATAACCTGGCTAAGGGCAATCTCGGTCATGGAACGCTCCAGATGAGCAACTACATCGAATGCGGAAGGCTCGAAAATATAATTGGCTTCACTAATAATATCGTCGTCTTTGGCTTGCGCGCTACCTGCAGCCTGGGTAACTGCGGTTTGCAACTCGATCCGCTTAATTTCCTGTACCATCAGCGAAACATATGTTTGGTAGTACACCACCGTGCTTTCGTACTGGCCCACCTCTTTTACTAATGGGCGGACATTGATATTTTTATCGCGGCTGGGAAGGGTATAGTACTTTTTAAAGCCGACTTTGGCCTGAATAAGTTGCAGTGCGCCGTGGTGACCGATCACGATAATGTCTTGCTTGTCCGGATTGTGCTCGGAAAGCATCATACGGATGAGTTTTTGGTCGATGTCACCACTAAAACCACCCTCGGCCGTAATAACAATCACCAACCGCTTTTTAATAACCGCGTCTTCATCAGTCCGGCCAAAACGAAATAAACTGTCCACCCGGATTTGCTGGTACATCTGCCACAGCTCGCTAAAAAACTGCTGTGATTGCAGTACCTGGTTTTTAACCTGCGCGATACGCATACTTGCCAAACCCTCAAACACGCTGGTAAGGTTCACTATGGTACCCATCGCCGTCCGGCGTTCACTAATTTCTTGCAAACGGCTCATTTCTTAGCCTCCTCTACGGCCTTTGTGTCCTTGGACGGCTTACCATACTCATCGGTCTTTTTGGCATCTTTTGCCTCTTCATGGGTTTTGTGCTCGGCGTTTTCTGCGGGCGGTTTCTCGGTGATGGGTGCGGCCTGTTTTTTCGGCGCGGTTTTTACCTCTACAAGGCTTTTTGCCTTTAGTTGGTCGCGCAAAGGATTGAACTGCGCGTCGTCGTCAATATTAGTCAGCTGCTTGGCAAGCTCTTTGGCAGCTTTTTTAAGCGCTTCGACGTTGATTTGCTGCCCTACTTCAACGTTCAAACATAGGTCGAGCATTAGTGTTTGTTCGGCAAACGTGTATGTTTCGCCCGGCGCTTGGTTCAGTACTTTATAGAGCAATTCACCTCGTTCAAGGTCTTGTTGGGCAGCTACTGCCAATTCCGAACCGAAGTGCGCGAATTCCTGAGCCTGCGCATATGCAGTGAGCGCCTTAAAGACCTGGCCGGCCTGCTTTTTCTGGCGCGCGGTTTGACCACGGCCACCAACACGCGACACACTTAATCCGGCATTGACTGCCGGGCGCATAGTATCACGGAAAATTTTCATATCTAAAATCCACTGTCCGTCCGTAATAGACATAATGTTGGTCGGCAGGTACGCCGTAATATCGCCGCTGGCCGCAAAAACCATGGGAATGGAGGTAAGTGTTTTGTGATTGCGGTTTAATTTGCCCGCCCGCTCTAGAAGCGAAGAATGGACATAAAACATGTCACCCGGATAGCTATCGCGCCCTGGGCTGGAACCGGTAAGCAGGGCGACTTCGCGGTACGTATGGGCGTGGGCTGTTAAGTCGTCATATACAATCAGAGCATCCTGGTTAAGATGCTGCCAAAGGTATTCGGCCATGGCGCAGCCGACATACGGGGCCAAGTAACTATGAATAAGCGAGTCGGACATAGTCGACACCACAACGATAGTCTTCTTTAGCGCATCATTGGCTTCCAAACGCGACAAAAGCGTGTCAACATCGGTGCGGCGTTTGGCAATAAGCACGTATACGGTAACGATATCTGTGTCGCGTTGGTTGATGGCCAGCTGTGTCGCAAGTGTGCTTTTACCTGATTTACCATCGCCCAATATAGCAATACGCTGGCCGCGCATAAGCGCAAATAACGTATCGAGTACAGTAACGCCCGTTTCGAGGGGACGGTCTAACAGTTCGCGTTCGTATAACATAGGAGCGGGCGCAAATACCGGCAGTACGCCATCGGGCACGATAGGCCCTTTGCCATCCAAAGGTTCACCGGTAACTGAAACAACGCGGCCGATAAATTCTTTACCCACCTTCGTAACCAATGCGCTGTGCTGAATAACTGCTGTCATGCCCGCGCTTACCGCTTTTGTACCTAGGTGCAGCACCAGTACATGTTCGTCGGTAATTGCTTGCACATAGCCCTTGCTGCCATCTTCGAACATAACCAAGGCGTGCAAATTTGTCGGTTGCATGCCTTTGATCTTAATCATGAAACGATTGACGGCAATGACCTCGCCAACTGGCCGGCCGCTTGCTACAAGCTGGTCAAAGTGTTTGTTGTCACTCACTGCGCCGCCTCCCTAGGAGTGGACGCGGTTACCGCTTGGACAGCCTGCGCAGAAGCTTCTTGCGGCGTAGCCGTGGCTTCCAAAGCCCGCATAAGCACCGCTTGTTGCCTGGCAAACCGCTCGCGTAAAGAAAAATCGAATACTTTATTAGTGGTACGCACCACACAACCTGCTGCAATGGTCGGCTGCAAACCGATCTGCAGTAGTACATAAGGATGGATATTAGCCCGCAGCCATGTCACCATCTTTGCCGTAAAGGCCGACGAGGGGTCGCTTGCAAAGCTCATATGAATACTTGGTGCGGATCGCGCAACTGCTTCTAAAAACATTCGCACTTTTTGACGGTCAGCCGCTTGCAGCAAATTGAGCCGGTTGTCAGCGGCCAGAGCATCAAGTAACCGGCTTAAACGGGGCAGGGACGGCTGTTTGCCCGGCTCGCGGATACCGGATTGACGCATAAACTCATCCAAAGCTTCAAGCTCACGCTTTAAACGGCGCACTTCTATCACACCGAACACAAGCACCGGCAACACAAATGTATCCCCGCTACTAGGCGCCGCGGCCTGGGGCTGAGAGTCGGCTTGGACGGGAAACCCGGCGCTAGGTGCCACTGCGCACGTCCTCCAACAGTGCCTGCTTGTTCGCCTCCATCTCACCGACGATATATTCGAGCTGATCGTTCAAATCAATCTGGTTGCCAATAGCAGCCAGTACGTAATGGTTGACCACTTGAGCCATACGCTCATCAAACTGACGGATGCGCCGCGCTTTTTCTTCGGCAACCTCTTTTTCGAGCTGTGCCACCAGCGACTTACGCTCGGCGTCAATAGCCGTTTTGGTCTTTTCAATCGATTCAACAGCAAGCTGTTTGGCATCGCTAATTGCCCCTTGGTAATTAGCAAACGCCTCTTTCAATTCTTTACTGATCTCACCCTTCATGTAGTCGTTTAACTGCGAAGTGGTAAGGCGCAAATCCTGCTGCAAAAACATGGCATTTTCGCCTAAAATTTTCTCGAAATGCAGCCGCCCCCGGTTCCGCAGCTCCTCACGAAATTCTTCGTTAAAGATATGCTCGACATCTTCTTCGGCAGCCTTTTGTGCATCTTCGAGTGTTTTATTCGGCTTTTTGTCGCCAGAAACATGCAGCGCAAGCCAAATAAACCCACTCCCCAAGGCCGCAATCCCCACCAAAACCAACAAAAGCACCCAAATCGTCATATCATCCTACTCCGCCCTAACGCTCCACTCTTACTGACTTTGTTCAACTTACCTCGGGCTTGGGGCGTCGCTCTCCTTATCTCGGACCAGGGACCTACGTATTTGAGTGCAGTTTGGTCTAAAAGGGAGTATCGTAAACGAGTCGTACTTAAGGTACGGCGAGTGCGAAACGCAGCTTTTGGGCCAAAATGTGCCAAATATGTAGGTCCCCCTTAACCATTACCGTTATATTCTTAGTAATAAATATACCGCAATAATCCCCACAATAGCAACAATCGTAGCCATAAGCGCCACAGTGATAAGATTGCGGAAAATAGACTTTTTAGCTAAAGGATTGCGACCTACGGCCGTCATGCCGGTACGTACTCCTGAATAAATAATACCGCCAGCTATGGCAAAGGCCACACCTAACACAGCCAGGCAAGCATATAGGCGCAGGGCACTGACCGGCCTATCAGTAACTGCTTGAGCGGCACGCGACAAAAACTTTGGCACCCCGCTTACCGTGTCGCCGCTATAAGTAGGATTACGGCCAACGCCGATATCTACCATAATGCGCCCCAAGGCGACCTTCGTCTTTGAAGTATCGCTCAGGGTAACATACCCTTCTGCATCAGAATTGTCGGCAAAGCTTTCGAGGGCCTTGCCAATGACTACTTCGTGGTCAGCATCAACCTTCATACCAACGCCTTTAATAGACGAGATAGTAATGAGGTCACCGGGCTTAATAGGCCCGTTTTGCGTATTAACCAGTACTTGATATCGCCCAAAAGTAGCCACGAATACCTGAGTCTGACCCGGATCGGAAAGTGATACCGGCGCGTCGCTGTTAGCGACCGTTACGCCTAACATATCGCGCTGAGTATCAGTAGTGAGCGCCTCAACCTTTACTTTGCTGTCCGATTTTAGCCTAACGATCATACCGTTCTGCAACGGTTCATCGCTCTGGTAGCCCTGAGTAACGTTTTGCGCGGCGACCGGCGTTATGGCGGTTAAAGCCACTAGCAATCCAAGCATCAGGCCAGATAATAATCGCTTATGCTTCATCTTGCCTACAGTATAACCAGTTTGAGCGGCGACACAAAGTTATGGCTTTACGCCACCTACAAAACCGTACTGAACCACTCGGCTGCCGATCCGGTAAGCGGCCGACATACCCGCATCAACCACAGTCAAGCCACTGGCTTGCACCCCGTCCATTATCCAGTCTTCTGGACTGCGAAACATCGTAAAAAAGAAGCCGGCATTTCCATCCCTCACCGTGTGGTGGTATACAGCCTCTCGTTGCTCAGCCACCTCCGGTAATATGGGCTCGTATGTAAAAGCCAGCCTACCGCCTGGATTGAGCCGGGCCACGATAGGATCAAACAATTCATCAAAATATGGAATGTGCTCGAATACGCCCACCGATACGACAAGGTCGAATGTCTCGCCAGGCCCCTTTACGTAGTCCTTAATTGGTGACCGTAACGATGTAATGCGGCTACCGAAAGGTTTTTGCGCCAACTGATCAAGCATACTTTGGGAGGTGTCCACGGCGACAATCCGCTCCGGTTGCGCATACTCCAAGACCGTCTGTATTGTCTGCCCGGTGCCCGCACCAAGATCAAGAAATGAGCGGACCGGCGCGCAATGGACTTGAAGGAATGGACGCAATATGTCATTAGGACGCCATTCCACTTCCATTGCTACCTGATCGTATGTAGCAGCCAATGCATCATAATAGGCTTCCTGACCTCTAGATACTTCTGGGAATAATTCGGTCAAACAAGACACTCCCCTAAACGCTTGACTGTAACACGGATATCTTTTTCGGTCGTGGCGATCCCCATTGTAAAGCGCAAAGAACTTTGGGCGTCAGTATCGGCAATACCCATGGCACGCAAAACGTGCGACGGTTCTTCGTGGCTGGCACTGCATGCGCTGCCAGCAGCACACAGCACGCCGGATTGGTCTAATTGGAATATAAGGCGCTCGTTGTCAGCTCCAGGAATAGTCAGGTGTACATTATTAGGCAGGCGATGTTTTTTAGAGCCATTAATAATACTCGGCGGCACTGCTTCTTTTAGCAGTTCGAAAAATAATTGTTGCAGGCGGATTAGGCGCTCGCTTTCGGCGTGCCGGCGCTGTTGCACTATATCGAGCGCCGTACTTAAGCCCATTACGCCAGCTACGTTCTCGGTCCCACTTCGAAAGCCGCGCTCCTGGCCGCCGCCCCATATTTGCGGCGCAAGCGGTACACGAGCAGATACAAATAACGCACCAGACTGCTTGGGACCGTATATTTTGCCTCCGTTTATAGTGAGCATATCCACGCCCAGCCGGGCAGTGTGCAAGTCAAGGTAGGCGGCAGCCTGGGCTGCATCAGCATGAAAGTAAAGGGGCCGTTTGCTGCCTTTTTGTATACGCACCTGTCTGATTTCTGCTATTTTTTGGCCGAGCATACGAATCGGTTGCACGGTACCAACTTCGTTATTGGCATACATCACGCTTACCAGTACTGTGTTGTCATCAACCAGCGCTATCAGCCGGTCTGGAGCAATAATACCATCGGCCGTCACCGGTGCCTCGCGGCACTCGTAGCGGCGGGCTGTCACGCGTACCGATTCGTGTTCAATAGCACTAATTACCACGTTGCCTTCCGGAAACTGCTCCATCACACCGCAAATCGCCAGATTGTTGGCTTCTGTCCCTCCTGCAGTAAACACTACTTCAGCCGGACGCACGCCAAAGCAACGGGCAATACGCGCTCTCGCAGCCTCGATTTCTTTGCGCACGTGCGCCGCGGCCAAATATGTGGCCGAAGGGTTGTAAAACCGCTCGCTAAAATAGGGTTGCATCGCAGCCAGCACTGCCGGGTCTATCGGCGTTGCTGCGGCATAGTCCAAATAAATAGGAGATGTCATATCTTGTACCGTACCGCGCCGCTATGCTGCCGCAGGATACAGTTCGGCATGCACACGTTCATTGTATAGCTTAACAGCTTTGCAAAAATGACGGCCTTCTTCTTTTGTCAAATAATGGTACGGCTGGCCGTCTTGCGCTTTCAAAATACCTTGCGGCCGGACGTCGTAGCGGGTAGTAACGGCGTGGTGCTGACCATTTTTGTCAGTCCACTCTTCGTGCCACACCCATGTGTAGCGGTCCAGGCAGAAAAATTCGCGGCGGCCGCCTTGGGGAATAGGCCCAAAGAGTTCGCCGCCAATCTTTGCTTCTTTGCGAATAAGCTCGCGGTAGCGCCGTGCACGACGGTCGGCGTCGCGTTGGCTATGCATGCCCGAAAACAGGCGCAGCATTAGACTATCTCCTGCGGATCAATGATCTGCTGCGCTTGCAGTTCTACGATTGTCCGCATCCCTCCAGGAAAGGCAATATTGGGACGAGAAGCACCTACCGGCCCCTCATTGACCGCTGCAGGGAGCACAGGGACAAACTCGTCCAGGTATAAGTGATTGACATGAGCAACTTCAGCAACTGCGGGTTGTACATCGTCGTACCACCGCCGCTGTTCGGTAGGATCAAGCTCTCGATGATGGCCACCTTCTCGTACTGGTTTTGATGATAATTTATCGCTGGAACCCATAGCTTTACCTTAGTGCAAATAAGGCAAGTGCGTTTTTAGAGGTGGCAGAGGCTAACGCATTCGGCGATTCGCCGCGGAGGTTAGCCAAAAAATCGGCCGTTACCCGCACATGCCTTGGCTCACAGATACTACCACGATGAGGTGATGGTGTCAAGAAAGGCGCGTCGGTTTCAAGGAGTAACTGCTCGCTCGGTACAGCCTTTGCCGCTGCCAACTGCTCCTCTTTTTTAGTAAAGGTCATGATGCCGTTTAAGCCTACGTATAAATTACGTTGTAGAATTTGCTCTAGCTCCTTTTGTCCTGCACTAAAGCTGTGTACGACACCACGAATGCCTTTGTAGCCGTCAAATATCGGCCAAAAATCTTTAAAAGCCTCGCGGATATGAAAAATCATAGGCAGACCGTGTTCCAGCGCCAGTTCAATTTGAAACCGCAGCGCTTTTTCTTGGTCACTTTTGGGAGAATGGGCGTAATAGTAATCAAGGCCGCACTCGCCAATAGCTACTACCTTAGGCTTACGGGCAAGCGCTGCAAATTCGGCCAACTTTTTCGGGTGGCTCGCATATGTTTTCGCTTCGTGCGGGTGAATACCTATACTGGCATAGCACCGCGGCCGAGTTGACACGAACTCTACAGCCAACCGGCTGTCCGGCAGCGTGGTACCAACGCAGATCATACAGGTTACATCTGCTTGCTCAGCCCGGGCAATAATTGCGTCAGCGGCCGAACGGCCTGCCTTATCCCACAACTTGGCCGTGGCATCCGCCCCATTCACCGACCGCCACGCTTCATGGATATGACAATGGGTATCAATAAGCTGCATTTCGTCTCCTTCTTTTTGTGCGTGAACGTTTTACAATCATTACCCCAGCCGTAAGATCACCCTGCAGCTGAGCCACCTCGAACGGAGTGGCCCGATCCGTCCACCGTTCAGGCAAATAGTCCCGGGCAAGCCCTGCCAGGGTATAAAAATGCACCTCAAAGCCATACTCCCGCTCCAAAATCTCTTTAGCCAATACGTAATCCTCGCCTTTATACCGAGCTCCTATACCGGTTATGCCTGCAGCTTCCATGAATATGGTGTCCAGAACGCCAAAATCCCCGGTATCCGCACTAATAAAAACGCCCGACTTATGCAGCTGTAACTCAAAGGCCTCAACCGTACGTTTAATCAAGCCGCCTGGAAAATTAATCGCCCCCCGAGCGGCCCGCCTTTTGATATAAGCGCCAAAAGGATGTTCATTGAGGTTAATTTTTTCGTAGGCTTCCTCCACATATATACCGTCGTAATCTTGCGGCGTGGCATTGGGCAACGGGCGGCCCGCGCGCATAGCGCGAATAAGCTCTTCGCGGCGCGGGTTCCAATCGGCAACTTTTACCCTATGTAGCGCCTGATACCAATCGTTTCCGACCTTACGCACGCGAATATCCTCGGGTAGCCATACACTGTCAAATCCGTAGGTCGCAATCATCGCGTCGAATCGTTCGGCGGCAGGTAATACGGGCAACGGATCAAAGAGGGAGTACTGTTCAGCCGACATATGCAGTGCTCGGTCTTGCACCTCGGCCGGAACGTCCAGCTTCGCAAAATCCGATAAGCGTACATCCAATTTTTTCAGGCCCGCTGCTTTGGCGCCGTGCGCTACGATTTGCCAGTGTCCGACCCGGCTGCTGCTGCATACCTCCTTAACCCGCAGCACGCCCCGTTTGGCACGGGCCACTTCGGCAAGTAGTACACCCAATGCAAAGTTAAGCGGGCGGTTGTGTGCGAATAAGACCGCTACACCCGCCGCCGCGCTAAATGCTATGGGCGACGCATAATATGACGCATTAATAGCGTTCATGGCACCTGCCGTAAAACTACTTTCCACCGCACCTTCCGCATGATCTAGTGCGATCCATAGCAGCTCGGTGTTAGAAAGTGGCCCACCTTTTTGTACGGCCGCGGTTTCGATTGCTGTTAAAAGCGTCCTGCTTAGCAAAAATTTGTATAAAGAATCGTCTCCAACATAGCCCAGATGCAGGTGAGCCATACGCGCATCCCAGGCATTGTCGGCGTCCCTTGCCGTGCCACGTTGCATATAAAATGCATTAGCATGAGCGTAACGCTTATGAAGTGCGGCGATAAAATCCTGCGCGTCCCGGTACATGCCTGCAGCGGCATTATCGGCTATATCGAGCGGGGTGATGCCGGCAATCCGGCCCGGCGCTGCCGTCTGTTCACGCACCTTTCGCCCTTTAGGCTTTCTCTGCCGCCTCAGCCTTGGGGAATAAGGTGCCTTCGATAGGTTTTACTACACCGGTTGCAAATACAGCTTTGATTTTTTCTGCCGTCTCGGGCAAAAAGGGCGTCAATAGCTCGGCGATTTCAACTAAGCAGCCAGCCTGATAAGCAAGCACCTCACGTAAATGGTCTTCGTCTCCGGATTTGGCGATCTTCCATGGCTTTTCAGCGTCGATATATTGGTTGAGTCCCCGCACTTGGTCCCAAATATAATCCAGCGCGCGGTCGAAGCGGCATTCGCGGATAGCATTCACTACCTCAGCACTATCGTGCTCAGCCGGAGGCACATCGCCAATCACCCCCTTTTGGTACTTTATAATCATGGCGGCCGTACGCTGCACTCCATTTCCAAGCTCGTTGGCCAGCTCGTTATTGTAAGCGTCCTCAAACGCGTCCCAACTGAAATCTCCATCATTATAACTGGGGATATGGCGTAAAAAATAATAACGGAACGGGTCAACTCCATGCTTGGCAATAATATCCTGCGGAGCTACGACATTGCCGTAGGACTTGCTCATTTTTTTACCGTCAAGCGTAATATGTCCATGTACATATAGCTGCTTAGGCAAAGGAAGCCCCAGGCTAAACAGCATACCAGGCCAAATAGCAGCGTGAAAGCGCAGAATATCTTTACCGATCACCTGCACCTGGGCTGGCCAGAATTTCTTCAAATCGTCGTGCTCTGGGTAGCCTAACACGGTAATGTAGTTCATGAGCGCTTCGAACCATACATATATTACCTGGTCCTTATCGCCCGGCACCGGTATACCCCAGTTCAGCTTTTCTTTGGGGCGCGAAATACTAATATCATCCAGCCCGTCGTTTAAAACGCTCAAAATCTCGTTGCGGCGGGTTTCGGGGACAACTTGTAAGGCGCCGCTTTCTATCGCCTCTTTGATGTGGCCGGTGTACTTGCCCAGTTTGAAAAAATAGTTTTCTTCCTCGAGCTTTTGGTAGGCCTGCGGATGGCCGGACTTCATGCGCTCCGGGTCGGCCTTGGCCTCTGGCACAAACTCTTCTTCTTTAACATCATACCAACCGACGTATTTGCCCTTGTAAATATCGGCGCTCATTGCCTTCCAGATCAATTGCGCGCGCTTTTCGTGAGCGGCATCTGTGGTACGAATAAAACGATCATTGCTGATGTTCAATTCGCCCAGTAATGCCGTAAAGCGCCCGCTCATTTGGTCAACCAAAGCCTGGGCGGTAATGCCCATTTTTTGAGCGGTTTGCACATTTTTGGTGCCGTGCTCGTCGGTACCGGTGCTAAAAAGCACGGTGTCGCCGCGCTGCCGGGCAGCGCGAGCCAGTACGTCAGCCATAATAAATTCAAGCGCATGCCCCACATGCGGCTCGCCGTTCACATACGGAATAGAAGTCGTAATAAAATAGTTCATAGTTCTAGTCTACCTGTTTTAAGATGAATGAGAAAATGGATCAAAGAGAAAAATATACGCCCGGCACGGGCATCGTACGACGGCACATAAGGGTGACAACACAATTCATAGATAGCATTATACCATTTTTTAAGATAAGTTTGGTGGCATCCCGTCTGGAAAAGGCGGAGTAGCAGTGATTAGGTCCTGCGCGGGGGCGGAGTTTCAGAGCGCTGTTTTGTCATTATACCCAAAACTAAAAGCGAAACGCCTAGAGCTCCCACAGCAAAAATAAAGGGTTGATCTTTGCTTGCTTCGTTGGCGGCTTTTTCCCATTGTTGTACGCGCGGGCTTCAGGGCTCACACTCAGCTCGGCTGCCGTATCTACTTTAGTGTCATAATGATATTCTATCGCATCAGTCGCCAGATAGGCTGTAGCCGCAACCGCGCCCAGAGCACTACCCAGTATAGAGAACGCTTTTTTTGCATTTTTAGAAACTTCAAGCATGTTCCAGCCGTACGTAAATTAATATATTCGGCCTACTATACTTGCAAATTCTATTTTTGCAACAACCCGCCTACTTCTCTTCACCCTAAAACAGACTGATTTGCGGAGAATGGCTTGTGGGCTCGTCTAGTGTTTGGCCCAGTTTTTCAGCCAAAGCTTCTAGAAAGGACACTTGGCCTTTTACAACTTTTCGTTTGGCTTCGGGCATTGGCACCCAGGCGATTTTGTCGTTTTCTGGGAATTCTTGTGTTTGCCCGGATTTTGGCGGCCATTCCATTTCAAACATATTGCTCGAAAAGCCTTCCAGGTTAAGGTCGGCTTCGCATGCCCAAGCGTGCACGATTTTGCCGCTTGATTGTTTGGCTTCGCCCAAATGAATATACTCTCCGGCCGGTGCGGGCATGCCTACTTCTTCCTGAAATTCCCGTTTGGCCGCTTCCAAAGGCTTTTCGTCTTTATCAAGCTCGCCTTTTGGCATAGACCAACTGCCCGCATCTTTTGTAGCCCAAAACGGCCCGCCAGGGTGAGCCAGCAGCACCTCGTAACCCTGCTCAGCTTGCCTGTACAACAAAATACCCGCGCTTTGTTTCTTCATGCTCATGCCTATCTATTAAAACAAAAACGGCCGCAATGTACAGGCAATTCCGACACTCTCACTGTCTTAAAAATACAAACTCATAGCAAGAGATATTCTGCATTAAGCCCAAGCCGGTATTTAGGAAGCAAACCTTTGGATAAGGCGAATCAAAGCCTTCTTAATGCATCTGCCGTAAACTCTTCTAATGGCCCAAGAGTCATATCGGCAATACAATACCGCGGATCTGATTGGTATTGCCGGGATGGTACAGCTACGCATTTCATTTGCGCGGCCTTAGCGGCTATAACGCCGCTCAGAGAATCTTCAAGCACCAGGCAATGCCTCCCCTTTCTTTCTGATTAGCTTTTCAACTTTAACGATCGATTCGTTCGTGAGCTCTTGGGCGGTTGGGTGTTTGCCCCAATCGTAATTGACAGACCAATGCCGGAAGAACTCTCTTGCTCCACGCCCCTTATTCTCTGGCTTGGTAATTTCCGCGTGTGGGACACAAGATCCACCAGGCGCTTGACATAGGTCTCTTCCCAGAGGGACTCACTATCAATAATAAGCCCGTCCATGTCAAAAATAACAGCTCGAGGTATCATAATTCAATATTCTTGGTGCGCGGGGCGGGAATCGAACCCGCACGCCTTTTGGGCAGTTGATTTTAAGTCAACCCTGTCTACCTGGTTCCAGCACCCGCGCAAGTTTAACTTTCTTATTTTTACCACGAGGAGTGGGTTGAAGGCTATGACAATTTGGATAAAGTATCCTCAAATTAGCCAATCGATTGTTTTGACGGTCACCATTAATATGATCAAGCTCAACTGGAATGGGGCCACCTAGCGCCTTCTCCGCCCAGCCACAAGCCCTAGGTGATACTTAAACACTTGCATAGTTACCGCCCTTAGGTAATTTTAATGCAATTTGTCGTCTGCTACGTGACTGTTTAACGGCTATTCGTAGCCCTTTGTCGGCCCACGAACGTTTTTGGGGCGGCCGCATACTATCACATTACCGTGTCCGCCAACCAGTTCGCTACAATGCAAGTTGTTCTAATTTTGGTACAAAATTCAAGGATTGGATAAATTGGTAAGGATCAAGGTTAGATTGTGGATCGTCCGGAAACAAGTCCTTCATGGTTTTGTTATATATGATCCGGCCAACCTTAGCATAGGATAAAGCTGTCAGACACATTGCGCAAGGCTCGCAGCTGCAGTAGGCGATTGCATTGGGCAATGTGCGCACGCCGGATGTTTTATTAGCGTCGATAATCGCTTTTATTTCCGCATGATATACTGCAACATTATCTGCCCGCTGCGAGTTGCAAGCCTCGGCAACAACCTTGCCATCCGCAACTATAACCACACCGCAACCCACCGGTTCGGGCGACTGCTTACTTAGTTCAATTGCTCGCTGTAAATACTTTTTGTCGGTCATGTTACCAGTCTAGTGCAAGGTCAGCGTCTTTGGAAGCCTCTAGATCAAACGGAGTACTACCGAACTGGTATGTTATACGATGCCTGTAATAAGTAGAAATGGGCTTGTCTTTGCCTTCGCTATCTTTGCCAGGCAATGGATGCGCTTCGCTATACACGGGCAGCCGCGTCTTAGGGTCGACATAGTATTCCAGGTGAATGCCATTAGCGGAAGCGCCTACTACCGTGTACGGATGCTTCTCTTCATCAAGACCCGTCTCGTCAAATGCCCATTCCAAATATGTTGCGCCGTCGTAAAATGTCCTGCCGGTCGCCGGATCTTTAAACGGAATCGGCTTAATATCTACGCTGTAGCGCAGATATCGCTTGCCCTTGTGTTCGGCCTGCTTGACGTGTTGTACCGTAATGAGCCCTTTACGTTTTTGCAGTTCTTTAACAAACGTTTGTGACTGCTCTTTGGTAAGCCCGCCAGTGTTTAGGCCGTCGTTGATGGCAAGATTGCGCAGCTGTGGCATGCAGGTGCCCAACGGGTTATTGCCCATTTGCTCCCGCCACTCTTTTTCGATGGATAACTTGTCGTACTGTTTATCATTATTGCAACGTGCCTTGTCGCGGCGATCGCCATTTAGAATATCCTCTGCATACACGTACCGTTTGGATTGATAGTCAAAATGCGATTTGCTGTAATATACTTCGTGCGGTTCGTCGGCAGGACTATCGGCAAGCATAACATGTTTTGTAATTGCTACCTTTTGTTGCTGAGCCGCATTTTGAAAGTATTCGTAAAATGTTTCGCTTGCCGGCAACTGCGCTATTTGCTCGACCGGTTTATCACCGCTCGTCACGTTACTGTCTTTCCGGTTCACCAACAAATACGTCACGGCAATAGCAAGTATTACTACAGCCGCCAACACCGGTAAGACCCAGCGTTTCTTACGATACGGAACAGGCGCCGGGGCAGACGGTTGCGCGTTAGCATGACCCGGCTGGTTGCGCGCTGATTGTTCGTATTGTTCTTGCATGTTATAAAATTATACGCTCCTTAGCGAAACGGTACACAACATAAGACGAACCTACCGGATTGAAAACCCGGAACGCGCCAGTGGCGCGTTATTGTCGGATCGGACTGTCAAAAGTGGAGGCGCCTACCGGAATTGAACCGGTGTAAAAGGTTTTGCAGACCTCTGCGTAACCACTCCGCCAAGGCGCCATGTATAAAGTACTTTACTATTCTAACCTCTAATACACTGCCTGCAAAACTTTTGCAGTTGCACTAATGCTCGCTCCTGATCCCGCCTTGCCGGGATGTCGCTCGGCCAAGCAAGGAAAACGTGAACATCCACCGGATGTTCACGCCTCGTGCGTAACCACTCCGCCAAGGCGCCATGTAGTCCAGGCTATCCCCAAACTACATATATTATACGATAACTGAAGGTAACATAACGCGGCATCCGACACGATGCCAAGGTTCCTTATGGGGCGGAACAATAACCTTTCCCTTGCTAAACTTCTTGAATGCACATATTAACAACAAAAACCAAGCAAGTCAGCTGCAATACTTTGCCTAAAGGAGTATGCAGCCTATGAGCGAAAAACCTTGCCCTCCGGGCGAAAGAGATCCTGAACTCGATATTCCGTTCGATCCGAATCAGATACGTCGATTGCCTTCCGATAGCCTTGAGGGGCCGATAGTAGGTTTTGTCCGCGGCTACACTGACGAAATGTTCGCAATAGTTGAAAGCTGCATGACATACGACGAAAACGACCACATGATCGACAGGCACCCCTATCTAATACCGCGTATATACACTAGAGATGAATGGGAAGCATTTATTGGCGGAGCCAGTGACGGAGAATTCGATAGTTTTTTACAGGAAGTGAATGCGTTTTAATGCGCGACTCCAAGGATCCCAAAGGACCCATACTCGCCTTTTATGCTGCCGACGTTCTCCTCTTCTTTGCGGCAGTAAAAAAACGGCAAATACGATATGCCCGATTGAACCACAAATTACGAAACATCTAAAGCCACTGCCGGCAGGCTGCTATTCTTCGCGGAGTATGGTAATGAGTTTGCGGCGCAGGCTAATGAGTATCGGGATAGTAGTGCCCACAAAGGCAGCGACTGCTAACGCGGCAATAATGCCAAGCATCCACGGCCCGTTCATGCCAACCAGATTCACCTGTACATCAGTGTTATAAGCACCGGTGGCTTGCACCAGACCTTGAGCTATTCTGTCCTGGTACAAGCTTGAAACAACTGCCGCACCAATAAGCGCTAATACAACGGCAAGTACTAACGCGCTGGCCGCTAACATCACACCGTATGTGTAGTAGATCTGAGCGATATCGCGGCGGCGCGCGCCGAGCGACCGGAAAACGGCAATCTCTTTGGTGCTGTCGGCAATAACCTTGCTTATCGTAAACGTCATCATAAGAGCGGCGATAACCATGACCACCGCCATCACAACTAACAAAATCTTCGAAATCGAACGAAAGATGCCTTCCAATGCCAAGCTTAAGTTACCGAACGCAGCAATAAACGGCTTGACACCGCTCTGGCATTCATTGCCCTTGCAGCCTTGTTCCAGAAAAGCTTTCTGCTCGTCACGTGTCTTAAAATCGGCGAACAAGAATGGAAACGCATAAAAATCCTCGTTCTCTACCGGGCTAAGTAAGGAGTCTTGGGCAACAACCTCGGCGGGGATAATACCCGCCGAGGTGCCGGTAGGCAACGAGCTAATGCCAGTAAGGGCTTGCGTAACAATATCAGTTGCCCCGGTTTGCTGGATCGTGGGCACATAACCGACTATTTTGAAACGGATTTGGGTAGTTACCGGCACCGGTTCCTTGGGCTTGGGAAAAAGGGGTTTTGGCTCATCTGCGTTTGTTTGGCCGATAATCTCCAACTTTTTAAGCAACGTTTGGTCAAAAGCACCGCACACCGGAATAGCCAGAGGCTTAGTGGCTGCATCTTTATCTGTTTCGGCAATTTTGTTGTAGTGTATGACATCCTTCAGCTGGGTTTGAGCGGTTTGATTGCGATAACAGTAGGTTAATTCATGGCCGGCGTATTGATTCATCAGCGCGCGATAACCGGCGTTGCGCTCGGCGGCGTCGACCCGGGCAAACGAACGGTTGGCCAACTTTTCCAAATAAGAGTACGAGATGATAAGAGGGTAGGGATCGCCTGGCGCCCACTCAAAGCTTTGCCCTGGCTGCAGCTGAGTGCGTAACATAGCTTGCTCGACCGCATAGAATTCTAGCTGATCATTGATGGGCGGGCCCAGCGACATTTTATCTGGAGATACTCCCGCTTCCTCTTGCTTTTTCAGTTCGTCAACCAAGAGGTCGGCTTCTGGGGTAGCTTGCGGCCTGATTAACTGGCTAATCGCCGAAGGCACAAAATGATATACTGCCGTTGGCTTACTTTGCTCGCGCATCCATTGTTCGACCTTTTTGTTCGATTCGGCCTGGCGTTCTGAAGTAACTTTGTTTAGACGGCGCATAAATTCCAACTGATAAGATGCGTCTTGTTTGGTAGTTTCGGTTACCTTTACTTTGCGGGCCTTTAGTTCGTCATTCATTTCCCTCTCTATGGCTGCGGTAACAGCGGCAAAGTCATAAAACCCGTTCCCAGTTGGACTAACACTTACCAAATTACGCCCATTAAAGCCAACATCTTTGACTTGAGCCCCCGCATTCAGTACCCCTTTGGCCATGAACGCCCCGCCAAAAAGTACGGCGAATAACAGCGAACTTACAATAATGACTAAGGCGGTACGGATACGCCGCGTCTTGCGCTTGGTACTAGCCAGAATATAGGCGTCTATAAACTTCATGGCATAATCCTGCCGTCTTCTAAACGGATGATCCGGTCCGCCCAAGCTGCAACACGCGGGTCATGAGTCACGATAATCATAGTAGTGCCCAAATGTTCACGAATCGCCTGCAGCAATTGCATAATGGCGTCGCTATTTTTACTGTCCAGATTGCCAGTTGGCTCATCGGCCAGTAATATCTTGGGTTTATTAACAAGCGCCCGGGCAATCGCCACGCGCTGCATCTGGCCGCCGCTCAGTTCCTTAGGGAAAAATCCGGCCCGGTCACCCAAACTCACCGCTTCGACCACCTCCTCTATAGCCGGACGTCGGGTATTGCGTTTACTGCGGGCAAACATTAGTGGTACTTCGACATTACGATCAACCTTTAAAAAGGGTTGCAGGTAGAAAAACTGAAATACAATACCAACCATTTCGTTACGATAACGGGCAAGTTTGCCTTCGCTTAGTTTGCTCACTAACCGACCATCCACGAGTACTTCGCCCTCGCTTGGACGGTCCAACCCGGCAATGAGGTGCATTAGCGTGCTTTTGCCACTCCCGCTTGGGCCGGTCAGAGCCACAATTTCGCCTTCGTGTATGGTAAGGTCAACGCCTTGTACGGCCTGGACGGTATTCTTGCGGTTCAATTTGTATGCGCGCGCGACATGCTTTAGCTCAATAAGCACCGGACCGGCTGGGTTTACGGGCTTCTTTTTGTTTGGCACTGGAACGGTTTTTATATAATCTTCAATCTCACGCAAAAAAGCCATGCTATCGCCCGCATATTGTTCGGCGATGATATGATCTACTGTTTGTTTTGGGAATTTGTCCATACCTCTTTTAATCGTACCATTTTTCTATTGCTTATAACACGATCACTTAGTTGGCAGCGTAACCGGACTATATATTCCATCTTCGAGATCAACCGCGGCAATGGTAATTGCCGACCCCTCGGCAGCGATCAATCCCAACTCCCGCGCCGGCTGTATATAAGAACGGCGCATATGCATTGCCTCCTGTATAGCGTCAACGCTTAATTGCCCGATGGGTAGATAACCCTTTTCCCATAAACTATCCAAATCGTGAGATCCTTTGCTTAGATCATCTGCCAGAAAGCCTGAAACGACCCGATCAACCCACAAGCGATCCAGAACCGTCCATAGCACATCTGCTTCCTTGGTTATGCCAAAGTCTTCTCGTTCGCCAACACGCAAATCAGTGCATGCCCAAGCCGGAAACCGCCGCCCGGCATGCCGAAAACCGAATAATGCTCTGGCGCCCTGCCTAATCATAGCAACATCACCAGGATTGTAATGGACCGGTCTTGTAATGCCATCCACGACCCGCACCCAAAAACTCTTTACTTCCCTGTCGCTTAAAGATTGTTCAATTAAACCGGCTATACGCATTCTGTTTGCTCAATTAACATAAACTCATGGTACCAAAGGCACGGAAGCTTCCCATCTGGGTACACTATTGTCTAAGGTAAAAAGAATATGCAGATCGAAGCTATGTTAAGCGAAGGCGCCCCTTGCTCACTCGGCAGGATGGAAGAAGTTATGCAGTTGGTTCTGCAGGATCATGCAGTGTTGCCGAAGTTATTCAACAGTATTTAGCAGTAACGAGATTGTGCGCATACAGGGCCGCGGACGCTATTGAAAAGGTGTACAGGCGACAGCCAGATTGGTTGGACCTTTACATTAGCCGTATTAACCAGTGTTTTCCGCATTAACCAGCCCATTGGTACCGTGGCACCTTGTACAAATACTGGGCCAAGTAGAATTAAACAGTTTACAAAAAACAAGACGATCACCTCTTAGAAAGCAACCTTGACTACGTGATCGATTGGATAGTTTTGAATTATACTCTTTTAAGGTGTTTGCCAAATTTGCCGGCGAGGATGCCGCGCTGCGTAGCTATTTTGTGAAACAGTTACATTCCTATAAAAATAGCCCTCTAACATCAGTTTCAAAACAGGCAGCCAAGCTATTAGAGCAACTTCAGAAGGCCTGGGTTGCAGTATTCAGGAGTCGGTATGCCGCAAGCCGTGCAGTATTAGAACTAGGTTGTCACAGTCGCTGCCTGAGATAACGGACATAGACTGCAATACCGACAGCAGACCCTCTGCTTCTTCTGCCAGCCGCCCAGCCGTGTTGCTTTGAGGATTCTTGCGACATTCCGTAGCGAACTCTATAACAACTTTTTTAAGCCGGTCTACTGTCGGTGCGGCTGGGCTGGTCGTGCCGGTAATCCCCGCAGATGCCCCGCCCATTCCCGGCAAGGTTGCATTAATGTTCATAATCCGCGAAATAAACGCCGCTATGTCTCTGTTACTAGTAGTCTCTGCCATACTTCTATTATGCCAGGTGTGTCAAACTATACCCCAATGGATGGACTATAGGGAAGCCCCTCGCCAGTAGCAATCAAGGCCATGATTTCTGAAATCAGGTTTTACTTTTTACAGTTCACAACGAATCGGTACGCCGCTCCTACGCTCAACCCGATCAAATAGGCAAAATACGCAATACATACATTTTTAAACGTGAATAACTCCTTACAGACTCCGGACGAACCGTAAGGTATAGCGTCGCTTGGGGGCTGGCAGGCTCCTTGCGTATACTGGCTCCAAAGGAGTGCAGCAACAATAAGTGCCAGCGCTACTAAAGCTGAAGCAATCATTTCTGCTTTTGGCCATTTACCAAGCGGGGAGTGTCCGGCATAAAGGCCAAATAAAAATACAATTATTAGTCCAATAACCATGGATGCCATACGACGTCTTACTTAAATTTGACTGAATTAACAATGTTACGAATTGCAGGCAATTTATCGCTCTCATCATACGCAGCCGCGCCTAGGCCTGCTTGGGTAGTTTGTTTGGCCCGGAACATGAAGACAATATCATACACGCCATTCGATATCAGAAAAAAGTGATCCTGATATCCATATTGTTCCGTAGTTTTAGTAGTTAAGAGCTCGTAGCCGTTAAGAGTAGCCTTTTCGGCATTTTTGAAAGTATCGTTATAACTTAAGGCACGACTTTTGGTTTGGATTGGACTTACTGAAACAGTATTCTTGCCCGAATAGTCAGAGCTGGTGCCATCGGTTGAACGCTTTGGTGCGTTTGGATAGGTAAGTACTACCTGTGACGGTTGCCCCAAGGGATCAGGCGCAGGCCCCTCACAGCAATGCGGCGGGTTGATAGCCGTCCAGCTAGCTGGATAGGTAAACTCAAACACTTTGGCCGTATCGACATACGTTTTAGGGGGCTGGTTTTGGCTGTTGGCTACCGGGCTCTCATCCGCCCCGCCGCTACGGTGGCTCCATACATATACACCGCCTAGCACGACTAACGTTATGCTTATAACTAGGATGACTACTCCTAATGTACCGAAACCTGTTTGACTGTTTTTCATAGTGCCGCCCTTCTTAATTTACTTTATATAGTAGTACGCTCGCTCAGACATAGCGTTGGCAGTCGGATTAAAATAAAGTCAGGATAAACCCTAATACCAATTTTTCCCATCTCGCTGCGCCTTTCCGTTCTCTAAAGCCTTGTCCATATCAAAACCTGCTGCCGTCATGATTTGTAATGCTTCGTCTTCGTTTATATTCTTGTAGTTAATTTTTGCATGATTTTTGACCACAAGGTTTTCGGGCGAAACATTTCCAATGTAGGTATCGTACTCGAGCACTGCATACGTTTTAGCATCGAAGACAACGCTAATAATCTCGTCTTTGCACATGCCTGGCATGACCGTGGGGTCGTAGCGGAAGTAAACGGCGTACACCTCGCGACCGTTCTGCTTACTTTTAGATACGTCAGTTACAGGCAACCGCTTACCGTGCCGATCGACAAGTATATATACCGACATAGTTATGCCATCGATCCGGTAGGTAGCGGCTTGGAGAGGCGTTGTAACCTTGTTTGCCAATTCTCGCTTGAAGTTATCGGAGTCTTGACTGTGATACGATTCTTCCTGTGTGTTGTACGAACTAGAAAAGTATGAATAGTGTGCTTCAACAGTACTATCCTGCGGGGCATACATGTAGACTCTGTTTATTTCTTTGTAAAATATGGGGCTAGTATCTTTGGCCATACCGGCCGGACGGCATTGTTCGGCTTGCGGGCCGGGTGTACGCTCGGACTCATAAGAGTAAAACGAGTAGCCGCGCGGATCAAAACTCTCGTAATACTGCCTTGCCCTACTGACCAGTTCGGCCGGGCTCAGTGCGCTTGCCTGGGGAGTATCAAGCAAAAAGTGGCCGGGGCGATTACTAATGCCAATTAACACAACAATCAGAACTGCAGCCATCACCGCCATTGAGACAAAGGGGGAACTCAAAGCAAACCGTTTTTTAGATGTCTGATGCGTTGCTATCTTGTGGCGTAGCCGGGCTTTGAACGTATTGTCAGCCTGCAGCCTTTCGTTGGCAAATGTATCCAATATACGGCGTTTTGCGTTCATACACTCTCCTTGCCTGTTTTCATTACGCTTGCATTAGCTTCGACCAATCCCTTAAGACGCTTAAGGCCCCGCTTGTATGTGGTCTTTACATAGTTACGGTCCTTTTGAAGAAGTGCTGCTATATCCTTAATGCTCTGGTCCTCCAACAGTCGAAGCGATACTACCTCTTTTTGGCGTTCTGGCAACTGGTTAATAAACACTTCGGCACGTTGTTTTATCGTAAGCGATTCATACTCTTCAACTTCTGCGTCGATATACGATTCAAAATCTTCAATCGAGGCAATGCTCTGCTCGTTCTGTTGGTACTTTTTGCGAAGGTGCATAAGCCAAATGTTGCGCATAGTACCGTACAAAAACTTTTTATGATCTGCAATGACAGGACCCTTCCCCTGCATCCGTTCAACAAGCGCCATAAAGGTCTGGGAAGTAAGATCCTCGGCCACGGCTTTATCAAGGCACTTTATATAGAAAAACTTGTATACCTTATCTGCATGGAGGTCGTACACATCTTCCACTGTCATTAAGAGTTATTTCCTTTCACTTTCCAAGTTGCAAAGGGGGTACACGTATTCTTTGCCGTACTCTGAGCGTAATAGCCTATCTTAAGATAAGCCGGAGACGTGCAGTTTAGCGGTACGCTATCTGTACATTATTTGGTTGGAGTTACCATTGTCCGCATAGCGGACCTTGTACACGTGTTGCGGCGATAACATCTAAGCCTCCGCTGCGCTCGATAAATAGTGATGCGCCGTTCGGCTTATGCACTATGGCGTCAATGGCAGCAATATCCTGCAGGCTGGGCGTACGCAGCGTGCGAGTTGTATTGGCAGCGACTCGTCTGCTTGCGGCCAGTGCACGCCGCATCATAATATCAGCCCTTTCCAGAGCCAAGGACTCTTCGACCTTCCATGCCAATCCTCCCAAATACCGAACTAAACGATCAGTACTGTCCTTAAAGTCAAGCTCAGCATCGGCCAAAGCCTCATTTTTATCGATCGCTTCTTGGCTTCCGTCAGCCAACCAGTTGCCAAGCGGCCTGGCTAATGCCACGATTCCCGGAAAGGTGTGGTTATGAAGAGAACGATCAACACCCGGGTTCCGGCCAGCGCTGTGTACAGCGCCAAACGATATTTGCGACTCGTAAGGTAACAATACAATGTGGCCCAATGCAGTTATTTTAGTTGGGTCATTGCGGGCTTCGCCGTAAAAATTAATTTGCAGCCTGCCTGGAGTATCCATATGCCGAACGAGGTAAGCCTCGTACTCCCTTCCATCGGGAAGGTTTAACTTTCCGCCATAGCCATAATATTCCGAGTCCGCAGATGGACAGCCTATTGATGCTTGCATAGCTCTTTCATGATTTGCAAGTTCATCCGAAATCTGCAACAACCGGTCAACACCTGATTCTGACGCGCCCATTACTAGCCTCTGTTTATCTAGTCAAATTAATAAGTAGTACTATTACATAGATAAACTACTTCTGCAAAATATCATTCGGATAACTAGCCTTCGAGCATAGACTTTTACGTTATTGGAACCAATCACCCTGGCAACGCATTACCGCACTTCGCTATTGGCTGCTCCGGATTGGGCCAGTGGTTCGGTAATACTCATACCAAATGAATTGCAGCGCAAACAGCATAGCATTCAGTAGTACCACCCAAACAATCGCCCGCTCCCTTATTTCTCGCCAGGCATATGCGGCATGACTCCACCATTTGCTTTGCTCGTCATGTCTTTCAGCCACAGGTTCGGGCAATCGCCCTAACACTACCACCCCAAGAGCAAGCGGCAGGATAGTCAGCCAAAATGGCACCTGCAGATCCGTTGCCACCGCGACCAACCCGGCAACAAGACCAGCAATTATTAAGCCAGCATATTCCCAAGAACGGTACCGGGCCAGCACATGCTGAAAATGTTTTTGTGCCCCGTAGCCCTTGAGCGAATCAAAGATAAAAGCCGCGTCTGTTCCGGACTTAAAAGCGTAATAAATCGTCCATAGCAAACCGAATAGCATGTACGCCAACCCGGTTTTTGCTAACGGCAAGAGCGCCGAGGCGATTATCATGATCAGCGTACCCAGAATTAAGGTGTTACGCCGATTCCATCGGTCTGCAAGGACACTGGATGGAATTTCAAAAATCATTTTGCCCGCTTGCGCTACTATACCAATTGTAACTATTGTCGCGATACTTAGGCCAATAGACTGCATAAACAGCTTTTCGATTGCATACCAAAATATCAGCCCCTCGCAAAAAGAGAAAATATATATATTCCTCTTGAATTGCGCCGCACCTTGAGCCGACCGGCTTTTTACTTTTTCTGTCTCCATGTTGGTTCAATCATACCACTAGGCATAAACTAAAAGCCTCCGTCCGTACGGCAGATACGGATTCAACCAAATATATTTAGCAAAAGGTGCGAGTCAGGCGTTACACCGTAGCCCTGTGCCGGAAATCAACACTATGCGGTGTATTGCCGAGGGCATATACGCCCACAGACAACCGGTAGTCATGCACGTGGTTCAGTGCATCCAGCGCCCTAGCCGCAGTTACTTGTGGAGGTTGGAACTCTAGTGCTTCTAGGATCATAACGCTCCTGGTTCCCCTGCGGCTGCTGAGTATGTCGCGCACCATTTCGTCAGGCAGATCACCATGTCTGCCTAACGCAGTTTCGTCGGCTTCATCAATTGGCGGCTCAACCGTCAGTTCCATTACATATTTAGTGAGCGGCAAGGCATCTGTCGAGGTTTCTTTATATATAGTACTAGGGTCAAATGACCCCTTGTAATAATCAGGAGCAGCGTCGAACCAGGGGCCTTGAAATATGGCGCTTTCACCTTTCCGCACTGCCGCCACTCTTTCTTCTCTTGTACGCACTTTTACTACCTCGCCCATAGCCGCCTTTCATTAACGTTAGATATCATGTCATAAGATAAACAGCAAGTCAACCATCGGCAATCTTAATTCAAAAATAAGATTGTGAGCGTACCTTAGCCAGGGGGAAATTTTGTGAAATGAGTAAAAACCTCATAAAATAGCCCCGTCTCGACCAAGAGAATCAGGGATGACTCTACGAAAGATTAATTATATGTTGTCAGTGGAAAATTTTACACAATATAAGGAAACATTCTGTCTAAATAAAATGATTAACATAAATTAGGATCAACTTGATGATACGATTGAAAACTTGGGCAATACTTACGAGCCGCGTCCTGCTCGTTTCGGCTGCTATCGCGTTATTAGTAAGCGCAGCGCCCATCGCTGCGGCCGCACCCTTCACCAGTTCGCGCGAGCAATCATTTAGAGCTGCCGCAACCGAGTTTGGCGTGCCAGCAGACATCCTTAAAGCAATCTCATACAATCAGTCCCGCTGGGAAAATCATGCCGGCCAACCCAGTGCCAGCGGCGGCTATGGCTTAATGCACCTAACTACTAAGCTGCCGCCAACGGACGGACGCGGCGATTCAAGCCGGCCACTGCCGCAACGCGCGCCCGGTACCCACACCTACACGCTCGATCAAGCCGCTAAAATTTTAGGCGTTTCACCACAAGAGCTGAAGGAAAACGACACCCAGAACATCCGAGGCGGCGCAGCTATGCTTGCCCACTACGCCAAGGAAGGCAACAACGGCAAACTGCCGACCAAGCTTAGCGATTGGTACATGGCTACCGCCCGCCTAAGCAGTGCGTCCACCGAGGACGGCGCTAGAGCATTTGCCGATAATGTCTATCAAACCCTGCAAGACGGTACTCAACGGACTACCCTAGACGGACAAACAGTAGCTATTGCCCCGCAGCCTGTATCGCCGGACCAATCCAAAGCACATCAGTTCAACCTGCCCAAGCGTCCAGCACCGCAAAACAGCGAAACCGAATGTCCCCGCACCATTACATGCAAATGGGTGCCAGCCCGATTTGCGCAGAATGACCCCAATAATCCATACGACTACGGCAATTATGACCTATCCAACCGCGAAAGAGATCTTGACATCAAGTATATTGTTATCCACGATACTGAAGGCTCCTACCAAAGCGCAATTGATTGGTACCAAGATCCGCGTTCGTATGTATCCGTCCAATACACTATTCGTTCTTCTGACGGCGAAGTTACCCAATCAGTCAAGAATGATGACATCGCTTGGCAAGCGGGCAATTGGTACGTTAACACACACTCCATCGGCATTGAGCACGAAGGCTTCGCAGCCGAAGGAGCTGCCTGGTACACCGAGGCCATGTACCGTTCCTCTGCCAAGCTCGTCCGTTACCTGGCCGAAAAATACGACATTCCCCTGGACCGCGAGCACATCATCGGGCATGCACAATTTCATGCCCTTCGCCCCGATCGCGCTGCGGGTATGCATTGGGATCCGGGTCCATACTGGGATTGGGACCACTACATGGACCTCCTCCACCAGCCAACATTGCCCACTGCAGCCCCAGACAGCAAGGTCGTAACCATTGCACCAAAGTTCCCGTACAATAAGCCAACCGTTACTCAGTGCGAAGCCACTGTTTGTATGCCCCTGCCCGAACAATCGGCAAACTTCGTTTATTTGCGGACCGAACCCAGCAATAGCGCACCTCTCTTGACCGACGCCGCACTACACCCCGGCGGCGAACCTGGCACTATTAAAATAGAAGACTGGAGCGCCAAAGCTACGCACGGCCAACGCTTTGTGGTAGCCGAACGTCGTAATAATTGGACTGCTATCTGGTTTAATGGACAGAAAGGTTGGTTCTACAATTGGGACTCGGCCGGAAATCGCGTTGCCCTGCCCGCCAAAGCGAATCGCCTCATAAAACCAAAGACAGGGCTTGCCTCCATACCCATATATGGCCGCCCCTTGCCTGACGCTTCAGAGTATCCGGAAGGTGCCCCGGTAGAGCCAATTGTCCCGCTCCAATATTCCATTACCGCTGGTCAGACCTACATAGCCTACGACAAGAAGGCGAGCAATGATCACCTTATTATCTGGACCTTCGACTTTAGCAGCCCTGGCGACGGTGTAATTGTGCACGGTGACGAAAAATACATCCCTATCGCCTACAGCCACCGCCAAGCGTATGTAAAAGCAAGAGATGTAGAGTTTATACGTAACTAGCAAGCTACTCACACACCTAAGCTCATCCGATGCGCACAATGGAAGTGGAAACCTAGAGGACGGCAAGGGTATTCACCCATACCTAAAAGGCCAGGCCTGTAACAGAGAGGAATTTTGTGATTTTGCAACGTAGAACTTTAAGCGCTACGTTGGGCGATCTTGCCGGATTTGTCAAAACGGGTGGTGCAGAACTTGCAGCGGGTAGCGGCGGTAGGAATTGCGCTTAGGCAGGCCGGGCATTGGCGTTCAGCAGGTTTATCTACTTCGTCGGACGGCTTAAGGTGTGACATAAGTTTATTAAGCGGCTGCACCACAAAAAAGAACACCACAAACGCCATAATCAGAAACGCCAGCATCGCATTGATAAAACTGCCGTACGTAAACTTGCTACCATTAACAGTAAATGTCAGCGCCGAAAAGTCTGGCTGTCCGCCAAATGCGGCAATAAGCGGTGTAATCATATCCTTTACCATGCTGCCAATAACGCTGTTAAATGCCGCGCCAATAACCACGGCCACAGCCAGCTCGACGACGTTGCCACGTAAGATAAACTTTTTAAATTCGTTCAATTGCTTTTTAACCATTGTACATCTCCGTTTCATCACTCACTTTAGCAAGAATATAAACCCGAGGACAGTCCTGTAACAGAGATAAAACTCGTTGTATAACCCCTACTTATTACTACGCGAATCCGAACGTCCTTCTTGGGCTTGTTGCTTAGCGTGAGCCTCGAGTGCTTCAACCTCGGGATAGGGAGTATAGGCTGACTGCCAGCGCTTATTTTTGGCTGCCATGTATAAAAAACCCACATAGATGGACGCGGCAATCGACACAAAGAATATAAGTGCCCACACAATTACATGGCCGTCCGGTTTCATGGCTTCACCTACGGCCTTCGACAGAAAGCCAAAATTAATAAAGAGAAGAGCCGCCATTACAATACGCCAGACCCAAAACTTTGCGTCATTGCTCATATTTTTAAGTATAGCATCTAAGCGTCTAACTGATCGCTACGCTTAGTGTAAGCGACAACCACTAAGCTTTCGGTTATGGGCTTGCCTCGCTCGTACATCCCCCAGCCGTCGGTCTGGATGCGCGCGTATTCGTCTAAGGTAGGGCGGTAATCGTTCTGCCATTCGCCTTCCATATACCTCATGTAGCCCGCAAAGCGCTTCTCGAATACGCCGCCAGGAGAACGCTCGCCGCGCTTTAGGGCTTCCATAACCCGGTCGTAGGCGGCATCGTTGCCATATGCCTCCATAAATTCTGCTTGCGTGCCAGCAAAATCCACGATAGCACCATTGCTACGGGCTATAGCGGTAAGAGCGCCAAAGTCAACGTCGCTGGTCATGTCTACCTTGCCCGGCCACTGGTAGCTAACCTGGCGATCTACTCCCCGTAGCCGCCTACTTTTGTCGCCTAGGCGGCTAAAGTAGCGTATAACCTCATTCCTTGGAGGCGGCCGCCAACCCTCAGGGTAACCATAATCCACAATTAAAGCCGAGCTACCAATGGCCAGAGCACCCAATGTATCTTGTATGCACTTGTTGGCCAGTGGATTAATAGTAAAGTATTCGCCATCTTCTACCTGGTAGCGCCTGATTGTTTCGGTAGTTAGCTGAGCTAGGCGTTCGGAAGATACCGGTCCTTCCAACTCATAGAAACAACCCTCTTTGGTGAGATTAATGTAAATCTCACCGCTACTATCACCGCGACGTACCATCCAATGTACGGGAAAAGCGTCGGGCAGTTCGTCAGAAATTATGGCACCCTTGATGTTGCGTAGCGGCAGTGATGTAGCTGAACCGTTTACCCATTGCACAGGATAACCCCGCAGGATTTCTTGTTGCCGCCGGATCATACCAGGGGCAAGCTCGACAATAGTATAGTCGACTGCCGCAAGTTTAGGGTAACGCGCGCCAATCTCGTCCAATATAGTGCGCGCCATAATACCGCTGCCAGCGCCTGGCTCTACAATACTAAAATGGTGGGGGTGGACAGCTGGCTGCCGGTCCTGCAGCCAATTAGTAATAGCAATGCCTAAAAACGGGGACGCTTCTACGGTAGTTATAAAGTCGCTGCCGCCCGTGGCATTTAGTTCGACATTTCCCGAGGCATAAAAACCATGCTGTCCGTACAGGCTTATCTGCATAAATTCGGCAAATGTAAGCGGCCCGCCCTTGGTTTCGATAACCGTCCTAATATCATGGTATGCTGGCATCAGCTCCATGGGAGCTACTGCTTCAGCAGGAGTGAAAAGGTGGTTTGGTCCGGCAAGAGAAGGCATAAAAATTTATAGAATAAATTATACTGTGTTGCGCAATAATATTGTAGCTACTTCTGGCGATCCGCTAACTTCCTGCAAACGGTGACCCGAATATGCCGACGGCAAGTTCTGCCCAAATAAGGAGAACTGCCGCGATGATTATAACGGCAACAGCGGGTCGATACTTAGCATTCACCCTCGTCGTTACCAGCTCAAATACAAGGCCAGCGCCGATTAGAAGGGCGCCGATGGCTACGAAATCCCTTAGATCCCATCTCACTTCATCAGTAAACTGCATCGCCACCAAGGGCACTAACAGAATGAGCGCTGTCGCTATAATATAGCGACTAATGTTTTTTGCTTTCATACGTTCATCTCCTTCCTCGGAGCGTCTTTGTCACTCCTATATTCCAAAATATCACCTGGCTGGCAGTCCAAGGCTTTGCATATCGCCTCTAAAGTTGATAGTCGAACTGCCTTGGCTTTGCCGTTCTTTAGGATAGAAAGATTGGCCATTGTTATGCCGACTTTCTCTGTTAGCTCAGTGACGCTCATTTTGCGTTTAGCTAGCATCACATCGATATTGATTACTATAGCCATTGTCTATGCCTTAAACCGTTAAATCGTTTTCCGACTTTATATCTACCGCACTTTGGAAAAGCTTTTGGGCAACGCCCGCAAAGGCTGCGATCACCGCGGATGCACCAATAATGACAAACCCAATCGCCGCAACACCAGGAGCATCGTCTCTATCCGCTGCGTAAAATATGTATGGCATACCTACCGCCAACAACGCACTAATTGTGAATGCACAGTACTTTATGTTCCCCAGAGCTTTTACAGACAGCTCAGAAAAGGCTTTATTCTTATCGATATAGCTTAGCAGGTTAAGCGCTTGATGCAGGGCCAAGAAAAATGGTATTACCGGTACATACAGGCCCAATAAAATGGGACGATAATATCCTGTATTGTCAGAACGTAGCCCGGCAGGCAACGCAAAAATGCATAAAGCCAGTACTATAAACCCAATAAGAATAACAACTCCCTTTAAGAAAATTGTTGATCCGCGTTTCATATGCATTCCTTAGTTACTATTGTAAGGAATATAGCATACGATTTATCGTTTTACAATACATTTATATTGTTTCGTATACTATTCTGAATGTTTAATGAAGAATACCTACTCGATAGCTAAAGGTTCGGTGCAGTAACCTTTAGCTCATTTGAATAATACTTGCAACATTTCATCAGAGACTACGCCTACAGATGTTGCAGGATGCCGACACGATTACCCTCTGTGTCGCTTATTATCACCTAAGCAATTCCCATTTCAGCTATATCTGCAGGTAGTACTATTTCGCCACCGGCGTCCTTAATCGTCTCTATTACTGCTCGATCTCTTATTGCCATGTTGGGGCGGGCGGTGCGACGTTATTCCACCCTTACCCACCGGCCCGAGGATTATATATCCTTCTGCAGCTGCTCAAGCGCTATTGCCAGGTCTTTCTTCTCAATCATATAAGTAATTTCAGTAGCTGTGGACACGATTTCGATGATATTGATATTTTTGTAGGCTAATCTTCGCGTCAAAGCAAAAATAAGGTTGGGAACTTCCAGGTTGCCGACAGTAAATTTCGCTGTTATGCCCACAAGCGCCCTTTTGTCATAAATCATATGAGCAACATCCAGGCTATCTCTAAAGATTTGGGCCACGCGCGGCTCGGCAACGACAGTAACCTCATTCATGCCTTGGGTGACCGTCAGATACGTTTTGTTATCGACATTAATCTTTTGATATATGTCCCGGATTTTTGCCGACACATCCGTTGTACGCTCATACGTCATACCTTCCAGGTTGGAGTGTACCGATAAGCTCTGGATCATGTCGGTGGTCGCGATATCTTGCTGGTGCCGGTGCGACTGCGCCGCTATGCGCGACAGAGCCGTGACGATTGAGCCCTCCTGGACATTCTTGTGGAGTAGCCTTTGCAACTCCGGTTGAATGGCACGGGCATACGAAGAGAAGTTCAGCCAGCCTTTCTGCGCAGCGATAAGGGCTACATCATCGCGCGTCAGCCTCTCTTCTACAGCCTGAGATATATTTATCATAATTGCGTTAAATGTAGCATATCGAAATATACTGTGCAATTTGCATGATAACTTTACAAGTACAGCACTATCTATATACCATTTTCATAAAATGCTTTACGAATCAGAAAGGAAGGCTATGCTTCAGGATTTTAATCGCCGCGTCACGGTTGTCGTTAATAAAGGCTTGTCCGCATGGCATGTGCTTAATACGGTACGGCATACTTTGGTAATAAAATGAGCGGGCAGTTTGGTACGGATGCGTTCTTTATTACCAAAGACGGGCAAAGTTACCCAAGGAACCTGCAATACCCAATCATAATATTGTCTGCAGATACAAAACAGCTGGCGCCGCTTGCCGCAAAAGTTCGAGCAGCTCAAGCGGTTGAAGGCACGCACTTCATACGCAAGATGATTGAAGTTACTGACGATGAAGAGATGCGGCAATTAGCAGCAAAGGGATCAGACGATATCAAGTACTTGGGCGTAGGCATGTTTGGTAAGGGTGAACAATTAAAAGCCTTGCCAAAGGCTTTAGACTGTGGTCGTAATGATTATGCATATTGACCAAGCCCGCAATCTCGCCTCACGGCACGGAACACCGTTATACGTCTACGATCAGACGCACCTTAAAAGCCGGGCGTCTGAGCTATTGCGTCTGCAAGCGCCTTTCGGCCTGACAGTACGCTATGCAGTGAAAGCAAATCCGCATCCTGAGATTATTCAGCTTTTTGCGAAAGCCGGATTGCATTTTGACGCTAGCTCCAGCTACGAGGCCGTGCAACTGCTCAAGCTTAGCGTACCAGGTGACCATATTAGCTTATCCAGCCAACAGCCCGCGCATAATTTGAAACAATTGCTCGAGGCTGGAGTTCGCTATATTGCCACGTCGTGCCATCAAATGAAACTGTTTATAAAGACAGTACCACCGGGTTCCCACGTGGGCCTGCGGATTAATCCGGGCGTAGGATCAGGTCACAACAACCGCACCACAACCGGGGGTGTTAATTCGAGTTTTGGCCTCTGGCATAAATATTTAGACGACGTGTTGGAGCTGGCGCGGCAACATGCAGTACTAGTGAGCACCCTTCATATCCATATCGGTTCCGGTGCCGACCCTGCGGCTTGGGGCAATACCATAGACAAGGCACTGGAAATCGCCGCTCGAATGCCAGACGTTACCATCCTTAACATTGGCGGAGGCTTTAAAGTTAAGCGAGCCGACGGCGAACAGGAGACTAATATGCAGAGCATACTGGCTGCCTTTACCGAAAAGCTGAGCGCGTTTGCAGTTGCGACCGGGCGTAAGCTCCACCTGGAAATCGAACCGGGCACGTGGCTGGTGGCGCATGCCGGCACATTGCTCGCCCAAATTGTTGACATCGTAGATACAGGTAAAGGTGGCTATACTTTTTTGCGCGTAAATACGGGAATGAACGACTTTTTGCGGCCAACCTTATACGGCGCCCAGCATGTAATTGAAGTTTTGAACAATTTGAACAATTACGCCGACTATGCGGTCGTGGGTCACAACTGCGAAACGGGCGATATCCTTACGCCTGCCCCAAGAGACCCGGAAAGCATTGTGCCACGTAGGTTGCGCAAAGCACGCATCGGTGACCTCATCATGATTGCCGATACTGGCGCATACGGTGCAGCACTGCGCGCGGTCAACTATAACGCTTATCCGGCCGCAAAAGAAATAGTCATCGAAACCTAGAGAACAGTTCCCAAACAGAGAGACTTTTTGTGAGTTACGTATCTGCCAATTGTGACTTTAGTGTTTGTAATATCGCCTTTTGACCTTCGTAATCAGTATGGAAAGTAAGATATTCTTGTTACCACCAAATAGGTGTTGCACTCTCTTTACATGAAGCCACTCCGGCTTCACGGCCGTAGCCAGGTAATATTGCAGACTAGAATAGGGGTAGCGCCGCCAATAACGAGGGTTCAGATGAATGTATCGAGTAATATGCAAAAGATAAGCCTCGTCCATGATAAGCGCCGCCTTAAAACGACTCTCGAAGACCGCACCTCTCCGTTTGTACTTAAAATTAAAGTAACGGCTGTAGCTCGTCATCACCCCACGCATAAAACCGGTAAGCGCACCTTGTTGTACTTGATAGACAAAGATATGAAAATGATTATTCATCAAACAGTAAGCTAGCAGCTCTAGCTCGCCCCAATAGGTCGCATAAGGTACGCCGGCGCTACTATATACATTACGCTTTGATATGTAGCGGGCAAAAAGCCCTAGGAAATAGCAAAAATCTTGTTTATCAATGAAGAGCGGCTCTTTATTAATGCCCCTTGCATAAACGTAATAGTAGGCGTGGCCACTATCGCTCCGAATAGTGTTGGGTGATGGCATGGCAAGAAACTACCACAGACTAACTGAGAAAACGAAATCACATATTGGCTCTCTGTTTGGGAACTGTTCTCTAGGTTCAATTCATTCAATTTGTAGAATATCCATATCACGATAGTACCAAACAGCTAGAGGCTCTAACTCTGTAACAGATACGTATGTTTTTTCCTATAAGCAAGTTTCTACATATCCGATGTCGAGCTTGCCCGGTGCACCACAGGTTGGATAGCCAAGATTATTAAACCCATTATCCCGGGCTGGCGAATTGCTTTCTGTAAAATAATCAGGGTTGCCAGTCTTAAATAGCGGGGCACCGCGTAGCGAGTTCGTATCACGCGACTCGGTCGCATCGGTCTTCCAGGCAGACAGCGTGTAGCGGGTAGGATACCGCACCATATGGTTCTCGCTGTTGTCGGGATGCCAGAATAAGTTGTAGTTGCTATCTATATTCTGCATGTCTTTGCGGGTCATATTTATCCAATAGCCCGGCACAGTTTGCGGATACGTGATACTACGGTTATCCTTAAGGGCCATAATATTATTCCAGATGTCTACGTTGTTAGGCACTTTGCCGATATTGGCTGGTATGTTAGGATCTTCGTCCAACTCGTAGCCAGCGGCCAATTGTATAACCGTCGACGGCGCATTACTAAAAGTATTGTTGTAAATGTCTGCATGGCCGACGTTAGTTATCTGTAAACCAGTACCACGGCATTTTGCGAGTTCGTTAGCAGTGGGAGTGTTGTTGTTTTGTTGGTCGGGCTGCATGGTAAATAATGCAAGATCCGTGAACAAATTGCCCCGTATGACCAGACCCTGCACTTTTTTAGTAGTCAACCCCGCTTTTATGCCGTAGCAGCTGTTGGCTATGCGATTATTTTCTATCAATATATTGCGGGCGTACTGGTGCAGCACGATAGCCGCTCCATCCGAGTTGTTGCCGCCGCCCCAGTCGTTTGCAGGATAGGTCGCATGGAAGCCGGTCATAGTGCTTTGATTCGGGGCAATGTTTTCAGGAATGTTTGGGTTGAGTGGTTTTTTGGTGCCGCGGATACTGACGTTTTGGCACGATTTTATATCGTACCCGTCCTCTTCGGTGGCGTTGGTGCCGGACGCATTAGCAACTATTTTATTGTCGACAATATCGATATCCTTGGGGTCGGCAGGCGAAGCGTAGGCTTCATTATTTGCAGCGCCGAGGCACTGCAGACCGTCACCGCCATTATTTAGAAAGGTGCTCTTTTCTATTAGTATGCGCTCGACAGAAGCCGGAGTTGCTGCAGGCGAGGGATCCTGAGGGGATGGGTCAGGCCGGTTTTGGCCCGCCTGCTCGACGCCTTCTATAGCAATACCGTGCGTATCGAACCGCCCATAGGTAGTACCTGTACCAGGTGGAGAATTGTACTCGACCACATTCTTATTGGTATGCAGTGCCCAGCGATGAAAGTTCTCTACAGTAATATTGCGCAGCAGTACGTCATGCACCCGGCCGCGCAGCAGTATACCGGCCGCTCCTTTACCGTTCCGCATTTTTATATTTTGGACGGTAATATGATGTACGGCGTTTTCGGGCTGGCCCGGCTGCTGCACCACCGTCATGCTTTTGTGAGCCTGCATTACAACGGGCGACCCGTTGTAATGCACATTGTTCAGAGACTTTTCGATAGTAAAGCTATCAATACCCCAGTAGCCGATGGGCCGCTCGTTGTCATTAAAGTCGAACACCGCCAGATTGGCTCCGGTTGGATCATTGGGGTTCGGGGCAATCGTAACAGGGCCCGGGTAGGCAATGACGACAATCGGGTCTGTAGGGGTGCCGCTTTTTTGGGGCACGATGTGATTCTCGTAGTAGGTGCCAGCGCGCACGCATACTGTATCGCCGGCTTCAGCGGACTCTACTGCCACTTTAAGCGACAGGTACGGATTGCTGGGTTCGCCCGTACCCGCAGTCGAACCGCCGTAAATGCCGGTGGGCGCTACGTGCTTAGTACACGGCAAAAAGCCTCCGGCAGTCCAGGCCGTTTGCGGTGCAGCCTTTGCTCCAGCCACGCTATGGGCGGAGGCGTCCACACTCGTATACGCTACCGCGCCGACAATGGCGGCCGGCACATTGGCAAGCAATAGTCCGCCTATGAGTGCTATGAATAAAACTAATATTTTAGTACTCAAAATATTCTGTACAATCGTGCGCATGCCTACCCCCTTACAAAAGTAACATACCGACTATATCACAACCATAAACGAAATACGGCATGGATTTTTAACCGTAGGAGGTCCTAAGGACCGTCCTGCAGCTGGTAAAGATATTCAGCTTATTATATTTGGAAAATTATTAACAGGTTAGCCGCCTTAAGCTCCAACAGTACCTGTCTGGACTTTTCCAGCTCGCTTGTAATTGGCAATAATCACCCCGCTTGGTGTAACCGAACTCTCTATTAATGTAAATGCCGCCGGAATCGTACCATTGTCAAACAACTTTTTTCCTTCACCAAGGGTCAACGGGTGAATTTTGAGCCAGAGTTCGTCCACTAAATCATTCTTAAGTAATAGCTGAATAAGCTTACCGCTGCCGTGAACTTGAATGTCAGAGCCTTTTGAATTTTTGAGTTTTTCGATATCCGCCAAGCTTTTAAGGAATACTGAATTTTTCCAATCTGAGTTTTTTATGGTCTTGGACATGACGTATTTTGTGACATCATTGATACCTGGCCATCCATTTTCATTCTCTGGCCAGTAGCCGGCAAAAATTTCAAATGTCTTTCTGCCCAAAAGAAGATCTGCAGGTTTCAGCTGACCCGCCAAGACCTTACCATAAACTTCGTCAAAATAAGGTGCAACCCAACCGCCATATTTGAAACCGCCTGATGTATCTTCCTCAGGTGCACCAGGTGCTTGCATTACTCCATCTAATGTAATCATTGATAAGACGATTATTTTTCTCATGTAATTACAGCCTCGAAAGTTTAATGTCTAAAAACATTTTATCATCAATTGCGTTTTGTCTGTGAAGTGCCATACAATAAAAATTCCAGCTCGGCAACTGGCAATTACAGTGGGTTTCAGCTTAGCGGACGTATTTAAAACTGCTTCTCAGGAAAATAACGCCTGATTAGGCTGGCAGGAGAACACCGCATCTGATACTATCATCGACATGAGTGTAAATACATGGGAGTCGCACCTTGATGCGAGAGATAATCCAGTGCTCGAGGGGGCTTGGGATGATGGCACTCCATGGGGTTTTTATACTCACAACCAAGTGATACCTCCTGAAGTTCCAGTGCGCACCAGCATGTGTGTGCCCGTTTGCTCGCTTAATTCGTACAATCCACAGGTCATGCTTACCCTTAATATAGGGCGTGGCGGGTTCGAGATTCCAGGTGGCCATCTTGATCGGATCGAGGATGGCGAAGTAGAAACTGCGCCTCTAGCTGCTGCCCGCGAAACAGGAGAAGAGACAGGACTGCATGTAGAAGCCGGCCGGCTGATTCCCTACGGCTACATCGAAGCCAGGAACGCTCCAGATACCGCTTATCCGCCCCTAACCTACATGCAACTTTTTGGCACATGGGCCTCTGGCTATCCAGGCCCCATCACCGATAACGAGGTGGATGGAGCTGGCGTTTTCACCTTGGATGCATTACACAGGATGGCAGAGCGTGGTGCGATACGGACCACGGAGCTAGGGCTCATTTGCTTGGGCGTCCGCGCGGTATTGAAGCATCATGGTATATCTGATGAACGCATTAGAATGCCATAAAGTACACGTCGTTGCCTGCGACCTGGATGATTCACTGGTCGCGACACAGAGTCATTCAGAGCAATCACGTCGGGCAAGCGATGAGGCGTTACGTCAGGTAGGCCAGCTGATTACCAACTTGCGTACGCAGGGCGAAACGGTGCACTTTGGATCAGCAACCGGCCGCACATTTGCCTCGGTACAAGAATTAGCTTCCAAAAGATCTGCGTTTGGTGAAATTTTTCAGACAATGGATTTTCACATTACGTCTGTTGGTGCAGCGATATACAGGCAGCACGAAGGCGCTTCTCATTTTACGCACATACCGAACTGGCCAAACGTTAACTCATGGAATCGCGCAGCCCTTATAGACAGACTCTCCACCTATCCAGACCTTACACCTCAAGAACCCACGGCACAGGATGACCGTAAACTTAGCTACCGAACAACGAGTATCACGGAAACTACAATGCACGCGCTCCAGATAGGCTCCTATCTAGGCGCAGCAAGTTTGCAAGCCGATGTAATTGTGTCGGGTAACGGCCCATGGCGATTCGTTGATATTTTGCCGATAGGAGTCAATAAAGGCAGTGCCCTGCTGCAACTACCACAGCTGCTTGAGAGCGGCCTTAACGATGATAGCTTTAGCCTCTCGGACAATTCTGTTTGTCGCGTAGCCGCTGGCGACAGTATGAACGATCAGGCAGTGTTAGCCGTTGCCGATTTTTCAATCATCCCGGGCAATGGCCAGCCAGATTTGTTGAGCTGGGCGGCTGACAATCAACCTGCAGGCTCGCTTTATATTGCGAATGAGCCTTGCGCGGCTGGTGTCTTGCGGGGACTGCAACGACATATATACGGCTACAGCAACTAGCCCGCGACAATCACGCGAGACCCATAACTTAGAGGCCAGGCCTCTAACAGAGGGGAATTTTGTGAATTAGGGAGGTGCACTTGATGCACTGGGTTTTAAACACTTATTGGCATGGATTAACCCGATAATCAAGTCTTTTGGCGTAGGCAAGTTTATATGTCCCGCCTAAGCACGGCGTATTCCTCGATCAGCACCGGAACCTCTTCTAAGGAGCGGACGACATGGACGTTGCTGGGTGCCTGCCAATTAGCCTTTTTGCCACCCCTGTCAATGAGTATGCCCATCGCCGCACCAGGCAAGCGCATATTATGGGCACTGTCGTCCACCATAACAATACTGCGTGTAGTGATTGATTCACCCCCATCGGTAAGTGGAAAGCGGAACAGACCCTCCTTTTGGTTGTAGGCCTGACAGATAACTGTACCTTTGCCTTCAGGTGGTAACGTCTCGGTAATATGACTAGGCAAGCTACGAAGTAGCGGAGAACTTTTGATCTTGAGTTGCTGCCAGCCAGGTTCGCCATCCGACGTTTCGTACTGTCCAAGGGTAAAGAGCACGGCCGGTGATCCAATTCGTCGCAAACCCTCAAACATGGGTCGTACGTCATCGTATTCGGCATAACCGAAATTTTCAGGGTCACTTAACCATTCTTTTACTTCCGCTGTGGTCTGTGTATCAAAAATATCGGGTGCAAAGGTGCGGTAAATATCGAGCTGGCTATGAGACGTAGTGCCGGGATAAAGTGATTGCCAGATTTCATCCTGTTCAGCAAAGGACAGGTGGCCATATGAATCGCGAAACGCTGCTCGCTGGGCTTTTATCTCCTCAAGCCGTTCGCCAATTGCCGGGAAATCTGCTGCCAAACGCTCATTTAATCCTGCCATGTGCTGAGGCGTACTGCTCACAGTGCCATCAACATCTACCAATGCAATTGCGTCATGGATTGATTCTGATATGTTCATAGTCGCTAATTATATAATAAAAACGACCTATGAAAAGTTAACTCCTGTAATGAGGTTCGATTTAGAGACAAGAAATCGAGGCTGGTGTTCGAAGTGTGTCCGAAAAAACAAAACAGACCAACTAGTCGAACACTATTTTGGTCTGTTTGAATAGAAATGTCTCACTTGGTGTGGTGCGAAGGTATTGAACCATGACGGAGCCCTTGCATCATCACTATTACGAGTACATAATAGTAGTGATGATCATCTCTTATATATGGCAGAAATAAATAACTCAGGTAGATCCCCAGAAGCGCAGGCCGGACCATCTAGAGTTAGCCGACGCTCAATTTTAGGAGGTATCGGCTTGTTTGCGGCGGGTGTTGTGGGAGGCTTTCTCACCAACGAGCTACTAGAAGTGGATCAAGATCGGCTCTCACCCTATGAGTTGACAGAGGCCGACCACAAGCGCCTTGAAGAGTCTCGCAAAGCTGCAGAAGAACGGGCTAAGGAACTAGAGGTACGCATTAATGCAACCGTCCATACCAATGAGCCCGTTGATATCACTGTACTGGATGAAATATATCTACCTCCGGTTTGGAAGATAGATAACCCTATCCTGCTCGGTGACCGACCTAAAATAAGCGATGTGTATAAGGGGTTTTGGTTTGGTATGCAATTTCCTGATCCAGGAGGAATTGGTCGGTTGCCATCGGTTGGAGTTCGGGCTGTGCGGTTCGACCACAGATATATGTCATTAACCCATTCCGTACCCGCGGGCCAAAACTTACTAGCAACAAGGCAGATGGAGGTACTTATCATGCCGCCAGATCCCCATATGCCGCCGAGTGACGTTATGGTGGCCTATGCATATAACGAGTTTGAACCTGATCATCGGCAACGCAATCCTAATAATCGTTCGCAGCTAGTGGCGCCTGGGCTGCAGATACCGGTTGAATGAGGTAGATAGCGCGCCAGAGGTATAAAAGCTGAACTCTATACCTTTTTAAATATGACCAGTATATCAAAAAGGCTCCCAAAGAAGTCTTTTATACTATGCAATAAATTGGTGCAGCTTTACAGAATTTGCTTAAATTATTGGGATGGATTATTGAAGATCCTAGCGTAGGTGCCCCTATTTTACCAGAACCGTGTGCCGATAGCGGGAATAGTATCTACTAGGTACCCTAGCCCCATTGATACAAGATAAACGTTATACTTAGAATCCCTAAGAACCGATACCCGCCAATGGTCATTTTTTCTACGGCAGGGTGCGGCGTTGACACGCTAGCTGGATGCACAAGTGAGGTAACCACCGTATAGCAAAAGCCCAAAGCACATGTTGCAAGCAAAGCTTCACCAAGGGGTACGTAGGCCAATGTGGACACTATGCCGGCAGTACCAGCAGTCATGGCTATAGACTCCGCAAACAGGCCGAAATAAACACCGGCGCTATATTGTGCAACTTCAGTCGCCCTGCGGTATAGTGACAATATCAATATACTGAGCCCATAATATCCCAGTATCGCTATTAACAAAGCGTGCAAATGAATTTCCATCATAAAATTACTCTCCTTAAAAATGGGATTTTCATTTTACCTATAGCGGCTCATTCCAAAAACGAATTGACTATCGAAATGGCGCCGATCCCAATCATAGACCGAGGCTATAACCCCGCCAGCCAGAAGCTGTCCCGTCTTAAGTGGGCTGCCGTACACTCCGGCAAACTTCTGTTGGTTCTCTACCGAATACTGGAATGTCCAGAGAGCACCAGATGACGTTTTAAGCGTGATTCTATCACCAGAAATCTTGTCGATCTTTCCTTCTATATGGCGCAGTTGGTTCTGAAGGGTAGCTGTCGTAGGAATTGCCACCGCTTCGCCAAAGGGTATCATGTCTGGATTTTGCAGTGAGGAGCCGCCGTAGCTTCCAGGCGCAATACCGGCAGCAAAGAAATTTTCGCCCTCATCATCCCTAAATGCACGAGGACACCTATCCGCACCATTGCCCAAGCATACTTCCGCCCACGCACCCGCTCCTAGCTCGTATATATCTTGTTGCGATATGGCCTGGGTAAGTTCTTCGTCGGTTGCGGCCTGAATGGGGCCACTAGTTACTGTAGCCTCTTTTATGGTTTCAAAAGGATGGGACAGTACGAATGCCGAGTACAGATCGACTGACGTTGGCCGTTCGCCAGAGTGTTGCCTATGCTGTAGGTACTGATCCTGAAATACCTCAACAAGTTTACCCACAGCGCTTTGCTGTAGCAGCGCCGGTTTGCCTGCTTCATAGTAGTAAAAGTACGACCTAGGTATAGTAACGCGCTCGTCACTATTCTGAGACTGCTCCACTTTACTACGCCCCATAGAATACGCTAAATGGACTACGACATTCTCTTGAGTGATTTGCTCGATGACGCCAACACGCGGGGCTATAAAATCCGTACGGAAAGGGTCATCTATATATTCAATGCCATTTTTGGGAACGGTATAAGCATTGACGGCATGGAAATGCAATTGGTCGATAAGACTCACTTCAGCAAAAGCCGAAATAGCCAGATCACTATAGCTACGCTTTACTCCGTGACTGAACTCTCGCTGCTGGTTTGTCTGTGGATCTTGATAAGTAACCTTAACCTGCTCGCCAACAATCCAGCGTTTGATAAGTGAAAACGGGTGAATGCCATTTGCGTATGCATAGCCGCTCAATCCAACAAATGCAGTGACAAAAATGATAAGCGCAAGCGCGACAGCCTTTCGCAGCGTAGAGTATCGGACGTACTCTCGCATGCGTCGCCACATGGTCGGCTTACCATCAGCAGGTTCAAGTGTACTAAGCCGTATCGCGTCGATAACTGATTGCGTGAACGGGCTGTAGGTTGCGCTGGTCGGCCGGGAGACCAGTAGGTATGCCTCTAACTCATGATCATTCATGACAGTTTACTCCTCAGCTGTTGTTTAGCACGATACATCCAGCTTTTTACCGTATTAATCGGCACACCTATTTCGTCAGCAATCGCCTGGTAGCTCATGCCATCCCAGTAATACGCCTCTATGACGCGTCGTTGTTCGGGCGGCATGAGGCCAAGCACGGCCGTACGCACTTCGCGTATGGTTTCATCGTGCATGAGGGCGGCATCAAGTGCTTCAGCACCTACTGTATCTTCTATATCACTTGGTATCGCTCGTTTCTGTGATTTAAGCACGTCAAGACACATATTAGTGGCGATGCGGTATAACCATGTAGAATACCGGGCCTTATCACTGTCGAAGCTAGCCAACTTTTCGTATGCTTTAATGAATGCTTTTTGGGCAACGTCTTCGGCTTCATCACGGTCACTAAGCAAACGATCGCAATGAATAATAAGTCCTACCTGGTAACGTTCGACAAGTTGGCTGTACTGGTCAATATCACCAGCACGAACCTGTCGGATTATGTCTAATTCGTTCATCATACCTACTATACGATCGAACTCGACATTTGTTGCAAAAATAATAAAGGCCCCGAAAGGTCTTTATTTATTGTGCTTATGCTTGGTGCGCGAGGTGGATTATGGGTGGAACCAGGTTTATCCGAATTTGATGCTGATGTATAAAAAATTAAGAGCTCTAGATCTAGAGATCCAATAATTGTCTGAGAGCATTCTGTAAATTCTGCCGGTCATCTTGTGTTAATTCGCCAAGTTCCGCAATAAGGTCCGACTGTAGTATAGTAGTTAGCCGGTGCACACGAGCGGCAGACGGCTTCAATAAACCTTCGTCGGACCAGCTAGGAAGAGCGACATCAACTTTTTCAAGGGCGCTCTTTGATGAAATGGGAATAACTGCCACTACTTTGTGTTGGCCCCAGGGTTTACCAACAATGATAACCGGTCGTATTTTTGCCTCTTGGGCGTCCAGAAACGGGAACTGTGCAGTGTAGATTCCAAACAACTTGGAAACGCTCACGAAAAATGCACTCTCTTACCGAGATTCGCGGTGTAGATGTCTTCCTCTGAATCGCTCAAGTAGTCACCACCTACGGCGCGAGCTGCACTTAACCTAATTTCTGTCTTATCATCGGCAACCGTCTTTGGGTCGTCATATTCTGTCACAATCTTTGCTAATCCCAGCTTTAAAATCTCGGGGTCAGATAAAGTAGGGTAGCGTTTTTTTGCTAGCTTTAATCCATTGCGAATCTCGTTCGTTATAGATAAGCGTATGACCGTTGGGGTTGTATTTCTCATATTTTAATTATAGCACTTTCTGTCTTATTTCAACAACGAGTGCTTATAAGTTTTGAACAGAAAGTACCCTAACCTATGCGACAGATACAAAATTACGCACAAGATAAAAAGAACTCTTGGCTGAGAGTTCTAAGCATAAACTCTTGTGGCGCCCTTGACGCACTTGGTTTCGAACACTTGTTGGCTTGGATCGACCCAATAGCTAGGGCCTGGGTAGTACTGCATAATCCGTGGAATGTAATGGTTACCTCAAGGAGTCGCACTAGCTGCTCTACTTTTGACCCCTAATCCTAATCGGGGACCTTAGGCCGTCAAGACTGGGTACTACCTGCTGGGTGGTACGCCAGCCACGATGCCATAGCCAAAGGCCTCCAAGAGTAGCGCCAGCTAAAGGAATACCTAGGAGGCCCCAATAAGAACCCGCCTGTTGGATTGTCGATCCGGCACCCACCTCCACCATCAACGCTGCCCCTCCCCATGTGAGCACCTTCATGCGGCGCTTAAGTTGCGCCTGAGCTACTAAGGCGTGCGCAAAGCCCTCTAAGATGTTTCGTTCGGAAAGTTCCCCAATATACACGCGCAGCGCATCGGGTGGACGAGGGGTTTGACTCGCGTTCTCTGGGTCAAGTCTCCCGCTAAAGTGAGGCTCAAGTTCCAGTTGTCGCTCCTCCGGGCGCAACAGAGCGGCGGTAAGCGTGTCAGGCGTTTTCAACCTCAGGCGGTCCGTGAGTGCCGATAGGTCGTCAGGACTAGGAGCTAACTCATGAGCGTTGAACAGTAGCTCTGTATCTATACTCGGAGACCACATTACTGATAGCTCTGGAGGTTTCATCCCAAGCAGTATAGCAGATGGTTTTGCGGGATTCTCGTCGTTGGTGTCGAACACCGAACGGCCTCGACAAAAAAGACCTAGCTTTCACTAAGTCTCTTATAGTGCAACTCTACAGAATTTACTTAAACTTTTTGTATGGGTAGTTGAGTTGAAGGCGGAAGTTTTATACTCCCAAAGCTAGGTGGGAAGCGACAAAGTACAGAAAAGGTTATTTACTAGGGTAGGTCTACACAAGAAATAAGAGTTTCGGCAAACTAAGCCTTTTGATATTCAACGAGAACCTCAAATCCACCATATGCCATTTTGTTCATCTCGAAGGGCGATGCAAAGTCGCTATGTTCTTTATAAGCTTCGTCCATCTCTTCCATCACCTTTTTATTTACCTCATCGCGGTGTTTCTTGGATTCAAACACAATAAAAGAAAACCATACGTCGTCTCCGCCTTCTGCACCAGCCATTTCGCTAAAAGAACGTGATTTAACTGGTCCCATTTCTTGTTGCTTAAGATCATCACCTTTGCATTCAAAGTATTCTAACGCACCATGCTTAATCCAGGATTCTCGCCCTTCTTCTGCCATTTTTCTATACTCTTCTGCTTTTCCTTTTGGTACGACTAATACAAAACCATCAACATATTTAGACATCTCAAAAATCCTTTCAAAAATTAATATAATTTCATTAATAAGTTTAGCACCAAGATAATTAGAATCTATATATTGGCTCAGAGTAAGAATGACACTGACCGCATAAGTTTATAGTAACAAAAACACCTATAAAAGGTGCTCAAATCTGCCTAAAACAGTAGTGCGCAAGGTGGATTATGGGTGGAACCAGGTTTACGACAGCTTAATGCTGATGTAGGAAAAATTGGTCCAGTTTGGCTTAATGAATATCGACGGTCGGATTGTACACGACTCAGGCCAGGAGCACGACAATGAGCTTTAGGCCACCTTAGTAAGACTTGCGACAAGTTTGGTCACCTCGTCAATGTCGGGCATATTCCAGCCCTTCTCGGCGGCGATTGCACGCAAGCCGTCAGTGGCATTGAGACAGAAAGGATATTCCACCGCTCGCAGCATTTCTATATCCCCCTCAGAATCTCCAAACGCAAAAGAACTTTTCGCGCTATGGCCCTGCATGAGATGTTTGATAGCATCGTGCTTTTCGTGACGCGAGGCAAGGTAGGACTTAACGCTCCCCGTGAACGTCCCATCGATAACCTCATATTCAGTGGAGTAATACGAATTTGCACCAAAAAGCTCCTTCACGGCCTCAGCGACAAACTGCGGTTCGCCAGTCACAAGGGCGATATCATGTGAACCTTGTAGCGCTTTAAAAGTCAGGCCAACATAGACGAAAAATTTGTCCGATTTTTCGTAAAACTGCCTCGTTGATTCGAGGACAGGAATATACTTTGCACCTTTTAAGCCTGCGGCATAAATATCGAGTAGCTCAACAATTGTCGTTTCGTAATCCTGGGTCTTGGCCTTATATTTTTGCATACTCGCCAGTGCAGCGGTAAGTGTCTCCTGCTTTATTAGGCCTTCACCAACCTGCTTTTCTAAAAGTGCGAAATAAGAAAAGCCGTCATACATGGTGTTATCGATGTCAAAAAATGCGATAGATCTAAGCATGAATAATAAGTATATCAACCAGTAGGAATTTCAGCCACGGAGGACTCTAACCAATGCCTCAGATTGAGAATCAAACGCAAAACAAAAAGACGCCCGATCTGGAACGTCTTCTTATCTGTAATCCTAAAATGGTGCACTTGGTGTACTTTGTTTCGAACACCTTTTGGGGTGGCTATCCCAGTTAGCGGGAGCATCATTCTCGGAACGATCTAGTGATAGAGGCAGGGGTGACGGTAGTAGGTTTCTAGCGTAAACGTTGTTCAAAGTCACTAATAGGGTCATACCAACCTCGTTCAAGCACGAAAGCCTGCAAATCTTTATCCAGGCCGAATATTACGGCAAGTCCGACCAAAATGAATACCACCCCAACGATACGCTTGAACCAGCCGTTGGGATTAGCTAGCCAGCGCAACCGCGTCACAAATGCCTGCCCCATATAGGCGACAAGCAGCAATGTCGCGCTCATGCCGAGCGCATACACAACCAGATACGCCAGCCCTTGTCCAAACGAGACGGGCAAAACAGTTGCCACAACGAGTGCGTAAGTGGGGCTACAGCTGCTAAATACTGGCCCTAGAGCTGCGCCAATCAGTATCGTACCCGTCCAGCCGCGGCGTTGGTACGCTTTACCGAGCGCTGCGTTGGCCCTGTTGACTACGCCCAGCTTGAGCGCAAGTAATTCCCACAAGTGCGGCCACAAAAAATATACACCCAGCAGCAGGACAATCACCCCAGACAACACCTGCCATGCCGCCTGTGGCACGCCCAGCAGTGCCGTCGTACCTTTGATTACCAGGCTAAAAACCACTACCGATACGGCCAGGCTTGCAGCAATCAATACCGGGCGCAGCCATTGCCGCTCAGGCTTGTCTTTGGCGGCATCAATGATGGCGCCGCCGATGATCACGGGCAACATAGGCAGTACACATGGCGCCGCTGCCGTAAGCACGCCGGCAATAAATGAAAGCACCAGCAGCGCCATAGCTTACAGCAATTCTTCCGCTACGGCGGCAAGTGACGGGTCGTCGTATGCTACAAACTTCTCTATTAACTTACCGTCCTCATCCACCCTCACGACGGTAGTCTGGATTGTTATGCCATATTCCTGGCGGAGTTTCTGGTTACTGTCGTAGTCTACTTTGATAATTGTCACGCCTTCGGGCACGCCCTCTTTTTTAATGTCAGTCTCCAAGGCACGGCACTGCGGACACCACGGGGCGTGGAAAAACAACAATGTCGTTCCTTTGGTTCCGGCGATAATCCCATCCCTGTAGTCTACATATTCACCAGGTTTAGAGCTCGCCTGGTCTTCCGTTAAACGATTGTTGTCTTCGGCAGGTGGCTTACTCGTTTCTTGAACCCCGGTACTCTGGCTTGGCTTGTCAGGTTTCGAAGTGGCCAACAAGTATGTGATACTGCCGCCAATAAGCAGCATAACAATCAGTATAATTAAGCCAGCGCGCTTGTTCATAATTCTCTAGGTATACTAGATTACGCTTAAGCCACAGTCAATGCTACATACAGTAGGCGACATACAGCCCAATCATCAGTTTAATGTGTTTGCATTTGTATAGTTGATTTATACCTTCCATCTCTATGAAAATGGCCTTACTTGATGTAGGGCTATTTTCTTGATGCCACTTAGCGGACGTATTTAAAACTGTTTCTCAGGAGAGACAAGATGACAATTATTTGCTTGAGCTGGCTAAAATCTTCGACCTCAGCCCAAATCTGATAGCATAACCAGCCTGTTACTCTTAGTTATTTTAACGTCGGTGCTTTGTGCCTATAGCGCCGTATTAATGACCGCGTCGTCGCATACCCCAGGCCGAGCAGCCCCAGACCGAAGAAGGGCAAGCTATACAGCAAGAACAGCACACCGCCAAAATCACCGTCGCCACAGTTAGCCGCATCAGTCGGTAAGCCTGTGCAGGATTTTATGCCCCACTCAAAGTAATAGTACGGAAATATACCAGCGAGTATAGCCACGCCGACTACAATACAAATGAGTGAGAGTTTAACTATCTTGGACATACGTTTATAGTAGCCTATTAATTCCTATCTACACTCGTCCTACATTATGCGCCAAGCACAAATCGGGCAAGGTTAAGCGCCATTCTATCACGGCCGCCTGGATATTCACCTCCATACATAATGTCGTCAGGCTCAATAGTATAGCCCAAAGAATTAACAGCACTCGTCTCTCGATCATTATCGGACACAAAATCTTCCTCTCCGTAGCGGAGGCTTATATTCAGTTGTTCCCGTGTAAGCGGGCCAGTTGCCCAAAGTCTATTGTCACCTACGCCTACTGTTGCAAAACGTGGAGGCACAGTATCAGTGGCGAACACATACTCTCCCTGAGACCCTACTCCCTCTGGATAAATACGTTCAACATTTGCTGCAATTTCCGACATCATTATCTCCTTATTTCTATTGACGATATATCTAACTTAGATATAATACTACACAAGAAACGCAAAATGGATTTATTGCCGTAAATCTCTTTCTGCATCCTTATCCCAGGGACTTAGGAATTTAGAGGCCAGGCCCCTAACAGAGAGGAAATTTGTGAATTTGCGGGCCAGGGGACTCTAACCCTCTAGCCGATGAAGCCGTGGCCCATTTTGATTTTCGACGAGGCCAGGGGTTAGAGCCACAAACTTAGACCACAAAAAAAGTCTTGCCCGAAAGGGCAGGGCTTTTTTTGTGGTGCGCATGACGCACTTTGTTTCGAACACTTGCTACGATGGTTGAACCTGATTAACGAGAGCGTTGCCCGGTAATTTCTAAAAACTTAAGCCTCACTATGCATGTATCTTCCGGGTAATCGTTCGCCGCCTTATATATCCAATTTACACCGTTCTCAGAGTCCAGCCATTCTTGCTGAAGGATATGACTGGCGGGATCCTTAATAAATATCACTCCCTCACGAATACCATACTTGATGCCGCCATATTCAGTTGAATTTACGTACTTCAGATAGAGCGGATTACCTGCCTCATCAAATCCCACTTCCGATACAAGCAAAACATGCTTGCCATTTAAGGATCTGACGACATCCCCGGGGGCCACCTCTCGTAGATCGTTAATCTTTCTCGCGTTCTTCTCGTGTGTTAAGACGCGCGCCGAGATATTTTCAACGGGGCGCAAGTGTCTCACAGCAAACGAACGAGCTCTAGATCCGGGCAGCCAAATATATTTCCACAGGGATCGGCCTGTTCGTTTTCGCACCATCGTGCGCATTGCCCAGGTTACCAGCGCTGAGCAATCAACCCCGAGCCGATGTTTGACCATGAACTCACGAATTTCTTCAGACGTTGCAGCATCAAGATCAAAATTGTGCTTTTTGGCAAGTCGGACGGTTTCCCGCTCAAGCGCCTGCGGCATGCCCTTACCTACCGAGACACGACGCCCCCTTCTACCCTTCTCGTTCATGTAGTACGGAGTGATAACCTCCTTGCCTCCAATGACGAGCTTCTTATAATGGCTCACTAGAGCTTCAACATCGGGATCCAATGTAATGATGCGTGCAGCCGTTTTCGTCATACTTCTATTATTACACTTTGGCTGAATATTTTTTCTAAAGCTTATACTGACAAGTGTTCGAAGACTGTCCGCTAACAAAAACAGACCAGTTAGTCGAACACTATTCTGATCTGTTTTATATGAAGTGTCTCATTTGGTGCCAGATAGCGGACTTATTTCTAACCGTTAATCCAGGCAATGTTGATGATTATAAACTAAAGGGGTTAGTGCAACAATTCAATCTGGCGGGTGATTTAATTATGAGCTAGACGTCTTTTTATCAGCTTTGTAAGACTGACCACCCTTCTTAATGTTTTCTTTTGCTCGTTTATAGGCTTTCGTTGAAGGAATAATGGAAGTCTTATTTATCTCTTGCTGACGAGCTACTAGTTCTGATAGTGCGTCACGGATGGTTTGTAAATTGCTACCGCTAGCGTCTATTTCTATGAAAATACGAGCGTCCTGTTGCAAGGCTAAGTAAGCATTTGCGGAAGCGTGAGCTTGGTCTATCTTCTTAGAGTAATTAAGCGTAGTCATAATTGCTGTAAGGAAAGAGGCAGCTATAGCTAATATACCTGTCCATACATTGCCAAATAAATCTGCTAGACCACCAATACCCGCTATAGCCGCTAAACCAGAAGATGGGACACCTAGCCAAGTGTTTCTTTTCGTCCATATCTTTGCTTGTTCAAATTGAGCCTGTGCGCCGTACTTGCCAGCTTCTTCAATTCGCTTTGCTTCTTTAACAATATCTTTCTTGTTCATCAGAAATCCCTATCAAATACCTTACTCCACCAACTTAATGCTTCTGTGTGATTACCAGCTTTCTCGGCTTCTACTGCCCATCTTGCTCTATTACGGGCAGTAGTGAGCTTTGATAGTGCGTCTTCTTTCTGCGCAAGAGTGCTGGTCGGTTCAATATAACCCGAAATGCCTAATGGATCACGCATATTGGCAAGTCCATCGTCAACTAAACGATTTAATACACGTACAACATCTTGCTCATAAGCGATAAAAGTCTCACCGTCACAGTACTTCGTTATGCGCAGCTCTAAATAAAACGAAGAGATTGGGATATTTCGTGCGTGTTTGATTGCCTTAATGAGCCGTATAACGTGCTTTACCTTTTTATCAAGCTTATTGTTGATACTGTTCACGTAAGCAATATGTGCTGACGGTGCAGCGATCTGCCAGCCGCCATTAAAATCGGGTATTTTATAAACGTTCCATAAATCTTGCTCTTGATACTGGTAGTACCCTGGCGTAATTTCAATAATTTTAGCTCCGTCAAATAAACAAACTACGGCTGGTGTTCTTATGTAGATTGTACTTGTCGGAAACCGTTGCTCCATCGCTGACTTTACGGCGAGCAGCATATTATATGAATTATCACGCTGGGAGGCAGGTGGTATTGAAGCCAAGATGTCCAAGTCCGTATAGAAACGGACGCCCGTACCACTTCTAAACGAACCTGTTTCCATTGTGTAAGTAACGTTAAATGACGTTTCTAGCTTGGCGTCAACTGATGCACGGTGAGACGCATAGGCAGCATTTTCCGCACTTGATGGCGTTAGTCTTGAGAGCAGATCTACGAAGTGTTGGTTTATAATCATTTTTATTACCTAACACTATTATGCTCCCGCTTGTTACAGATACAAAGCATAAGAATTACCTATACTATTTAGACAAATATAGGAAGTTCTTTTAGTTCGCTAGGCTCAAACTTAACTAAGCCGCCGCCATACGTTCGTCCAAACCGATTAAGTGACTTATCCAATCCTTTGACTAAGAAATCTTTAATTTTTTCATAATCATACTCAACAGAAAACAAATCCATAGGCTTTTCGTAAAGCATTAGATATGAGTTCGTTGATATTGCATCGCTTTCATTGCGTATAAATGCCATATTATTACCAGCACCATCGGCTTTTTCTCGGCTCATATAGCGCACGAAGTACTTTGGTGGAGTTCTGCTCTCCTGTGCATACCAGTATTTACGCTTTGAAGCTAAATAAGTCTTATCAACTCCTTTTTCAATACCTTCTAACAAATAAGCGTAAAGTTTAGGATATGTTGATTTAATTTTTTCCATTGGTAAATCAACATTTAAAACAACTAATTTTTTATCTGTTTTAAGGAATCCGTCGTCGTCTAGTTCAATGACACTATCTTTAATATAACGAGATGGTGGAATGATGTTTTGAAGATATTTCTTAGGTATTTCTAAAGAAAGCGCCTGTTCCTTATCAAGAATGAAAAAACTGTTTTTGCCAGTAGCTATACCCCTCTTGATCTGAAACAAATCACCAAGTTTTGCTGCTGGTAAATCAACATTAAGTCCTGAATGAGGATGAGTCAGGAGATGTTTTGACCATTTTTTATCAACTGGAAGATTTGCCTTGTCTATTTCAATCTCATTAACTGGATTAGCAAAATCACCGACAGTAACCTTGACTTTAGTATCTTTTAAACTTGGTTCATTTTTAAATACGATTACACACGACGAAACAAGCGCATCGTCAAACTGAACATTAGAATGCTCAAAAAAGTGTATGCGTAAGAGATTCACATTCTCAAGTAAGTATTTGCGAATATATTTGCCATAATTAACTTCAACTATTTCTGATGGCACAAGCCAAATACCGATACCGCTCTTTGCCAGCCATTTATGAGCCAGCAGCATAAAATAAAAGTGCATTCCAGCTAATCCGCTAACTTTTAATCCTAGTTCATTAGAAATTAACTTCTGAACTCGTGATTTAGTTTCGTTTGAAATATGGTGATGACGAGAATATGGTGGGTTACACACAATTAAATTAAAGGGTTTGTATTTGCTGGCTATCTCCTGCGTAAAGTCCGTATGTTTAATAGTTAAGCTAGGTGTGTTATCCCATACTTCACGTGCCGCTTTAAAATAATCCTTATCTATTTCAAAACCTGTACCTGTGGCGTTGTCACCGTAAGTCTTAAGAAAGGCGGTATAAAAACTGCCCGTCCCAAAAGCTGGGTCAAAAAACCTTACTTCCGAATCGTTTATCAGACTAGAGGAATAGCTTAATAAGCTGTCTGCAAGATTTCGGGGAGTTGCAAACTGACCAAGCTTATTTCTATCTAGCTTGGATTTACTAGCGTCAACAGCTTTTTGCTTAGCCTCTCTTACCCTCTCTAGTTCGTCCATAACCTTATTATAGGTTAAGAGCTTCTAAATCTCCCATACGATGTTCCCAGATCCAGTCAATTCCTTCTGCAGCTTCATAGCCTAAATAGCCACTGTCAAAATAACCGCACAAAAACAATAAGAATGGTATGTCATCACCGTATGTTGATTTAAGCTGAGAGTACTTTACAGCTTCTTCTTTTCGTCGTTTATTTGTATTCGTGAAATCGCCAGCAGATTTTGCTTCAATCAAAATTGGCTTACGGCTTGTATCTTTAGGTCTGATTGCAACATCAACTGGGATATTCACCCTATGTTCGTCAGTGCCAATGATTACAGGCACATTAAACCTAAATGAATACGTACCAGCTTCAAGCGTGTCTATTGTAGCTGTTTGCCCACTTTTACGTTGTTTGTAACCCTTTGAATCTAGCCAACTTCCAATTTTTTCTAATTGTCGTTGTTCTTGTGCATTACGGATAATTGGGTCTGCAACCATACCGCACAGCCTGTCGGCTACAATAACTGCTGCCAAATCTTTTTCTCCTTGTGCGGGCACTCTTTTTTCTAAGAGCCAGGGAAACAATTCTGTATCTGCAAGCTGTTCAAATACGGCCGAAATCCTTCCGAGTTGTTCATCAAGGACTGCGGAATCCATACGAGTAGGCAAAACTCCTTTTTCCATTGAACTAACCAGATTAGGAGATACTCCAGAAAGACCAATCAGCCTATCCCTGGCAATGGGTGGACGAGTGGTCATTCTTAGAATTGCAAGAATGCTAGGGTTCTCTTTCAAATTATCGGGGGAAATATGTGCAAAGTAATGAGATAGCTCTAAAGCTTCTAAAACTTTATCAGCAGTATTAGCTCTAGTTTCTTTATAGGTCTGCGGAGCAAACTTTAGAAACCAATTATTATAGAAATCAACAGACTTCGCTACGTCTTCTTTCCACTGTTGGATTTTATCTAGATTTATTGCCATAGTAGTTCTCTTAAGCCATTATATCTAACAATTTGTGAAAATCACTTTGTGAAAGGTATAACATTCCCATTCTTGGCGATAAGCCCGCTTACACCGCCTGTAAATGTCCTCTACGGGCATATATGAACTGTCATAAACTATAAGTGTGAGCGAACTAAGCAGAAAAGTACGACAAGAATTAAAGAACAGACCTCGCATTGACTGGTCAGGCACAAAACCGCCAACTGAACTCGCTATTTATAAAATGATTAGAAATCTACACGCCGCAGCAGGTACTGACGCAGACAACTCTCCAAATCGGCATAAAAGTTTATAACTAAAAGTATGAGTTATCACAGAACGGAACAGTGAAAAATGGCATTTTTGAATGTGCAAAAATTATTAGCCTGATTCGGCACTATACTAGCCAATGATTTACAATAATTACAGCAATGAAATTGCCTGTAACACAGTTTTGGGACAGCCGTTTGCTGTACATATACGCCATTTTAAGTGGTTACATTAAAGCCGATCCAAATAAATTGCAAGAACATCTAAATACTTTCATAAATCAACCTAGTAATATGGATTACTGTTCTGCGGTATTAAATAAACTTGCAGCCGAAGCCAAGATAGATGCTGCCGATAACGCAGTTCAAAGTGCGGATCAAGATTGGTTTAAAGATATGGTACGAAGTTACTTAGATTACTTCCAAAGTAATAGTATATTTGCACCTACTGGCAACTCAACGACGCTGTATGCGCAGCACGAAGCACGACTATTAAACAAACTAGGTAAACCCGAACAAACCAGAGAAATTAGAGGAAATCAGTCTAGTAATAGCAAGAAGTTCTTAGAAACACTACTGACCTTTGCAATTAAAGGATTTATTGAGATTAAAGTGGTTACACCAACAGATGAAACTTGCCAAGAGTTTGTTGCAAAAGTAAATCGTACAAAAAATGTCCCCGATTCAAGAGAGCAAGTGGCAGTCACAAAAATAGACGGTACACAAATATATATTGGGATTGAAGGAAAAGAAATGGTGCCACTGGGAAATCCTATGCGATATGGTGGAGCAACTTACAACTTTATGCACTATATGCAAACTCACACTAATCAAATGGTTAGCATTTTAGACATTCAAGAGCTAGACGGGTGTCGTTCAAAAAATGATATGACCGAACTCGTAAGATCGGCTCACTTTGATAAGCAACTAAAGAAAATCTTTTTTACAGGCACTACAAAGGCTGGCGTACGCTTTACGCCAGCTAAGTCATTAACTGGAGATGAACTAAAGTCATACAAATTACGGTTAAATACTAATCGTAGCTAAATCGTAAAAAATCGCAGCTTTTTGTAAATAACCACCTATGCAATCGGGTGGTTATCTCTATTTTTAGGTGTCTAGACCTTACTCCCTTAGTTCTTGGGAAGATGTATATGGAACGGGCAAGGAAGCCAACCAACACCAATAACAACCTGTTCCGTTGGGCGGCTTCCAGAGTAAGGAATCCAATATGAATCCCGAAAACGCCAATTACAAGTTTTCAGAAAAATGGTCACCAGAAATTGAAGTGTACAGCTTTACGCAAGTACCCAACCTATTACTGGCTTGCCAAGGACACTTGAAATTAAAAGACGGCGAATTAGTAACGCTAATACATTTGTTGACCTTCTGGTTTAGCCACGACAGCAAAGTCTTCCCGACAATAACTACTCTCACAAAGTTTTCGCACAAAGGCTACTCCACAGTTCAAAAGCGATTAAGAACTCTTGAGGAAAAAGGTTTTGTGAAGCGTAGGCAAAGACTGGGAACTTCCAACACATTTGACTTAATCCCTTGTGTAGTCAAGCTCTACAAGCACCAGCTTGTTTGCAAGAACCTACCCCGTAAACAGGGAGAGTACAAGTCAAAGTTAATGCACCTACCCCCTTCATTAGTAATTAACAAAGAAGATGAAGGTTTAACAAGACCAAATATAACCAATACGAAAGTGCGGTACGGCTCACGAGTAATCATAGCTGGTCAGGACGGTCTGCTATGAGCAAAACAAAGTTAGTAAAAACTATTAAGCAATTAAACGATAGCAAGGGATCGCTAAACAACTTAGCTGGATTCCTAGATGTCTTAATCCAAATAGACCTTAAGCACAAAAAAACACTATCCGAGGGCAAATAACCCTTTTCAATCATACAATTAAATAAGTAAGGAATACCATAATGAACAATAAAATCAACCCAAACATACTACTAGTCGCCCGTGTATCGGACGTAGAACAACGCAAGGCACTGCCAGCACAAAAGAAAAGGCTCTACGATTACGCTACACGCAAGCACTGGAAAGAAAATCAGGACTTTATATATGTAGAGTTTGATGAAACCGCATATAAACCTGGACGTCCAACTTTTAATGAGTTGGTAATCAAGCCACTAGAAGAAAACCCAAACTTAAATGCAGTTGTTTTTGACAAAATAGATCGCTATACAAGGGACTCGTCATCAGACGAAAAAATAGCACTAACTAGACTCTTTCGTAGCGGCAAAATCAAAATGTACTTTCCGTACGACAACTTAAAAATTAACAAAGATTCACCTGCTGCTGACCTGTTTAGGCTAGATATTGGCATATCTCTCGCAGCATACTACTCGGCTTCAATACGGGATAACGTAAAGCGTAGCTTTGATGAATTACATAGCAGGGGTGTCTGGACTCACCGTGCGCCAGTAGGCTATAAAAACATACACATTGAAAATCCAAATAATGTATCTAAGCCCTTCAAGGACATCATAGTAGATGAAGATCGTAAGCATTACATTGTTAAGGCATTTGAGCTTAGGGCGCAAGGTATGCCTTATGGTGTAATTGCAAAGCATTTACTTAAAATGGGCTACACCAGCTCAAAAACAGGTAAAGCACAGCTTTCAAAAGGCGGCGTAGAAAAGATTATCTGCGGTAAGAATAGTAAGTTCTATTACGGAATAATGACGCATAACGGTAAGGAATATAAACATAAATATCCGCCACTTATAAGCCGTGCTCTGTATAACCAATGCCAGCTAGTAAAAGATAAGCGGCGTGAGATGAAAACTAAATGGGACAGCCTAGACTTTACATTCAGCGATATAGTGTCTTGCGGCAAATGTGGACGTTCGGTATCGCCGTTTAGAAACCGTAAGTGGGTTTACCTTCATTGTGCAAATCCTTTATGCAAGAACGCCACCACAGCAGAGTCGTTGATTTTAGGCTCTGTAGAAGCTGTGATGTCTAAAATCACTATCCCAGAACATCTAATTGAGAAGGTAATAGACGACCTAAAGACTAAACACGATGACCAACAGATGTATTACGCACAGTCCATAAATAAGACTCGCAGAGAATACGATGAAATAGACAAGAAGCTAGCAAATTGGTTTGACCGTTTAGTAAATGAAACCATTACGCCAGAGCAATACGACAAAATCGTAAATGCTCTAACTAAACGTCAAGAAGAACTAAATGACCAGCTAGATATTCTAACTAACGGCAATAAAGACTTCCTAGTAACATCTTCTTACTTGTTAGATTTAGCTTGTCGTGCAGAAGAGCTGTTCAAATGTGCAGACGAGGGTCAGAGATCCAAATTACTTGGCTTCCTACTTTCTAACATCAAATTAAACGACAAAAAGCTCACATTTGACGTGAATTACCCCTTTAACTTAATGATTGAAGAAAACAAAAAAGGACCCGAAGGTCCTAAATCTGCGCATTGGTGCACCGTTCTGTACGAAGTCAGAACCGCGTTACTGGGTTATTCTACAGTCTAATGCCCAACGAGGCAATAGCAATAACAGAGGTAGTCAGCGTCTACAACCAATATACGCAGATGCGCCACCGACTTACACCTATATAGTTTGCGCCCAGCTAGGCGCTTACTGGCCGTCCTTAGCTATGCGGTTAGAACCAAGGGCGGGGGGTACCCCACTGCACTCTCACGCGCGCCATATTATATATCCCATACAAAAATTTTTCTGATTTTTTGAAAATATAGGTCAGAACCCGTTACTTATCCTGCAAGTCTTTTAGCTTGTGCCCGTTAAACTGCCAGTAATTTGCGCCTTGATATGCACCGCTACTGTTCAGCTGTCCCTTGTCCTCAAAGACTTTATACGTCAGCGGCGATAGTTTCCATGTCTGCCCACCATACTCAACCTCACGCTCACCCGCAACAGTAGCGACAATCGTTTTGTCGCTTATAAATTTGATTTCATCACCATCGTGCAAGCCCTTACGGTAGAAACTGAATAGTGCGCCCTGCTTGCGCGCAGTAGCTACTTCATCAAACTCTTTTTCTTTGTCAATTTTCTCTGGATAGATGACGTTACCATCGAAAGACAATAACAGTTGGCGCACTAGGTCTTGGTCGAGCGCAAACAATTCGCTGGTACCTACTTGATGTTTGCTAAAGATTTCATGCAGTAGACTTTCTTTATCATCATAATCGTCTAGCTCTATAGCGAAGTAACGACGTAAGCCCGCAACATTGTAATAGCCGTTTGCCTCCAAGAAGCGCATACGCTCGGCATAATTGTTAGTTCCCGTCTTCCCGATTTTAACCAAACCAGATACAGCAGTGGACATTAAGTAAATTATTCCTTTTGCCATAGTCGTTAATCCTCCAACTTGCCACCAGATATATCAAAGAACTTGTTGAAGAAGTTGGTCAGCTTATCCAATACGGTTTCACGCTTCTTACCACGTGAGTTATCTGCTGAAAAGCGTGATACGGGTGGTAGGATTTTAGCGATTGCGGTGCCGGTTGATTGAAGTGAGCCATCGCGGAAAGCGTTATCTATGAAGCGATACGTTTCATCGTGGTCTAGCCCCTCGTCGGAAATAATGCGATTAAGCTCCTCGACTTTTTTAGCATCAACGAACGTACGCCAATCATCGTCCACCGATGAGTTAACATTCAGCGAAGTAATGAACTGTTCTATCAGGTCTTTCTTATTGCGAAGCTCTACGCTACTATCAATAGCTTTATTGATGTCCACCAGCAACTCTTTATCTTCTTGGTTGCCAGCATGGTATTTACGGATAAGCTCCAAGATATAGTCAATGTTTATCTCGACTTGCTTGATTAGCTCCATCTCAAATACAACATCATCGTTGACGTTTTCTTTGTCGGCATCAGTACCTTTGCGGAACTCGTTATACAGGTTAATGTACATGCTATGGTAGTCCTGAATGTCGCGCGCTGACAAGATTTCGTTACCTATGAAATCATCAAATGTGGTCAATATATTACGCACTCGCAGAATACCGCCGTACAGTTTGATGAAGTCTTTTTGGTTCTGCTCACCGATTATCTGCTCGCCTACGGGGAACCGTTGTATCAATTCAGCTACCAGCTCAGCATAGCCACGCTGGTGTTTGCCATTATCGTCATAGCCGTTGTAGTACTCGTCATAACTTTTTAGCAACACTATGCCACCAGCTTCCTTGTCGCCGAATAGCGCTAGCGCATCGTTAGTGGCTTTTTCTAGGTTACGGAAACTCACTATATTACCGAATGTTTTAACGGAGTTAAGGATACGGTTGGTACGCGAGTAGGCTTGTAGTAAACCATGTGAGCGCAATCGCTTATCCACCCAAAGCGTGTTGAGCGTAGTGGCATCAAAGCCGGTCAGAAACATATTAACTACTATGAGCAAGTCAATCTCACGGTTTTTCATTCGTAGCGATACGTCTTTGTAGTAGTTTTGGAAATTGTCAGCCGAGGTATCATAGCTAGTGGCAAAAAGCTGGTTATAGTCGCGGATTGCACTGTCAAGAAAATCACGCGAACCGCTATCTAAGCCCTCGGTACCCTCACTATTCTCATCCTCTAGACCATCTAACAAAGCTTCATCTTCATTTACACCGTAGCTATAGATTATTGCCACCTTAAGCCGTGAAGCTTCCGGCGCGTCAATTTGCTGGCGCTTAAATTCGGCGTAATATTTTTTCGCCGCCTCAATGGAGCTGACCGCAAAGATACTATTAAAACCACTAAGTCGGATGCGCTGCTTAATTTCTTCAATAATGTGGCGGTCGCGCGCGGTGGCAACCTCTTGAATATTTTGCAATGCACCAAACGCATAAGTGCTATTACGCTTAGTCTTTTGGTCGAAGTGCTCACGAATATACTGCACCACTTTGCTAATGCGCTCTGGCGCGCCAAGTATAGCCTCGGTGTCTATGCTTCGCACCTGTGTATCATCTATGTTTTCAGCTTCGCGTACGGTGCTTATGTAGTCTATGCGGAACGGCAAAACATTTTTATCCGTAATGGCATCAACGATGGTATAGGCGTGCAACTTTTCGCCGAATGCCTGTTCGGTCGTCTTTAGGTCAGCACGTCCGCTACTCGAAATATTGGCAGAAAATATTGGCGTGCCCGTGAAGCCAAAGATATGATAGTTTTTGAAGCTCTTGGTAATTGAATGGTGCATATCGCCAAACTGACTACGATGGCACTCGTCGAAAATAAGTACAATATGTCCGTCAAAAATCCGGTGCCCATCGTTCTTTTTGATAAACTTATCCAACTTCTGAATAGTAGTGATGATGATACGAGCACCGTCATCTTCTAGCTGCTTCTTGAGCTTAGCAGTGCTGGTATTACTATTAGCCGCGCCTTTCTCGAATTTGTCGTACTCTTTCATCGTCTGGTAGTCCAAGTCTTTGCGGTCTACGACAAACAGAACCTTATTAACGTCCTCAAGCTTACTAGCAAGCTGGGCGGTCTTGAAACTTGTAAGTGTTTTGCCCGAACCAGTGGTGTGCCACACATAACCACCCGCTTCGACGCTTCCTAGCTTCTTGTAATTAGTACTGACCTCGATGCGGTTTAAAATGCGTTCCGTAGCAACAATCTGATAAGGGCGCATTGCCAGCAGTAGGCGGTCGCTAGTAAATACGCAGTACTTAATAATGACATTGAGCAGCGAGTGTTTTGCAAAAAATGTAGCAACAAAATCTGTCAGGTCGGTGATTGGTTTATTGCGTGCATCAGCCCACCAACTCGTAAACTCGAAGCTATTGCTAGTCTTTTTACCCTTTTTATTAATGCTACCACCGTCTTTGACGTGCTGGCTACGGGTAGTGTTACTGTAATATTTGGTGTATGTGCCGTTACTAATAACAAACAGCTGAACATACTCAAATAGCCCACTACCTGCCCAAAAGCTATCGCGTTGGTAGCGGTTGATTTGATTAAAAGCTTCTTTGATGTCTACACCACGACGCTTTAACTCTATGTGTACTAAAGGCAAACCATTGACCAGTACGGTTACATCGTAGCGGTTTGCCCGTGCGCCCTCTATCTCGTATTGATTGATAACTTGCAGACTATTATTGTGGATATTAGCTTTGTCCAACAACTTAATGTTTTTAACAGTACCGTCATCGCGTACCAGATTTTTAATATGGTCTTCTTGTATTGTAGTGGTCTTTTCTTCAATGCTTTCACTAGGATTAGCGAGAGTCTGTTTGAAAAATCTTTCCCATTCGGCGTCCGTAAATTGGTAGTCATTCAGCTTTTCTAGTTGGGCGCGCAAGTTAGCGATTACATCAGCTTCCTTAGCGATGGTCAGGTATTCGTATGCTTGTTTCTGCAATTGTTCTATTAACGCCTGTTCTAGCTCGGCCTCACTTTGATAATCACTGGCTCGGCGTACGGCAGGGATAAACTCGGCAACGACCGTGCTATGCGGATTTTCCGCCACCATCCTGTACTTATTCATGTCGTCGCCTCCCTGAATACAAGTAATTTCTCACGATAGTACTCGTATTGTTTATGACGCATATTGATTTCAGCTGGTAGCCCCTCAGAAGCGCTGTTGATGAGTAAGTCGAAGTTACTCAGTATAGAAACTATTCTGTCTTGCTCGGTCAAAGATGGCACAGGTATACAGACCTTTGATAAGCCTTTTATCAATAAAGTTTTGACTTTAGTGCGAGCCACATATTTCGCCTTATCAGAACGAAACTTAGATGATTGCATATAGTACGATATAAATTTAGGGTTCATCGTATGCCGGAAAGCATAGCAATGGTCGTGAATCGCGACATCTTCACTGCCGAGCCACGCAACTGCCTTTCCGACATCTTCAACTGTTTCGCCCACGTCAGTCAGTATTACATCGCCATGTTTTGCAAAGCGTAGCCTTGGCCTTAGCTCGCTCCTCACATGTGACACAACATTATCTGTAGCTGTACCGTAACGAGTATATATATCTCCGTAATGAATAGCTCCTATTCCATCTTCAACATAATCATCTTTAGTAAAGCGCCTACCTCGAATAAACTCTCCGACCTGTCCTAAGGGTACCCATTCAACTGATTTATCACTACTGAATGAAAAAAGTTCATCACGATAGTATTCTAACTGTTTCTTTCTTGCCTTTAGCTCAGTCCTTAACGCTGCCTCTAAATTTGTAAATGAGTCCAAGATATCTACGACTGCGCGCTGTGCTTCTAGCGGCGGCAGGGGTATTCGCACCTTTTCCATCTCTGATTTGCGGATTGATGGCACAGCTCCTGAGTCATGAGCAATCGTGGAAAGGTTAATGGTCTGCATCCAGTAATATAGGTATCTGGGTTCGACTTCTTCGTGGGGTATCAAACCCATAATATTGTTGTCGTATGCTGAAGCGATAGACAATAATCTCTTCTTGTTTGTGGCCACCGCAGCGCCGACCTTTGGAAATATAACCGTGCCCACAGGTGCAAGCTTGACGCCCAACTCCTTGACTGCTTCTTGGTTAATTGTGTTATTGGCCTCTAGCATTACTAGCTCGTTGCCAGACGTGTTCATGTCACTGACTTTGTAAAAAGGATATTTCCCATCGGTTATCCCTTGATGGTTATGCGGAAATGCCCACCCACTTCGCACCTCGGCAATGTCTCCCAGCATTTTAAACGCGACGCCACTAGAAGTGCATCTCTCAATAAGGTCTTCAATTACGTTCACCTGGAGTTCCCAATATTGGCGACAATTGCATCTATTGCACTTCGATATCTATCTTGTTCGGCCACTATGCTATTAAGCTCGGAGTTGAGTTTTGTTATGTCTACTACTTCACGTATACACTCTTGCTCGACGTAGCTTGTAACCGCAATATTATAGTCATTGTTAGCAATATCATCATTTTTAACCAACTTAGCGAAAAACTGAATGTCCCGACGATTGGTATAAGCTTCGAGAATTTTATTACGATTGGCCTCATTCAATTTGTTCTTACTACCACCGCGCACGAACTCTGCGCTAGCATCTATAAATAGCGTAGCGTTATCCCTTTTACTTTTCTTAAGTACGAGAATGCAAGTAGCGATACTGGTACCGAAAAACAAATCTGACGGCAACTGAATAATTGCGTCAATAAAATTATTGTCTACTAAGTACTTACGGATTTTTTGTTCGGCACCTCCTCTGTACAGCACACCGGGAAACTCAACTATTGCTGCGGTACCCGTAGTAGCTAGCCATGACAGCATATGCATTGTAAAGGCTAGGTCTGCCTTACTCTTCGGCGCAAGTACACCAGCTGGAGAATAACGCGGGTCATTAATCAGCAGTGGGTCACTGTCGCCCGCCCAATGAATAGAGTATGGCGGATTAGAAACTATAGCCTCAAAAGGCTCCTCATCCCAATGTTCAGGGCTAGGGTCAGCGAGCGTATCACCATGCGCGATACTAAAATTCTCATAGTTTATATCGTGCAAAATCATATTTATACGGCATAGATTATAGGTGGTGATGTTAATTTCCTGACCGTAGAAGCCTTGGCGCACATTTTCTTTACCTAAAATTTTGGCAAATTGTAACAGCAACGAGCCAGAGCCAACCGCAGGGTCGTAAACCTTATTAACCACCTTTTTACCTACAACCGTTATGCGCGCCAATAATTCACTAACCTCTTGCGGGGTATAGTATTCACCTCCTGATTTACCCGCATTGCTGGCATACATACCCATTAGGTATTCGTAGGCATCACCGAAAGCATCTATCGTATTGTCTTTATAACTACCTAACTGCAAATCACCAACAGCATCCAATAAGCGCACCAGTAGCTTGTTGCGCCTCTCGACAGTCGCCCCTAGCTTATTGCTATTCACATCCATGTCATCAAACAGACCTTTGATGTCTTTCTCGCTATCGGCTCCTTTGGCCGAGTTCTCTATATTGCGAAATATGCCCGAAAGTGTTTCATTGAGATTTTCATCGGTTTTGGCACGTTGGCGGACGTTCTCAAACAGCTCACTTGGCAAGATAAAGAAGCCTTTATCCTTAACTGTTTCGGCTCGACCGTAATTAGCTTTATCGTCATCCAAGTCAGCGTAATTAAAGCTTTCTGGCGTATTAGGATTACGACGTTCTTCGGCATTTATGTAATGCGTCAGGTTTTCAGATATAAAACGGTACAGTAGCATGCCTAGTACATACTGCTTAAAATCCCAGCCATCCACGCTGCCACGCAAGTTGGTGGCGATTTTCCAGATAGTTGAGTGTAGCTTAGCTCGCTCTTGTTCTTTTCTTGTGTCAGTCATAATGGGTGGTTGGCTTTTATGCGCCCAACCCTTTTTTGTTTTTTGATTGTAAGCTTTACCGGACTTATTGTAACAGGTTTCTTATGGTATTGACCTATGGTAGCACCCCTTAAGGCCGTTTGCAGCCTAGCGTCCTTGCGTCTGACTAGTGTTAGCATCGCGCAGTATGTCTTGTTTCGTATCATTCATCACCGTTTGTTTGAGAAAGACAAAGAACGCGACAATTATTAGTACGATTATGGCCGTGATTGACTCTGCCCACCGTTCTTCTTTGGTCTTAGTCTTTTTGCTCTTTCGGGCGGAACGCACAAGGTAAGCTATACCGCCAACAATTAATGCAAGTATGAGTAGTATAAAGATTTCCATCGCTTTACTCCTTTGGTTAGTAAATACGGTGAAAATAAAAAGCGACACCGCAAGGTGTCTTACTACCATTCACAAGTCAGCTTTCGCCAAAATGCTTATGCGGTGCCGCTTTCAAAGGCGAACCCGCAACTAATTGCGTTCCTGACTTGTTTTGATAGTAAGACCCGTTAATTATACCATTACCCCTGTTAAAAGCATAATACTAATGCTACAAACTCCTTGTGCTTGCCGTTGTGAAGCTATTAGCAGAAAATATAGGGACGGGGTGTGGGCAAAATTGTTTATGAAGGATCAGATGGAACAATACTGGCCACAGCACAGGGTGTTTTTTATGGGCGTCTTGGCTCTATTCCCTGATAAGCTCAACGGGCACGATGTTAATCAGTGGTTTTACCGGCCGTACTTTATTGCCGACGACCCTGATTTTATTGTGTTGGAGTTGGAAGAATACCGTAAGGCTGGCTATTTGCAATACGAGAAAACCGGTGCGCTCTACAGAATAACCAGTATTGATACTCAAGAAGCCACGACCGACCTTATAAAATACCTAGAACAATGGCAGCAAAACAAACTTCTATCTCTGCCGGCGAGCAAACCGCCGGACACGGCGCGCCAACAAGAGCTATGGCTTGACGCTTTGGCGCGGGCATGCGCCAATAATGAAAACGAGCCACGCATCACGCTCGAAACTGTTTACGACAAATCTGATGAACATACATATGAACCGACGTTCTGGGAGTTGGTGCTGTCACGGCACCTAATTGATGGGCATATCAAAATCACTTACATGGATTACGGGCGACGGATAGATGGATTATACGATGATGGCGCTCAACCACTAATTGACTTCTCGATAACGAACGACGAAGTTCGTAGCGAAATTAAACGGCGGCTCACACAGAGGACACAACTCGATACCCCCATGCCCTCGTCCAATATTGTTTCGGAGCGGGCGGGCGGCGCGCCAACTAGTTGGGAGGGGCGTGTAATTAAAGAGGGGCGCGTAATACATATTGCCATCACCGGCGACGCCACTTATACCATCGCACGGCTTGAACAGGGTGGCTCGTATGACACTTTTATGGACTATATACTCGATAGTGATAATACAGATATAGACGTAAGCATTGAAGACATCAAGCGCCTGAAAGGGTTACAGTCTGCTACTAGTCTATCACTGCTTGCGCGGTACGCCGGTTTCGTTAAGCCATTCAAGAAAGCATTTTTTACTACCAGTAATAAGGATAGGGTGCGATTTAAGCGAGTTGCCACGTTAAGTGATGAGCAGGTTAAAGCTATTAAGTATAGAGCTGAAAAAGTGTGAGTATAATGTAACTAAAATATGAACTGAACATGAGCCGCCACAAGCGGCTTTTTTATTGCCATAAGAAATACCATGAGGCTACTGGGAGTTTCTAATTACCGTGTTCTAGCCAATTAATCTGAGCAGTATGAGATTAAGCAGCGAACGCATCAAAGCACTGCAAGCACTCATGCGAGAACTGCACGGGCTGGAATTGTCCGACGAACAGGCGCAAGAGGCTGGCTTGGCAATCATGCGGTTTGTACTTGCTAAGGCTCAGATACAGCAACAATTAACTAATGAGATGGAGGGTAACAGTCATGGATGATATCACCACCGCACCGGCACCGGTGCCAGATAACGAACAGTCAAAACCTAAAAAGGCAGAGCCAAAAGAAGACCCCGTAGCAACACGAGAACGCGAACTGGAGGCTGAACTGGCCGAAGTCAACGCAGCCATAGATGTTTCGCAATTTAACGAGATGACGATTGATGATGTGATGGAGGTTTTGTCGCTGACAATAAAAGATGATAACGAAAACAAAGCCATCGGTTTTTTGGGGATGCTGAGTGCCTACACGTCTGAAGACCAAATCAATATTAGCTTTAATGCGCAAAGCAGTTCTGGTAAGACATACCTAACCAGCGAAATCGCCAAGCTATTCCCCGACGTGGACAAAGTACCACTAAGCGGAGCCTCTCCCACGTCGTTCTTTTACAGCCGTGGCGTGGACGACCCTGAACGCGGAGCTAAGGTGGTGTCGTTGGAGCGTAAAATTCTGCTCCTGTACGAGCAGCCTAACCCACTATTACAAGAAAAACTGCGGGCGCTACTATCTAAGGATGACCGCGAGCTACACTACAAAATGACGAACAAGAATAAAGGCTCTAACCGTACCGAGCACATCATATTACGCGGTTTTCCAGCTACGGTGTTCTGCTCAGCTAACATGCTACTAGACGAACAAGAAGCGACACGTTTTCTGCTTCTTAGCCCAGAAGTGAGCGAGGCAAAATTAAGTAGTGCAGTGCACTTAGAGGTACGACGCGGCGCTGACAGAAAAGCATTCAAGGAATGGTTAGATGGTCAACCCTCTCGTGCAGAGCTAATACAGCGAATTATAGCCATACGGTTTGAACATGTTGATAGCATAGTCGTACCGAGCAAAGAGGCTATTGAGAAGCGTTTTCGCAACGCGTTCCCGCGCTTAAAGCCGCGCCACTCACGTGATGTTCGGCATTTGATGGAACTAATTAAGGCGATTGCGTTACTGAACGTGTGGTTTCGTAAGCAGCCTGACGGCACTATCATGGCTAGTCAGTCCGACATAGACCAAGCGTTCAGACTGTGGGGCGCTATAGCTACTAGTCAAAATCTGAACGTGCCGCCTGCCGTATTACACTTCTATAAAAAATACATATTACCCGCATGGAACGACAAATATCGGCATGAGAAAGCAGACATGGACAGAGGCTCTATTGGACTCAGCCGCCAAGACCTAAGTAGCTACTATCTGCGAATTGAGAATGCACTTATGGATGACGAACGCTTGCGTAAGCAAATATTACCGCTACTGGAAAATAGTGGCTTCCTAATACAAAAACAGCCAGAAATTGGCGATAAGCGTAGTCAGCATATCTATATTAAGGTGTTCTTAGATGAACAGGGCAACCTAATTATCAACAATATAGGTGATGGTGGGGTGGGTGGAAAACCCCTAAGCTCATGGGGCAAGTGGTAGTATCGCCCCTATTACCTTAAAAGATGATATAATAGCTCCGTTGACACAATCCATAATAAGCGCGAATAGTGTTTTTATTTCCCGGCCTGTAAGGGCGGCTTGGTATCAGGAAATAGCTATTCGCTATGGACTGTGTCAACAACCGAGCCGTCCTTTTAGTTTCCTAAAACTATGCAGGTAAATATGGAAAATCTTAAATACGCAGTTTATATACGCAAGTCCACCGAGGAAGCCGAGCGACAAGTCCTGTCGCTAGATAGCCAGCGCGACAAAATCATGGAACGCTTTAGCGGCCTCAACATCACCACATGGATTGAGCCTGAAAGTAAAAGTGCTTTCGAGCCAGACAAGCGGCCGCTTTTCAAGGAGCTGTTAGCTATGGTGGACGCGAGCAAGATTGACGGCATTATTGCATGGCACCCCGACCGGCTAAGCCGTAACGAGGTAGACGCCAGCGCCATAACGTGGCGCATACGACAAGGCAAGATTAAAGACCTCAAGTTTGCCTCTGGTTTTAGCTTTGATAACACACCCGAAAGCATGATGATGCTGCAAATGACCATGAGCCAGTCGCAATACTTTTCTGCCAAGCTCAGCAAGGACGTAAAGCGGGGCAACGCCACTAAGCGACAGCAGGGTGGCCTGACCGGCATTGCGCCAGCCGGTTACTTGAACGAGCGGATTAAGGTTTCCGGTGGCGGCAGAGGTCAAGCCATAGTTGTAAAAGACCCTGAACGATTTGACCTTATCCGTAAAGCGTTCGACCTGTTCTTAACTGGCGAATACAGCGTACAAGCCCTGCGCAAGATTATGAACAAAGAGTGGAGCTACCAAACACCCAACACGAAACGTAAAGGCGACCGTACCATATCACGGAGCAGCCTGTACAACATACTCCGTAATGTTCGATATGCCGGACTTATACCCGACCCGTATGACCCTGAAAAGTTTTACGATGCACAATTCCCCGCCATGATTACGCATGACGAGTACGACCGAGTACAAATACTACTAGGCGACAAAGGCAAGCCACGCATTGCATCTACTAAGCAATTCGCACTACGCGGTCTGATACGATGTGCTGCCTGTGGCCTAACAATCACTGCCGAGCACAAGATTAAGATACAGAAGAATGGCAATCGCCACGAATATACCTACTACCACTGCACCGGCAAGAATAAAGAGTGCACACAGAAGTCTATAAACGTGCGCGAAGAAAAGTTATGGGCGATGCTACTCGACCTAATGAATAGTTACGAGCTGCACCCTAAAATGTACGATTGGACTATGGACGCACTGCGCGAGTTCGCCGGTAAAGAAGTGGCCGAGCGCAACAGCGTGCAAGATGCTCAGAATAAAGCCATTGCCAGCACTCAAGCCCAGCTAGACAAGCTCTTAGACCTAGTGACGCGTGGGGTGATTGATGACGATGCGTACAAAGGCAAAAGTGTGGCACTAAAAGCCGACCTAGTGCGCCTACAGGAAGAACAGGCCGACATAAGCCACCGCGTTAAGAACTGGTACGAGATAGTTGAGCAGACATTTGAAAAGCTAACTATTGTTAGCGAGAAATTTAAGGGCGGTGATGTTGCCACCAAAAAAGAGATACTACTGGCAATCGGACAAAATCCAGTATTGAATAATGGCGTACTAGAAATAGAAGCTAATAAGTGGTTAATACCGGTGGCAAAGAACGCTAGAAGTATACGCACCGAGCTAGAAATGGTTAGAACCTTGCCCCAACAGATACAAAAAGCCTCCGAAGAGGCTATTAGTCTAAAATGGTGCGGGTCAGGGGACTCTAACCCCTGGCCTCGTCCTTGGCAAGGACGCGCTCTAAACAACTGAGCTAGACCCGCATGTGTGGTACATGACATTTTATTAAAGTTCGTGTTGTAATGGAAGGCACGCATCCTTGGCTTGGGAAGAGAAGAATGGCCTGGCTAACAGATTATATGCTAGCGTAGAGTTGGTTTTTTTGCAAGTACGCACCACTTTAGGCTGTACTATATAAAAGGAGGCACCTCATGAATCACACTCCTCACCAAAAAGGCCCATGGCAAGTCGTTGGTAGTACGCCCAAATATGAAAATCATTGGATAAGCGTACGCGAAGACCAGGTTATCCGGCCGGACGGCAAAACCGGTATTTTTGGCGTAGTGACTATGCGGCCAGGTATTTCGGTATTGCCTGTCGACGATGACGGGTATGTATATTTAATGCAAGAGTATAAGTACGGTACCGAAAAAGAGACAATAGAAGTTATTAGCGGCAGTGGCGAACCCGGCGAAGCCCTGCACGACACAGTGCGCCGTGAGATGGAAGAAGAAGCTGGGCTTATCGCACGCGAAATAACCGATCTCGGCTATATTGACCCGTTTACAAGCGTCGTTAACAGCCCGAATTACCTTTACCTGGCAGAAGGGCTTATAGAGGGCATGCCGGAACCAGAAGGTACCGAGCATATCCAGGTGCTTAGAGTTCCCTATCAGCAAGCACTGGATTGGGTGATGGACGGCACCATAACGCACGGTGCTTCGGTGGCGATTATTTTGAAGGTTAGGGATTACTTGGTGTAAAGAAGACTACGCTCTAGGCTATATGTGAACTGCTGTGAGCTGGCCGTCGGCTTCCTTAAGCCGTTTTCTCGACCAAACTAGGCCCTTTAGGTAATCCAGTTCAAGACAAAAAACCGCCAGAATAAAATCAGAACTACATCTTCTCTAATCTTCGGCTTTTATGTGAGCGGTTGGAAGAGCTCGACCTTGACCAAGCGCTAGTCTTTGCTAAGAAATTCTGTTACTAGCTGCTCATAGCGTTTCGGGTCATGATTCCATGAACGAGCATGACCGCCTTTACCAAAATCGACAAACTCTACAAGGTCGGGCTGGGCAGCCGCCACCTGCTTGCTAGGGTTGTTCGGAACATTCGCATCGTCACTACTATGGATAAGAAGCGTCGGACGCATAATACTGCCAGGTTGGGTAGATATACGGCTAAAGTCGATACCGCTCCGAAGGCTCGCCACAGAAAAGCCTGGCCGCGCCAGCCAACCAGGAAAGCCGCGCTGCTTAACCCTGTAAGTGAGCAGCTGCTTCCAGTCGAGCGCTGGCGAATCCAACACAACTCTATCAACAATGGCCGATTCTTTGGCAGGCGCCTGGCGCAGATAATTTTGGACAAGCGACCCACCCAGCGATATGCCGTATAAATTGATTGCGGTTGCTCCTCGCTGCTTGGTGTACCGGACCGCAGCCTGCACATCTTGCCATTCGGTATCACCTAAATGCGTAAACCCATCTGGCGAGCGAGGGCTGCCTGCATCGTTACGATAATTTATAACCATCATCGTGTTGTTGCTGGCGAGTACCGGCTTTACAAACCTTAGCAATTCACTCCGTGACGCACCAATACCATGTACGGCTATAGTCCATGTATCAGATTGTGATCCAGGAATAATCCAGGCTGACATATCGCCGATAGGCCCATCATACTTCACTTCATCAAAGGGCACCCCCAAGGCCTTTTCCGGGTCGGAGATCCATATATTACCCTGCAGCGAAACATTGTCGCCAACGGCAATATCCGCTTTAGGCTCCTCCAGGAATGTGCGTGTCGATGTTTCATCTTCGGTATTACTGTCCTTCGGGGCGCCGAGCTCGCCTACGAACATACCACGCTCGTTTATTAGTCCCACTCTGCCATCGATAGCGTATGCGCTACCTTGCGTACGCACATCGTACCCTTCTACAGAACGGATTGATTGGTCATAGGAAACCGTTTGCTGCGTAGGCCTTAGTACCTGCGAGGAAAGATACCACCCGGCACCGGTGTATGCCGCAACGGCAGCCACTGCTAACGCGCCAGCAGAATAGACCGCCCAGCGGGGTATACAATCCCAGGAATGGTGTAGCTTTTCAAACATCTCCAACATCGTAACACAATAACTGATGTGTCAAAAACCTACATAAGGAATTAATGAAACCCGTCCGCGACGCTATCTTTCATGACGAAAGTAATCCCCCAATTGCGTCCTATATTCAGCGCTGGCCAGAAGCCCTTCCCCTCTTTGATGTTGGCCATCTAAAACATCTGGGATCATTTGAAAAAGGAAAAATAGAGGAGCCGGGCAAAACAATAGTTTTCGCCGGAGATTACCTTGGCGGCCCGTTTATGGAAGGAGCTTTCACTAGTGGTTTACGTGCCGCTGAGCGACTGCATGTCCGCACAACTCGCGCCCTGCCAGACTCGAACTGAAACAACAGAGGCCATATAAAGCAAAAAGTTCCAGCCTATAAAATCTGGAACTTTTTGTATCTGTAATCGATTCTTGGTGAACCCTACCAGGGAAAACTGGAACTACATCTTCTCTGATCTCCAGGTTTTATGTGAGCGCTTAGAAGAACTCGACATCGAAGCCATTATGGAGGCAGATCATGATTGAAGGATCAATGGGCCATATTATAGTAAAAAACTCTCTTAAATGCCATAGGGGAGACCCAAGGAGGTGTATACTAATGTCAACTATGAGCGGATATCAAATCACTGACGAGGTCGTAAATAGAGTCGTAGAGCTGATGCGAGTTATCGACCCCACAAAAGCCACTCCGGAATACTGTCGTGCCATGCTTGAATATTACCAATCGCAGGTTGTTGCCGGGCTTCGCCAAACAGCACTTAATGACCCCGACGCCATTGAAGCTCTTTATGAAGCTTTTGAGAAATGGCAAGCCGAAGGCCGCTCGGAGTAAATCGTGGGGAGTTATCGCCGCCGACATTATAGGCGACGCCGGAACGGTTCAGATGGGCTTATCGGCCTTGGTATCATTTTTGCCCTTATCGCCTACTCGTACGGTGCAGAATTAAATCGCGCCCTTACGATCGCCGTTATTGTAGGCCTGGCCGTCCTGGTCATTATTATTGTCGTCAAATTGGTAAGATGGTGGCGCGGCAGGCAGTATAAGTTTCAGGTTGATCCAAACCTAGACCTCAATTCGTTGACGGGAATAGAGTTTGAGCAATATGTGGCCGCACGGCTAAAAGAGCGAGGCTACACTAAAATTAAGCTGACAGAATACTACGACCTAGGCGTAGATATTATTGCGTACAAAGACGGTAAAACCTGGGGCGTACAAGTAAAGCGTTGTAGTGGCCTAGTGAAAGCGGCGGCAGTCAGGCAGGTGGTAACTGCTTTGAAACGATACAAATGCGACCGAGCCATGGTGATTACCAATGGCAGATATAGCCGTCCGGCAGTTGAACTAGCAAAAAGTAACGATTGTCTACTGGTTCAGCTATAGGCCTTTAGGCTTGAGTAGCTTTAGCTGCGGCAACAAAATGAATAACTTCTCCCGCAGCGCTAATGCGCTTGAATAGGATTGTCAGAATGATGCGTTTTTGGTGTGGCGAACTCTTTAGATACAAATCCACAATAGGATTATCTGATTCGACCTTTTGCTCTAGGGGCGCTGGAGCATTCTGGGCTTCGCGCAGCATTGCCATTCGCTCCGCAACGACCGAAGCCTGGCCGGCAAGTTGCCGCCGTTTTTCTTCATACTTCTCTTTTGTAATAAAGCCTGATAGCCTGTCGTCGTAAAGTCGCTCTTCCATCCGCTGCATTTTAGCTATCTGACCACGCAGCTCATCAATCATCTTCTCGCGGTACATACCAACGTCCTGTGGCTGCACAATAAGCAGTGCTGCTTTCAATTTTGCGAGCAGCCTCTTTTTAGAGTCATCAATTGCTTCTATTTTTTGGACAACTAACGCCTCGACTCTATCCTCTCTAAGATACTTCATATTCCAGCAGCCAGCCTTGCGGCGTTGGCATGCCCCATAAAATCGGCCCTTCTGTTTTGACCAGCTAACCAACTTGCCGCAGCTTTCGCAAACAATGATCCGCTTAAACACAGGATTGTGTTTCCTTGGCTTCTGTTCATAGCCGCGCCGCTTGAGCTTGCGCTGCACTTCATTAAAAAGCTTCTTTGTAATTATCGGCTCTTGTGCGCCAGGATAATCCCTTCCCTGCATGCGGTTTACACCAATGTAAAATGGATTCGTAAGAATGCGCGTGACGGCACTCGCCGAGAAAGGCCGCCCCGTTTTAGTAGTTATGCCAACTAGCGCCATCTCCTCGCTCAACTTTTTGCGCGTATATCCGGGCAGCAAGACTAACTTGAAAATACGTGGCATAAATCTATAAGTTTCCGGATTTACTACATGGATCTTCTTGCCGTCCTGAGTGATAGTCATATAGCCAGGAGGCGGCTCTGCGGGAAGCCATCCCTGCGCAAGCTTTTCAGCCCAACCTTTCATCGCCTCTTCTCGAAGGTTATCAGTATACTTCTTGGCTACAGATAAATAGATATTCCACATAAACTTAGCATCGGAACGCGCGTCTTTATGTAGCAAGAGATTCTCTTTAACAAGGTGCAACATGCGGTGCTCGTCCTTTTCCAGCCAAGCATCAATCATCGTCGCATCCTTAAAATTACGGGTTAGCCTATCAGTTTTCTCAACGACCACATTAAACACGCGATGTTTCGTAATATACGCCAACATTTCATGGTATATTTTGCGTCGTTGCTCTTTGGATGCGGTTTCGGCTATCTTGAATTCCTGCACGATATCCAACTTCCTGCTTTTACAATAATCCCGCATGAGCTTGAGCTGAGAATCGAGCGAATATCCCTCGTCCTCCTGTGTTTTGCTCGATACACGAGCTAGTATTATTGCCTTTGTTTGTGCCTGCATTGACTTATCTCCTTACGCCTTCCACCCTACCCCAAATGAGATGGAACCGAATCAAAGAAGTCCTTTATCACGGAAGCTAAAGTGAAACTTTCTGGTGACAATAACATGATCTTGAAGTGTGATGCCGAGTAATTGCGCAGCGGCAACAAGTCGCTGTGTCGTTTCGATATCTTGCTTGCTTGGTTCTGCTATCCCGGAGGGGTGATTGTGCGCGATAATGACTGAAGCCGCACGATCCTTAAGCGGCCCCGCAAATACCTCACGCGGATGGGCTATGGCAACATCAAGCAAGCCGATAGTGACCGTTCGACGAGCTATAATACGCCCGCCGCTATCCAGTGACAGGCACAGAAAATACTCCTGCTTCCTATTACGAATAAAATCTAGTCGCGCCAACACAACCTGAGGAGTAGCCGTCAATCTAGTCTCTTTCATAAATAATGACTCTGCCGCCTTCCTGCATCCAACTGGTCAGCATGTGCAGCTTCAAAGTATCAAACTTGTAAGTGACGTAGACTGTCGAGCATAACGGTGGAATTCGAGTAAAAGTGTCAGCCGTGCCGAATGTTACGCTTGACTCCAATAATTCTTCCGGCTCCTTAGCCGAAAAGCTCAGACTCTGCATCCAAGCAATTTGTTGTGTGAGTTCAGAGATCTTTACGGCATTTAATGTACTGGATCGCTCGCGCTGTAATCTCCTAGCCAATCTGGCCATCTGCTTTTTTGTCACCGACAGCAAGGCCGCAGGCTTGTCAGTGACTACCACGACCTTGCCATATATACCCCGCTCGCAGATCTCTTTGGCCAGCTCCTTAGAAAGATTTGTGCGTGTATATCGGCGAATAACTGTCAAACTATGCATAATTCTTTATCTTACAGATTGTAATAGTCTTATCTGTCAAGAATACAATGAATATTCTGCTATTACAACTTGTAAGTGTTACGAACTGTAATGTTTCTTTACTCTTGAAGTAATGAGTGATTCAACAGAAGCCAAGCTACTTAAGGCTTTCGGCAAGCGCGTTGCGGATATACGCCGTACTCGCGGCATGACGCAAGAACAACTGGCAGAGAAAGCAAATGTCACCCCCCTATCTATTGGCTTTATAGAACAAGGTCGCCGCTGGCCACGACTTTCAACCTTACATAAGCTGGCAAAATGCTTAGGCGTGCCGATCTCCGACTTCTTCCGAGGGCTTTAACCGGAAGCAAGTTAGCTCTGATGCAAGAAGATGCGTACACGATCAGGCTGGGGGAAATATTTACGCGCCTATATACTTCATAGACCCCCCTACTAAAACTGTTTGAGTGGAGTGTCAAATCTAGCTTTTACGCTCTCGATTATGCCGTATAAGTTCTTCGTTGCTAATTGGCGGCGTATTCGCCATAACATTTACGACCTGAGTGAAGCCGTTATCATTTCCTGAATTCAAAACAGCATCTAGCAGTTGCGGAAAGGTCGTATAGCCGCGCTCAGTATTCAAATGGCCGCCTTCATGGATTATGACGGGCTCCACGCTCAACCCGTCTGCAAGTTGCTTTAAAGCTTCTTGCGTCACATAAGGGTCATCCTCGCCGTAAAAAACAATCGCATCATCAAGCATTGACCGAACTTTTTGGAGGTCAATGTCCTTTTCTTTCAGGAAGTAGCTGTTAAGCTCTAGCCCGTAATCAATAGCAAAGCCTGATACGCTCACAAGAGCCTTTATCGGCTCCTCTGACTGCTCAATGTAGTCTAGAGCACTTGTGACGCCAAGTGAGTGCCCAACCATAATCAGATCGGCTATATCAACGCCTGACACGGCCTGCTTTATTTCAGTTAGCCACTGCTGCCTGTCGGGGTGGTCGCTATTTGAAAGGTCGGGCATTAAAACATGGTAGCCATGCTGTTGAAGTTCATCGTGTAGCCATTGCTGCCAGTGAATACCGGCATGTCCGCCGATACCATGAAGTATAAGAACTGTCGGTTTGTTATCCTGCATACCTTAGAGTATACCGCGAACAGCCTAAAGACCCTTCACCAACTCCGACAAACTAATCTTGAGCGCCTTGGCGATCTTCGCCGCATTGTCCATCGAAACGCTTTCTTCACCTCGTTCGATATTGCCGATGTAAGTTCGGTGCAAGCCGACGGTGTCCGCCAAACTCTCCTGCGTAAAGCCTTTCGCAAGGCGTAATTGTCGTAGTCTTTTGCCGAATGCTGCTCTGATACTTGTAGCCATAATAACTTTAGACTAGACAAATGATGACAATAGCTCTACAGTCAGTAACTAGCATTATGTTAGCTATTGTCATCAATTTAGGAGGGAAACATGGCGATCGTGCAGCTTTCTGAAAACAAGGTTTTTCCTGACTATTTCACCTGTGTGATTTGCAATAAACAGATTATACCGGACGATGCCATTGCTGGCTTACTAGATAGGAACAACCGGCAGCAGTTCGCTTGTAGCGGCCATTTCTGGAACTCGCATCAGTTCATTACGGGATGGGCCGACTTTATGGCAGCAGAGCGAATTAAGCGTAGTCGCAGCCAATTTGCGCTTGAGTATGATGAGGACATGGATGCGCGAACATTGCATTGAACGCCGGTCGCTGAACGGTCACGGCTCACTGTCATGGGATTTAGCGCACCATATGTACGCTCGCGCGTTATGCGGCAAGATAGCCCTAGTAACGGACAAGCCAAAAGAGCTACTATCTATTACTCGCAAACAGTGGATGCGGATTTACCGACAAGCCTTGCGAGAACAAGCCAGTACGCTCAATACTCCAAGAGCGGTGGAACTTGTGCAGATAATATCCCGAATGCAGAGTATGACGTTTTCGGCTCGGTCGCCGGATGACCTATTAGAAGCTGACGTTACGTTTGCGACAGCTGATGATTTTGTGCGCATTCCGCCGGTTTGTCCGACGGTATATGTAACGTACAAGTTTGAGCGGGAGAAGCTGCATATGTTGACGAGTTGGATGCCAAAGGGTGGGCTTGTAGTAATTTACGATTGATCGCTGGCTGCTATGCCCCGTACTTCGTCTCTAATTGCTTTGATGGAATGATATAGCTCCGAACTTGCATCAGCCACTTTTGGTAGAAACATACCTACATCGTCAATGATAGACCAGGCATAATAATCGTTACTGACCGCGCCAGTTTGTAGCCACGATGAACCTATATGCTTGTAATGCCGCTTGTCATTCTCAAAAACGTATTCGTCCATATGCTCGAAAACGTCACGGTAAGTTTTTAAGCTAGGCAGTACTTTATCGAAAGCGGCAACCGCCTTCTGGACTTTAGCATTGGCAATCTTTGCATTGCCAAGTAGCAGAGCTGCTTTACGCATACGCCATAAATGCGTTACTAGCGTCTGCCAGTCGTGCCATAGATGCGAAGTTGTTTTTGCATTATTGGCAGGATTCTGTTGAATGCGTTCCATCTGTAAGCCAGCACCTTCCGAGGCGTCTTGAAAGAACGTAAAGGCGTGCAAAATTATATCGCGGTCAGTATGTTTTGTGACGGTCATCGCTTCTTGCTATCAATAACATCAATATAGCGGAAGTCGTCGGCTTTAAGCTTGGTCTTACCAAGTAAATCCTTGCGCATCGCAAGCACGATTGCGCCTACAGGGTCTTCGCCTTCAACACGAACAATACCCTTCGTATTGGCGACAAGCTTGAGCATACGGTTGATGGCCTCGGTAACTTCGTCAGAGCAATACAGCCAAGACTCGTGCTGTTCTTTGAAGAAAGCCCGCTTTGTTTCGGCTGATGCGGTGTTGCCGACAAAACCTTCAAGCAGTACGAGCAGTTTAGCGTATTTTTCTTCTCGAAACCGCAACATTGCTTCAGCTCTTTTGGCTTTATTGGTGAAGTGGTATGTAAGCAAGCTTGTTACGAGCGCCGTCACGCAGGCAAGGAACAGTCCGGTTAGAATTGGTTGCCACATGCTGACTATACGAGCTTAAACCCTTCGCCGTCGCGGATCACTTTTCCCGCTATCGGCTCCACAAAATGAGCGCCAATAAATACCGTATCAGTATCTGCAAAGCGCTCCAGCAGCTCCTTGCGGCTATTATTAGCCTGCGGAGTATCAGTATCGAACGACGAACCCCAATCAGGCCGGGCAATTTGGCAAGGATGGTGCAGTACATCGCCACTAATGACCGCACTTTGTCCGTCTGATTCTATGTATACAGAGACATGGCTTGGCGTATGACCGGGTGTAGAGACTAAGGACACCTCCTTAGTCACTTGGTAGTCATCTGAAACAAGTTTAATTAAACCGGCTTCATACAGTGGCAAAATGGATTCATCAAAGCCCATGATATCTTCCATCATTTCTTTCTCGGGCCTGCTGTTCCAGTAAGCAAACTCGCGTTCGCTGAAGATGTGTTGGGCATTGGGGAAAGTGGGTATCCACTGGTCGTTTACACGGTGAGTATACCATCCTACATGGTCAAAGTGCATGTGGGTGCAAAGTACGATATCTACTTCTTCCGGCGCACAGACTTCTTTGAGGCGCTCCATGAATCCTGTGTGTAAGTTTGATAGGCCAGGGACATCCGGGCGGTCACGACCATCGCCGGTACAGCCATCTACAATGATCTTCTTGCCGCCAACTTCGATTAAGAAAGACTGTACCTGGGTCTTTTGCTTGCCCTGTTCGTCAATGTAGTGCGGACGTAACCAGTCAATTTGCTTTAGGGCTTCGGGCGTAGCGTCCGGGATGCCTTCTTGGGTGACTTCGCCTGCGCTAATCTCGAAGATTGGCGTGATTGTGGCTGCACCGATTCTGATCATCTCGCTCCCTCATTACTTAACTCTCGCATGCTCTGGGTAAACTTTGCCGTATCTGTAAATACCAATCCGCGCATCCCGCAAGCTTCAGCTGCTACCACATTGGCCTCGCGGTCATCAACGAATATAGTTTGTGCGGCAGGCAGCTTGAGCTTTTCCAATGTTTTGAGATAGGTGTCGGGGTCGGGTTTTACGATACCAAGATCAGCAGACAGCACCACTTCTTCAAACAAATCGCGCAGACCATGATCAGTAATAACTTTGAGCGTCCACTCATGGCCGCCGTTGGAGAGGCAGACAATGCGGTAGCCATCTGCTTTGAGCTTTCGAGCATATGCTACCAGCTCAGTATCAATAAGCACTTCAGCTTCGATGCCATGCTCTACATCCGTAATAGATACGCCAGCAAGTTCAGCGGCCTTCCGATTGAATTCAGCGCGGGTAAGCTTGCCAAGATCGCTCTCGGTGCACAACTCTTGGAATGCTTCTTTCTTTGCTTCGTAATCTAACACAGCTTTTTTGAACCAGTTGGTAGCCATGGGCGCACAGAATACGCCAAAGAAATCGAAGACGATCGCTTTATACATTGGCTGAATCATGTGATGCGTTCCACTGTTCCACGTCAGCTTAATCTTCTGGCCTTTATCGCCATCGAATTTGCCAAATGCATACCAGTTTTCTACGGTTATTTTATAGAATTGGTGACCTTCAGAGTCAGCTGCCTCGCCCAGAATATCAGCAGTTACGCTTAGCCGTTCTTTAAAGAGCGGCTCTACTGCACGGCGCTCTTTCTCGGTGGTTAGCAGCTCGGCATTACCCTCAAAGTATAGTCCAAGTGGGTACTCGCCAACGGCATGCTGCCGTACAATATTACCCGCCACTTGTGGGTTAGCGGCGATATCCTGGCTATGCCGCCGACTGGTGAGTGAGCGGAAGTAGAGATTCAGGTTGTCGTCATAAACAAAGTGTACTTCGCAGACCCATGGCTTGTTGTCTTTGCAAGTGCCAAGCGACATGTGAATGATTCGCGGCAAATAATCACGGATTGTTTGTTCGATGTTCATTACATTGCCTCCTTATCCAGCACCATCCCACCATACGTTTGATCAAGCGGCATAATCTCTACATTGTCGATATTAACGTGCGCCGGTTGATCTATCGCCCACACAATAGTCTTAGCTACATCTTCGGCTGTGAGTGCATGCCAGCCTTTGTAGTAATCATCGGCCTTTTGCTTGTCCTTGAATCGTACAACAGAAAACTCAGTCTCGGCTGCACCCGGCTCAATGTTAGTTACTTTGATGCCCGTGCCAAACAGGTCAGTCCGTAGATTGCGCGAGAATTGGCGCACAAAGGCTTTGGTCGCGCCATACACATTGCCGCCTTTGTATGGGACATGACCAGCACATGAGCCGATATTTACTATCAGGCCTCTGCGTTGCTGCTTCATTATGTCTAGCGTGGGTCGAGTGACATTGAGCAAGCCTTTGATATTCGTATCTACCATCTGCTCCCAATCTTCAAGACTAGCTTCTTGGGCTGGCTCCATGCCAAGCGCTAGTCCTGCCGCATTTATCAGGACATCAACTTGTTGGAATTCGGCGGGTAGAGTAGCAAAAAAGTCCTGCACCTGATTTTTGTCTGTTACGTCAACGGCGGCGATATGAACGTCAGTTTGCAATGTCGCCTTGAGTTCATCCAGGCGATCTTTACGGCGAGCCAGCAGAATCAGCTTATTATTCTTGGCGAGTATTTTAGCAGTTTCAAGGCCAAAACCTGACGAGGCCCCTGTGATTAGGATTGTCTTCATACTCTAATAATACCCTATCTGTTAGGCTCAAACCTATTTGCCGTTGGCAAACAGGTGACTTCCCATTTGATTACAAATGAGAAGTTCTGGGTTGGGCTACGCCTTCTCCCAAGTTTCCTTCGCAAACATCCCAACTTGTTTTAATTTCTCTACCGTCGTAAACCGCACATCCAGCCTCTCCTCATAATCAGACTCCCAGGTTTCAGCAATAAGCCCTCTCGTCCGGCGCTTGGCATAAATAAGGTCACTTGTTTGCGGACAGACAAACAGTAAGATAGGCAGTTTTTCTGTATCAGTCTGCTCCTTCCATTCATACTCTTCGTCGTCCAAGTATTTTAGGTAGTTTTCCAGGCGTTTCTTCATGCGGTAGCGCGGCAATGTTGCGTCAAATATCTCTAGCAAGTAGCTATCTAGGGTTATATCCTCTTTTTCGGACTCATCGTACTTTTCTTTAGAAAAGCAGAGATTAGGATGTATAAGCTCGTCTTCGGCCAGGAAATTGTAGTAGCCTGCCTCGTCCAGGTACTCTGCCTCAGTTTCGTAATAGTAATGGGTGCTGCTTGTGCGCATTTGCTCCAGGGCAATGCAACAATCCGCAAGTAGCACACAGCGGTCAATGTATGTTTGGCTGCGCATTGCTTCACGGTAGCGTTTGCGCAAGTCGTCAACCGCATAGCTCTCTAGCTTTTTGAGATATCGAATACCGTTCAGGCCGAGGTAATAAATAGCGGGCTTGGTTTTCTCTGCAAAGTGCGTTGAATAAATCCACTCAACGTAGCCTTTGGCTCGCAAGTCTTTCAGCCACAGGTTAATAGTTTTTGGGTCTTTGTGCTTTAGGAATGCTTGTATCTGAATACGATTTAAGAACCTATATGTATATAGGAGTTTTAGTATCTCTTGTTGTTTCTTAGTGAGTTTTGGTAGTTCGGTCATATGGAGATTTGTAGATATAGGTAGTTAGATTAGGTAGATTTTTTTAAGTCTTAGTTTTCTTTCGTTTTATGTATGTGATTATTTTGTTGTTAGTTTGGTTGTTTTTGGCTTGTGCGGTAGTTACTGATTTAGCCAACCCACCTACACCGTATACTGTAAAGGTAGGGAACACGATTATTTTAACGCAACAGATTGCGATAGGAAATATTTTGCCCTCGCCCATGGGGGCAGAAATATCTAGCCTATCTATGCTTCGGAATCGAACGGAAAGAAGTCATCGCCAGGCAATCGCCGGACTCTTTTCTCACCGACTTGCCATATCTTCTTGATGCGTTTGGACTTAACACTTGACGCAATGCCAGCCGGAGCTAGCACTAAACGGCCAACGCCGATAAGGTCTTTGTAGCGTAAGTTCTTGACGTTAATGTGCTTGAACCATGTATCAAAACGCTCATCGTCTTTCAGCTCGCGGGTATTGTAGCGGTATTCATATTCAGCGCAGTATTTCTGCAAGTGCTTCGGGCTTACGCCAATGTAGATAGCGCGGATGCTCAGTTTGAAATGGCTCCATGCGCCTTCAATGGTATTCGTGTGCTTTTGCCCGACTACGAAGCTCTTGCTACTGTGGTTAACGCGGCGATGATCGTAGCCAAGCTGGGTAACGTGATTATATGGCCGGTATTCGTCGGTCATGACGGTTGCGCCTGGCGTAACATTATCCGTAATAATTTTGTTGAGCGTTTTGGCTTTTGTATCCTGAGTTACTTCCAAGCGTATCTCGCCTTTGCGTTCGGCAATGCCGACAACCGGCGTCTTGCCGCTCGCGCCCCGGCCCCGCTGTCCATCGTGGCGAGTGCCACCGACGTAGGTTTCGTCAGCTTCGACGATGTTGCCGAGTAGGTCACTGCGTCCGGCTTTCTCAACACTATGGCGGATGCGTTGCAGCATGAACCAGGCGCTTTTCTGTGTGATGCCGAGGTACTTCGCAAGCTGAATGGAGGAGATACCTTTTTTAAGTGAGGTATTAAGATAGATGGCGTAGAACCACTTTTGTAGCGGTATATGACTGTCGCTAAACATTGTGCCGATCTTGACGGTGAACTTCTTGCGGCAATCGCCACACTTGAACAGTTTGCCGTCGGCGAACTTGTAGGACTTGAGGCTGCCGCAGTGCGGGCAGTAACGGTTTTTACTGTCTTCGCCCCAGCGCTGTGTTTCCAAGAATCGTAAGCAGGAAGCTTCATCCGGGAACTGTTGCTGGAAAGCGAATAAACTCATACTTACAGTTTAGCTAATCCGTTAGGGTCTGTCAAGTATATAGGCGCGTATATTTATATATAAAGAAGAGAGAAATATAAAGGGTAATTAAAGGAGTAAAAGAAAGTGTAAGAATTCAACGCCGAAGTTGTACTTTTTTATTGTCTCAACTATTACAGTTTGTTATAGTTATAAGTATAACAGATTGTAATAGTCCAGAGGGTAAAAATGGGTAGAACTAAAGGGGCGATCAACAAGACAAAAGTGCAAGCAGTATACGAATTGACACCTGATGAACGGCTGGAAATCGTTGCAAGGCTGCTCATAGAACTCATCAGCGAGGAGTTATGTACGGAGAATTAACAAAGCGAAATGCGGTCATAGCTGTTCGCGTCTCCTCGGACAAACAGTTCCAAGAAGGCGACTCTCCAGAAGCGCAGCGTGAACAGCTTAAGCGCTTGGCAGCGTCGCTCAATGCGGTCGTCAAAAAGACTTTCATTTTTGCTGAGTCAGGCGCAAAGGCAGACCAGCCAATGCAAGCGGCCATAGACTACTGCCGTGACCCGAAAAACAATATTCAATTATTCCTCATAAAATCCATTGACCGCTTCACCCGTGGCGGTGCGGATTTTTATGGTCCTCTGAAGAAGCAGCTCGACGAGATCGGCGTCAATTTAGTAGACAATTATGGCGTCATCAGCCAGCAGCGAGTTAATACGCTCGACCATCTAGGCGTAAAGTACTCCTGGAGTGAATATTCACCCAGCCAAAAAACCGAATACCTTGAAGCGGAACGGGCCAAGGATGAGTTACGCGACATTCTCACCCGTATGGTCGGAGCAGAGGTCCGCTATACTCGTTTAGGCTATTGGATGCGTCAGGCACCATATGGCTTTACGAGTGAGAAAGTTGAAACGCGTAATGGCAAACGTGTCATCTTAAAAGAACACCCGGTTGAAGGGCCACTGCTTAGGCGCATATTTGAGTTGCGTGCAGCAGGCATACTACATGACAAAGAAATCATCGAAACCGTAAACAGCCTCGGCTTTAGAACGCGAGTTCACTACATCCGCAGCAAGCACGACCGCACAAAGGTCACTGGCAAGCGCGGTGGCAACCCGCTCGACAAAGATGCTATGGACCTATTGCTTAGAAACCCGATCTACGCAGGTATAAACAATGAAAAGTGGACACAGGGCAAGCCCGTCCGCACGGTATTCGACGGCTTAGTTAGCATAGAGACTTTCAACAAGGCCAACCGTGGCAAAGTGGTTATTATCGACAACGGTGACGACATCACTATTACCACAGAAATGGCACCGGCCCACCAAGTTAATAAAGGCATGCGCAATCCTGAGTTTCCATACCGCAAATTCGTGGGCTGTTCAAAATGCGGCAGCCCAATGTATGGCAGCTCGTCCCGCGGCTATAACGGTACACTCTACCCAGCCTATCACTGCAATAAAGGTCACTACTTCCGCGTTCCTAAGCAGGAGTTGGAAGACACCATCGTAGAGTTTGTGAAGCGCATTAGCTTACCCCAGCCGCAAATAGACCTAATTTGCGATATGGTCATGACCGAGTGGCAACGCCGCCAGAAAACCGTTGAGGACGATCTGGAGCGCTTTGACGAGCAAATTAAGACACTAGAGATGGAGGCCGAGCAAACCGTAAAGAAACTCAAATACCTAGAATCCGAAACAGCTATCAAATATATGGAAAATGATCTCGTGAGCATTGAACAGAAAATCAAGCGCTTAAGGACTGAACGAGACAAGAAAGCCACTCAGGAACCAGTTAATATGAGCCAAGTTGTAGGCAGGGTTAAATATTTTCTCGAAAACCTTGATGAAGTGCTCGTAAAACAGATTGACCCGGTCAAAAAAGCACAGTTCTTCGGCGTCTTTTTCAGCCGCATACCAACATACGAAGAATTAATATCTCGAACTGAAAATAAGGCCCTAATAACAGGGATCGCCGAGCTTTTTCGGCTCGGCGATCCTGACAATCCTATTATGGTGGCTCCTCCCAGACTCGAACTGGGGACACAAGGCTCTTCAGGCCTCTGCTCTACCAACTGAGCTAAAGAGCCACGATGATTCGTGATGTTAAATACGATATGTTAAAGAGCCTTAGTGTCCCACGGGACAACTCAATTTGCTACGCTCTTCAGGCCTCTGCTCTACCAACTGAGTTAAAGAGCTGCATTAACAGGGAGTATTGTAGTCTATATACGGTTACTAATCAAGGAAGGCATAGGATATAATGGTGTCCTTGGCATTACTAGAAAGGACTGGATATGGCAGGGTCATACGCCGAAGCAATACAAGAAGGCCGGCTACTGCGAGCTAACGGGATTGATATTACGGGTATGGGTCTTGTCTTTGATCCAGGGTCTAGCGGCCATATGAGCGAACTAATGGATGATGCAACGAGAGCCGATTTATATACCGCCCTTGAAGGCGTAGCAGAAGCGTCGGTCGCTTTGGGAGAGTTAGGTCTCTTGAGCGTTCAAGGCGACGCCATGAAAGTTTGCTACTAGGAAAGATACAGACCAGAAAAAAGCCGCAGGCTAAAGCTACTTGACGATCTTTCTGAACGTGTCCACCAGATCGGCAGGAAGTACAAACAGGGTCTTTTGCGACGGCTCCACCGAAATTTTTTCTAGTGTTTGCAGGGTACGGATACCCATGCCGCCAGGCACGGCGGCAAGCATTTGAGCGGCTTCGGCGACTTCCTGGGCAGCGGCTTTTTCAGCTGCGGCACTGATGATTACGGCGCGGCGTTCGCGTTCAGCCTCTGCTTGCTTGGCCATGGCGCGTTTCATATTTTCCGGTAATTCGACGTTCTGGATTTTGACATTCTCGACGTCTATACCCCACTTGTCGGTTTCGCTGTCTACTATCCTCTTGATTGCCTCGCTGATCTGCTCGCGCTGGGATAATAATTCGTCCATTTCCACATTGCCCACCACATCGCGCAGCGCCGCCTGGGCGAACTGAGAAGTAGCATAAATATAATTATTTGTTTCAAGCACAGCCTTAGCCGCGTCGATAACCCTAAAGTACACCACAGCATCAACTTTAATGGTCACGTTGTCTTTAGTAATAACTTCCTGGCTTGGCACATCCACGGGCGTGGAACGCACATCGACTTTCATAATTTGTTGTAATACCGGTATAACAACCCTTAGGCCGGGGTTACGTATGCCGGTAAACTTACCCAGCGTCAGCACTACGCCCCGCTCGTATTGGTTCACAATTTTAATACCCGAAAGAATAACAATGACAACAAACAGTAAAACTAACAGACCGAAACCACTAAATATCTCCATGTCTTCCTCTCTTTTACAGCTTTAGTATAACACTTGCAAAGGCCTTATTGTTTTGTAAATAGCCTTGGAGCGGCAAGCACGCCGCGCCTGTGTAGCAGCTAAATAACGCGGGTAATATTCATAATACATAGTGTTTCTATGTATAGAATCACTATGTATTATGCAAGGATAATAACCCTTTATTATATTGAGCTGCACAAGCCGAGAAATTCTATCAAAACAAGCTCTGCTGACTTCGCTTTGCCGCTTTCTTGGCAATACGGCGGGCTTGGGCCTGCATGTCCGGATCGGTAAGCCGCCTAACCAGGTTAGCTGGCAGATTTGCTATAAAACGCGACGCTTCTGCCGACTTGCCGCTCCTATGGCGTGCATAGGTTATTTCCAGCCGTTCTTTGGCGCGAGTCGCGGCTACATAAAACAAACGCTTTTCTTCGGTCAGGTCACTCCGGCTACTTGGTAACACACCTTCTTCGGCTGCAACCAAAAAAACATATGGAAACTCCAAGCCCTTGGCAGCATGGATAGTAAGCAGCGTCATGGCATCGGCTTGCGGGTCATAAAACTGCTGCTCGGCCAGTTGGTCAAAGTATGCGACTGCCGCTCTGATTGAATCGAACCGCGCAAGCGAGCCAAGTAATTGGTCCAGTTCACAGCTCGGTTCAAAGCCCAGCATAGTAATCAGTGTTTGGGCAAAGTTGTGGGGCGGCGTGGCAGCATGCTTGGCCGCGTATTCCGTAATAAGCTTTTGCTCGGGCAATGTAAGTTCTCCGAGTTCTATAACTCTATCATTTAAAGATAATCTTAACGTGTTAAGTATAGTTTGCAATGAGGGCTTGTCGTAGGGCGAACCATCGCCAACGATTTGGTAAGGCAGTCCGGATTCGGCAATGCCTTTTTGAACTGCTAACGCTGCCAAGCGGCTGCGGTATAGTATGGCAAAATCTTTTAGTGTATGGTGAGTCGTCCGCTCGTCGTCACTTGCAACGCGCAGCAAATCGCCACCGCCAATTGCCCGTTGTATTTCGCCGGCTATCCATGCCGCCTCGCTGTATTCATTAAGTACCTCTACAACCTGCACTTGCCCGCCCGTCGGCGCCTGGGCGCGCAACACGTTGCCATTACGAAAAATCGCGTTCGACAGGCGCACGATTTCCGGCGCCGACCGATAGTTAACATGTAAAGTAATCTTTTGCGTGTCCGGATGGTCATGCATAAACTGTCCGAAAATATCGCCGCTTGCCCCACGGAAGCCATAAATAGACTGGTATGGGTCACCAATTACGAATAGGTTGGCGTTAGCGCGTACTAATTGTAATAGTTCGTACTGCAAGCGGTTGGTGTCCTGGAACTCATCTACCAATACGTATCGGAACTGCGACTGCACGGATGCGCGCTTCTGGTCGTCGCTGCGCAGCAAGTCGTACACCCTGACTAACAAATCATCGAAATCAATTACTCCGGCCGCCTGCAGCGCTTTATCGTAGGACTGAACAAGCCGGACAACGGCCGGATTATCATCTGCCATATTCTTAGCGCGCGAAATACGCAAGCCAAGCTCGCGTGTGCCCACCCCCCTCAGTTCAGCCGGCTTACCAAGTGCTTTGATAATACTTAATCGTTTTGCATCGTTAATAAAAGGCAACTTACTGTCTAGCAAGCCATGGCAAAAGGCATGAAAGGTCGTAATGTGCGGTATACCTTGGTCAGACACCGATGCTGCCTGACCGTTTACAGCCATGTCGTGGACTCGGTTTCTCATTTCTTCGGCCGATTTTGCCGTAAACGTGAGCGCCAATATTTCTTCTGGCTTTGCTTTGCCAGCGGCAACTAGATATGCAATTCGGGCAGCCAGTGTTTTAGTCTTGCCTGTTCCAGGCCCGGCAATAATAAGCACCGGCCCGTCACCGGCTTCGACGGCTTGGCGTTGCTCCAGGTTTAACGCGGCCAGCCACTCCATTACAGCAAGGACAATTGGTTAATGGTTGCGGCGCGCTCGTCGGCGTTTTCAAATACTTTAATAGTACCGAACACGCCATCAAAACCGGGTTCGCGTACCACTCGCCCGCTGCGCATGCGGTCGATTGCCAATGCAAGCAGCGGGAAACCAGCGGCGTGTACTGCTTCGGCAGGCACATTGCGCAGCACATCGAATTCGTTGCCCAAACGGTCAATGACTTCATGATATTCAGTTGTTACCGCTTTGCCGTTTGTACTCTTCGTGCCCTTTAGCTCGGCAATAATTTCGGCTAGCGGAATAATATACTCAACATGTTTAGTATTTTTTGGTATGTACTCGAGCGGCCTGGTAGCAAGTTCGTTTAGTCGGTTTTCCACCCCCACAACCAAGGGTTTATGACAGACCGGGCATATGCCGGCGTGCGCTTTGGTTTCTGCCGGGGAAAATCGTATATTGCAGGCCCGATGACCGTCATAGTGGTATTTCCCCTCCTCTGGGAAGAACTCAATTGTGCCAACAAGCCGCTCGTCGTTTGTTTTTATTGCACCAATAACCCCCTCGTAACTCAAATCGGCCCGCACTACAGTAGCTTCACGCCCTAACTTTTGCGGTGAATGCGCATCCGAATGCGATGTAATAGTAATACCATCCAGATTCGCGACGCGCCAATTCATGCCCGGGTCGCTTGACAAGCCGGTTTCGATGGCTTTGATTTCTGGGGCCAGTTCTTCGTATGCTTCCTCTACCGAATCAAACCCCGATTTACTGCCGAACATACCAAACCAAGGAGTCCATATGTGTGCCGGGATGTATAAGGCACGACTATCGCTTTCTAGGGCATGGCGCAATAGCTCTTTGCTGTCCAGCCCAAGGATCGGCCGGCCGTCGGCTTTTAAGTTACCAATACGTTCCAGCCGGGCATTCAGTTCGCTGACTGCCTCGAAGCTGGGCATAACAATAAGCTGGTGCAGTTTGCGCACCTTGCTGCCTTTGCTGTAGATAGTGGCGATTTCGACGCTCGGCACAAAACGGATGCTTTGCGCCCGTACGCTCGGCGGCAACAGAGCATCGATTGGCGCGGCCAGCTCGTCTTTTAATTTGAACAGCCCGGGCTCGGCTGGCTCCAGCTTTTCACGCATTTCACTAAACCACGATGGGTGCGTAAAATCGCCGGTACCGATAACATGAATACCTTTTAATTTACCCCAGCGGTACAAACCTTCAAAATCGCAACTCTTGCTGGTCGCACGGGAGTAATGCGAATGGATATGCAAATCAACTACGTGTTCGTCCATGCTTACGAGTGTACTTGATTTGCATACGCCTATGCAAAGCCCAACCGATCAGTCCCTGCTATCTCTTGTATACACACCGGGGTGCAGCTGCCAGTGCACAAAATGATCGCTCCCTTCTGCTCTTCTCAGTAAACGGTGCGGTCCCATTTTATTAGCAAGCTCTCTCCTTGCCTGAGCAAAAGAATTGCGCATAAATGTAGTGCCCCTAGGGGCAAAACCGAGTCTGACGGCCTCGTTGTCCAATAACGTCATATCACGAGTCAATAAGTAGATATTCAAAACAGCGAGTTGATCCCCCCTTAGCCGATGCACTCTGCCATCCACGTTTACTCTCACATTATCTATGATTTTAAGCTCCCATATATCTTGAGGTATAAGTTTAAACCCGTTGGGCATAGTGAGTGGTGGAATATAGCGTATATCTACCAAGCGATCATAAAGGCTATGAGTGGGCCATGGTCGGTCGGCAAAACCAGCAATCTGCAGACGGTGCGGCAACTCAGTAATATACGGTGCACGTCCATGCTCTACTAGTAGGCCAAGCGTGACTCGGCCAATACTTTCGGGCATTAATATACCCCGCCCCTCTGCGAGACGCTCCTTGTATCGCAGCATTTCGGCTGTCGCCCAGTGCTGCCTATCAACTTCTACGCTCATGGACCATGTACTATACCACAAGTCTTAACATGTGCGACTATAGACTTCGACCTAAGCAGGATCAGTTTGCCAGATCAGATTTGCGACCATCGATATATTCTTGGCATAACCGCTCGAATACCGCATTCGTCCAGCCAAACCCCGTTTGCGACGGATACACCCCTTTGGCAGGCGGGCGGTCCGGTGCGACAACATTGTATTTTTCTAAAAATTCCTTGTGCGTGTTAAACCACTCCAGGTTACAGCGCAGCCACTTAGTGGCAAGGCGTTTGGCGTCTTCGTGGTAGCCGTAACGCTCCAATCCCTTGATAACAATAAACTGTAGTGGCGCCCAGCCGTTCGGATACGCCCATTGGGTCGGCATAGAACCTGGCACCAGCTGGCCGAGCGGCAAGTTATCAGTAGTCGCCAGGCCGCCCTTTTGTTCGAAACGCTTCAATGCTTTTACAAGCGCCTTGGCCTGCTTGTCATTCACCAAACCAGCCCACATGGGGTAATAAGCTGCGAGCGAGCTGATGTTGCCACGGCGTTCTTTGACATAATTGTAATCATAGAATAACCCGCGGCCTTCGTCCCACATCAAAGCGTTCATGGTGTGCTTACGATGCTCGGCAGCCCGCTCCCACAACGCCGCTTCGCGGGGTTCGTTAAACATACGGGCGGTACGCGCAAAGTCGGTTTCGTACTTATACAGTAATGCATTTAAATCTACGGGCAGATAATTCATGCACTTCCGGCCGAACCGGGGGGTCATGTCCCAGCCACTCTCTGCTTCGGCAATGTCGTGCAAATAGTTAAAGTCGTAGTACCGGCTTAGACCGCGGTATACCTGGCGTGCGTTCGGTTTGGCCGTGCCCATCCAAACGGTTTCGTACTCCTCTTTGGCAACGTTAATCATTTCCTTTAGCCATTTGTCGCCAGGATTATAAGCGTTGTATACATCAAAAATAAAGCTGGTTAAAAACGGCGGCTGCGTGCGGCTTACATAGTACAGCTGCGACCCGTTGGGAATAATATGGAAGCGCCGGAAGATGTAAATCAGGTCTTCCAAAATTCCCATAACCAAATCTTTGTGTTCGGCATCCAGCAGCCCTTGGATCATAAAATAGCTGTCCCAATAGTACAGTTCGTTGTAGTCGAACTCATGACCTTCGGCATACGAAGGCACTAAATAGGGTTTTGGCACGCCGATCAGGCTGCCAGTGTCTTTAGGATTATATCGCTCCAGGTGCGGCCAATAGGCCCGTATATAATCACGGGCGACCTGCACATCCTGAGAGCGCAAGTCCCGGCTTTGTTTAATAAAGGGTAATCGCAGCCCGGCAGATCCGCTTATTTTTTTGGCTTTATCTAACATACTATTTCTAGCCTAGGCCAGCCAGACGTAAGCGTCAAGGCAAACGGCTATTCGCTATAGAGCTGCGCTAGGCGGTTAATCCCTTTTATATATTTATCTCTTATTATATCGAACAAAATGCCTTCTAAAAACTTGAAAGGCGGGGGCTTACTTAATATTTTTAAAAAGCGCCTGTTTCGGCATCCAACGCCGCAGCATCACTGGCATTGGCGTCTATATCGGTTTCGTCTAGAGCCTTGCTGGCCGCGTCAAGGTCGGATGTACTTTGCACTGCCGGTACGGCGTAGGTAGAACTATCCTCCGTCATTTGTTGCGTTTCCGTCGTACTCGTCACACCTTTTTTATCGTTCATTTGATTGAAAACAACATATCCTATTACAGTCGCTGCAACTAAAACAACCCCCGCAATTACGATTTCAACAATTGAAAAACCAGCCTGACGATATTTACTCATTGTCACTCTCCTGACTCTGTACTGACTTTACACCAACAATTAGATTTTTGATCGCAGTCCGATAGTCCTTTAGATCCTGCAAAATCGTCTGGTGCGCCGTCTTATAGGCTTCTATACTGCCTTTCGGATCCTCGCTATCGCAGGTAAACTGCTGCGCTTTAAAAACAGCCAGGTCTGTCGTTACTTCAGCCTTGGCAGTATCGACAGCGGCGACAAGTTGGCTGTAATTCGCAAGCGTACGGCCTTTTTCTTCATAGAAAGCTTTTGTACGGTTGGCAATAGTTTCGAAGAGCTTTAGGTGATTCTCGGTCCTTGTGACATTGCGTGCCATAATAGTTGTAATATTTTTCTTGCGCTGCTCGCATACCTTGAGTTTAGCGGCATCCAGCCGCTTGCCAGCTATTTCTTTGCGTTGCTCCGTGAGCTGTTGGAGCCGGTCTTTTAGGGTTCCCTCGGTTTGACTGTTTGCCGGACGGCTCATTTTGGTTTTATCTTCTGCCTCATGGTCGTGCCCGGCATGCGCAGCCACGGTTTGCGGTACGGCCACTGCAACAGACACCACGGCCAGAACCGTGATTGCCCCTTTTATAAGTCTATTTTGCATATATCGGTCCTTATCTTAGATATACTGTCATAAGCTTACGCTTATAAGCCTGCTTGCGTCAATCGCTCCAGGTTTGTAACATGCGTCGTTCTGCATATGTAAATTTTACAGCCATATCGTATAAATCAAGCCATAATAGGCAGTTCAACCACAAGAGGAGAGTATATGGCGTAGGACAAAATATGGAGGACGAAGTTATTACGACAGTGCAAGCCGCTCTTGAAGCAAACGACTTTATTGTAACAATGGTCGATAATGGCGTCGTTCTGCTAATGCCCGGCGCGATCCACGCCGAACTGACCAGCATACTGTTTTGGGGAGTTTACTTTTGTCGTTAGTCACTGTTTTTTCCGCGGCTTTTCCGCTTAACCATTACCTCATTGCCAGAGGCAAACTGACGAGGGTAAATTAATTTACTGCCCCTATCTTTAGCTTGCGACATACTGGGAATGTTAAGGTAACGAAGGGAGGTGCATATGGCAGATAGCGTAAACGAGCAAGATCGGGACATAGACCTTATGCGCGATCTACTAGACGCTGAACTAGAAAAATTGCAGCAAGCGCTTAGCGAAAGCGACCGGCCTACTTAACTGGCACACTGCAGTTCTATCTACGACTTGCCTAAAAAACTGCAAACGAAAAGAACGGTCAATGTTACCCCGACCGTTCTTTAACTGGTTAATAGACGAGCACTATTCTGTTATGAATGTCAAAGCGTGACCAATCCGGCCCGCCCGGCCCGCCCGGCCGATACGGTGAGTGTAGGTTTCGAAGTTCTGAGGCGTCGAATAATTAATAACGTGCGTGATGTCGGCAACATCGATGCCGCGCGCAGCAACATCGGTTGCCACCAAAATGGTAATCTCGCTTTTCTTAAAACGATTCAGGGCGCGCTGACGCTGGTTTTGGCTTTTACCGCCGTGGATGGCATCGGCCTTAAAACCGCGGGCAATAAGGTCGTTTGCAAGCCGTTCGACGTCGCGCTGAGTGTCGTCAAATATAATGGCTTTGTCAATATTTTTATTAAGCAGAAGATGCAACTGTTCCATTTTATCGCGCGGACTTTCATAACACACAATATCCTGGTGCACATTATCGGTTGTAGCACCATTGCTTACCGAAACGGTTACTGGGTCGTTCGAAAAAAAGGTAATCAAATCGCGCACCTTGCGGTCCATAGTGGCCGAGAAAAAGAACGACTGCCGCTCGCTTGCCAACTTGCCCAAAATGTCGCTGACATCTTCGACAAAACCCATGTCGAGCATGCGGTCGACCTCGTCCAATACAACCATGTCGCAACCAGTAAGATCAAGCGAGCCGCGCTCTAGATGATCCTTTATACGGCCTGGCGTTCCGATGATAATCTGCGGCTTTGCGCGCAGATCGCGCAGTTGCGGTCCCATGGTAGTTCCGCCGATAAGCAAAGCGCCGTACAGCCCGCTCTGCCGCGCAAGGGCTCGAAACTCGTCCTCAATCTGCTGCGCCAGTTCACGGGTCGGCGCAATCACCAGCACTCCCGCGCCATTGCTCTCTAACAACCGGTTGAGCACCGGCACGGCAAAGGCTACGGTTTTGCCAGTGCCGGTATTGGCAATACCAATGACATCACGGCCTTCAAGACCAAATGGAATAGCTTGATCTTGAACGGGCGATGGTTTTTCAAAACCCTTGGCAGCAATATTGCGCTGCAGCAAAGGGTGTACCGCAAAATCGTCAAAACGATGCGTGGGCGCATACACTACATCTTCGATAGGCGTAGCTGTTTTGACGAACCTAGATGGATGGATATAATCCTTCTTCGGTCCTTTTGACCGCTGTGAGCGCCGCTTGGGCACAGCATGGTAGGCAGTACGGACGCCGTATTTGCGCCCTGCAGTTCGTGAATTATAAGGCATAAAAAAGAATCCTCATTTGTTTAGTTGCTATTGAATTGCCTGGAATGAAACCTGAGCAATTGCACTAAACTAAACTCGGATTCATTAAAAACAATGTTTTACCATGGTAGCACAACTTCCCTTTTTTGGCAATCCTGTTTTCTTGGGACACGCTAAACTAAAACGGAACAGACACTTGTAGAATTAGATTGTCTACCGCAAACCAACCTATACCTCTTGGCACATCTGGCATAACCATGTTTAATAGAAAGACGATTGGGAGACAGTATGAAAATTAGCAAACACGCTGTTAGCGCGGGAATCATAGGCATAATAATAGGCGGTATTATCGTATTGGGCATTCGGTTTTTTACATACCACCCGGACATGCCGCATTACCATGCTAACTTTGCGCTTTACATAAATGGCGAGCGCGAAACATTTGAAGGACCAGGATATTACGAAGAAGTCAGCGGCAGCTGTGCCGCCGGCAAAGACATTACGCCGCCGCAGCGAGTGCACATGCATGATAATGTGAGCGATGTCGTGCATGTGCACGATTACGCTGCTACCTGGGGTCATTTCTTCCAAAATCTGCGATGGAGCGTGGGGCGCGACTACATTAAAACTCCGACCGAAATGTATGTGGCGGATGAAGAAAACAAGGTTGCCTTTTTGCTAAATGGCAGGCCCATGGATGATATCTCTAACGAAACGATTCAAAGCGGCGATCGCCTGCTTATAGATTTCGGTACCACCAGCGAAGTCACGCTGCAAAAACGTATGAAGGCCATCGCCAACAACGCCCAAGAGCACAATCATGCAGCCGATCCCGCAGCCTGCATGGGAGCCCACCAAGTCACCTGGAAAGACCGCCTTAAACACTTGTTCTAAGGACTGACGCCTTCTCCCTCTGTTAGAAGACAGTCTTCTAGGGAGCGTCTTGCAGCGCCTTTCGAAAGCAAGGCGGCGTATAATTTCAGCGATATTGGCACCACTGCAACCATCCATTAAGGCGGCGAATCTCGGTACACTCGCATCGTTGGCAAAACTTTTAAAACCGGCAGTTCGCTTGCGCGTAGTTTTCAAGCCGGTCTCTATAAAACCTCCTTGTTTCGGGCTTCGGGCATAGTATGATATACCATACCAGTATCAATTCCGGTCAAATATTTCTCTGCGCTTTCCGCGGAAGATACCTATCGGCACGATTGATACTATATAGTTGTATACGGTAGCATAGGAGGCCAAAGACATGAAACAAACCATAGCAGTTACTCCAGAAATTCACCCCTTAAGCGTCGACCAAGTAAAGCAAATCGCCAACGAAGCAGGCGAGTACCGCATGCATCCGCTTAAGGCTGCTCGCCTTATCCTTACCCAGCGAATAGAGACTCCTGGCGGTATGCAGCCCCGGTACCTTTCTATAGGCAGTGTAATACAACGTGAAAGGTTTGAGCCGACCGTACCTTTAACCTGCTTTTCTCTTACCGACGACAACCCGTCAGTCAGTTGCCGCCCCATACTTCCCACTGAACGGGGTGGCGGTAGGTTGCTGGTCAGAGCTTCCGGCAATCCTGCTGCCGGTCTTTGGAATACTATCTCGGGCTTTAATATGCATTTAGAACGAGTGTTGCATGGCGGCTTTGGTGTTAATGACCGGTATGACTTAGGTGTTGCCGCGTGGAGGCAACAGGGAAAAGACGACCCCGGGACGCTTCTGGCACATGTTAATGTCTTAAGGAACATGCGTGCAAATCCTAATGTAATCGTCGGGTTCGAACATATTATAGAGAACGACGGTAGTTTTAGAAGAACTAATGTGCCCCGGGACCTGCCCGACCTGTATGCATCTCCTGCCAAAAACGGACACAAAACGATCGCAAGCTACCCAGTAACAGCTGGCGCCTTACTTACGTTGCCAAATATTGTTGCTTACGACTATTCCGTCCGTTAGCTCACGCTAATTACCCAAGCCTTGGCCTGCGGTGTATCAGTAGCGAAGTATCTTTTACGCATTTACAATCGAGCCGCCGTTTACATGGATAGTTTGGCCGGTAATATAGCTTGCGTCGCTGGAAGCCAAAAACAAAAAAGCCATAGCTACTTCGTCTGGCTGGCCAGGGCGTCCCATAGGCGTGTCTTTGCCAAACTCGCCAACGTGCTTTTTGGAAAAGGTCGAAGGAATAAGCGGCGTCCAGATAGGGCCGGGCGCTACCGCATTGACGCGTATATCCCTGGTGGCTAGCGACAGCGCAAGCGACCTGGTAAAGGCTACTATAGCACCTTTAGTGGCAGAATAATCCAGTAATATCGGGTTTCCTTTGTAAGCGGTCACCGACGCACAATTTACAATGACACTGCCTTTATGCAAATGCGGCAACGCCGCCTTGCATAAATAAAACATCGAAAAAATATTGGTTTGAAAGGTGCGCTGCAGCTGCTTAGCCGTAATATGCTCCAACCCTTCTTGCGGGTGTTGTTCTGCTGCATTATTCACCAGAATATCTAGCCTACCGAATGTATCTATCGTTTTATTAACAAGCGACTTACAAAACGCTTCATCGCCCACATCCCCAGCGATAGCAATACACCGGCTGCCATGCGCCTCAACCATCCGCTTAATATCTTCCGCATCTTTATACTCCTCCAAATAGTTAATTATTATATCTGCGCCTTCTTTCGCAAATGCAGCAGCCACCGCCCGGCCAATACCGCTGTCGCCTCCGGTAATAAGCGCGACCCTGCCTTTTAGTTTATCACTTCCCTTGTGTTCGAGGTTTTCCGCCTGAGGTTTAGGGTGCATAAGCTCTTCCCGCCCCGGCCGCTGGTCTTGCTGCTGCGGCGGTATCGAATCTGGCCGGTCTGTCTGGCTTTTGTTCATCTCGTACTCCTATGGTTGATCTGGTTTACCATTAGTTACTGTGGCTTGCACTAGCTTTGGCAGATGACCGAGCGCCCAGTCTGCCGTCCGCCGCTCTTCGTCTGCAATACGGTCACATACTTCTGCAATTTCTACCTGGCCCAGGGCCCTGGCACCCTCGCCCAGGGCCACATAGCAAGCGTGCTCAAAATGCTCGGCAGCATGCAGCATGAGCATGTTTTTTACGGTTTCGTCTTTAAATGGTGCTGTTTCTAGCCCCTGCACCGTACCGGTTATACTGCCCAGCCACGACTTTACGGTTGACACCTTGCCACCCACATGATCAATACAGGTTTGCATATCTTCCAGCTGCTGCTCTGTCTCTTCTATGTGCGCTTCAAGCTGCCCTTGAATATCCGGATATGCTTCGTAATCTTGTATGTAGCGCTTCAAAGCTTTCAGTTGCGCCTGTTCCATGGCATAGGCGTCATTGAGCCACGAAATAAGTAACTTAATATCACCACTGCCGCGCACGTTCACCTCCTTCCCGGGATCTCCTCCCTAAGTAGGTATTGTCGGCGTCAATGGGCGGGTGAGCTATAAATTATTTCACCTCTAAAAACGGACGGCAGGGCCGGAAGCGCTATTGTTTTTTCTGTTTTTTTCGTAAAAGCTTACTAATAACTATTTGCACGGTCAGCACACCGAGCGCAATCAACGGAATAACCAATGGTTTTACGCCCGCTTTAATAAGTCCGGCTGATATTGTGATTGTCAGGCCAAGCCAAAGCAAACATGCTTTACGGCTCACCCGAAGCCGCAGATATTCCGCGCCCAGGTAGTAATATGGAAATACAGTAATAACCAAAAAGGTGCTCGAAAGCAGTCCGCATATTAGCACAACAGTCAATCCTTCCCAGAACGGACTAGCCAAAGCCAAGGGTATAAGCGATGCGACCGCCGTAAGGCTGGTAGCTACGAGAGGACGGAAGCGTTCGCCTAATGCGCCCACTGCTGCTTCCACTGCCGGAGTGCCTTTGCGCCGCAGCTGATTGGCATAATCGGTAAGTAAAATCGTATTTTTAAGGCTCAAACCAATAAGCGCAAAGAACCCGAGCATAGCAAAGAAACTGAAGGCATTATTGGAAAAATACAACCCCAGCGTAATACCGAAGAGGCTAAACGGAATAGCCATAAAAATTAATAAGGGCTGCGAAAGCGAACGGAACTGCAAAGCAAGCAGCAGATACATAACAAACAGCAAAATCGGAAAGGCAAGAGCGAGGGTGGCAAACGATTCTTGGTTTTCTTCTTCTTGGCCAAAGTCATACTTTAGCGCCTCTTCGTTTAGGCCGTATGCCTTGAGCCTTTCGGCTGTAAATTCCTTTTCGACAGCTGCCTGGGCCAGCCCTACGAGCGCTGTCGTGTCGGTGGCGTCAAAGGTAGCTGTAACCGACACATACGCCGCACCGTTATCACGCACATACGTACCCGGATCTGACACGCTTGTTTCGGTAATCCTTGCCTTTTCGCCGCTTAGCCGGGTGAGCTCCCGGCCGGTCATAAACTTGTTTATATCTTCGGCCAAGCGCAAGGCTGCTTCCCGGTTATCGGTTTGAATACGCACACTAAAGGCTGCTGGTGGCGGGCCCACATCCAGCTGGTTTACGTGCACCCTTGCCCCTTCAAAGTTTTTAAACTTTTCTTCGAGTTGTTTTTCCAGCTGAGCTGAGGTTATGTCTCTTTTTTGGTACGAGATAATATACGCTGTCATGGTGGCTTGCTGAGCGCTCGTGTTCGAATAGTACGATGCTGTTTTGAAATTTTTGCCCAAATTGTCGGCCATGATAGCATCAGCACGGTCGGCAAGCCGTTCGGCCTGTTCTATGGTTGTGCCTGGCGTAAATGTCATTTGCATTACCAAGCCGTTCGAATCTTTGCTGGGCGGAAAAATATTAAAAGTGACTTTTTGAAACAAAAACAACGCGGCAGCAATAAATGCTAGCCCCACCAGTACGGCAGAGATACCCACGGCGAACAGTTTTTTCTTGGAATGGCGGGCCCACAGCATGGGTTTCCCAATGAATGCCGCTATTTTAGCTTCGACCCGGGCTGCCGGTTCGCGAACATTCTCGGCACCCATTTGTTTCTTGCCCAGTAGCAAGTACCGCGCGAATAAGGGTATAAAAATCAACGCCACAAACAGGCTGACAACTAGGCTGGTAATGACCGTTACCGGTATAGCCCGTATAAAGCTGCCCAAAATACCGCTGACAAATAGCAAAGGCGCAAAGCTTAATGCCGCCGTTGTCGTAGCAGCGACCATAGCGCGGCTGACTTTGCGCGTCGCAACTTCCACGGTTTCTCGCGGTTCTTTACGCCGGCGACGCTCAGCATCAATGGCTTCCACCATGATAATAGTGTCATCCACAATTAATCCCAAACACAGAATGAGCGAAAACAGCGTAATCGTATTAAGCGTATACCCTGTCGCGTACAATATGCCAATAGTAATAGCCAGCACTGTCAGCATAGAAATAACCGTAATAATCGAAGCCCGGATAGCAATAATGATCGATCCGATTAATAGTACTGCCAGCAAGCCTTCCAAAAGCGCCCGCTGTAATTCGCTCATTTGATCTTTGATGTCATGAGCATAGGTGGCACTGACCACCGAGCTGAACCGGGCGTCCGGATTTTTGGTATTATACTCGGCAACCGCTGCCTCGATCTGATCGTTCAGCTCAATAACATCCGTGCCGTCCTTTTGCATAAATCCGACCGAGGCCGAATCGTAAAACTTATTAGCGTTGCCGGTGCGTTCTCCGTAGCGGTCAAACTTGGTTTGCCGGGTAGCCATTTTGCCGGTAGCAGGATCGACTCCCTCTACAAACGGATCGATTACCGAAATAGATTCGAGGTTAGCAAGCCTTTTATCCTCTATATAACGTGCAACTCTTTCGGCTTCGACCGTTAACTCCTGGGCTGATACGCTCTTTTCTTTGGCATATACCGAAATGGCGCCGTCATCGCCACGTTCCGTAAAGCCGAACTTGGGTGTTTCGACCTTCATTACCGCCTGTTTAGGCAGGACGCCGGCATCTTGTATTCGTTTCTCAAGCTCTTTGCCGGCCTGGGTAGCATCTGTTCCTTCTTGATATTGAATAGCAATGGAATAAGCAACGCCTTGGGCTTGCGACTGGACGCTCTTGACCCGATTGTCTTTTAGAACGATATCGCTAATTGGCTTGGCAACCTCTTTATCTACCCGCGCCGGGTCACTCACTAAATACGCGCCGCCAATAACCGAAAAAGGAAAGTTAACGCTCGGAAACCCTTCGCGCTTCAAAAGACTGGTATAACTAATAACGCCAAAAAGCGTCAGCCCGATCCATAAAATAGCAGCCAAACGCGCACGGTCGAATATAAATAAACTGAGCTTTGGCAGCAAACGGTCCTGCCCGTCTTTGTTGTATACCTTTGCCAGTTTTTTCTTCACGTGTGGCACGTCCTTTTACAGTTACTCAAGCAATAATAGCAGGCTTTAACAGGCACCCACAACACGCAGCGGGCAGTAGCAATCTGTTATTGCATTAAAGCAACCGCCTTGCCGGGCATCTGCGCTTTTATGTCTTCTATTTCTCGCCCGCTAATAGCCTGTTTAAGTGCCTGCCACGCCGCCTTAATTTGAGTTTTCGCGTGACCTTCGTCTATATCTTGCAAGTCCATAAACTGCTGAATAATATCCTCGTTTGCGGTTATGTCCGTTGGTAATACAGTTAAAGCAATATCCTGGAGCTCTGTTGGCAGTTGATTGGCAAAGCCTTTACGCTCACCCTCGGTAAGATGCACTGCAACGCTCTCCACCATAAGCTGCAGCGCTTCTTCCGACTCGGTGTCGGAAAAGCCCGAGTAATCTTGTACTTTTTTTATAAGTTCACGATACCGCATACCAATCCCTTCCTTGCTGTTACTTACCATAACAGCACTTTGCAGTATGGGCGTTTAGCAGTAAGGGACAATTAACTTTCTCACACCAAAAACGCTAACGATATTCAGGATTCTCAAAATCGAAACGGGTGCCGGCATCCCACTCGCTACGCTGGTTGCCCCGAGCCGGAAAGCCGCCAGCATCTTTTAGCATCTTTGCCAGATGCATTAGATTCCACGTCATAAACGTGGTATTGCGATTGGTAAAATCGTTTTCCGGCCCGCCCGATTCCTTATCTAAATAGCTGGGGCCAGGACCGGCCTGACCCACCCAATATGTATCGGCTTGCGGCGGGATGGCGCAACCCAAATGCTGCAAACTGTACAGCACGTTCATCGAACAGTGCTTGCCGCCATCTTCGTTGCCGGTAATAATGCAGCCGCCCACCTTGCCATAGTAAGCGTATTGCCCCTTTTTGTTCAGTTCGCCAGAGTTACCGTACAACCGCTCAATAAGATGCTTCATAACCGAACTGTTATCACCCAGCCAAATCGGGCCGGCCAACACCAATATATCTGCTGTCTCCACTTTTTTATACAGCTCCGGCCATTCGTCAGTTTTCCAGCCATATTTTCGCATGTCTGGGTACACGCCAACAGCGATATCATGGTCTACGGGCCGGATTACTTCGGTCTTTACGCCATGCTTTTCCATGATCTGCTTGCTTACGTTCAATAAGCCTTCGGTGTTGCTTTTTTCCGGGCTTTTTTTGAGTGTGCAGTTTAAAAATAGTGCTCTTAGTCCGGAAAAATCCCATTTTGTACTCGCGCCCATGCCATACCTCCTTCGGTTTATGTTTTTATCATACCAAAGGCATGCATAGGGAACCTCGGTACCTACGCCACGTCAACCGCGCGAACAAGGCCGTTATAAGCAGTAATAACAACCTGACCGCATGGGTCTATGACATTGCCTGGTGATTCTGTAACCAATAAAGGTCCAGACATACGATCAACTGTTTCCGTAAGCCAATATAGCTTATAAGTATGCCTGCCGTCGGCAGGCTTATCAAATACATAGGTGCGATCCGCAGTCGATACGTCGCGAGTAAGCAGTGCAACCTCTCCATTTCCGTGCCCTATAACTAGCTGGCTTTGCCTGGCGTATATAGTACGCTCCAAAATCCCAAATGCCGCCGACTTAGCCGACAGATGGCTGCCTGGCGCCGCAGCCTTGACCTTAGGGACGAAAAGGGCTTTTCCTTTTTGCATTAAGGGCGTACCTATATCGCAAGGAACAGGCTTCCAGTTATCTGTAGCATAAAACGAGATCTTGCCAGCAATCTCAAGCCCCGCCAAAGATACGCATGCAGAATACGCGACATACACTGCCGCCAAGATACGTGTACGCCTTCTATGCTCTGCCGGCGATAACGGCGGCAGCGTATGCCATGTTTCGGGCGCAGGAAAATACTTCTTAAGGAAAGACATTTCAATGTATATGTTTGTTTTAGATCTCTAATGCCGATTGCCATAGTACCATAAGCACTTTAACGTCGCAGCATTAAAATAATACAAACGCTACCTGACTGGGTGCGTAAGTGTTTTAGATTTTACAGAGCCGGGAGGTATTGCATACAAAATATAAATATGTTTTCATATTAGAATGTATTTCACTGAAGTTACACCCTTGCCTGTAACAGGTGATGGTGAAACCAATGCTTATGATAATGGTGTGCCGCCCCTTGTGCCTATATACCCTGGACCAGAAATGCCGCCTCCGGCCGTACCCCCAAAAGTATATGCCAATGCGGTTGGGTATCTTAGTGCATGTAGTGTTGGAGTAAGCCCGGGGTTACTTGCCAGAAGACTAAAAGTAGATGACGAGATGGCTTCAAGGCTTATTGATCGCATGGCCTGGGAAGGGCTTATTAGAAAACCAGTTCTAGGCATGCCGGACGAAGAGGCAGATCTTGCGTCTGGGTGGTGTGAAGTTATAGCCCGTCCCAACAAGCGAACCAAAACCATTAGTTAGTCGAATTTTATATATTTTTATTGTATTATGACTGTCATTCCGTTTGAAAGACGGGGAGGAGTATTATTATGAATAAGCTTTACTTTATTACTGCTGTTATTGTAGTAACCCTGGGTGCAGCCGTTACGACTACCACCCCAGTTAATGCAACAAACAATACAACCACCTGTGCCGTTAAATCCATTGGCAAAAAGAATACCGCCGGTAATGCCGACAGCCGTTTTGTCTTGAGCAGCAATGGCACCATATCGGCTACCTTTGAAGTAACCGGCAAGAGCGGTTGTAAGCAAGACGTTACTCTGGCTTCGTGGCAAGCACCGAATGCCGAAAAGGGCCGTCCGTACGGTCAACAAAAGCTATACAAACATGTAACCGGTACTTTTGGCACGGGCAAACACACGCTGACCGTTGAGTTGCCGAAATGTTACTACCAGGTAGACTTGGTTCGCGGCAGCAAGCCGACAGGCAAAGACGGCGGCCCAGTGTACAAACAAGGCCGCATGATGGGTTCATTGCACGGCGGCACAAAGGAGTGTAAGGAAGACACGCCAAAGACGACCGAAACCCTCAAGACTTCTACGCCGCAAATCTCCTCTGCCACTACCGAACTGCCTCACACCGGCTCTGGCAGCCTGGCAGGCATATTTGCCGGTACTACTGTCTTAGGCACCCTTGCGCACTTCGTATTCACAAAGCGCCGCAATGGCCGCAGCTAAACAGACTGCTAAAAACAACAAAACATCTCGGCTTGCATAAAGCCGGGGTGTTTTTATATACAGCGGTTAAAAACGGGCCGTAAGTAGCTCTGCCACCACCGCGTCCGCCTGCTTCAACACGCGGCTACGACTACGCTTAGGCAATCTAGCCTCTACTTTGTCCATGTAATCAAGCCACCGTTGGATTTCTTCGGGTATATTTGAAGCGGGCCGAAAAAACTCCTCGGGTGGGCTATAGTACAAATTCGGATACAAGGTATCGTTGCGCAATATCTCTTGGTGAGTCTTAATTATTGCTTTTGTTAACGTTACATCGGACATGTCCGCAGGGAAAAGGCACAGCCCAGTAAAGTTATTTTGACCAATAAATCGGTTAATCTCGGCCTCGTAATCGCTGATATCCTGCCTGCCCGGCACGTCCTTGGCAAGCCAATCCATATCACCCCCGCCGCGTACGCCCGCAAACTGCAATTCTAACGCCTTTTTTACAAAGTCCTTTAAATTATCCAGCATCTTTTGGGCGTTAAAAACGCCACCGGGCAAGTAGGTGTCTGTGGCCGAAAAAATCTGAAACTCACCGCCTGACAAAGCCGCTTTAATGTCCAGTCCGTACCGTTTTAAAAGCATGGTAAGTTCGGCTGGGTCTTGGTCGGTTACAAAAATGCACCGCTCATTACGCGCCAGGCCGACTTTATAATATTCGGCCAAAAGCCGCAAACGTTGCGTTTGTGTATCGTAAAAAGCACAAAAATGGCTGTGCGGCGCCTGTTCTTTTATAGCGTGGCCAAGTCCCATACCACCCCCTTACCGTCGTAACGTATCAATCTATCTTTGAAGTTGAACGTTATGGCATGTCCGAATTTCACTACGCGCATCTTTATCCATAATAAAATGGAGATCGGGATAAGCGCAATAGAGCGAAATCGTATATACCTCTGCAAGCCCATTCCATAGCGTTTCCAACCGGATTACGGCGTCTTTATTACCGTCTTTCCAAAGCAACGCCACCATTTCGCCAAAGGCACGGATCGGCTGTCCTTTAGCGGCAGCTTTCGCCACTGCGCTACCAACCACCTCAAAAAAACGGTCACGGTCCGGTAAATCGCCTTCCATAAAGCTGCTAAGCGTGCGGGTAGCATCAAGCGTCACATACTGGCCAGTTTTGCGTGCAAGCGTAATATCTATACTGTTGCTTGCAAGCCAAACGTCTAAATGACGCAAATGGTCGCCCGTGGCCACCACGATACAGGTTTCCCCTTTTACGAGCCCAGCGCCGATGTATTGATTAAGGGACGCAAACAAATCCGTTTCGTGCGGGTAAAAATGCACGACGTGTTTGGGGGTTGGGGCTGAAAACCAATGCAACTTTGAGTTCACAAAAATATCCTTACGCATCTCAGCGTAGTTTCTCACTGCAAGCATACTAACACGCCCTAGCAAGCAGGCGGTGTAAGATAACGTACACTATATCGATAACTTACTGCGTGCCAATTCGGCCCTCTCTCTAGCCTGGCTTACCGAAGCGCCAAGCACTGTAATATGGCCTACCTTACGACCTGGCCTTGGGTCTTTGCCATAAAAATGCGGGTGTGTATCCGGCAAGGCAAGGACTCCATCTAACCCTTTCCTTAATAACGGCTCCTTGCGGCGGCCGAGTATATTAATCATTGCCGCAGCCGGAGCGCGCATGACGGTCGATCCAAGCGGCATGCCAGTAATGGCACGGATATGCTGTTCGAATTGCGATGTTTCACACGCCTCAATAGTATGATGACCGGAATTGTGCACACGAGGCGCAATTTCATTTACGACTACTTTGTCGTCCACTACAAACATTTCTATGGCAAATACGCCAGCCCCCTTAAGGCAGCGCATGGTCTTATGGGCTGTAGCCGTCACTTGTCGAAGTATAGTCGGCTCGATGTGTGCGGGAGCCAACACTAACTTGCATATATTATCCTCATGAATCGTTTCCACTACGGGGTACATAGCGACATTGCCCCGCAGATCCCGAGCAGCCACTACCGATAACTCTTTTTGGAAGGCTAGCTTTCGTTCTATGTAGACTGCTTGCTTGCCAAAAAAATTGCCAATAACGGTTTTATCCAGCCTATCCATACTCAAGCTGCCACGGCCATCGTACCCTCCTCTGCGACTTTTGACCACATACGGGCCGCCACTCCGAAGCACCTTCTTATCTAGTACTTCAGCAAAAGGCGCCACGGGAATACCATTGGCGCGTAAAAACTGTTTTTGCCTGAGCTTATCCTGAATAATTGCCAGAGTGGACGGCGAAGGCTGGATATCATAGCCCTGCTCGTCAAGCCCTTGCAAAAAATGAGCGGGAATATGCTCTATTTCCCAAGTCAGTACACCAGAACGATCCGCTAGTTGCTGGATCGCCTGGGTATCGGTCAACTCTGCCCGCAGTACGCGCGCACCTACTTGTGCAGCCGGGCATTTACTTACCGGATCAATAACTTCCACGGCATATCCCAAGGGCGTTGCCGCCTCGGTTAACATTCTGCCCAGTTGTCCGCCACCCACAATGCCAATAGTTTCAATCATGCGCTTTACTATACCCCTATACGGTGAACTTAAGAATGGCATGGTTAGATTCCTATATAGCGCCTGCCGTATGTATCAGATAAGCTACCATCGTAGCGATCAGAAAAATTACGGCCTCAGACCAGGCACGACCTACACGCGAAGCTTACAGTTACCCAGGCGGCAAAACACTGAAGCGAGCGACAACTCTCAGCCCGCACCTAGCAATTGATAGCCAACAACGCCTATGCAGCTAAGGGCACCTAATACTGGTATCGCAAACGGCACATTAATACCGGCTTTAGGTGTGGTGTCGCGGCGTTTCATAACAATAAGCGATACGTTCACCAGGGTAAATACAATTAATATCAAGTAGCTGGTGGCTTGCGCTAGAGACACAATATTTAAAAGTAATGTGCCGGTAATCATAGCAGCAGTCACTACTGCCGTTGCCATAATCGGAGTTCCGTACTTGGCATGCACCGCAGAAAAACGGGCATGAATCCAACCTTGCTTAGAGAGCCCGTATAATATGCGCGATCCCATAATAATTTGCACAAGCACGCCGTTTACGGTAGCGGCAATACCTATAACACTTATGTAAAGCGGATCTATATTGCTAACCTTACTAAACACCAAACTTAAAGGGGCATCGCTTGCTGCCAACTGGGCGGGGGACACCGCCGCCATACTTACCAGTACAACCAACAGGTACAACACCGTAGCGGCCACAAGCGACAGTAGTATAGCCAAAGGCATGGTTATGCGCGGTTTTTTAACCTCTTCTACGACATTAACCATATCTTCAAAACCAATAAAGGCATAAAAGGCCAGAAAAGCCCCAAACAATACACCGCTTATACCGATAGCCGGGTCAATACTGAACGAAGATATAAACTCACTCATAGTGACTTGATTGCGGCCTGCCCAAATTATCATAAGCAGCCCTACCACTTCCACTACAGTAAAAATGGCTGCGAACTTAGCCGATTCGCCAATGCCTTTTGCAGCAACCAGCGCCAAGAAAACGAGCAAACCAATACTGGCAAGCAATTCGGGAACAGAAAAAATACTGCCAAGATAACCGGCAAAACCCTGTGTCAGAGCGGCGGCAGAGGCAATACCGCCCAGCACCAAGGCCAAACCAACTATCGTAGAAAGAAGCTTTTTGCCGAACGCTTTATGCAAATATACCGAAACGCTGGCACTCTGCGGGTAGCGGCTGGAAAGCTCCATGTACGAAAATGCGGTTAGACCGGCTATGACCATAGCCACCAAAAAAGCCAGTATGGTGTTTTCACCTGAATAACCGGCTACCTTGCCCACTAACACATATATCCCTGCCCCTAAAATATTACCTAGTCCATATAAGGTGATTAGAGGGAGCGACAGGTTCCGCTTTAGGGTTTGCTCGGCCATATATGTATTATACCCGTTCAAAGGCTAGCATTAGCGCTTTGCAGTAGCCTCCCAGTGTTTCTTGAGAAAAAGCAGTTCGCTCGCCGTTGGATAATAATTGCTCCACTCTTCAACGCGGGCTAAGTACCCCTTTAGCTCAGCTAATGGCACCGTCTTAATCCGCAGGTCAGTGGCCGCACGACGCACCTCCTGACTATCTTCCTCTTCTACAAGCCACTGGTCAAAAATAACCGTATAGAGCCGCTGCCTGTCGGAGCGAACAAGCGTGTTTAGATCGTCTAAGCAAATATTAATCGCGTTTAGATATTGACGATTAAGTGTTCCCTGTTTTTCGAGCCAGCCAATGATTTTAAAACAAATGGTGCGGCGCAGCCCTTTTGATAAAAGCGCGCCGCTCTCCTGTATCCATTTGTGCGCCCTAACCTGGAATTCACGTTCATCGTGCATAGCTAAATTTGCAAGCTGATTTGCAAACTCGATCTTTTGTTCACGGCCGGGAAGCGGCAGCCTTAAGAGCAACTTATAGTAATATCCTCTGTTTTTTGGATGCTCCTGCCGAGCACCTTGTAATAGCAGGCTCGAGACTTCGGCTTTGTTTGGCAAATCCCCGGCTTCAAGATGCTGTTCTACTAAACGCAACCCTCCGTCATAGCCCGCCCCCTCCGTCAGTAACTTTCTGATAAGGTTGAGCTGCTTGGCCTCGTTGCCATAGTTCCAAATAACACTTACAAAGGCGGCTTCCTTAAAGACAGTATCCAAAAGAGCAGGGTATATCAGCTCAAACATTCGGTCCGAATCAAGGGAAGGGTGACTTAATAATAGGTACGTATTGGAAGCCTTTTTGGCGGCGAATTCACGGACAAACTGTTCAATTTTGGCGTTTTGTTCTTGGTTCACATGCCCTTGCAGCAACAGTAACACTTGCAATATATCGGCCGTATGTTCTCCTTCTTCAAGTTCATGGCCAGCTTTTAGGAGCTGTTGAATAAGTGAAGCCGTTGTTTCCTCATCCCGTATATAACCACGATATTCGGAAAACACTTCGGCAAAAACGCGCAACACCGACCAATGGTACGGCGACGCGGCTTTTGATAACACTTCTGCTATCAGTGGCGCGCTAGCCTGCAGATAAGAGTCCTTTATAAGTAGGCCGTCATTCGTTGTGAGGTAACGTTCACGATTTGCAGTGTATGCAAACTTGATAATCTCTGATTTTATACGGTACTTCGAAGTTACCCTGCTCTTGTGCCGCCGTGGCATATCGTTTAGTGAAATTCCATTAATGATATGCAGTATAAAACTGGCATCGCACAATGCTATGACGTTTTTGCTTTGATTAATCTGAGACAAGGACAAAAACTGCGAGCTGCGTTCTAAAGACAGGCTTAACTTTTGCCGCTTCGCAGGCGTGTCGTACAGGCCGGCATTGGCTTCGATAAAGTTTATACACCGCGAAACACCGCCTACATCATCCTTTGGTATACCGTGTTGCACATCACCAAGCAGCTTAATAGCGTCCATGTACTTGTCCGCAATAATATCCTTAGTGCTTTTGGAGCCGATCTCGGCAAGCAGCTCGGTAACGAAGTCATCGGCGACAGCAAAAAGATCGCGGGCGGTCAGCTTATTTTTTATGACCCTAGCAGCATGACGCATAAGATTATCTTGCAGCTTAAATGTTTTGGATGCCCAGACGTGAGCAAGCGAGTTTAAGATATTAACCAGCTGCTGCCGTCTACCTAAGCCAGCGGCATTTTCCAAAAGCTCCAAGAAAAATCTGTTAAGCTGCATCGTATGGTCTTTAACGTCTTGAATCTGATGAATAAAATGCTGGACATCATCAAATTTAGCGTCATGCGTAGCCGTTTCGAGCAAATCTGCCAAGCCTGGCGGCAGGTCTGATGCGCGTTTTGACTGCTTAAAGTACAAAAACGCTTTGAGGTTGGCCGGTTCATCCGCAAGAGAGCTAGCCTCTAAAAAGTTTCTATAGTCGGCTTCGTCTGCCGCGTCTTCGAGCGAACTGCCGGTTCGGATGAGGACATACGCCGCAGGCCACCGCTGTTGAATCACCAAAATCTTGGCCAAGAATTCCGGGTTATTAGTAATATCGCCCCTGCTTAAATGACCCTCTCGCTCCCGCTCTTGCGCCAGCAAAAAATGGGAAAGAAAAATGTTAATAAACTGTTTGATCTGCCGAGGGTTCTCCCGATATGCCGCAGTAATGACGGTTGCCAGGTCCTGGATACGGGCATAATGGTGGAAATTAGTCAATCGCAGTTGCTTTTCGGTGTAGTCCTGCAAGTCGGCATCGATGAATTGCGGAATTCTAAGGTGGGTGTTAAAAAACTTCCGCAAGAATTCGTCGGCATTCTTCACATTTGCGCCCTTGTCGCTTTCGCCAAACACACGCGCGAGGTGTTTCTTCATTGCCGCCTCGTCGCACGGTATAAGATACAGGCATTTGTCGTACTCCAAAAATGATTTGATGGTGGATAAAATCCGTATGGCATTTTCTTCGGTAGCGCGGTCCAGGTTATCAATAACGACCAGCAACTTATCAGCCTCGCAGG
>DATFHU010000018.1:0-30309 GCA_035248005.1 Saccharimonadales bacterium (SeqCode)
AGACTGGTAGATGAGATCGTAGGCCAACTTGCGGCTACCGATCTGCTTGCCCATAACCAGGCACCAATTACGAAAGTAAGCCTCATCTAACTGCACAATGTTCTCTAGCACATGGTATTCCTCAGGAAGGTGGTTCCGAAAGCATATTCACCTCCTGCCCCACAACTGCATGATACTACTTAATACAGTCTATACTTTTCCCATTCATATTATCTAACTCTACTTCTTCAAGCCCGCTGATACTACTGGATATAAAAAAACAATAACACTTTGTTTTAGTAGTTTCATTTGGCGAAGTGCTTATACTTCATACCCTTGTGCAAAACCCCTGCGTGTCAAGCAATAGCGTGATATAGTAGATAGTAAGTTAACTACAGGGACCAATGAGGGTACACGCAACAACCAAACTGCGCCGGTTACTGCGAGCTATGCGAGCATATGCAGCGGACGCTCGTCCGTACGTTTTGCGCGCCTACAGGCATGCCCAAAAAACCGGACAAGCGCATAGAGTACTATGCTTACGATTCAATCGTAAGGCGCTAAGGCGCACTGCCAAGGAACTGGTACGTTTGTACAAATTTGCCCATCACCATACGGCACACCGGCCCCATAGGTATTTTTCGGTACAGTGGCATTGGTACAGCCGGTGGCACGGCTGGAAATACCACGCCCATGTCCATAGCAGTACGCTGGCCGTGTGCGTGTGTATAGTCGGTTTTTTAATGATCGGTGTATACCAGAGCGTCCATGCCGATCCCGACCTCAACGATACCTGGAACTTTAGTAGCAGCATCCCTTACACCATGGATGCCGGCATCGAAACAAGCGGCACAAGCGCAAGGCTCAAGGCTCAAAATTATGCCAGTGACGCAAACACCATGGCGCTATTTCATTTCGATGAAGCCAGCGGTGCAACCACCGCAGACAGCTCGCCCAACAACAACACCGGTGCGGTCAGTAATGGCACGTTCGGCACTGGCAATTTAAACAATGCCCTTGCCTTTAATGGTATTTCTTCTCAAGTAAGCGTGGCCGACTCCCCCTCTTTGTCGCTTACTCAGCAAAACACACTTGAAGCATGGACGAAGCTAAACAGTGCCTTTTCGGCCGGCAGCGCCGCGCAACGTCATGGCATTGTCGATAAAGGCGACTACCAACTGTACTACGATAACGAAACAGGCAAAGTAACCTACGAGCTGGCTAACGGTAGCGCCACAAGCTGGTCCGACAACGCTGGTAATGACTTAAACGGCAGCTGGGACTTAAACGGCAAACGCGCAGTCAATACAACCGTAAAGATGGGCAGTAATATATATGCTGGCATTGGCATGGATGCCGGTGACGCCGAAGTGTGGCGGTGGGATGGCAGTGCCTGGACACTTATAGGCGGCGGTGCCACATCGGTAAACAATAGCTGGGCTGCGCAAACCTTTGAAGGCGTCTTTGCGTTAACAACCGATGGCACCAATTTGTATGCCGGACTCGGTAACACCGTCGGCGAAGGCGAGGTCTGGCGATACAATGGCACTAGCTGGACGCGAATCGGCGGGGACGGCGTCAATGGCAGCTGGGCGGTCAATACATTCGAACAGGTCTGGACACTCGACTACTTTGGCGGAAATCTGTATGCAGGCATTGGCAATTCGGCCAACGATGCCGAAGTGTGGCGCTACAACGGTTCTAGCTGGACCAAGATTGGCGGGGACAGCCTAAACAGCGGCTGGACGACCAACTACGAAATGGTTAGCGCACTGACGAACGATGGCACCAATTTATACGCTGGGCTGGGCCTAACTGCTGGTGATGCAGAGATATGGCGGTGGAATGGCGCAACGTGGACTAAGATTGGAGGTGATGGTTTAAACAGCGGTTTTGACGCAACCATAGAAACGGTCCGCTCGCTCCGTTACTTTGGCGGCAGCCTTTATGCCGGGCTTGGCGATACTGCCGGTGACGCCGATGTGTGGTCCTGGAACGGCAGTGTTTGGACTAAAATCGGCGGGGACGCACTCAACAGTAGCTGGACAGCCGGTACCTACGAACAAATCGGCGCCTTTGCGTACGATGGCACTAATTTATACACAGCGCTTGGCACCAGCGACGGTGACGGCGAAGTGTGGCGGTGGAACGGATCAGCCTGGACTAAAATCGGCGGTGATGGTTTAAACAGCAGCTGGGCAACTGCATCAGGCGATTTAGTCAATACTTTACTATATGACAGCGGCACGTTATATGCCGGTATACAGGATGCCGGCGGTGCTGGTTGGATGTATACCTGGAATGGCACTAGCTGGACGCTTATAGGCGGCAACTATGTCAATAAAAGCTGGGGCTATTTTGGACTAAGCGCCGTACAGGTGATGCAGCATGTCGGCGCTTACATGTACGCCGGACTCGGTAACACAGCCGGCGCAGCTCAGGTGTGGCGGTACGACGGCTCCAGTTGGACGCTTATAGGCGGCCAAGGAGTAAATAGCAGTTGGACGGCTAATACCTACGAACAGATCCTTAGCATGGCTAGCTACAATAACCGGTTGTATGTTGGTTTAGGTACGACCGCGAACGATGCCGAAGTGTGGGAATGGAACGGCAGCGTTTGGACGCAGGTGGGCGGGGACAGCGTTAACAGTAGCTGGGGAGTGAACTACGAAGAGGTTAGCGCGCTTGCCAGCTATGGCGGTTTCCTGTATGCAGGCATTGGCATATCCGGAAACGATGCCGAAGTGTGGCGCTACAACGGTTCTAGCTGGACCAAGATTGGCGGGGACAGCCTAAACAGCGGCTGGACGACCAACTTTGACCGTGTCGCGTCGCTCGCTATGTATGGCGGCCAGCTTTATGCCGGATTGGGGGTGACTGCCGGCGAAGCTGAGGTTTGGCGATGGAACGGTTCAGCCTGGGCAAAGGTGGGAGGTGATGCGGTAAATAGCAGCTGGGACGCAACGAATTACGAGCAGGTAGAAACCATGATTCCATACAATGGCAAGTTGTACGCCGGGCTGGGCAGCAGTACCGACGACGCCGAACTATGGGAATATAACGGTACGGCCTGGACCAAAGTCGGTGGTGACGACATTAATGACAGTTGGACGGCGGGCACGTTTGAAAGGGTAAAAACCATAGCCGCTTATAACGGCGACCTCTACGTAGGCTTGGGCAATGGCGCAGGAGACGGCGAAGTGTGGCGCTATGACGGATCGGCCTGGACCAAGATTGGCGGTCAAAGCCTAAACAGCGGCTGGGGAAATACCATTGAAGAAATCGAGGCCTTCAGCGCCTACAAGGGCAAACTATATGTTGGCACCGGCCTTACAAACAACGCGGATGCTCTTATATTCAGTTGGGGTAATAACGGCTTTCTGCAATCAACTACCGCTTCATTCGATACGGCTTGGCATCATATCGCAGCTACCTACGACGGTTCTACCATGAAATTATTTATCGATGGCATGCTTGACGCTTCGGCTGCGGTCACTGTTTCTATACCTGACACTACTCGTCCGCTTCTTATTGGTAGCGGGTACGGCGGACGGGAATCCGGCAAGGCTCTGGCTATTTTTGATGGCGCCATTGATGAGCTGCGTATCAGCAATACAGCGCGCAGTAGCTTTACCACTAAACCGTACGCCGATACGCCGCAAGCAATTACCCTTACCAATGCTGTCCGCACTAGCGGCGTCTGGCATTGGGATACTTTTACCACCGGCGAGAGCGCCAACGGCGGCACGCTTACTTACCGGCTGTCCGACAATGGAGGTACCACCTGGCATTACTGGAACGGCAGCGCCTGGGCCGCATCCAGCTCGGTAGCACAAGCTAACAGTGCAGCAGTGCTGAGCGCCAACATTGCTACCTTCCCGGTAACGTTTAGCGGTATAAAATGGCAGGCAATTTTGAGCGGCAATGGCACACAGCAGGTAACACTCAACAGCCTCAGCCTGACTTCTACCTCCGATACCCTGCTGCCAAACGCCGGCAGCGTCAGTATTAACGCGCTCAAAGCCGCAGGCGGCTCCGCCCTGGCCCAAAATGCCTGGACCAATGGCGGTTCGCCCTACTTTAGCTGGTCGGCAGCCACCGATGCCGAATCAGGCATCAAAGGATACTGCGCATATCTTGGCACCGACAACACGGCCAACCCGGCTAGTGCCAAAGGATTGCTCGGCACCAGCCCAGTCAATGCCAGCCCGCACTGTCCGTTCGTTATAGACGACACATCGCTCGACTTAGCAACCGCAGGCTACCTGGCCAGCCCCTTGACAACCAGCAATTCGCCATACTATCTGACACTTAAAGCTATCGACAACGCCGGCAATATATCCTCCGCCCAAGCCCAGTTCCATTTTCGCTTCGATAACACCACACCTGCCAATCCGGGCTTTATTACCGCGCCCTCCGGGTTTGTTAATAATAAAGAGGTTACACTGACTTGGCCGACTGTCGGCGGCAATGCGCCGTCCGATAGCAACTCCGGGTTGGCCGGTCTGCAGTACCGTATAGGCGGTAGCGGCACTTGGTATGGCGATAGCCACTCCGGTACCGGCGACGCGAACGACCTGCTCGTAAACGACGGATCATACACTACCCAAGATCCTCCAGACTTTGACGACCTTGTAGAGGGTGTAAATACCGTGTATTTCCGCACCTGGGATGCCGCGGGTAATGTAACAACCAGCTATGTAACCGCTGCTATAAAGATCAATACCAGCGGCGCGCCTTCTGAGCCGCAAAATGTTGCCGCAACGCCGCCGGTTAATACCGCCAATGCCTTTGCTTTTTCATGGAGTGCGCCAGCCACATTTGTCGGCAGCGCTAACAACCTGACGTACTGTTACACCATTAATACCGTACCAACACCATCTACCTGCACCTTTACCGCCGCCGGTGTTACCAGCCTGGGCTCTGGGCCGTATGCCACACTGCCAGGCGCAAACACGTTCTATGTAGTAGCGCGGGATGAATCCCAAAATATTAACTATTCCAGCTATGCCAGTGTCATTTTTACGGCCAACACCACCGCTCCCGGCGTGCCGCTTAATGTTGACATCGTTGACGTATCTATTAAATCGACCTCCAACTGGCGGCTGGCTCTAACTTGGGACGTACCTGCTTCGCAAGGCTCAGGTGTATCCAGTTATCGGATTTTTAGATCCACCGACAATATTACCTTCTCGCAGGTCGGTTCCAGCTCCAGCACAACCTACATTGATGCCGGACTTGCGCAGCAACGGTACTACTACAAAGTGCGTGCCTGCGACAGCACCACGAACTGCGGCGCCTTTAGCTCGGTTGTAGACATGACCCCAACAGGCAAATTTACTTCTCCTGCCGAGCTTGTTACCGAGCCGAAAATGAGCAATATCACCACCAAGCGCGCCACTATTACCTGGAGCACTAACCGCGCCAGCGACTCCAAAGTTGCCATCGGCACCACCAGCGGGCAGTACAGTCCGTCCGAAATTGGCAGCTCCGCTCAAGTAACCGCGCATCAAATTAATCTGGATAACTTGAGCGCCGGTACCACCTATTACTTTGTTGCCAAGTGGACGGACGAAGACGGCAATACCGGCAGCAGCCAGGAATTCACCTTTACTACGGCACCGCCCCCTGTTCTGAAAGAAATTTCCACTACAAAGATAGCATTAAACGGTGCAACGTTGCAGTTTACTTCTAAAAACGCCACCGAGGTAGCAGTCTTCTATGGCAAGTCAGAAGGCTTTGGCGGCTTACGAAAAATTAATACATCGACTGCCGAATCTACCTATAGCGTCGACCTGAACGGCTTGGATGACGGTGCAAAATACTTCTACAAGCTTACGTCGTACGACAGCGAAGGCAATGCCTACGAAAGCAGCGTCTTCTCGTTTAGCACGCCGCCCCGGCCACGCATTTTGAACTTGCGCTTCCAGCCTGTGCCTGGCGAACCCACCAGCACGCAACGCATCACCTGGACGACCAATGTACCAAGCACCAGCACAATAACATACGGCAAAACCGGCAGCAGCGGCGCCGACATCCAGTCGTCTGATCTGATTACAGAACACGAGATTATCATCCGCGACCTAGAAGACGACAGCGAATACTTCCTTATCGCCCAATCGCGCGATAAAGACGGTAACCTGGCCACGTCAGACCGCCAAGTGTTCCATACCGCGCTCGATACCCGCCCGCCCAAAATTACGAATATTACCGTCGAGCCCTCCATCCGGGGCAGCGGCGCTGAAGCGCGAGGCCAGGTTGTCGTATCTTGGACCACCGACGAGCCCTCCACAAGCCAAGTAGCATATGCCGAGGGTTCACAAGCTATTACCTTTAATAACCGTACTGCCGAAGATAGTGCCCTCGCCTTTGAACATATTGTTATTGTGTCTGACCTGCCGACCTCCAAAGTCTACAGCCTGCAGCCGGTTTCCAAAGATAAGTCAGGTAACAGCGGGGTGGGCGAGGCGCAGTCGGCCATTATCGGCCGTGCATCGGATAGTGTGCTAACTATTGTATTGGAAGCACTGAAAGGTATATTCGGGTTCTAGCATGGGCAGCAACCGAGTAATCATTAAGGCTATTAACATCAGTCAGGAATTCCAGGTTGGCGACGAGGTAATACAACCCTTAAAAGACAGTAACTTTCAGCTTCTTGAGAGCAGCTTTAACATCATCTATGGTCCATCGGGCAGTGGTAAATCAACACTCTTAAATATCCTTACCGGACTGCAAAAGCCCACCAGCGGCACTGTACTGTTTGATGACCACGAAATATATAAACTGGCACCTGACGAATTGGCCTTCTTCCGCGCCACGCGTATTGGCATTGTGTACCAGACCAATTACTGGGTAAAAAGTCTTACTGCCGTAGAAAACGTTTCTTTGCCGCTATTCTTCCTGGGCTACAACCGTAAAAAGGCCATGGAGAGGGCACAGTTCGCTCTTGATGAGGTAGGCATGGGAACATTTGCCAAAAAATATCCCGTATTGCTTTCCGGCGGCGAACAGCAACGCATTGCCATAGCGCGCGCCCTGGCTAGCAGCCCGCTGTATATTATCGCCGACGAGCCGACCGGCAGCCTGGACAGTACTAATGGCGATAAGGTCATGAACTTGCTGCGCACTTTCCAGAAAGAATACGGGCGCACGGTTATTTTGGTGACTCACAACATGGAATATTTACCTTTAGCCGACCATCTGCTGCACATCGAGGACGGCAAAACGCGCGAACTGCAGCACGACTCAGTCCAAGCGGCCACCAACGCGTTGCTCGAAGAAATGAAAGCGCGCATTAACCGGTTATCTACAAACAATGCCGAAAAAGGGAAATCCACATGAAAGTACCGCACAGTAAACTCCATAATCCCAATGTCGTACCGCTCTCGGTCATTGTATATATGGCATGGCGCAATCTCGTCCATAAAAAACTGCGTGCTTTTTTGACGATTTTTGGAGTGGTTATCGGTATTGGCGCTATCTTCTTCCTTTTATCATTCGGTATCGGCTTGCAGCGGTTGGTTACCAACGAAGTCATTGGCAACCAATCCTTAAAATCAATCGATGTATCAACGGCTAATTCTAAAATTCTTAAGCTCGACGAAGATACGCGCCAAAAAATCCGCAAACTGCCGCATGTCGTGCGGGTAGGCACCACCTACTCCTATGCCGCCAGCCTAAAACTGCAAGGCAGCGAAGTCGATAGTATTATTTACGGGGTTGACGAAAATTATCAGATCTTAGCCAACCTAAACGCCGTGCAGGGCCGGCTGCTTAAAAATAACGACAATAAATCTATCGTTATTAACCGGGCAGCCATGGAGTCCATGGGCATTAAAGACCAGCAGTCGGCTATCGGCAAACAAATAGCCGTCCGTATTCCGCTCTCAAATGCCGGTACCGACAAAAAAGAGCTTGCTGACACATTCACCATTATAGGCGTCATTGCGTCGGGCTCAGGCTCCGAAGTGTTTGTGCCTATGCACGTTTTCCAACTGGCCAAGCTAAAGGTGTACTCGCAGCTGAAACTGGAGGCAGACGAAAGTGTAAATGTGAACGGTCTGAGGCGCCAAATAGAAAGCATGGGCTTTGTAACAACCTCGCCCATTGATACGGTTGACCAGATCAACCAAATATTTAAGTTCTTTAATATTGTACTGGCCGGATTTGGCGGTATTGGCATGATTGTCGCTATTTTGGGTATGTTCAACACCTTGACAATATCATTACTTGAACGAACAAAAGAAATCGGCCTTATGGTAGCCCTTGGCGGCCGCAGCCGCGATATGCGCAAGCTATTTATTTTTGAAGCTCTGCTGTTGTCGTTCATCGGTGCGGTACTGGGCATTATTTCAGCGGTTATAGGCGGCCAAATCGTTAATTTGCTGCTCAATGTCTGGGCGCAGCAGCGCGGCGTAGAAAACAGCTTCAACCTGTTTGCTACGCCGCCCCTTCTTGTCTTAGGTACTATTGTATTTATGCTCTGCGTAGGCGTTGCCGTAGTATATTTCCCGGCCAGACGAGCCGAACGCATTAATCCCATCGAAGCGTTGCGTAGGGAGTAGCCGTGCTTGACTCAATCGTATTTATTCTTGTCGTTTTGCAGCTTATTGGGTTTGCCGCGGTTTGTTCCGGGCTGAACGTGGCATTTATGTCGCTTAATGTGGCTGACCTGAGGCGCAAGGCCAAGCTTGGTAATCGCGATGCTCGTCACCTGTTCCCTTTGCGCAAAAACATGCACCTTACCTTGGCCGCGATACTACTGACAAACGTAGCCGCCGCCTCGGCCGCCCCTTTGGTGCTGGGCAGCAAGCTTAACGGCATCGTAGCCGGTATTATTAGCACTTTATTGCTCGTTGTGTTTGCCGAAATTGTTCCGCAGGCCTTGTTTACGCGCCACGCGCTCACTTACTGCGGCCGGCTATACTGGCTGCTTCGCGCCATGATATTCGTAACGTACCCCGTAGCCAAACCACTGCAGTTACTGCTCGACAAGCTTTTTGGCCGCACGCGGCCCGAATTGCATACCCGGCACGAACTGGGCCTTATGGTCAGCGAGCACCTAGGCAACACCAATAGCGATCTGGACGAAGACGAAGTAGAAATTATCCGCGGCGCCCTGCAGCTTAGCGAAAAGCGTGTACGGGACATTATGACCCCGTTGCGCAGCGTCTACTGGCTCAAGCCGGACGAAATTATTGATGCGCGTAAAATCAATGACATCAAAAAGCAAAGCTGGAGCCGCATTCCGGTATTTAACAAGCAGCATACTACCTGTTACGGCATTTTGCTTATTAAAGACCTGGTAGACATCAATTTTGACGAGCAAGCTACTGCCACGGCCGACCTGCCTTTGCACCCAACCGAAATTGTCGGCAGCAAAACAGCCCTGGACACACTGTTCAGAAAATTTATAACCGGTGGCGTGCATCTTATTCCGATTGAAAAGAACAACAAGCTTGTCGGTATAGTTACCATCGAGGATTTACTGGAAGAAATTGTCGGCCACGAAATCGAGGACGAAACCGACCGCACCCGCCGCGTACGATCAAAATAGCCACTATATAGTATATCGCCGCCAATACCTTGCAGTACCACGTTAGGGACATGCAGCAGGTCGGCTGGGGGTTGCCAAAGACACACATCGGGACCGAGTTGGATAACAGATCCCCTTCTCTCGGCTGCAGCATACTCATGTCAATTTAATTGTACCGCTGCCCTGCCGCTGCAAACTAAGCAAGGATACTGATACTATACTGAAGGTATGAAACACGAACCGTTGGCAGAACAAATGAGACCACAGACACTCGACCAAGTTATTGGTCAGAAGCATTTGATTGAACACGGGCAGATTATCCGGCAAATGATTGAACGCAAGCAGCCAGCCAGCTTGATACTATGGGGTCCGCCGGGCAGCGGCAAAACAACTTTAGCGCGCATTATTGCCCGCGAAACCGGCGCCGAGTTTATAGAACTCAGTGCCGTTACCGCCGGCAAGGCAGATGTGCGCAAAGTTGTCGAAGATGCCGAGGTCAACCAGCGCCTAGGCATGCGCACCATTCTGTTCGTTGACGAAATCCACCGCTTTAACAAAGCACAGCAAGACGCCTTTTTGCCATATGTCGAAAACGGCACGCTTGTGCTGATTGGCGCAACCACCGAAAATCCCAGCTTCGAGGTTATTACACCTCTCTTAAGTCGCTCGCACGTACTCGTTTTGGAACCGCTCACCAAAGATGACATCACGACTATACTTAAAAAAGCTGCGAAGGCCCTGCAATTAAACGCCAAACGTTTACCAGCCAAAAGTATAGATTTGTTAGCCGAACTTTCCGGTGGCGATGCCCGCATTGCATTGGGCAATCTTGAGCTTGCTTTGCAGCTGAGTGATAAAATGATCACACCTGCGGTTGTTACCACGGCAGCACAAAAACGTGTGCCCGGTTACGACAAAGCAGGCGAACAGCACTACAACATCATAAGCGCGTTTATTAAATCGCTGCGCGGCAGCGATCCGACGGCCGCGCTGTACTATATGGCCCGCATGCTGCAAGCCGGAGAAGACCCGAAGTTTATAGCCCGGCGCATGGTTATTTTCGCCTCCGAAGACATTGGCCTGGCCGCTCCAGCCGCGCTCAATTTGGCTGTCTCAACCTTTCTGGCCGTGGAACGCATCGGCATGCCGGAATGCGAATACAATCTATACCACTGCGCGGCAGTGCTCGCTAAAACTACAAAGTCGCGCGCCGCGGCAGATGCCATGGCAAAAGCCAAATCCGCCGCTCGGGAACACCCCGATCTGCCCGTCCCTTTGCATCTGCGAAACGCCCCCACAAAACCCATGAAAGACCTAGGCTACCAAAAGAATTACAAGTGGGAGGCAGACTTCAAACACCATAAAGGTTTTCTACCGCCAGAAATAGATGGGCTCAATTTTTTCTAGTAATGAGTATAATTTAAATGTGTGCTATTTCCTCCTAACAGACGTGAGCCGATAGTAATGGCCAAATTTTGGAAGAAAAACAAAGATCTGGTTGTCAGCGGCACGTTGGCAACAGTTATCGGAGGTCTTCTGCTTAGTCTAGGCGGCCTGTTCCAAGACTTTTTTGCAAACGCTTATGCCCAATTGGGTATATACGACTACTATGCGGGCATGGACATTGCAACTGCTCTATTAGTTGTGGCCGGCATTGCAGCGATCTGGCTGTTCATACGGCGACGCAAAAAAACAAAACGTAAGCAGCTGGCATCAAGACGGTCCTTGGCAATTTTCATTATCATCGTCGCACTTATTGTGAGCGGCGGCATAGGGCTTAACATCTATCACCGGCTCCATAGTAAAAACGTCTTTACGGTTGTGATAGCTCAATTTGACGGCGCCGACCCCAAAGAGCATATGATTAGCCAGCGTCTGGAAAAAATGATAAACGACCAGCATCATACCGATATACAGGTTATATTACTGCCCGAAACAATTGCCAGCGAAAAGCAGGCCACTCGTATTGGCAAACAACACCATGCTAACGTGGTTATACGCGGCTTTTACCATAATGACGAACCCAAACAGATTATTGCCTACGCCCACCTTATACACGACGTTACAATTGACCAAAATGTCATAATCAATCCCACAGGTGAATCGATCCTAAGCGGCATGATCGACACCACCATTACCACGTCGGGTACTCTTACTTTCGGTATGGCTGTGGACCACATGAATGCCGGCGTAATCCAACTTAGCTCCTTTTTAATAGGCGTTAACCAAATCAACAAAGAAGAGTGGCCAGCAGCAGAACGTTCATTTGCCGCCGCTCTTGCACAATCGGCCAGCGCTCCTTTGCTGACGCGTGATATTCTCCTTTATTTCCGGGGGCTTACTTGGCTTATACAAGACAAACTCGACAACGGACGCCAAGACCTGGAAGCCGTTGTTGCGAGCCGCGCTAATGGTGTTACCTCTAGTATGCGCTCCAATGCTCACCATGCCCTAGGCTATATTGCAAAGGATGCCAAAAAATATGCAGATGCCGAAGCGCACTACACCCAAGCCATCGTCCATAATAACCGCAGCGTAGGCGCCTACATCAGCCGCGGCATAACGCGCGGCGACCTTAAAAAGTACGACGAAGCCCTCAAGGACTTTGACAAGGCCATAGTACTGGCAAAAGACATCGACGCACCATATGGCTACCCTTACAATGGCCGGGGCGTCATTTTCTATATGCAAGATAAAAAGGATGAGGCGCTGCGTGAATTTGACAAAGCTATCGCCCTTGACAAAAAAAACGTCAATTACCTTGCCAATAAAGGCGTTCTTCTGACGGAAAAAAATCAATTCACCCAAGCTATCGAGTTATTCGACAAAGCTATTAAAATTGAGCCCAACCAGGCAGACCTCTACTTTAAACGCGGCTTTGCCTACGAGCGCAAGGGCAATACAGTCAAAGCTGTTAACGATTATACTACCGCCATCAAGTATAACCCGCGGTATATCGACCCCTATAACAACCGGGGGGCAATATATCTTGAAGCCAAAGAATTTGACAAAGCTATTAAAGATTTTGATAGAGCGCTCAGCGTAGACCCGGCCGACGTTGACCTCTACATTAATCGCAGTCTGGCCTTGTATTCCAAAGGCATCCAGCTTATGGTCCATGAAGCTACTAAAAACGAGGGTACGGAGCTTATCAAAAAAGCCGCTGCAGATGCAGAGACCAGTATCAAGCTAAACCCTGAAATGCCGGACGGCTATGTTGTTATCGGACAAATCCACCTTTTAAACGGCGAAGAGTACTACGCCCAGGCATTGGAAGCGTTCAACCAAGCCATCGAACGGGACGACCGTAATGGCAAAGTATACGCAATGCGCGGTCTCATATTTGCAGTAGAAGAAAGGTACGACGAAGCCCTGGCAGATTACAACGCTGCCATAACATTTAACCCAAGACATCCCGATGCTTACTTAGGCCGTGCACGTTTAAAAATGGGCCTGGAGTTTGACCTGGAGGGTGCTCTTGCCGACTACAACACTGCCGCCTATGTCGCACCGCAGGATCCAAAAGTCTATTTGGAGCGCGCCCACTTTTACCATATGATGCTGCAAGACGAAAATAAGGCCCGCAAAGACGCCGAAAAAGTTATCGAACTTGCAAAAAACAGTCCAGAGGCAGCGAAAGCACGAGACATCCTTGCAGAGTTATGAATACAGTACCCTTTGTTCGACAAGCGCGTTATACTACTTAAGCGTATGAAAGGAACTTTCGGCACAATCGTGCTTTTTATTTTGCTCGTTTTAACCGTTGCCGCCCTTATCAAATTGGACGCGCCAGAAAACGCTGAGCTTGGCACTGTGCATACCTATCACTAGCAGTATGGTTTTTATGATTACCGCTCCGTATACCTTGTCCGAGGAGCAGCTATTATTGGCCGCACCGCTCCCTGCAATAAAACACTCGGCCTGCTTGGTAATATCTTTATAGTCAGGGTGAATAGAACGACGTGTGTATACACCTAACTTTTCTAGAACGTCTGTAGTTGCCAGGCCGGTTTTTCTCGCGCTCCCGCATTGCCGCTTTAGAATCCTTACCATTTAGCAATCCCCCTCCGGGACAACCAGGCCGATTCGCTCACTCGCCGCTTTGTATGTCAACGCTACATGACCCAGGTGATATACAGCCCCGCCGGCCGTATATCACACCTCACCCAGGTTTTGTTCCGGCATACCGAGTCAATATTTAAAGCTTGACGATTTGTTCCCAAGGCAAATCTTCTTTGCCAAAATGCCCGTAGGAGCTGGTTTGACTGTAAATAGGGCGCGCCAAGTTTAGTCTTTCGACAATTCCTTTTACGCTGGTGTCGATAAGCTTGTCTTTAAAGGCATGCAGCTCTTCTTCGCTTACGGTTGCCGTGCCAAACGTCTCGATGGTCTGCATGAGCGGCCGCGGTTGACCGATCACATAAGCCAAACCGACTTCGCACTTTTCGGCTAAACCCGCTGCCACGATATTTTTGGCAATGTAGCGAGCGGCATACGCACCAGAGCGGTCAACCTTGCTGGGATCTTTGCCGCTAAAAGCGCCGCCGCCAACGCGGGCGTATCCACCATAAGTGTCCACTACGATCTTACGGCCGGTAAGGCCGGCGTCTGATTCGGGGCCAGGAATATGCCACAAACCCGTACCGTTGACAATAATGTCTTCGTCTTTTGGCAAATCAAAGCCATACTTGTCAAAAACAGGCGCAAAAATATACTTAATTACATCGGCGCGTACTTGCTCTGGCGCAGTCTCTTCGTTGTGCGCAACTGCAGCCACTAGTTTTTCAACCGCCACCGGCTTGTCGTTTTCGTAACGCACGGTTACCTGGGCTTTGCCATCAGGCCGCAGCCACTTTAGCTCGCCCTTCTCACGCGCTTCGTCGATGCGGCGGGTCAGGGCGTGTGCCATAGCAATCGGCAATGGCATTAATTCCGGCGTTTCTTTGCAAGCATAGCCGAACATCATGCCCTGATCACCCGCACCGTCGTGGTCCACGCCCATGGCGATTTCCGGCGATTGTTCGTGGATATCGTTACTAAATATCGACTCCTGGCTGAATCCCCAGGATGGCACAGTATAACCCATACGCTTTACCAGGTCGCGTACAATTGATTCGTAGTCTATTTTCGCCGTAGTTTTAATTTCGCCGTACAAACTTATTTGGTTGGCGCCGGCCACTGTCTCTATGCCTGTGCGCGACTTCGGGTCTTGCGCGAGCGCTGCGTCGACAATCGCGTCACTAATCGCATCGCAAATTTTGTCCGGGTGCCCGGCACATACCGACTCGCTGGTAAACAGTCGCACAATTACTTTTGGCATAAAAAATATCCTTTCTTCGCCGCGTCCAGAAAGGATACAAGAAAAATTCCAAATATCTTTTCCCGATCGCAGACGGGACTAGATGGAGCACCACGTCTTCTTACAAAGACCCCTCGTGGGCCCGTGGTGCTGCATGTAAGTACAGGATTGCTCGCACGGCTGCGATACTCGGGGCACCGTACTGTTTTTACGGCTTCCTGCGTTTCTCGCCGTGCGAGCAATCCTGTGCCACAAGCCACTTTCAAAAAGGCGAAGCTTTGCTTTGACTTTTCGAAAGTGGCGGTGCAAGTGCCACGGGAGGTTGCTGGCGGATCGTCGAGCTAGTCCTCTCCCCGCACTCTCTATATTCTTAATTGTTAATGGTTGTAGTATATCCCAGCCACGCCAAATTGCAAATATCTGGTACCATATATTATGATGGGGACCAAACTTGTGCTTGTAAGCAAGGAGGGTACTATGCACCCTCCTACTCAACCGCTCCTCAGTTACGCCTCCCGGCTCGTAATTGCCGTGCTCGCAACCCCCTATACTCCCTTATACACAGCCCCGAGCTACAAATCCCACGGAGCCGAGGTGCAGCATCACATAGACTTAGAATCCAATGCAGCCGAACGCTTTGGGCAGTATTATTTCCGGTACGTCCAGGGCCAGACCAACAGATCTGACTACACAGGATGTACATTCGTCGAATTCGTAACCGGCAGACAGTTAACCCCTAACCTCGACCGCCACTGTGATCCCAATAACCTGGGCTCCGGAATGCCCTACCTCATAACCGACAAAATGGGCGAGGCGGTGCAAGGCGTCTTAGGAGTAGACCGTCCTAACCAATGTCTGGCCATGGGTGCGCTAGCCGAGGATACGCCTACGCCTTTGCCCTACATTATGCCCGCCCGCGCTATGATCGAGCTGTGGTGCGGCTCTGATATTTGCACCCCGCTTCCTGCACCTGCGCCTTAAGCAGAGACCTAGCATTTAACACCGAAGTACCCTATAATACACACTCGTTAATGGCGAGTGGCCAAGCGGTAAGGCGCCTGTCTCTGGAACAGGAGATCGAAGGTTCGAATCCTTCCTCGCCAGCCAAGGTATTATTAGAAAATATATTTTCAATTTGTAAAATTTTACTTTGCACGAGTTCGAATCCTTCCTGGTTTTGATATTATTAATCTGTGAACAGTCAACTCCGTGAATTGCCAGTAGTCTATAAAGGCAAGTCCTATAGTCTTTCAATCAGATACCGGAAGACCTCAAAAAACCTTATAGTTTTTTTGCATGGCTGGGGCGGCACTAAGGAGAGCTTTGCCGATGCCTTCTCTTCTGCTGCATTAACGGGTTATAGCATTTGCGCGATGGACTTTTTGGGTTTTGGTAAATCGGAAAAGCCAAGAGATTTCTCGTATGACCTGCTCGACCAAGCAAAGATTGTTGCTGAAGCTGTTAATTCGTTTAAGGCAGAGAAAGTTTATCTGGTAGGTCATAGCATGGGCGGAGGCATTGGATTATTAGCAGTACCCTTCATTAAGAATCTTGCAATGTTTATTGGTGCTGATAACAATTTGGCCCCAAATGGAAGCGGTTATGATGCCCGCCTTGCATCTAAGCAGCCACTTTGGGTGTTTCAATATTTTGCTCCTTCAGTTCTTGCGCTTACGTCGCGGTTACATCCAAATCGGGATGTACGAACGTGGTCAAAGTGGAGTCGCGAAGCCAGTCAACTGGGGCTTTATAGGAGCATCCGGTCTTTAGCCGATTGGTCTGATAGTGGCGAGCTACTGCCACGATTTGAAGCCCTGCCACGGAAAGCTTACATCTATAGCGAAAATGGCAAACGCAAAAAAGACGTTGTCCCAAAGTTAGACGAAACTATTACTTACGAAATCCCCTGCAGCGGTCACGCACTTATGCTTGATAATCCAAGCGATTTTTATGGCACTATCGCTAGAATCATTCGAGAGGCATAGCGTTCTAGGGGTCTAGATTGCTAAGCAAGATCAACTTCTCATACATGGCAAGTAAACTCGGGAAAATGGTGTTCCAATTCTGGGCTACGTGGCCAGCCAAGAGATTATTAAAGAATAAAATACGCATTCGTAAAGGTTTACCTCATGAGAGTTCGAATCCTAACTGGCGTATTTTTTCTTTGCAAAAAACTTTGTTACCCTTATTGCTATGGATACATCTATCGAGGACTTGCTTCAAAATATTGCTGAACCAAACCACAAACCCGCTTTGGTCTTTTGGCAAGAATTGCAAGCACATGTTCCTGACGCTGCTGGCGCAACAAAATCCCATCAAGCATGGCCAGGTGGCTACAAAGACCATATCCAAGAAGTCATGAATCTGGCGCGTATTTTGTACGAACGGCTGGGCCAAGAGCGCAAGCTTCCATTTTCAGCCGCATCGGCATATCTTGTTTTGTTTTTGCATGACTGCGAGAAGCCCTTTCGTCACGCCAACGACGTGCAGCTTAAAGCCTTTCCTTGGATTAGTGGACGGCCTACAAAGAGCGATAAAACGTTCCAAAAGCAACTCGTTGCACATTATGGATTCACAATAAGCGATGAAGAATGGAATGCACTGCGCTATGTTGAAGGAGAGCCGGAATCCGAATACGTCGAGGGCACCCGCCTGCAAGGCCCGTTGGCTGCCTTCTGCCATGTCTGCGACACTATCTCTGCACGGATTTGGCATGATTATCCTCAACACGCATGAGGGCTCAGCTCGTTCAATCTCTGGTGCATCAGCAACAAAACTAGGCCAAATAGTGTTCCACTTTTGAGCTACGTGGCCAAGCATAGTAAGTCTCCTTCGAGTTTTACTAATTTAGCTCAGGCGCACTTTCAATGAACCGAGGATATACTGTTGTTTCAGCCAGTGAACTCAGTTGTCATCGTTCGGGCCGTATCAATAAATGTGCATAGGTGCGATAATGGTCCTATAAAGGTTGAATAAAATGAGTAAGATCCTACATATTGAGCAGCAAGGAATAATTAAAAACGGTCTTGATATTTCAGAAGGGGATGTAGTAATTGGCACACTGTCCTCCACGGGAATGATTCACCCGAAAGCAAAAGCAGAGATGAATGGCCGGCAATGGATGTTTGAGAAGAAAGGCTTCTTTCGTAACAAAATTTTTATTAAGAGCCTGGATTCGGACGAGGTTATAGCAACCTATCATCCTGAAATGCTTAGGACGCGTGGCTCATTATATTTAACCAAAGATAACAAAGAGTACCGGTACAAAAGTACAAATATGTGGAAATCGCATTACGCCTGGACCGATAATAATGGCAAAGACCTTATCTCTTACAAAATAGGTGGTTTTCTTAAAGTGCGAGGTAAAGCGGAAGTTGCCGACCTGGCTCTAGAAGACCCGCATTACTCACTAATTCTAATGCTCGGCGCGTATCTTAGCCACAATGACGCGTCAGACGCAACGGGCGCAGCCGCAGCTAGCGGAGGCTCATAGCCAAGCGTAATTGGATTGGCTTCATCAAAAGTTTAAACTATACTCTCCTCCCCAACCATAGCAAGTATATCCCAGCCGTATTTTGATTAGGCGGGTCGTTCTCCATCATACTGGGACTATGCAACACTACAAAAAACCATTAGCCAGCCATGTTTCTGCTAATCCTGGGAATGAAAAAATAATACTCTAAGCGCCTTGGCGTTATTCATAATTCTTAGGGATCGTTTTTTTCTTTCCTAAAAGACAAAAAGTCAAACCCACTCAATAAATATCTCTGTCTAGATGCGAACGCCATGCTTTACGGCAATGCCTTACTAGCACATTTTTGCGTTAATGCCCGCTACTAAAAATTCCAGAGGACCAAGGTTGCAAGTATGCGATTCAGCTAGACTGGGTGTATTGCTTCTGCATCGAGACGAAAGCATCTGTTATGAGTTTCTCCAAGACTGCAAGGTCCACATCTGACAACTTATGAATATACAGACACCCCTTGCTAGTCTTATGCTTACCGAGATTCCCGAGTAAATCGGAGTGGTCCTCAAAGCCGAGCATAAAATACAGTGTTAGATTTTGTTTCCTTGGGGAAAATCCCGTCAAAGGCCAGTCGCCTTCTTGGGCGCTTCTTTCGGATTTGTAGTGGTACTGCCCGAACCCGATGATACTGGAGCCCCACATCTTTGGCTTCTCGTCAGTTATTCGAGAAAACATTTCGAGTAGTGTGAAACTATCCTTCTTTTTTGTCTCGTCGGGTATTGTGTTAATAAAATCTTCAACACTGGCATCATTAGGTAGTGTTTTAAGCGTCGCCATACAAATTATCATACCAAACTTGTGCCGGCCAGCACATACAACGGGGTAATAAGTTTTGTAGTAGTACCCGCGCCCTGGCAGCATGGGGTCTAGAGCCCCAAATGTCAACAACTTCACTCTAACAAAACCGAGCAGGGCTGCACCGAATTGAAATTAAATGAGCACCGCCTATTTTATAAAATACTGGGCTGCTTGACGTATTAACTCACGGGCTTCTTGGTTATAATGCGCCCTTTGATTCAAATCATCGAATATTTTTAAATGTTCGGCGATATCTTGTGGATCGTCGGAAATCAACTCTTGATTGGCTACAACAAGTGCGACTGAGTTAGTATCATAGAGAATGAAATTAGTGTTCTCTACGGAGGGAAGACTTACTCTTAGAGGGATAATGCCAATTTTAATATGCTTCAGGATACCTATTCTCTCAATTCTATCCAGCTGTTCGAGCTGGACTTGAAAGTTTCCCGGAACGGCGTAAAGGGCGGCTTCATGAATAATAAAATGATATTCGCGGCCCATATGCCACAGGAGGTCTTGCCGTTTTATGCTTTCACTTATCCTCTGCGCAAGTTCACGAGGTGCTAAGTTCCAGTGCTGCAGGTATGCCTCGCGATATGCGGCAGTTTGTAAAAGTGCGGGGAATGTATTAAAAAGGAAGCCACGAAGAAGGTGAGTATTTGCTTCCTTTTTGCATAGCCAGTTAAAGGTATTTGGGATGGGTATATACTTCGGCCGATGCGCCAAAGTGGAAAGTTCAAACACTGCAAAAATTTGTTGTCGAATTATCTGTGGACATTCAAGAATATTCAAAATTTTTTTAAGTTCCTTTAATGAAGGCAGGGTCGCACCAGTTTCGATTTTCGATACTTTTGATTGGCTTATACCTGCCTTACTGCCAAGCTTCTCGCCCGTTAACTGTTTATTCTGACGCAACTTTTTTAGAGTTCGCCCGGCATCATAAATAGTTCTAATCGACGCTGTCATTTTTTAATTTTATGAATATTCTCTTCTGTCTACTAGTCTAATTATTACGACCTACAGAATACTTTTTAACTCATATATAAAGAAGATATGAACAAAGAAGAATCACAGTACTCGAAAAAGCAAAAGATTGTTTTAGACGGTGTCTTTCGTAAAAGTAGCATGTGCGGTGGCGGCAATTGCGTAGAAGTGGCCAGAAATGCCAATAAGACAATAAAGGTTCGGGCTACAAAAGACCGCGCAGGTACAGTACTAACTTTCACCCATGGTGAATGGATAGCCTTTCTCCAGGGCGTCCGAAATGGAGAGTTTGATGTCACATAATAGAGTCAGAGGCCGATACAAACTCACCCTCCACTTGTCCGCAACATGCCCCGAGCGCCTACTGGCTCAGCGCGAATACTCCTAAGCCTATGCCACCGTCCAAAGGCAGATTGACGCCTGTGACAAATGTGGCATCATGCGCCAAAAAGACAGCGGCTGCGGCAAATTCATCCACGCGCGCAAGACGTCCCATCGGCGCGGATTTTTTACCTTCGTCCGCAAACGACTGTTTTTCTTCTGGCGAAAGGCTGACCATTCCCATTGTTGGCGTATTGGCGAATCCGACACTTACTGCGTTAACACGGATCGCGCGCGGGGCTAGCTCTGCAGCTAGCACTTTAGACATGGAAACCAAAGCTGCTTTTGTAGCCGAATAAACGATTCCTCCAGGCATAGCCGTATAGGCGGCTATTGAACTCGTAAACACAATTGCACCGCCATCATTCATGAGGGGCACTAGCTTTTGGATAGTAAAAAGCGCGCCCCTTGTGTTAATTGCAAATTGTCTATCATAAGAATCTTCAGTAATATCGTTAAGCGTTGCGACTTCGCAAATGCCCGCATTAATAAACAGGTAATCAAAGTTGCCGAACCTTTCCTTAATATCTTCCCCAAGCTGTTTGATCTCATCTATACTAGTGATGTTGGAACGAAAACCGACAACTCTGTCTTTATATGCTTCCTGCGCTTCGTTTATTTTTTCTTGTTCACGCCCTGTCAGGATTACTTTGGCAGCGCCTTTAGCTAATCTCTCAACAACTGCATATCCCAGCCCACTAGTACCGCCGATAACAACTGCTTTCTTGTTCTTATACGTATCCATAATCCCCTCCTTCATTATATGAACCAATCTTCTAAAGTCTGCTGAGTGATCCTGCCTAACAATAATCTAGGTACTTTACTTTTCACAAGTACTTACATTATTGTATGTATATGGATGACGCTCCCCTAGCGGTTATAGACGGCTACAATTGCGGCTTAGGAGCCGCCTTTCAAGTTGTGGGCGGAAAATGGAAGGCGGTTATTCTGTGGTTGCTTAATGAAAGACCGCATCGTTTCGGGGAGCTGAAGCGCCAACTGCCTGGCATAAGTGAACGAATTCTTATTAACCAGCTGCGCGAAATGGAAAACGACGGCATCATTTTGCGACATGACTTTAAGCAAGTGCCGCCCAAGGTGGAATATTCAGTTACACCTGTTGGGCAAAAACTTAACACCGCTCTGTGCCCTCTATCTGAATGGGGGCTGCAGTATGAGCGTGAGCTTCAAGTTGGATCTCATACATCCGGCTGAGTAGTGTTCCAGAACCGGCCACCTTCCCAGCCAAGGCGTGAGTTGTTTGATATAATTGCCCCTATGCAAGAGCAACATATGTATACCTCAACTTCTTCTCCGTTCGATCACAGTACCACTCCTCGGCCGCCCGTAAAATCACCACGCCAAAAGCGCATACTTCTATTCGTGTGTGCTCTTATAGTAACCATAGCGGGCGTGGTTACAACGCTATTCTTTATCGAGGATAAAAAAGCTAGTGCACCAGCTCAAACCGAAAATACCCTAACGCTCTACTACCGCGACGGCAAAACAATACTCTGGCAGTCTGATCGTAATGCCTCGCCTGACGCTAAATTACCCGGTTTTGCGGGCGAAGTTATTAACGAGGTGAAAGGAAAAATCGGATATAACAAATTGGAACAAGGCAACTGGCATATAACCACCACTCTCGCTAAGCCGCTCCAAGACCGTGCCAAGCAGCAACTGCGCGAGCAGCAAGAGCAATTCTCCAAACAAAAGGTCGGTGACGCAACATTGATTGCCCAGGATGTGACTACCGGCCAGATTGTAAGCTGGGCGGGCAATCCCAACGATCCAACAAGTAATACTGATGCGCCTGCACGCCAGATGGAGGTAGGCACACTGGCGCTGCCGCTTACCTATGCGGCCTTCATTGAAAAGATGAACGCCAGCGCGGAGACAATGCTCGACGACACACAGACGCCAGCGCCGGGATATGTGTGTACCAACAAAGCTCTACCTAGCATGGGTGGAAACTGTGCCTTCAACTTTGACTACAAGTATAAAGGGTCTGTGACGCTTCGCGATGCGCTTGCTACAGTACGCCTGGTGCCTGCCGTTAAAGTTGCCGCGCAGATAGCAGACACCACCGGAAACAGCACGTCACTACAAACCTTTGCCGAGGGTCTGACTACGGACGGTACCTTTGGCTGTTACATCAGTGACACTTTCGATAATAATTCGCGGTTGGCATGCTACACTGCGGCATCATTTGGGGATAGCCTGTTTGCCATGCCGAAAGACATCATCCAGGCCTATGCGACTATTGCAAATCAGGGTAAAAAGTTGCCTTACGTAACTGTACTGAAAGCTGCCCAGGATGGCAAAACGCAATACGAAAATAAACAGGCCGCGCCTACACAGGCAACGCGCGGGGATACTGCCGCCATAATTAGCGGCATCTTGAAGAACGCCGAAGCTAGTTACCTTCCTGATAAAAAATTATTTACCGCCAATGGCACTGCGATTGCTACGATAGTGGGCCTCGAGCCACAAGCAGCAATAGCTGCTGCCATACAGTTTTCTTCAAAGTATGCCGTAGGAATATGGCTAACGCCTAGCAATGGCGCCATACTCGGAGCAACCGAGAATCTGACGCTTGGCGTTACGCTGGAATGGCTCAAAAGCGCCATCCAGAAATAGTGACAGCCTGAGCGTAGTAAGTTAGCAGTATTTTTCTCCTGGCTTCGCAGGAAAGGACCCACTTGATTTGGTGCTTTTGTTTCGATCAATTTTCTAATCTGTTACATAGGGGTCGAATCCTATATTCCAGCCATAGTATTCGAACCATCAAGCACCTCTGTAAAAAGGTGCTTTTTGTGGTTTGGAATTTCTGAGGAGAGGTAGGACGTCCAAACTTTTGTGGTATGATTATATTCATAATGAGCAAGCAACTATGTAACTTGCACCTTCTCCTCGCCCTATAGGGCGCATTACTCATATTCATTAATAATTTAGCTCATTGCAATAAATTTCAAAGTTTTGAAGGGATGATTTATGGCAACAAAACTGATTTATTTGGAAGATTTCGGCGTAGCAACGGGCAGTAGCAAAGTTGTAAGTATAAATAGCATTGAAGACGGTCGGACTGATGTCGTCCTTGACGAAACTTGCTTCTATCCGCGCGGTGGCGGTCAAGATTGGGATACAGGCACAGTATGTTGAGTACGAGGGCGAAGCCGGCCTTGAAGAGTGTGAAACTATCCGCAGCAAAGTCCAGGAAATCGCAAACGAAGTCATTGCAAATGCGCCCAAAAATGAAATCCGTTTTATGCAGGTGAGTGAAATGCACACGGTATGCCGTCATATCCCAGAAAACATTCCGACGAACAAACCAGCGCGAGTCGTTATCTACAATAGAGATTATGGAATTCCCTGTGGCGGAACGCATGTCAGAAGGCTCGGTGAAATTGGCAAAGTAACGATTACGAAGGTCAAATGCAAAAAAGGAATCACTAAAGTCTCGTATAGTGTCGAAGGTATTAATTAAAGGCACCTCTACATCCTTCACCAAAGTTAGAGATTAAGTTTTATTAAAGGTATGTCAGAATTTGGCGTTAATTCAGAGGCAGCTACCCAAGGTAGTGACCGCTTGGCAACCACCTGGCACAATGTATATAGCTTGTTTCTTTTATCTCAAGGCGATCCAATACTGCAAGGTGATTTTTTGCTCGTGTATGCTACGATGAATCCGGACGGTTTTAAGGCTATGTTATGAAACTTACTTTAGTGCTCATGAGCCCAAACTTACCGAAATCGACGCACAATTACATCGTCCCTATTCTAATGAGCGAGTGCATCCAGGACGAGTAAAAGAGAGTGAGTATAGGCAGAAGGGTACAAACACTTTAGTGGCCGAACTGGGAAACGCCGCATTGTTGACAGAACTTGGTACGAACATTCAATTAGAGCTTTGGCTGCCCCGTCTTGCGGTAAAGATGGCCGATAAAGACGCATTCTATTTAAATCGTACAGAGGGGCGCAACAAGCCGGAGTCGGATAAGTATGCGTATAGCCTTGATGTCGGCTTGCTTGTCTTTAACAGATTCCAAGTCCTCAAAAGTCTCGCCACTCAAACGCAAAACGTATTCGGCGAAGAATTGTACCCTAGCGCCATAGACAAAGCAGCAGCCATGATTCGCAGCATTATCGCGGACTATCCAGTTGTAGATGGGAATAAACGGACAACTATGCTCGCAGGGCTAACGCTACTAAAAATTAATAACGTACAATTTACGGCTAAGCCTGGTGAAACCGAAGACTTTGCAGTTAAAATAGCTACTGATAAGCTAGACATCCCTGCAATTGTCTCCTGGCTACGCGAACATACAGAAGCCGGCCAGTCATCCCCGCCAAGGACTGGCGATTACGTGGATGTTGGACTGCTTGCCCTTTACAAATGCAGGTTTTCAAAAGTAAGGTTTAAGATACATTGACGCCCAATCTTAGCCATGCGAGCTGCGAATGGCAACGCGCGCTATTAAAATTTTTACACTTTGGTCTTAGATTGGACGATATAGTAATTATTACTGCTTGCTAATAAAAGCAGTTTGACATTGATCTTTCTGTAAACAGAACTTGGAACAAGAATCTAAGACTTGTCTAAGATGGTAATAGCGTACCGTGTCCCATAGGCATCAATAGAGGAAGGCTTCATAGTTTTTGTTGATAACTTCTTCAGGTGGGTATGAAGCAACAGTCAAACGACCAAGACCAGAAGCCGTCTATGTTTAACACACAAAGCGGCAAGACCGAACCGCGTGCCATTGAAAAGCCATCTATTAGCCTGCCCAAAGGCGGGGGCGCAATTAAGGGTATTGACGAAAAATTTTCGGTCAATGCCGCAAACGGTACGGCTAGCTTTTCACTGCCGCTGCCAGTTGCTCCTGCCCGTGGCGTCGCACCAGAGATGTCGTTAACGTACAATTCAGGCAATGGCAATGGTGTGTTTGGTCTGGGTTGGAATGTAGACATTGGCTCGATCAAACGCAAAACCAATCAGGAATTGCCGCAATATCTGGACAGCGCCGATTCCGACACGTATCTGTTTGCTGGCGCCGAAGACCTGGTACCAGAATTCCAGAAAGAACCCGACGGCACGTTCAGCAAAGATCCTAAAGGCAACTACGTCATTTTGGAACGCAACTCCAGTGATGGCGGCTTTACGATTCGCTGCTACCGGCCACGCATCGAGGGTTTATTTACCCGAATCGAACGCTGGATGCATAAAACAACCGGTGTAATAAAATGGCGCGTCATCACCAAAGAAAATACTACCACCTTACTAGGCTGGACCGCTGCCGCCCGCATTGCCGACCCTGCCGACCCGCGCAGAGTATATGAATGGCTGCCCGAATTTGTGTTCGACGACAGCGGTAACTGCTGTCACTACATATACAAAGCCGAGGACGACGCCGGTTTTGACCCTACTCTGCCGCACAATGCCAACCGGCGTCAAAATGGGCAACTCACCTACGCTAACCAGTACCTCTCCAGCATCCGCTATGGCAACAAAACTCCGTACCAAACATTTGACGCCCCGTTTCCAGCAGAGCAAGACTACATGTTCCAAACGGTATTCGATTACGGCGAGTACGACTCTAACTCCCCCTATCAAAAAATAAACGATTGGTTATACCGGCCGGATGCGTTTTCGGATTACAAAGCAGGCTTTGAGATCCGAACTACGCGGCTCTGCCAACGCGTATTGTTATTCCATTATTTTGATGAGCTGCCTAGTGGCAACGCATTGGTAAAGTCGCTCAACTTTACGTACGACACCAGCCGGGAGCAAGGTTTTACGTTTTTGACATCAGTGGCCATCTACGGCTACGTCAAGAAGCCGGACAACACCTATACCCATAAACAGATGCCGCCGATCGAGTTTGCCTATCAGGAACACGCCTGGAGCAAGACCGTCAGAACGGTAAACACCGAAGCTCTGGTGCACGCACCCGCTGGCCTGCATGAATCAACCTATCAATTTACCGACCTCTACGGCGAAGGTTTGTCCGGTATCCTTACCGAACAAGATGGCGCCTGGTATTACAAACGAAACTTGGGTGGTGGCAAGTTCGCTCGCGCCGCCAAAGTATCACCCAAACCCACATTCAAGGGCTTAGGCGACAAGGTGTACCTAGCCGACCTAGACGGCGATGGCAGTAAACAACTAGTAAGTACAGCCCAACCGCCTCAGGGATTTTTTGAGCTGGATAACAACCAGGGCGGTCCGACATTCCGAACCTTCAAACACCAGCCCAATGTGAACTTCAAAGACCAGAACACCCGCATGATAGACATCACCGGCGACGGCAAACCAGACCTGCTTATCACCGAAGATCAGGTGTTTACCTGGTACGAATCCGAGGGCCGCGAAGGCTACAAGTCCGCACGCCGCACGCCCAAGCCTTTCGACGAAGAAAAAGGCCCAGCGGTGATTTTTGCCGACAGCAAGCAAACAATCTTTTTGGCCGACATGGACGGCGATGGTCTAACCGACATTGTACGCATCCGCGCAAACGAAACATGTTACTGGCCGAACCTGGGGTATGGCCGGTTTGGCTCCAAGGTAGCTATGGACAATCCGCCAAATTTGGACGCACCGGACAGCTTTAACCCTTCCTACGTGCGACTCGGCGACATTGACGGCTCAGGTACAACGGACATCATATATCTGGGGCGGCAAAAATTTAGTTGTTGGCTTAACCTGAATGGCAATGCGTTTACCTCCACGCCATTCGAAATCACCGCTTTTCCGGAAATCCACAACTCAGCTACGGTCACCCTTGCCGACCTGCTGGGCACTGGCACGCTGTGCATTGTATGGTCCAGCCCGTTAGCTAAGGATGCGCAGTCGCCATTGCGATACATCGACCTCATGGACAGTAAAAAGCCGCACGTTATGACCGGCTACCAAAACAACTTCGGCAAGGAAGTACGTCTGCACTACAAACCATCCACCGCGTTTTATCTGGAGGCCGAAAAAGCGGGGCGCCCGTGGGTGACCAAGCTGCACTTTCCTCTGCAATGCCTGGCAAAAAGCGAAATTATCGACCATGTTACTGGCCAAGAATTCGCCAGTACTTACGCCTATCACCACGGCTACTACGACCACGCCGAGCGTGAGTTCCGCGGCTTTGGCCTGGTAGAACAAACAGACACCGAGGAGTTTGATCACTGGACACGTAGCGGCAATAGCGCGGTCGAACAGGATTTGCAGCAAGAACCTGTTGTTAAAAAGAGCTGGTTCCACACCGGTGCCTTCCTCAAAAACCAAACTATCTTGCATCAGTTTGCAGGCGAGTATTGGTATACCGAAATGGCCCGCCACGGCTTTAGCGTCACACACAACGAGCATGACCTGCCCGACGCTCGCTTACACGCCGCAGCCAACATCGACCCGATACTGCTCGACCACCTGACTGGCCAGGAACGGCAACAGGCGGTGCGCGCCTGCAAGGGCACGGTGCTACGTACAGAGATATTTGCCCACGACGCACCGGCAATGGATGCAACGCCAGACGAACTACAGCGGCAACTCACCCCTTACACGGTCGAAACCAAAAACTGCAATATAGAACTCCTCCAGCCTAAAGGCCAAAACAAGTACGCCGTATTCATCACCAAAGAAAGTGAGACGCTCACCTATGCCTATGAACGCGACACGACCGACCCGCGCATTACCCACAACCTCAACCTTGTGTTCGATGAATATGGCAACGTACTGGAATCAGCCCAGGTGGTGTACGCCCGCGAGATTGCGGAGGGCGGCTTGCCTGCCGCCGTACAACAGGCGCAGACGCGCACCTACATCACCTACAAAAGTATCAAGCTCACCAATGACGTACTAGGCGATGATGTCTACCGGCTGCGCGTACCTTCCGAGGACCGAACGTACGAACTGCGTGGCGTGGCTAAGTCTGGCAATTACTATTTGCCAGCTAATTTCGACAATATTTTTGCAGTCGCTACCGAGATTCCCTATCACCAAAAAGACAATAATCCACCGAGCGGCTCACCTCAAAAACGCCTGGTTGAGCATTTCCGCAGCACATACCGCAAAAACGACCTGACTGGTCCGCTGCCATTGCATCAGTTGGAGTCACGCGCCTTGCCATTCGAGTCGTACCAGCTAGCCTACACGCCCGAACTACTAACAAACATCTTTGGCGTGCATGCCACCGACGCGCTGATGCTGGAGGGCAAATTCACACACAGCGAAGGCGATGCCAACTGGTGGGTGCGCTCCGGTACCACGCAGTACCTTGAACCAGGCGAAACAATTTCTGATGCCGCGAACCGCTTCTTTGTGCCGCTCAGCTATACTGATCCCTTTGGCGCGGTCACCAAAGTAACATACTTGGGTGACTTTACGTTTGTCGCATCTACCGAAGACGCGCTTGGTAACAAAACATCGATCGACGTCTTTAGCTACCGCACATTATCGCCCTTGCGAGTGCGGGACATGAACGACAATCTTTCCGAAGTGATCTACGACGAGCTAGGCAGAGTAAAAGCCAGCGCACAGTTAGGCAAAGGCGCCGAAGCCGACGATCTGGCCGGCCTGCAAGAAATTACCACCCCCCTAGAAGAGACAGAGGTTGCTGCGTTCTTTAATGCCGTCAACCCTAGCGAGCTTACCGCCCGCGGCAAAGCTTTGCTGGGCCATGCCAGTGTGCGGATGGTCTATAACCTGACTGCTTTCCAAACCTCAGGCAAGCCGGTAGCGAGCGCGTCCATCACACGTGAACAACATTTTAAGGACAACGCCGGCTCGCCAGTGCAGCTAAGTTTCGAATACACTGGCGGCCTCGCGCAAGTAGTCATGAAGAAAAACCAGGCTGAACCCGGACCAGCTAAAAAGCTTGACCTCGCACCCGACAACACTTACGTCCTAACTACCGTAGATACCTCACCAGAGCTGCGCTGGGTAGGCACAGGCCGCACGGTCCTTAACAACAAAGGTAATCCTGTCAAACAATACGAGCCATATTTTTCAGTAACGCACCAATACGAAGATAATAAAGAGTTAGTTGAGTCCGGCGTAACGCCACTGTTCTACTATGATGCGCTGGGGCGCGAGGTAAAGGTCGATTTGCCGGACGGCACGTTCAGCAAAGTAGCATTCACATCATGGCAGCAAACCTTGTACGACCCCGGCGACACCGTTAAAGACTCTGCCTGGTATAACAACCGCGTGAACTCGATTATCAACGCCGAGCTGCTTGCCGAAGGCAAAGACCCGCTCAAAGAAAAGCTGGCCGCCATTGCTTCCGAGCAGTATTACGACACGCCAACCGTCCAGTATTTTGACACTCTCGGCCGGGGTATTATGCAGGTGCAGCACAACCGCGTAAACGGTACAGACGAATTGTACCAATCCCAAGTAGTGCTGGATATCGAAGGTAATTTGCGGCAGGTCATCGATGCCCGCGGCAATGCCGTTATGAACTATGCCCACGACATGCTGGGGCGCGGCGTCTATCAGAATAGCCCGGACAGCGGCAAGCGATGGCAGCTCGCCAACGTCATGGGCGAATCGCTGCGTGCCTGGGACGAACGCAATCACGAATTCCAATACGTATACGACCTATTGGGCCGTGCCTTGCAAACGCGAGTGGTCGGCGGCGACGGTGACACACCGCTCAACAATATATATGAACGAATTGTGTACGGAGAATCCCTGCCCAACCCCAAGGCTAAAAATCTGCGCGGCGAAGTGATGCGTTTTTACGACACCGGCGGCCTCGTAGAAACTCGTGAATACGACTTTAAGGGTCAACCGCTCAGTAACAACCGCAGGCTGTTCGC
>DATFHU010000019.1:0-39174 GCA_035248005.1 Saccharimonadales bacterium (SeqCode)
ATTCTTGGCTGCGAACTCCAAAATAGTAGACAGCGCCTTGCTGATAGGCGAATCCTGCACAATAGTCTTTATATTACTTTTGCCGTCGGCAGGCGCAGCACCCTCTTTATGCTGCTCAGCACTCTGGTCCGCGGCTCCGACAGTGCCAATATTGCTAATCTCGCCTACTACCTGCTTGGAAAGGTTCGCCTGGTACTGACGCAGCACTTGGCGAATACCCGCCTCACTGGCTGCATACACCTTTAACGCCCGGCCAATCTTGTTACTTAAAAAGTCAACTGCCTGCACGTTGTCGGCGTCCAGCATAGCCACTACCAACCGATTCTGCATTTCACCAAGCGGCACCGCCATATAGCGTTCGGCAATATCTTGCGGCAGCAAATCAAGAATATCCGGGTCGATTTTGGCATTGCTTAAGTTAACATAGGGAACCCTGTTGACCTGCGCAATGGTTTTTGTTAATACTTCTTCGGTGACCTTGCCATCACCAACCACTAAACTTAAGAAAGGCAAACCTTGCTTGGCGGCCTGATTTTTCAGTTGGTCAAGACGCTCTTTAGTTAAAGCGCCTTGCGCAACCAATTGATCCTCGACCTGCTTTTGGGCGGCGGTGGATAAAACGCTCATCTGGCTCCTTAGCCTACTGAGGCTTCACGTTGAAGGGGTTAGGATTGGTGGTATTACCGATTTCAATTAACTGCGTTGGATTTACGGAATTGATATTAAAGTATTTAGACGATGGTTGTTGAAAATCGGGCGCGATAACGTCGACAACCTCTGCGGTTTGTTGACGATTTTGGGGTGTCGCAAAAAAGAGCCTGGAGACAACAAGCGCCACTATCGAACCGATTGCCGCCATAACCAATACCAACGCTATATCTTTCTGTTTCATTGCACTACCTCGGTCTTAATACTAAGGCTTTTTTCTGGCTGAAAGAACGTCTGCGCCGAAATAAGTGCCGTCATGCTGCTTTCGTCGCCAGATATTTCCATGGTCTGAATTTGGAATGGCCGGATAGAGTTCATGAACACGCTTGTCAAATTCTGAATTGACTGGTACGAGCCACTCACCTGCACCTGGAACGGCATGGCTACTGGTGTTGGCGTTGGACTTGTCTGCTTGCCGGCTTGTGCCGCCTCAAGGTCAGTGCCTGAAATATTCATAATCTGGAGATTCTGACCCTGGATGATCTTTTCCAAGCTTGTCGTAAGCGCTGGGAAATCGTATTTGCTAGGCAGTGCGTCCAGCACTAGCTTTGCGTTGTCACCATCTTTGTCAGTGACGTTGGCCGTTGAGTCACCGCCAAGCACGTTCGGGTTGGCCGCTACAAACGCCTTATACGAAGCCTGCAACCGGTCGCGCGCTTCAAGATCTGCTTCAAGCTGCATAAGCGCAGTCTTTTTGGTAGAAATGACTTTGTTTTGATATGCCGCCTGGCCGATCAAAGATTTACCGGCAACAAGCGCAAACACCAATACAAAGGCCGCAGCTGTCGTGGCGACAACCATGGTGCTATTAGCTTTGCTAATGAGTGATCGTTTCGTAAATGATGTTGTACGTGCCATATATTATTGCCCTGTTTCTGACTGCTGGAATAGCGCTGATGGTTGTTCAATCTCGGAACGCGTGGTGATCTTTTTAGGCACTGTCAGTTTGACTTCTTCGATGCCGCTAAAAATAGTCTTGTCGAAGTTAAAGGTCAGTGTATAGCTCGCGCCCTTGCTATCACGACCAAAGCTGGTCAGGACGACGCTAGAAAAAGCATTGCGGTCTTTACTGGGATCTTTGGGAACCTGGTAGGTAGTAAATTTCAAAGTATCAGCAAACGTGTTTACAGTGGTCAAATTGTCGGCTGCGCCACTTACTGTTATCTTACTCTGCGCAAAGTCCACATTTATACGGGCAATGCTGGCCGCTGCCGGCGTAGTGCTTGTAACGTATTCGAATAGTTTGGTTGCTACCGGCTTGGCATCATGCAGCCCGGGCAGCGACTTAAGCTGGTTCTGCACAGTCAAAATCTTCGTCAAATCAGGAGTGCTCTGGAGTTCACCACTCCTATCTTTGATATCGGTGTTTAAATCGCTGATATTTTTCTTTTGCAGGCCGAACACCACACCGATAAGAATAACCAAAACCGCCACCGATGCAATAATAACGACACACGAGGTTAATAGCACCATGTGCTTTTGACGCCGGGCGCGCAAGTACTGGATTTTAATATCGGGGAGTAAGTTAAACTGGATCATTCGCTTCGCTCCGCCAGGCCGGCTGCTACGCCAAAATGATTAGATACAGCCAACAGTTCATTCTGCCGTTCAGGAGCAAAGGATACATTGCGCCAGGCGTTGCCAATCTCTACTTCAATGCCGAATTTGTTTGCCAGGTACAAAGGGAACTCTGGCAAGGCAGAAGCGCCGCCGGTTACCACCATACGGCTTACCGGCGCATCAACGTACCGGCTCTGGAAAAATTTGATGGACTTGTCGATTTCACCGGTAAGGATATCTACAGTGCCAATAACAGCGTCATATATACGCCCCTCCAGTTTTTCTTTGCCCAACCCGAATTTAAATACGAATTGGCGTGCCTGCTTGTCATCGATATTAAGGTTCTGGGCTGCGGAACGAATAATAGCTTCCGCGCCAGTTGGAATTGAGCGTGTCAACCGCGGGGCGCCGTTCATGGTTACTACAAGGTCCGTGGTCTTACTGCCAATATCGAGCACCATTTGCGGCTGCAGCGAATCTTGGGCGATCATGGCACGGGTCAAGGCAAGATTATCAGGCTCAAAAGCCACAACATCTAAACCAATAGATTCCAGCATGTCCAAACGCTGCTCAACGAAGTCATTTTCTACACTAGAAAGCAACACCTCTACCCTGGTCTTGTCTTTCGGTGAGTCGCCAATAACCGCCCAGTCTATTTTTGACCTCTCAAGCGGAGTGGGAATAAGCGAGTCGGCTTGGTAGCGGATTGCCTTGGCCAGTTCGTTAGGCGGCAGCCGGTCAAAATCAACCACTGCAGTGAATACGCGTTGCGACGGTATGCCTACGGCAACATTTTTGGTATTAAGACGCGCTTGATCGATCAACTCTTTGATGACTTGCGATAAGCGCTGCTGGTCGGTCTTAGAGTCACTCAGTACCAACTTGCTATCAATCGGTACATACGCATACCTGACAAGTGTTTTTAACGGGCCGGTGCCGCGCAACTGCACTAGTCGGATTGCCGTCGTGCCGATATCCAAGCCGAAGAAAGACGAAACGCCAGTTAGTAAACTCATTTATCCTGATTATACATAAGCATAATGGTAAGCTGCAAGCTTTTCGTTCGCTAGAGTACCACTACAATACCGGCGGCAGACTAATGATCGCGTCGTAGTCGGTCCCGGCGCCAGCAGGCACAGGGGGCTGCGCCATCCAGAGTGCAGGGCTAAAGTTAAATATTTCCGCGATACTGGTGTTAAGTGCCGGATCGGCAGTCAGGGTACCGCGTGTCCGCAAAAACTGAACTTGTTTTGCCACGAACGCACCGTTTATCTCAAGTCCGGCACTGCACGAAGAAAATACAGCACCGCCGGTCGTCAATACCGCCGTAGCTGGCAGGTCCGGGTTGGCGCAAGTGTATATCGTACCTCCCGATGCCCCATTTGGCTGGGCAATAAATACACCGTCGAGCCTGCTCACCGTACGGCTTACATATATATTGCCGCGCACAACGAGCGTGAACGATGGCATAGTATTCGTATTCCACCCACCGGGATAGGTGATAGGGCCGGTTATAAGCACATCCCCATTCACATATAGTACGCTGCGCTGCCCGGGGTTAATGTTACCCGCGGCCAATGCTAACGGCCCGCTTGCTCTAAAGCTACCGCCGCCCATAGCACTGATATTGCCGCCAAATGGTGCAGCACCCGCAGGCATACGAGAATAATAATCAGGGATACAGGGCTGCGAACCAAGCGATCCGCCAAAGTCCAGGCCACTTATGCCGCCGGTATTGGCAAACGCCAGCCTATTCGGGCCGACGGGTGTGTTGCCGTGCGAAGTCGCGAAACCGTTAATACGGCCCAGAGCGAGCACCGCGTACTGTGCGCCCGCACCAGTGTAACCAGGCGTACCACGATTCCAGCTTACTACAGCAGCCGAGTTATTGTTTACACATACACCAGGCGCAGTGCTCTGCCCGTTACCAGCCGATACATCGCCACCAAATACCCGTAAGTACGGCTTTGCTCCCACTCGTACACAACTTTCGTCGCTCGCCGTACCGCCTGATGCGCTGCGCGGGGTTATAAAGATTGAGCGGCAAATGGTACGATTAAGACTTGTCGCTGGTATGGATAAAATAGTTTCAGGAGGTCCAAGCGTAGTATTTTCTAACGGAAATATACGGGGGCATCCGTGCGGCGGTTGGGAGTATCCAGGGTCCGAAGTACTGTCATGCGGTGAAGGAACCGCATAATAACTTGGCCGGGTCAAGCCATAAATAGTACAGCTAGTCGGCTGGCTTACTGTAGGCCCGTCATTATTAACCGCATACACAAAGTCAACCCTATCCCCCACTTCCACAACACTGTTCGCCGGCGGCGCCGCACCATTGACCAGTACATTAATGCTGGGTGTTAAAGTATAGTTATGTATCACTGTCGCGCAAACCGAGGTACCTATTTGACTACCCCCCGCCTGAGTATCCGGACTCCACCATACATGACGGCAATACCGGGTGCCAGGCACTGCTCCGGCAGGCACCCTAAAGTCCTCCTCATTTACAAACTTCTCCTGATCGTCTGCATAATACGATGCTCCAGGAGGCCCAGATGCCAACATGGCGCCCGATAGAGTGTTGTAAGTGCGCCACCGTATTGTGGTTGGATTCGTTGCGTTAGGCCCCGTATTTCTGACATAATGGCGGAACGTAATGTCCTGGCCCGGAATAACCGTAGTATCAGTTACCGTAGTCCGTCCGGTCATATTAAAGTTAGATATATCCTGCAGAGGCGAAACATCGCCTACCGGGTTAGCACAGTGTCTGCGGATGACATACCTCGTACCATTGGGATTGTTAAAAATAATAGAGCTCCCGTTGCCCCTCTCATCAAAGAAAGCGTCGTCATTTAGCGCACCGCCACCGCGCGGACCTTGGTAAAGACTGTTAATCGTATAATTAAAATTGGTTGACCACTGTATGCGCCCCGCGGCAGCGTAGGCATTTACCCGCTGTTCCCATTCGGCAATTTGGGCGGCACTGGGCGTTCGATCGCGCGACGAACCTATCATAGTTTGGATAATAAAGGCAGCACCTGTTCTTTCCTGCGTATCGCCACTGCCATTGCCATCCATATCCAATTTGGTATTTTTCATAAAATGAATAAATTCGGCTGCGGAATTTACGTCGTCGGGGATGGCATCTCCATCATACACATTAGGAAGTACATGAGTGCCTACATCGTCGTAGTCGTTCGTAAAATAACCTCTAAACTCTCCCCGGCCATACATACCACCGTTTGGGTAAGCATCGGCTACGGTACCATAGCCCACCAAAAAAGCTCCGAATGCCAACATGGCAATCAAAAGTTTTTTCACGGTTGTCCTCCAAGCGCGCGTATTTTTTTCTCGTAGGAATCTTTGTCGGCCTCACCAACCGGATTGCTGTCTGCGATGAACTGAATAGCCTTTTTATAGTATTGTATCGCCTGCTCTTTATTGCCCATATTGGCGGCGGTAACTGCCATTGATTCGTAAATGATCTGCGTTTCCTTTATTTTGGCAGCTTCCTGGTAAGTAGCAAGCGCTTCTTGATATTTCTGCTGGTTATCGTAGGTTATGCCTTGCTGACGCAGTACTTCGTATCGTTCGTCCGACGAAAGCTGACCGCTGGCCAAGGCGTCATTTATTTCTTTGTGAGCTGCTTCGAAATCGCCGTCTAGAGCTAGGTTTTGGGCTTTGCCTGCGTTTTTCTGCAAGGGCTTGGCGGTTATTGTAGGCGTCGTGGGAGTGCTATTTTTCCCCACCAGCCAACGGGTGACAGCTCCAGCTGCACCAGCCACAACAATCACGGCCAGACCAATTAATGCAAAGCGTATCCAACGCTTGGTTGTCTCCTTACCCATGCCAACATGTACTATATCTGCCATAGTGTTTACGCTTCTTACCAGCAATTATACGCAAAAACAGCGCAAAACAACAACTGTAATGTCCGCCCCCATATACGCACTGCCTAGCATAATCGATCATAACGCCCTAAGCATAAAAACCATTCCAGTAAGATGCAGGTTCGAAAAGACGGGTCTAACAGCCTTCGAAATTTACAATATATTTGTAATATACACACTTTTATGCTATATAATATATAGGCTTCACAAACACTAAAACATGTTCGAAAATAACCAACCACCCACTACTTTTGCACGTGTTCGGCTACCAATCATAACGTTGCTGGGCAAGCTCGGCTCACATATTACTTTCAGACGCGTTATGTTGGGGTGTGGTACCTCCTTTGTGTTATTTATCATAACTTACCTAGTCAATTTTCACTGGCCACGAGCAATTACTTTTTCGTACTCGCGGGCCACTTGCTTTACCAATCCGGTACTTCTGCCCAAACTGGTTTCGGATACAAAAAGCCATGGCTTCAATGCCACGCTAACAAAAAATATTACCGTTGCACGCTATCCCATTTACTCCCACGCTACTTGCATAGTACCTACGCAACCCCCTGCAGAAAAGAGTACCCAAATAGTAAGCCTTGCCGTCTTTAACAATCCGCTCCTTAAGAAAAACATTCGTGTATTGTCCGGGGCATTACCCTCCCTGAAATCTCAGGAAACACCACAAAAGCCCATCTCGACCAAAGATCCTATCGTTTTTATGCTTGATCAAGCTGATACTATTTTTACCTACCGGCTAGTAGCCAATAATCAGCAGCTAGCGTGCGACAAAAGGGGCACGCAGTTATCGTGTGATCTTGCCAAAATAAAACTTGAACAATCACAGACTTACGAAATAGCCATACAGCGTTTATTCAATAACACTCTGGTCGGCGCCGCGCTTAAGCAGTCCGTTGCAACGGTTGATCCGGTGCAAATTGTCGCCGCCAGTATCGCCGCTGACCAACTAATATATCACGTCCCGGCGAGCCTTACCTTGACACTCAGCAAGCCGGTGCAATCGCACCCTGACGTAAAGTTATATGCCCTAACAGATAAAACACGCCGAGAACTTCCAGTAACTACTATCCTGAAAGAAAAAACACTTACCGTGCAGTTCACGCAACCCTTACCGCGTCAATCCGTATTCGAATTTAGTATTCCAGAACTCAAAGCATACGACGGCGGCTACTTGGTCTCGCCTTATACGCTGCCTTTTAGGACTTCTGGCGGCCCAAAGGTCATGGGCGTCAGCGTTGGCAGCTATAAGGTTCGTCCTGGCAGCGCCCTAACCCTAACATTCGACACTACAATAGCAACGAATCAAGCCGTTAAAAGTTTTGTGCGCATAGAAACCGGTTCTGGCGTACTTGCCGCAACCTACGCCATACAAGACAAACGAATTACCGTCACTCCCATAACACCATTACCTCGCTGCACCTTATTTACCGTAAAAGTCCTGGACGGTCTGCAAAACGAAGCCGGCGTAAGCGGCGGCTCTGCTTGGCAATTCCGATCCCGGACACTATGCCAGACCACCGCAACTATTGGCAGTTCTGTACAAGGACACGGCATTACGGCGTACCGCTTTGGTGAAGGCTCCAGCATAATACTCTTTGTCGGCGGCACGCACGGCAACGAAAAAAGCTCGACCTACATTCTAGACTCTTGGATAGATTATTTCGAAGCTAACTACGAGCGCTTGCCCAAAGACCGCTCAGTTATTGTTATTCCCAAAATCAACCCTGACGGTTTTGCCACAAACACCCGTACCAATGCCCGCACCGTAGACCTTAACCGCAACTTTCCTGCCAACAATTGGAAATCGGGTGTCACTATGCCAGACAAGTCTTACCTTGAGTATGGGGGCGGAGGCACACCATTGTCTGAACCCGAATCAAAAGCCCTTGCCGACTACACACTCTCTCTAAGGCCGCGTCTTGTCCTTACCTATCATGCTACGGGTGGTGTTGTGGTAGCTAACGAATCAGACGACAGTGTAACGCAAGCCCGTGCCTATGGCAACAAGGCCAGTATTCAGAGCATAGGTAATAGCGGTATCGGCAACTTCTTCGAATACGACACTACCGGGTCGTACGAAGATTGGCTGCACGACAAGCATGCCATCCCGGCTCTCTTAATCGAGCTGACCGGCATGGCTGGAAACGAATTTGCGCGTCACCAAGGCGCCATGTGGGCAATAAGCCAAATACCATAAAGCTCCAGGCCCCGTGGGCGATTCTCCTAGAATTAGCAATTGTCAGGAGCAGGAAGACCATTAAAGCGTGCCTGGATGTAATTGGCAACCATATCCGACGTTTGGAAAACAGCCCCTTCGTGATCAGCACCCTCAACAACATGCAAGTATGCCGGCATGCCATACGCGCACACTTGCCCGTGCAATACGTAAGTCAGGTCGGCTGGCACGGTCGCATCGGCAGTGCCTTGCGTAATAAACATTGGCACTGTACTGGCCTGTTGTGCAGGATTGCCACGCATGGCCAGCTTATCCACCGCCTGTTGCGGCAATTGCCCGCCTACTAATAATTCCTCTGCGGTCAACGGCGCGTAAGCCTCTAGGATTTCAAAGTAACAACCGGTTTGGAACACGCCCAAACGATCTTTCGCCGGTTGCGCCAGTAAAGCCTGCGGATCAACAGTTGCATCAACCGCAGACAAACCTAGTAGCACAGCCACAAGCAACCCTTGGCCAGGCGTACCCACCACAGCCGGCGCGATAATATCCAGGTTCGAGGCTGGCGCCATTGACACTACGCCTTTCAAGCTAAGACCGCTGCCATACGTATCAGCAATTTCACCTGCAAACAGTGCAGCTTGACCACCTTGGGAATGCCCCGACACCACCCATTTATTCGTTAGTCTACGGTCGAGGTTGCGTGCTGCACGAACCGAATCAATAACCGAACGGGCCTCACTATCGCCCATCAAATAAGGATGCCCGCCAGGCGTTCCGACACCGGGGTAATCGGTAGCCGCTACTGTCCAACCGTTCTGGAGGTACGATTTAACAGCAGCTACGGCCTCGGGCCAAAATACGTCTAGGTTAATCGAAGGTGTACACTGGTCGCTAAGGCCGGTGGTACCATGCGCCCACGCGACAGTCTTGGGTTGGCTTGGCTGAATTTTTGGCGTAATGATCGCCCCGGACACCGTAATCTTTTTGCCTTGCGAATTAGTAGATATATACTTAATGCGCTTTGCAGTGGCGATCGGTTGCAACTCCGCAGGCAAGGTCATAGCCGTTTTGCTAATAACGGTACCGACAGATTGTGATGTCGCTGTTGTTATTTCGCCTTCCGCACTAACAGTCGCCGGCGTCAGCCCCCAGACTAACGCCAGGGTTATAGCCACAACTATCCGCATAGTTTGCCGGACGCTCCGACCCATAGCAGTACGTACGCCGCTCAATATAGTAATCATATCCCTCCCCCTTGTTACACATGTAGCATACCACCGAAGCCAAGCACTTAGGGAACAAAATACGTTACAAGAAAGCCCTTTGCACGCTACACTCTGCCTATTTATTTTTGCTTTCATACGCAAATTGTAGCACAATCCACAACTGTTTTGCGCCACCGCTTCATCCTGTTATGTCACACCTAAAAACTTTTATTACCATACTTCCCCTGGCTCGTCTGTAATAAAAACTGGCGCTTCCTGGTTTCTAGGTATTAAAATCATTTTGTCATAAACTGTTAACCCGACACTGCACTAATAAAGGAGAAACTATACACACATGAGCAGAAATATGAATGTATTAGCCCCTCTAGATCATCACTCCCCCAAAAGGGCATGGCGCAGGGGAGCTGCCGCCTTCACGCTTGTCGCCCTCGCCCTGACCGGCTGCAGCGGTTCAAAAGACACTAAGGACGGAACCAACCCTTTTTCGGCTGCTACCGCAGAAGGGATGGGTCCGGGCAGACAGCATAATCCCGGCCAAGGCAACGAAGGCGACCGTCAGCCGCAACAAAGCCTCCCAACCCCGAACAGTAACGGTCCGAATCCCTTCAACCCAAGTGCAGGACCAGGCGCACCAGGCGGTGCCAGCCCCAGGACAAAGCCAGGCCAACGAGTATGCCCAGGCTTTTGGTGGGACAGGAGACAAGTAATCGGCAATCCAGTTGTAGACGAACAAAACCGACCGCTGAGTGTACAGACTAAAAACCAAACGGATATTACATTCGGTGGGCCAATAAAGCCAGCCGGCGAAGTGCAATGGTACGACCGGGAAGGTCTATCGGTAGACCGCCCATCATGTGGCCCGGTTGCACTTAAAGGTGTTGTCGTTACTCAACCCAATGGTCGCAAGACACATGAATGGACCTATCAGCCTTATCAAAAGCCAGCAGTAAGCGGCCCGCTTGATGCCGCCCATATTGCCCGTTGGGGTATCGTCTCGTGGGATACTGGCCCGCTCAGCACAAACGAAGCCTTCGATGTAATCAACAACGCTACCCGGGTCATACAATAATCGTCCAAATACTCACCGCACTATCAAGCAGCTCAAAGTGCACCTCAATCCAGCACATTCCTTAGCTGCGAGCAAACAATGCAAAGCCAGCTAGCGCCCCGATTTTATGCCGTATAGGACTTATCCTACGGATCAGGTCCAGTCTTTACAACTTTACCGGCGTATTAGGAAAACCTTTTTTCAGGCCTCTTATAATTGCCTCGTGCAGCTGCGGCGTGCGGAATTGAAGCGACTGCAAGGCTTTGGTTTCTACCCAAACCGGCGTATGTACGTTTGCTTGCAGCTTATTCATAAACCCTTCTTCGGAATAGTCTTGCACGGTCACCTCCCCATGCGGCGCGACCTCGCACAAAAATATATACTGTTCGTTGTACGGCGCCGGATGCTCCTCAATAAATACGAGCCGGCCATTGGTAATAGTCAGCCCTGTCTCTTCCCTGATTTCGCGGACCAATGCTTGCTCGATAGCCTCATTCTCGTTAACGCGGCCGCCGACTAGCGTAAAATATTGGCTGCCATGCTTATTACGATGCATGACCAGCATTTTCTTACCTTCAACAATAATAGCTCTCGCTGCTTTGCCCATACGTCCTACACATTGCTCAACTATCCTAGAGCCGACACTGTTGCAACCTTAACTTGGTAATTTTACACTTTTTATTGTATCAGCTTTTATCCGATCAAGCGGCAAAGGTACGTGATAAGGCATATAACTCTCTGATCGGAAGCTACCGTCTAGCGTACTATTAACCGGACACAAGGAACTAGCCGCCATTACCATAGCCGCAACAGCTGTTGCCCGGTGGCGCTTGCGCTGCTCACCCCCTGCCCTTATTCCGCGCGTTATTGGCGCAGTAAGGCTCGTCATAGCATATCGAAACCAATCTCTATTCTCTCGTCCAATATAGTCTGGCAGCCCGGCAAGCAATTTTCGGGTAGAAGGAATAGGCCCGCATGTCACGGTAAGATAACCAAACGCTGCCACCGACACCACACCCGACCCTGCATAGAGGCACCGGGATCCAAGACTCATACCATCCCACCGCTCCCTTAGGGACGCCCAACCTTCTCTGAAATCTTGCATAGGCTCGGCAAACGGTCCCTTGCCAACGGAACCATAAATCTCGGCTACGCTATCCGGAAGCGTAACCTTGGTGCCCAAAGAAGGCTGGACCGTATTCTGTCCATGCAAACCGCGAGGCGGATAATCAATAGTGTATATACTCACGCCACGCAGGATACAGTAATAGCCGTTCCAACACAATGCGTTGTGATACCCTTCAGGAATAGACACCATAAAATAATATTGACCGTGATGCTCTATTATGCTAGTGTTAGTAAAGTCTCCACATCCTCTCACCTTCCAATAGGGATAACAAATACCCTATAGGGAGTAAGGGTAAAACGCTGACAACTTCATGCCTAAGAAAGCCTACAAAAACAAAATTATTATCCCTCGGATACGTTTTCTGCCTCAAGGCGAAGGATTTGACACTAAATTGGCAGCATTCGGTTACGAAAGTATCTGGCAAGCAGAGGGTCAACGCCTGATCAAAGCCTATTATAACCTCACAAACTTACGCTTTTGGTATAAAAAAATGACCGTCTTGGTAGTGCCTTCTTATACCAGCGAGGCAGGCCGCAGATATAGGCGAATGCGGCTCTCGGCTTACAAATTTTCGCAAGAGGAAAGACTTAGAGTACTCTCCCATGAGCTTGCACATAGGCTTTTGCTTGGTAATGGCATTGAGGCATATGGTAAAACCTCGAGGTTTTACGATCACTACTATATTGACCTTTTCCTCTTTGACGCTTGGGTTCAACTGTATGGCGCGGAGACTGCCAAGCAATACGTAGAGCAAGAACAGACTGGACTGCTTGACGCCTATGGCCACGCCTGGAAAAAATCGCTTGCTCTATCATTTACTGAACGGCAGGAAACATTACGAAGAATTATAAGCCGAGTACCCAAACAACATCTAGCCTAACGGCAATTTTAGATTGTAGTGATATTTGAGGACTTACAGGCTAGCCTGTAAGAGATACAGCACTCCTGATACCTTTGGCACGATGTGCGGATAAGAGCGAACTGTAGGCAGAAGACAACACATTAATTAGCGACCTCGAGCTAAAGTATACGATTGCATTTTTTGCATAAATAGTTTATTATGTGTTTATGGATAGACCGCATGAACGTGAAATTGAAATTACATCAGGAATGATCCAAGGCAGCATACGCCAAGGTGTCGCAGATGGTCAGATTGTCCCTCGAGAAGGCATATCGGAATACGAATGGCAAGATTACGTGGACGCGGCCCAAGCTGAGCTCAACACCACAGAAAGTCATAACCTCCTGTCCCTAGAAGTGGCCGAAGCACAACTTGCAGTAGCGGGACTCATCCAACAAGCCGGCCATGCATACACACCAACCGATGGCACTAAACCCAACACTCACTAGTAGTAAAACGCCCCAAATATTTAAAGCACCAGCATAGCGCCGGTGCTCTTGTGTATAAGATTTAGGCTGCAGTGCTTGCGATAAGCAAGGCGTTGCGCTGTGTGTAGTGCGTGATCTCTTCTTCTGAGTAAGCTTCTTTGAGCTTATCACCTAAGCCCACTAGCACCGCAAAAACTTTGTCGAGCGCCGCTTGGGCGACGGGAGCCTTTCTGGCCCCAATACCAAGCGGCCGAACGAATGCTTCGAATATCTCACGGGCTTTGGCCGGGTCACGGTCCAGCAAGCCCGCCTCAAACGCGATTTGGATGTTGTCCGCAGTAACCGGCTCCCCTACAATACTGGTCATTTCGCGATAAGCCGTTATCGTTTCGGCGACCACATCCGGATGTTGAAGCAAGTACATAAGAGACTTGTCGTAGACACTCGTAGGTACTGACTTTAGCTGGGGTCCCGGCGCCTTGTCGTAACCTTCCTTGATCAAAACTGCGACGCGTGACCACCCACCGGGCAGACCTTCAGCTAGGTACAACACATCATCGACAGTCGTTTTGCGAACGTCTATTCCCATTTGGTCGACGATTTTCTTTACTCGACTCTTTGGGTCGGGGTATTCCAGGATGTCTGCCGGAATGAGCGCTTCGGGGACGTCAACGGAAATGAATTCTCCGTCTCTGCCATGTTCGTTAAAATACGCTTCGGGCACAAAGAGTACGGTATCGTAACCAAAAACGTCAAGTTTATCCAAGGCGGCGCGCTGGATGTCGCCGCCGTTATGGCCAAGACGGTTGCGCCGGATGTTATCGAAGCAGTATCTAAACGTGCTCTCGTTTACCCGTGTGTTACCCTGGCTTAAGGCGGGCCGCCCTACGCCGTATTTGACGACCGGAAGATGCCGCTCCAGGTAGTCCAAAGCCGCGCCGCGCTCCAAAACCTCCGTCCTGTAGCCGTCTTTGTCATCTATAGACCGCTCAAACCTGGTGATACCTTCTCTGGCGAACACAAAACGATGCGTCACAACTTGTTTGTCTTCACTATGCCGTGTGAAAGTTATGTCTACTTTGGGGTTGGGCAGAATGCTCCCTACCGGCGTTTCGACTTGCTCCACGCGATTCGGAAGCTGCGAGGCATCAAGCGGTCCTGCGGCCCGGATAACCAGTCCGTCAAAGCCGTTACCACCGTCTACATGCACAGTAGCATCGTACTCCTCGATAATGCCGCGTCGTCGCTTATGCGACCCGGCAATCACCACGCCAAAATGTGTAATTAGGTCGGCAGCGCGTTCGACAACTCCCACAGCTCGCGGTTCGCGGTCGGGGATAACGTAGGCTTCTTCGGCAGATCTTGTAAGCAGCGAACGCACCCCCTCGGGTGATGTCCGTATGTATCCCCTGTCGTGGCCGCCGATAACTTCGATTGGCCTTGGCCGCTCTTCGCTCGCCGTAGGTATAACATTAGGTAACATGTCTCCAGCCAGAGCTGCGCCACCCAAAGGAACATGATGAAGTATGTTCTCTGGAGAATTAGTATATGTGGATTCTGCTTCAGACATTTTGATGTATGATTTATATAAAAAGTAACATATTTATCTATTTTTGTCTACTTGCCGTTTGAGTTGAAATTAGAGATACCGAAGCCTGTCAGCCGTCGGGATACTCTAAAGAATCACGGAGCGGGCCTCTACAGGGCAGCCTTAATGAAGCTGTACAACACCCAGACAAGCACGTTGCATTCTGCCCGAATCGCCATCAATGTGTTCCCAGGTCAGTGAGTCACTTCCCTTAAGACGGGTAAGCGGCACGACAGCCCGAGCATTTTCCGGCCGGGCGTGCTTGGCACGGACAGCTTCGATATCACCAAATACGTGAACGTCAACCCATGCCGCATCCACCCCTTCGTCTTTCAACACAGTACGAGCGATGTCTATAGTATTAAGATGTTCGGCAATCAATTCAGGCCACGACTTCGCACCCCTCAGCTGTCTATGTATAGTCCTAATAGCTTCTAGTTTTTTATCAATAGCAGCATCATACGGTAACTGCGGTACTGGCGGCTGACCCTCGAAGCCAGACACCACCAAGTCAAGATTCTCAGCGCCAAAATGTGCCGGCTCACCACCGGCTCCAACCAACACGATATCCTCTACTTCATTGCCACCGTCCACTGACTTGGTGCTAAAAGCGGCACCGTTTAAACCGGATTCAACCACTTCAACCAATGACAGAGCAAACATACCCGATACCGGCCGGACATCTGCACTCTTCCGCATCGCCCCAATTACGTACGGCGAAAGACGCGCATACATTGTATAGTCTATGGCGCCGTCGCGGCGGGCATGGTTAGCGCTCGTAAAATGAACATGAATACTGCGGGGGTTAATTGCCGTATGGCCATGAACAGTTTTAGGGAAAAGCCCGCCGCTCTTTACGCTATCAAGCGATAACGGTGTATAATGCTCCAGGATAGTATCACCGCGCAGGATACTATGCGTAAACCGCTCCTCGGCTTGCCGGCTGCGTTGTTTCCAATGTACTTTGAGCTGTACGGCTTTGGCGTGCAAATCTTCTTCTGTCATACCCATAGCCAGCCCAAGCGCCTCATAAGCAACCAGTAACTCGTTATCAAGCCCAGTAGCTGTAACCTCTTTACGCGCCATATGTCCTGCCAATGTAGCATCTTCATAGGCAGTGACTACACCCAGCTCAGGCAATGTCGGACCCCTGCGATGCGCTTCCCGCTCTAAACGGTGCGTTATCTCGGCTTTCAGCCGCTGCGTCAGCTCGGCCTTATCCAGCCTGCCAATAGCAGCCATCACGGGTAGACGGGAATCAGCCAGCTCTATATCCGGCACTGGCATCTTGCCCTCGCCCTTTAAAGCATAGTTCTCCACTTCGGTAGTAACCAATTCTCCAGCCAATGCTTTAACAGCCATATCATAGGCGGTCTGTGAACCCGGCTCCATGCCCAACTCGCGAAGCACCGTACCCTGAGCTTGAGCTTGACGCCCACCGAGCATCTCCTCTGCAACCGCCCGCTTCTTACCGGGCAGTGTCCACTTCGGTACTACCACCTGCATTTCAGCAAGCGGAAGCTGCGATAAAGGCGTGCCGGAGCGCACGGCATCCAGCGCTTTTTGTACCTCTTGTACTTCCTGAACTCTATTCGCATATGGCAACGTGCTGTCGGCTTTATTCTGGCTATACCCCTCAGCCTTTTGCTTAACCGCGTCTACGGCTCTATCGGCAAACCGCTCCGCAATTAAGCCGATACGTCCAGGCCGCTCCCGGATGACGCGTTCCCGCTTCTGAATGTCATGGGTGTGTTGCCGGTATTCGCGTATATTCTGCCCGACAGCCTGCTCAACTGCTTTCCGATCAGGTTCATTCAAGCCGGTCATATATGTCTCAGGGTCATGAGGCAGCACTTCTACGCTAGCATGAGCTTGTTCCGCCAACACATCTTCAAGCAAGCCATAGGCAGGCTGCTGCTCCGCAGCGGCTGTTAGCGGTATTATTTCAGTTGTCGGCATGATTGGTACATACTTTTCTAAATACTACAATAAACATTAACATATTGTTGTACGTTTATCAATATAAGGTTACGAAAAGTCAACACATTTTACTAAGTGCCCCTGCTAGAGGACTGTCTTGGAAACAATAGGGATGGCAATTATCGAAGATCGTTATCGTTGCTACGTAGATAGTATCATTAACTGTGCAGCTCCTAGGGTTGCTCGTTAAGCCTGAAGCCTGCTTCAAGCTGTTCGAGCCAGGCAGCCGATGATAGCCCGCTCTATTACCGTCTGCGGTTCTCGGGTCGCAGTGATTGTACGGTAGTACGATAGGTTAGCCGCTGGAGCGGCGAAGCATCAATAGCCATTCGTCCAATGCGCTGCATTCTCGTTAAGGGCGTCTCAAACATGCCGGTCCGCAAAAGGTCTACAAGGCGCTCAGTGGGCATAGGCTGTACGAGTACGTCAGCCGGGTCTGACCTGCTCACAAACGTACAGGTCGCAACCGGACGTTCATCGCCACTGCTCTTGTCGGACTTACCAAATGTGATGACAATCCTGTCGCCCTTCGACCGACTTTGTGATAAGTCTCCAAGCGCCCGCAGCAACTGTCTGCTCGGATGTTCTACACTTAAGGTTCGGTGCCCAGACTCTCTCATCAAACGCAAGCCCTCGCCTGCCCTTGCGCCTGTCCATTCTGTAAGCGGCTCAGGTGACTCGCCGCGGCCGTTCAAGCGTACACGTACAGCATGCCCAATAGCATCAAGCTTATACGCCGCATATACATCGGGCATTTTTTCAGGAAACTCTGCAAGGCGTTGTCGCTTCGTATCCGTACTTGGCTCTGCACCGTCTGCGCTTCGATCAGCAGCGTACGCTCCCCGCATATAAATATAATCATCGTAGATTTCTCCAGGATCCTGAACGGCAGCTTCTTGTTCAGGGCCAGATCCCATCTGCCAGTAATCTTCAGGCATATGTGACGTGGGGCTAGCCGCGATTGGCTCTTGTGGTGTTTGTATTTGCTCGGTCACTATATAAACACTAGCATGTTATTGCACGTTTATCAATATAAGGTTATGAAAAGCCAATACACTCTCGCCGGGCCTGAAATGTAAGGGGGTTCACCTGGGATTTAGAGGATTTAGAGGCCTGGCCTGTAACAGATAGAAATTTTGTGAATACGGGCGTAACCGAGTGAGGAAAAAGGTGGGTAACTCTGTTAGAATAGAGGGCATGAGTTTGCATATTGGGCATATTAAAGTCTTAACCCAATTGCCTTTTGAGTTAAGACTGCAGATGCCGAAACTAGAGAGCGGACATGGATATTTTAGCAAACATTATGTTTCCGAGGTCTACCAAACAGCCTTAACTCCTTAAGTAAGTAACGACTACAGGATTGCGTCGCTCCGATATTATTCTTTCTCGCAATGCTTGCTTCCCTATGGCTTTATACCGCTTTGCCAATCGCACCACGTCCTTTGGTCGGATGATCTCGCCCTCGTTCTCTAAATATGCCACTACAGCCTGCTCAAGGTTCGTGCTAACTAATGCTGAAACTTCGGTGCCTCTAACCGTTGCTCCATCTCTTGCCTCAAACGCAGAGGAAGCCATACGGGCTAACGTCCGAAGTTTTGTAGGGCTATACGTTAAAATTACCGGCCACTCTTGCACCAACCGTATAGCCTGTTGCTCAGGTTCTTCCCAACCCCATGCACGGGCAGCAGCGTTAAAAATTCGTACTTTAGCCTTAACTGTTTCAGCAGTCAATGCCAATATGCCTGGCTTCTTTTCGATCAAATGCACCGCATTAAAACCAAGGCCAGTTAAAAATGCCAATTTTTCGCTAACATACTCGCTGCGCAAGTTTAGGGTTGCCGGATGCGTATTTGCTATTTTTACCGCCGGCAATCCAAGGCCGTTTAATGCCCTGAGTTTTTCCGCCACATAATCAGGGGTAAAATTAAGCACCTGGGGGCCTCTCTCTATCCCAGTAGTCGTCATACCTAAACCTTTGTCGCCAGGCTCTCGGGCGCATAGTACAGAAGCATAGGATGTTTACCTAGTATCTTCTTGGGAGTAAAACCGAGCTGCTTTATATTATGTACTTTCTGTTCAACTGAATGCTGAGCATAGCTTAAGACCTCGGGAGCTTCCGCGATAACTGCTACAGGGTCAAGATCCATTCTGCGTAGCAGCTCCATCTTCCCCTCCACAGACTCGGTTGCATATCCCAGTATCATTGGATTATCAGCAATGGACGCGCGTCGTATACTCAACCTCTCGAGCTCACCTACCTTCCGCCTAACGGTTTCAGGTAGCAGGTTTATCAAACTAGGAAGCGCAGTAATAGCCTTAGACACATTGAGGCCGTAACTCGCAAGATATGCCGCCCTATCAGTAACTTGCTGGCTACTTAACTTTAGTATCTGCGGATAGCGGCTTACTACCTCCTTCCCCGCTACCCCTAATGCGTTAAGTACACCCACTTTGTCTCGTACTGTCTGGGAGCTATAGCTCAAAATGCTCGGGAATACGTTGACTACAGCCGGCAACTCAACACCCAGCTCACTAAGTACACGAATTTTCTCCGATACACCATCAGGCCCATACGATAAAATGGATGGGAAATCATTTACTACCAAACCGCTTATTCCATTTGTCTCAAGCACTCTTTGAGTAGCAATTATAGTTCCAGTTGGCATGAGTGTGGCGTTAAGGCCCCTCAACTCCTCAACCGTTTCGTCTGAAACATTGACAAACAGATTTAAAAATACTTCGCGAGCCTCCATTATTTCCTGGACTTGCCGTTCGGGCATCCCAGGTTTAATATGCTCGTCACCTCTTATGGCGACTGTATTCAATTCGATCAGGCATGATTCCTCCTGCTCTAAAGAAGGCCATTCCATACCCAAATGAGTTAGCCACTGCTTATCTTTATAAGATAGCAGCGATGTATCCAGCCCATACTTCTCAGGACCCACTATAGTGCCATTGACCTCATGCATACACGATTATTATACAATATTTCAACCAACATAGCATTATATGCTGTTTATCTGTTAAAATAATGCTAATGAGCACACTTCAAATTGGAATTGTGGGGCTGCCGAATGTTGGAAAATCGACGTTGTTTAATGCGTTGACTAACAATAATATTTTGGCAGCGAATTATCCGTTCGCGACGATTGAGCCGAACACGGGTATTGTGCCGGTGCCGGATGAGCGGTTGGAAAAATTGGCAGAGCTGTACCGTAGCCAAAAGGTAGTGCCGGCCACAGTTACTTTTATGGATATTGCCGGGCTGGTGGCCGGAGCCAGCAAGGGCGAGGGCTTGGGCAACCAATTCTTAAGCCATATCCGGGCCTGCAATGCCATTGTACAGGTAGTGCGTACCTTTAAAGACCCCAACGTCGTGCATGTCGATAACGACATCGACCCGAAAAAAGACATAGAGGTTATTAATACCGAACTGGTGTTAGCCGATTTGCAAACCGTAGAAAAGCGTTTGCCAAAGCTCGAAAAAGAAGCCCGTGCTAATCCTAAATTAAAACCGCTGCTCGACACGCTGCAACGCGCCCATAACCTACTAAACGACAACAAACCGCTCAGCAGCGTGGACGATCTTGACCTTGAGCACCTAAACGATTTACATCTCCTTACAGCCAAACCAGTGATATACCTCTTTAATTTTGACGAGGCCGGGCTGCAAGACGAAACTCGCAAAAACGAACTGCGCCAGCTTGCCGCCCCTGCCTGCTCCCTGTTTGTCTGCGCGCAACTGGAAAGCGAGTTAAATGGTTTGGATAAAACCGACGCCGCCGAATTGCTCGAAAGCTACGGCCAAAAAGAGTCTGGGCTGGTGCAGCTGATCCACGCCGCTTACGACGTCCTTGGCTTGCAAAGTTACCTGACAGCAGGCGAAAAAGAAGTGCGGGCCTGGACCATCAAAAAGGGCGCGACCGCCCCAGAAGCCGCCGGGGTGATTCATGGCGATTTCGAACGCGGCTTTATTGCAGCCGAAGTTGTCAGCTACGAAGATCTTATTGCCGCAGGCAGCGAAGCAGCCGCCAAAGCTGCGGGCAAATTACGCACCGAAGGCAAAACGTATGTTATGCGGCACAACGACGTAGTGGAATTTAGATTTAACGTTTCAAAGTAGGCAAAAAATTTGGACAGGAAAAGACGGTACAATTAAGTACCGTCTTAAACCCTCGCTGGCTCAGTAGAACTTCGGATAACGGCGGCGGCGCATAAGCACCGGCGTCTTGGTGTATGGATTAGTCGGATAAGGAGCCACGCGCATGAACTGTTGGCCGGCGGCAGTGCCGTCCCCCTGCACTGCCAGGCCACCGACCATCGGAGCGCTGCTGTGTTGCGGGTTCGGTGCGGGTGCAGGCTGGAATTGTTGCATCATGTAATGTTGGCGTACCTCCATGACTCGCTGCTGGGTGTAGTTCATGATTTTACGTAAACGGTGGTGGCTCCAGCTGGTAAAGACTAGTTTGCGATTAGGAGTATTGATGCGCACGGTGCTATCCAGCAAACGTGCGCTAAAGTCCATCTCGGATATCATGTCGAACCGTACGTCTTCCAGGGTTAAGAACATTGGTTTGCGATCGATCAATAGCAGACGATGGTTCGTGACACACAGGAGCGCAAACCCTCCTTCGTAACGCCCATTGACGGCGCCGGCAATAATTTCATCTGGTAGCAATATATTAGTGAGCTCCCTGATCTCCGGGCGGCCCCAGAAACGGAAGTTGCAGCCGATTCGCTTAAGCTGCTCCTCTACTTGATGTAATGTAACCATCCCGCCTCCTTCTCCAACACTTCCCCTGGTTGGTACTTTTATCTTATTCCTTGTCAAGTGAAGCGGCGGTAATCTTCGTCACATAGGCGGTGAGATGTTAATCACAATTTGCCCTGTATCATTACCTATGCGATAATGCAAGTATGTTGACGAACGACGGCCAGGCAGCGGCACTCGTCAATCTGTTCCATCAAGGGACAAGGCTTGTGTACGGCAAAGGTGAGTTCATCATCCGTCCCGGCGGTCCACCGCAAGGCGTCTTCTACATCCTAAGCGGACTAGTCAAAGCCTACGACATCACAAAATACGGCGAAGAAAATTTATTGATTATTCGAAAGCCCGGCGAAATTATCGGCCTGACATGGGCGATTACCGGCCTTGACCGCGGCATTATCTATGCCACCTTAGCGCGCACCGAACTGCTGCAGATCAGCCGTGACGAATTCATTACCTTTGTTCGTACCAATCCTACGGCAGCCCTGCCGCTGGTAGACATGATTATCGACATGTACCGTTTGCACTCGGAACGTATTTTAAATCTCGAGTACCGCACGGTACGCGAACGTTTGGTCTCTTTTTTACTTACTAATGCTCGGCGGTTTGGCCGCGAAACAGATGAAGGCACAGTTTTGGAAGTGCCGCTCCGGCATCAGGACATTGCCAGCTCCATAAGCGCCACCCGCGAATCGGTCGGCCGCGAACTATCTGCTATGGAGCGTCAAGGACTACTAACCAGTGGACAGTCAGTGATCGTGCTCCGCAATATGGAAAAGTTGCGTAGGTTTTTGGAATAAAATCCCTAGCTTGAGCTTGGAACACTGTCCTTCCAGTGTGTCACGATTTGTTGGATAGTCTTAACGACTTGATCGTGCGAAGGAACGTCTTGCTTGTCATAGTAATGGTCGGTCGTAATATAATCTTCGATAACGCTCAAACAAAAAATTTCGTCGGCAATAATGTGCATGCGATCTACAGCCGGTACGCTGGCAAATGGCGTTGCTACCACCAATCGCTGCAGGTGAATCGGTTTTAAAAACTCAGCGGCGATATCGAGCGAAAAGCCATTGCTTAGCCCGTCGGAAACCAGAATAACCACGTGCTCGCGCAATAAATCTTTACGTATTAAACCGCCACGGCCCACTAGCCGGTGCATATCCTGCATTTTGCTCATCTTTTGCTCTTCGATAAAGCCGTGGTATTCGCTTACCAATTCTTCCAGTTCGCCAGGTGAATAAGCGGCATTGTACGAAAACGATCCATCTTGCCCGATCCCGCCAATGGCGGCATTTTCACGCGGCAGATCGATTGTTTCGGTAAGCAGCATGGTTAACACGCAGTGCAGTTCAAGCGCGATCTGCGCCCCTACCATGACACCCCCATCGCTTAGCGCTACTACTGCACACTGGTTGCCCTGATACTTTTTACTTATTTGCGCAGCTAGTTTCTTTCCGGCTTCAACCCGGCTTGCAAAATACATAGACAGGTGTAGTGTAACATCTGCCAGCTATAAACTAAAGCGGGATCATTGGCTATTACTAAGAGAGAACTTCCTGTCTGCGTAAAAGATACAGATCTGCTCTTTATGGCTTATTAACAAAGCTATGGACTTGTTTGGCAACCGAGGTGAGACCTGGCCAGCCGTAGCCATTGCTCATAATGACCATAATATATGTCTTGCCAGGTACGTACACGATTGCCGCGTCGTGGGTGTAGCTGCCATAACCGCCGACTTTGTTGGCTACCATCATACCCGTAGCTGCCGGGATACCATTTCTGTACACTTGGCGTTTCATGTAATCAATAAGTAAGTTGCGGCTTGGGCCGGGCAACAAATGTCCTTCTTCCAGCTTGCGTAAAAATAAGGCAAGATCATTAGCTGTAGTGTACTTACCGCCCCCCAATGTCGTAGAACTTAGGCCTTGGGCGCGCACGTAATCCTGAATCGTCCCCCAGCCAATCCGCTCCGCCATTGCCCACGAGCACTCGTTATCTGAGTGTACTATCATAATTTCCAGGCAGGCATCAGCACGCATACCACCGATCTGCTCACTCCAATCCAGCTGCCCGCTTTCGTTGAGTTTGAAGGCAGTATAGGCTATGAACAGCTTGTACGTACTGGCCGCTACATAGACTTTGTCGCCGTTAGCACTTGCCACCCGCCCAAGCCCGCCGAGCTCAATGATTGCAATGCCGTAATTCCCCTTGCCGGCAACGACATCGGCCAAATATGCCGTTAAGCCTTTAGACGTGGGGGTATACTGACGGTCATAGGTCAGCCCGCCCGGCAGGGCAACGGTTGGCAGCGTAAGTGTATTGGTGGCCGCCGCGCGGATATGCTGCTCTATTTGCTGCACGGATGCACCTACATCAACACCGCGCCCGGCCATGCCAATTACCCGCGCGGTTTCTTGCCCATCTACCACTGTCACACGGGTTGAGGTAGGTGCTTGGTAGCCTTGGGGTTGCACGCCCACAGTATACTCCCTTACCGCCTCGGACTTTATGACCAGCTCGACTTTCCCTTCTCGTACAGGAAAGTCGAGCCAGCCCGCAACAACCGCCTTGTCTACTCGTATATCAGTATTGCCTATACGCAGTACCAACGGTGTGTTCACGATACGCTGGGCGTTCTTTAAAATTTCTTGCACAGCAGCATTACCAATAGCTGGTTGCGTGCTGACCGGCTTTGGCGCAATGCGTATATGCGGCTGCAATGGCGCACGTACAATAGCCTGATACGTCGCATCCGCTGGAAAATCTTGACTGGGCTTAGCCGGAAGCAATACAACCGCCCCGTCTTTAACAGTGATAGCAGCGTTCATGGCCGGCACCGAACTTTCTTTCTGCACTTGTTCGGCAAAGTAGCGGATGCGCTCGGTATCCATACGCACATTGATAGGAACGTTACGCTTTATCATAATCGCAACCGACGAGAATGGAATAAGTCTGCGCCCGAATGAGTAATGCCCGGCTTGGAGTGCGGTCGGGCTGGAACGCACGCTCATACCTACCTGATGAAATGTCTGGGTATGCAGTTTATCACCCGCCTTCACCTGCACAGTGGCATTTTTGTACCTTGACTCCAGTTGCTCGATGGTCTGCCAGATAGTCTTGCCGCCGTAGTGTTCACCATTAATACGCGTAACCGGCAGCAAACGGCCGGCAGGATACATAAGCTGTAATACAACACTCAGGGCTGCAAGCGTCGCGAATCCGACTACCGTATACCTGACATACTGCCAACGACGCCCATTATTAGCCGGCGCCTCTTTCTTAGTAGTCGTCTTGAGCATCACAGCCCTTTTTGCAGACATACAATATGTAGTATACCCACAAAAAGGCGTCAATGCTTATGCTAATCTTTAGCGCGCTCCAGATATTCGCCGGTGCGGGTATCTACTTTAATAACGTCACCCTGCTTAATAAACGCCGGCACACGGATAGTAATGCCTGTTTCGAGCGTCGCGTCTTTCATGACAGCGTTGGCAGTGTCACCCTTTACCACATTTTCGGTATAGGTTACGGCAAGTGGTACATTTTTGGGCATTTCGACATTAATAGGCCGTCCATTGAAAAACTGCAACGTCAGGCGGTCACCTTCTTTTATATAACCCGCGTTGTCGCCCACCAAATCGGCAGATACTTCGAATTGCTCGAATGTATCTTCGTTCATAAAGAAAAACGTGCTGTCATCGTTATACAAATACTGCACGTTTTGGTTACTAACATCAGCGCTATCAAGTTGCTCGTTGCCCTTGAATGTCTTTTCTAAGACCTTACCGTCAAGCAGGCTTTTAATACGGACGTTCACAATTGAACCGCCGCGGCCCATAACCTTTTGGTTGTATTCCACCACGCGGTATGGTACGCCCTCTAACTGAAACAGCGTACCTTTCTTTAGCTCGGTAATACTCAAGCCCATTATTACTCCTTTATATCTGCAATTATTTGTTGAATTGTAGCCGAAAGATGAGCGACATCTACGGCACCGAACAAGCCGTATTCACTGGCTTTTACAATACTCTGCTGCAATTGCTCCAGCCGTTTGTGTGCTTCACGCGCCAGCTTTTGCTGCTCGGCAAGCGTTTCGGCCATGCCATAGTCGCGAATATCCAGGCGAATATCGGTTGCTTGGTGTTTCAGGCGTGCGACCTGTTCGCGTTCGGGCAGACTGAGCCAATCTGCATCCAGACTAGCTAATAAAGAAACGAGCGAAATCTCTAGCTCGCGCGAACGCGTAAACGGCGACTGGTCTTCCACCCGAAAATACTCCTTTAACTGTTTGCTACAAATGGTAGCAGGCCGATGTGCCGTGCCCGCTTAATAGCGGTAGCCAACCGGCGCTGCTGGCTTTCGGTCAAACCGGTCTTTTTGCGGGTTTCGATTTGACCGTACACGTTTATAAAACGCTGCAAGGTCTTTACATCTTTGTAGTCAAAATATGCTACATCGGTTTTGTGCTTAAAAATCTTTGCCATAAATTAACTCCCTAAACTTCTTAATCTTACTTAATTGTTGCGTACACTTACCTCTGACTTTATCCTGGGCCGCCATGACTACTGAGTCGATTAGAGACAACCTGTAGTCTAGAAGCCTTCGAGGATTGCGTATTGGCAATCCTTCTGTAGGTGTAAACTCTGTAAGTCTATTGTACATTCTTGTATAGGCTGGATCATTAGATTGCCCGGCAATCGAGTCCCACAAGCAGATCGGCATGTTCGCTCATAACACGCCCTACTGCTAGCACCCTAGAACGATGGAACTCCTCGGGATAGGACGAATGGGATACATAGGATAATTCTTTGTCTGGATTGCACCCCAGATACTCACCCATACACTTCCCTTGTTATGAATTAAAATGGGATATCGTCCAGATTGATTGGCTCGTCGCCAATATCGTCTACAACGTCATCTTTCTTTTTGCTGCTAGAGCCAGAGGAGCCACTACTTGATTGCGAGGCATAGTTACTACGGTTGTTGTCGTTATCGCCACTACTGCCACCCTCGCCGCGGCTGTCGACAAAGGTAACGTCGTTTGCTAATACTTCAACCTTGCTGCGCTTCTGCCCTTCTTGTTCCCAAGAGCGGCTTTGCAAGCGGCCCTGCACCAAAGCCCGGCGGCCTTTGTGTAAGTACTGGCTTACCCGTTCGGCGAGCGGACCCCACGCCACACAATCGATATAGTCGGTAGCTTCCTGCCATTCACCGTTTTGGCCTTTGTAAGCGCGGTTTAGTGCCAAGCTAAAGCTGCAAACACTTTGGCCGCTCGGCGTTTGCCGCAGCTCCGGATCGCGTGTTAAGTTCCCCATTAAGATGACTTGGTTGACACTTCGTGCCATTTCTCCCCTCCTCTTTCTAGTTTGAGACTATCGCCTCAAACTGCTTACTAAACCAATTATTCCTCGGTTTTTTCTTCGTTGGTTTCGCCGCGCTCGGCAGCTCGTTTGGCCTTTTCGGCTTTCAACGCCTCGGCTTTGGCAATGGCTTTAAGGTCTGGGCGGGTGATCAAAAAACGGATGACCTCGTCGGTAATGTTCAAGGTAGCCTCTACCTTGCGAACATTTTCGGCCGGCAACTCCAATGTGTAAATTACATATACGGCCGATTCGTTTTTCTTGATAGAGTAAGCCAGTTTGCGCTTGCCCCAATTGTCAACGTTCGTTACCTTGCCACCGTTATCAGTAAATATTTTCTCCACGCGGGATGTGGCTTTTTCCAGATCAATCTCTAGATCCGGATGATACAATACGGCAACTTCGTATTGATGCATGCTTCCTCCTTTGGATCCCGATGTATCGGGAGCGTACAGTCTCTCCATGTACACAGGTTAATTAGTAACAGAGGTGATTATACTATAAAGCGCGTCTGTCGTCTATAAGAACCGATTGACAACAATGGTTGTTGATTAAAAGTAAGTGGTATGGCATTATAGCCTTTCATGGACAGCCGAATAATTAGACGATATAGCGGTGATTTTCCTCATGCCACAGAGCATTTATCGTACGTACCCGACAAAGCCACACGCGGCGCCCAAGTAACAGGTGATGGTATCCGAACTGTCATAGCCAACGCCGGCGAAGTGATACGTTGCGGCTTACTCATACCAAATATAACCGAAATTGCCGAAGCTGCAGGCGTAACCGGGCCTGCTCTAAGCAACGCCGCTATGCGGCGTGGATATAACAGCACCGAAGCAATGCTTGCCCGCGTTACCGGCTACCCAACCTTCCGACACGTTGGCTACGTCTGCCTGTTACCGCCAGCCGAATGCCAGCCCGCCATACCTGGCGAGCCCGACTTAACCACTACCGAAAGTCAAAATACGACAGCAAGCCAACTAATCGAACAAATCGGCCCAGAAGCAGCCCGCGCCCTCGCACAAAACATACTCACCCAAACCCAAGGGTAATCTCCTACAGACGCTCTAGGGCCAATCTCTAGACCCCGTATAATGTCGTGCGTTAAACTGAACTTAAGTAAACATAAAAAGGCGTACTGTATGCCAAATGAAAACCTGCAAATCGAACGACCGCCCGAACCTTCGTGGGACACCTTCATAGCCGCCGGCTTAGATGACTTTGAAGCAAATATAACGAATGCATTCCAGGCTATCGCGGACAGACCGGAAGATTACTCTATCCATCATTTCCCTACAGGCTTTTCTACCTCCTGCAACCACGAAACAATGAATAAACTCAGGACAGGTTTCTATGACCCTGACCTTTTTTCTCGCTATCTTGGCCTTACCAGGCAAGCACGGGCTGTTTTCGAATCATTCTCTGGCGCCAAGCCAGAAGTAAGTATGGCCCTACATAATCTTCAAACTACGTTTCCGCCTGATTTCTTGCGGCGGGCTTACGCTGCCGAAGCTCCTGACGGTGAATTGCACAATCTAGTCAGAGAAAGTCTGGATGAGAGCTATAACGATTCCTTTAAAGCTCTCAATACAGAAATAGGTTTTCTACAGAATGTATATGGCTTGTCACGCCCTATTGAGCTATTAAGACCAACCGAAGAGAGCGACAGCTATCGTGATGAAGTGCGCCAACTGCTGCTGACTGAAAAAGGCATAAAGTGGCTCTTTTACGTGGAAATCAATGCTGGCCGCGATGTGGGCAAGGAAGAGTACTCAACAGAACGCGAGCAAGAATTAAAACGAGGCTGGATGCGTGACGTAGTGCTGACCGCTACCGATATACATGACCCTAAGCTTGCGGATCATTACGCATATGCCGCTTCGCGCGATAGTATGAACGGTGAGCTAAAAGCCGGTGACATTGTCCAAAAGATTGAAGCGCTAGGTGCCGACAAATTAGCAAAGCTTCGTGAATTTAGCGGCAACTATGCGCTTGCGGATTACAGCCTCGATCAGCTTGAGCGTATGGCTTTACTTGCTAGTGGTGATGCTGGTGAAATTGCACGCCTCCAAGCCCATGACGTTAATGTAGTCTTCGTTAACAAAATGGGAGATCACAACAACATATTGTCGTCGATTCCCAGTACGTTCGACGATCCTCGACGTAGGACACTCTTTTTTGAGATACAGGGACTCCCTGACATTTACCGGGCGATACAGGCTCTGCATAGACTTGGCGTAGCGCCTTCTACGTTCACGCTCGCTGTACACGGCAATATCGGGCAGCTTCCAATAGTCCGCAAACCCGACATAGACGATCCGAAGCATTTTATGCATGTAGCAACCATTCATGCCCGTGCATTTGTCGATCAAGCGAATGAACGGTACGGCGAGGAGCAAGGCTTTCACGGTTTTTCTCTGCACAGCATGGAGGGCTTCGCGCGCATGGTAGACAAGTATATGCAGCCCAGCAAAGGTGTTGATGACGCGTACGAATTGCAAGGCGCTAAAACGGTAATCCTTGATGCCTGCTATGCCGCTACTGAAGTATCAGTTAAAGACATTGACACTAATACTGGCGAGCCAGTTGAATTAGAGGCCGCTTCCATAGTAAGCCAGGTGGCAAATGATCTGGTAAACAACGGCGTGCATTCAAAGGTTGTACTTTACGGTGCAGATACGGGAATACAAACAAGGCCATCCAGCAGGGGCTTTGAGTATACCGTGCGAACGAAGGGAACATTTGACCGCGAGCTGTTAGGCGCGACTAAAATAGAAATAGACAATGGCAGACTATCCAGTAGTCACGTTTTGGAAGTACCCTTAAGAAACTTTGATAAGATGAGCTAAAAACACTATTAAAATATAATTTGCAACTTTACGGGGTGAAACCCTTAAAGAAAGTTGTGGGCGGAGCGGGTTGCTGATACCATGGTCGGGTGCGAGATAATACTCCTATTGTCGTTTCAGGGTCAATTGCAATTGACCGTATTATGAGCTTTACAGGAAGCTACCGCCAGCATATCGAAGCTACTAAACTCAATTCGCTCTCTATTTCTATATTCCTTGATGAACTAAAAGATTCATATGGCGGCGTAGGCGCTAACATCGCCTATTCTTTGGCGCTTTTAGGCGACGAGCCAATACTGCTTGGTTCTGCTGGTAAGGACGCGACGGTTTACATGGAAAAACTGGCACGCAGCGGTGTGAATATCAAATATTTGCATGAAAGCGACCTGCCGACTGCTTCGTTCAACGTCATTACGGACGCCGACCAAAACCAAGTGGGCGGCTTTTACCCAGGCGCCATGTTCGACAGCGATAGTTTAGGCCTTGAACCTTGGAGGCACGCGAATCCCATGATAGTTGTGTCGCCCCATGACCCAAAAGCCATGAAGCGCCAGGTCCGCGAATGTAAAAAATGGAACCTCAGGCTGTTGTATGACATTGGGCAGCAAGTCAGCAACTTGCCCGGTGACGAAATGGCCGAAGGCATCCATGCGGCCGAAGTGCTAATCGTAAACGACTACGAACTGACGATGCTCAGCCAAAAAGCCGGGTTGCCGGTTGACGATATAAAGGCCACTGTGCCAGTGGTTATTACCACTCTCGGCAAAAATGGCTCGGTTATCGAGGGTGCTAAAGTGCCGCAGCCCATTACCGTGGGAGTGGTGCCACCAACTACTATTGCCGACCCAACTGGTGCCGGAGACGCCTTCCGCTCCGGCTTTTTGTACGGCTACGTCCGCGGCTGGCCGCTCAAAGCCAGCGCCCAGCTGGGTGCCACATGCGCTACCTATGCCGTCGAGACGCTTGGCACGCAAACCCATATGTTTACCCCCGCAGCAATAACAAAGCGCTACCAGCAGGCGTTTAGCGAACCGCTGCCGGATAGCTTAATAAAGGAGTAACATGCCCGATTACAAAGTCAAAGATATCAAACTGGCCGATTGGGGACGCAAAGAAATCCGCTTGGCTGAAAAAGAAATGCCCGGCCTTATGAGCCTGCGCGCCGAATACAAGGACAAACAACCGCTTAAAGGTGCCCGGATTGCGGGCAGCTTACACATGACCATCCAGACCGCAGTACTCATCGAAACGTTACAAAAGCTTGGCGCAGAGGTCCGCTGGTCATCGTGCAACATTTTTAGCACGCAGGATCACGCCGCGGCTGCTATTGCCCAAGCCGGTATACCGGTCTTTGCCTGGAAAGGCGAAACCGAAGACGAATACTGGTGGTGCATAGACCAAACGCTCAAGTTCGCAGACGGCCAAGGCCCGAACATGCTGCTCGACGACGGAGCCGACCTTACCGGCCGCGTGCACGAAAAATTCCCGGAACTACTAAAAGATATTAAAGGCGTAAGCGAAGAAACCACCACCGGCGTCCATTACTTGTACAAACTAAAAGAGCAAGGCAAGCTTAAAATCCCGGCCATTAATGTCAACGACTCTGTCACCAAAAGCAAGTTCGACAACAAATATGGCTGCCGCGAATCCTTAACCGACGGCATTAAACGCGCTACGGACGTTATGCTTGCCGGCAAAATAGCTGTGGTCGCCGGTTACGGCGATGTCGGTAAAGGCAGTACTGAGTCGCTACGGGCATTCGGCTGCCGCGTGCTAGTTACCGAAATCGACCCGATATGCGCGTTACAAGCCCTTATGGAAGGCTACGAAGTCACCACCATGGAGGAAGCTGTTAAAGAAGCTGACATTTTTGTAACTGCCACCGGCTGTCGCGATATTATTACCATCGACCACCTGAAAGCCATGAAAGACACGGCCATTGTTTGCAATATCGGCCACTTCGATATCGAGATTCAGGTCGATGCGCTCAATAATTTTCCCGGCATTACAAAAGAAGAGGTTAAGCCACAGGTTGACATATACACCTTCCCGGACGGTCACCGGGTCATTCTGCTTGCCGAAGGCCGTTTAGTAAACCTGGGCTGCGCCACAGGACACCCATCGTTTGTTATGAGCAACTCGTTCTCGAACCAGGTCCTTGCCCAAATCGAACTGTGGACCCAACAAGGCGATTACGACATCGACGTTTACCGTCTGCCAAAAGAACTGGATGAAAAAGTCGCCCGCCTGCACGTCGAAGCCCTGGGCGGTAAAGTCACCACTCCCACCAAAGAACAATTCGCCTACCTCGGTATCCCCGAATCCGGCCCCTTTAAGCCGGAGCACTACCGTTACTAAACAGGCATCATGTCGCGGTCTAGTGCTGCGCACTCCAAAGCAAACAGTCCGGCGTGCATTGCCAAAAAAGCAGTAACCCGCGCATCAGCTCGGATTTCTGCTGCCCGCATCTCAAGGTACGCCATATCTAGGTCACCATGCCTACCTAGCATCGCAGTGTCCCAAACATCCTGCTTTCCCGAATCCTGCCCCCGCTGCATGACTGCCTTGGAAAGCAGAGAGTCAACCGGATCTGCAGCATACACTTCGACGCCGCGGACGGTTTCTACGGCTCGCTTTTCTGCTGCCAGCCAGGTCATGGCCAGGTAATATTCGCTGCCAGTACTGCACTCCACTGGCGCCGGACGCATAATCTGCACGGTCTTACCCTCAAACTGCGCTGACAATTCTTGAGTTCTAAAATGCAACTTTTCGCCATCGCCACAGGCAATATACACTTCTTTCCGGACAGGCCTAATGCCCCTTGCGTCTTGCAAGATACGCGCCGCCTGGTCAAACCCCTGCCCGTCTACCAACACATCATGATCGTCGGTTTCACGAATACCCAACAACTGCAAAAGCGTGCCCGAAAACAGCCCCCACCGAGCCTGCGCCATATTCAGGCGGTCAAAGAATTGAAGCGTTTCGGGGTACTGTGCACCCCATTGTCGTATGCCAGCTTTTATCATAATACTTTATAGCTTCAAGAACATTTACAATAGCACACAAAACCCTTGGACGCCTATCGATTTTGCCGACCAGTAACAAAGCTACGATTCGACACGCTCCTTATATACCCGCCCAGGCCAGATCAGAGTTGCGCAAACGCTCGATAAGCAGGCCGTAGTAATCGCCAAAGAACTGCTTTATAAAAAACTGGCGTACTACCTTACGAACATCTGCCTTGCGCCCGGGAGGAGTGCACCCCTCTTGTTTGCAGACGCCGCATAAGCGACAAAACCGGCGCTGAGCAAGAAACAAATAATAATACGATGTTCATGCCAACTTGCCTAGACCTGCACACGCTCAGGTTCTGTCCCTTCGACTGGGCCAGCGCCTCCACCAAAGACTTCATCAAGCGAATTTACTAGCACTTCACGCGGGCGGGCACCGTCGGCAGGTCCTACAATTCCCTGCTCTTCCATGGTCTCAATCAAGCGGGCGGCACGGCCATAGCCGATGCGCAGACGCCGTTGCAACAGGCTAGTACTGGCCTTACGACCCTCAATAACACAGCGCACGGCGTCTTTAAACATATCATCGTCGGCATCCATGCCGCCGCCTATATCAGCTACTACACCGCCCTTACCATTCAATTGCACGGGCTGACTGATAATCTCATTGTCGTACTCCGGCGGGCGCTGCATGCGAATAAAGTCGGTGACCTTGTTGGTTTCGTTATCACTGATAAACGCACCCTGTACGCGCTTGGGTTTGGGCATGTCGGCAGTCAATAACAGCATGTCACCCTGTCCCAATAGCTTTTCGGCTCCAATTTGGTCGATGATAGTGCGCGAATCAACCTGGCTGGCAGTCGTAAAGGCAATACGCGCCGGCACGTTAGCCTTAATAAGCCCGGTAATAACATCGACGCTTGGACGCTGGGTAGCCAGTACCAAATGAATACCAACGGCGCGCGCCTTCTGTGCAATCCGTACTACCAGCGCTTCGACGTCGCGGGCGGCCATCATCATAAGGTCGGCCAGCTCGTCGATAACAATAACAATATACGGCATGCCTTCCTCTTTTTTAACCAGATTGTACTCAGCAATATTGCGCTTACTTACGTCTGCCAGGGCCTTATATCGGCGTTCCATTTCCGCCACCGCCCACTTAAGCGCGCTAATACATTTTTCGGGCTCGGTAATTACCGGGGTTAATAGGTGCGGAATATCGTCGTAAGGCTTTAGCTCGACCTGCTTAGGGTCAACCAAAATAAGTTTAAGATCCGATGGGCTATTGCGGTACAAAAGACTGGTAAGGATGGCATTAATCATAACCGACTTACCCGAACCGGTCTGACCGGCTACCAACAGGTGTGGCATTTTGGACAGATCCGCTACTACTGCTTTGCCGGCGATATCTTTACCAATGGCAAAGCCGAGGGGCCCTTTAATATCCCGCCAATCTGCCGCCTGAAACATAGAGCTCAAACGCACAGTAGCCGACTTAACGTTCGGCACCTCAATACCAACTGCACGCTTGCCGGGAATTGGTGCTTCCATGCGGATGGAGTGAGCCGCCAGGTCCAGGGCCAGGTTGTTTTCGAGAGCGGTAATTTTAGTAAGCTTTACGTTTGCCGGTGGTTTTAGGGTGTACTGGGTGACACGCGGGCCGACATTAGCGCCCTCCATTTCTACTTCGATATTAAAATTAAAGAACGTTTCTTTAATGGTCTGAGCATTGCCGTTTACGTCGCCGGCATCAGCTTTGTCTTGTTTTTGGTCAAGCAGGTCCAGACCTGGAAATTTCCAATTAGGATCGCTGGCAAGCGTCAAGGCCTGATGGTCTTCGGCAGGCGGCAGTTGCTTGTCCGCAGAATTTTTAAGGCCCATAAACTTTTTGCTTCCGGCATGGTGCTCGACCGGCACGCCCTCGTTCAGCTTAAAGCCGTTGCTTTCCGCGCGAGCCCTTAACTGGGCAAGCTCTCCGCCTTCGCCTTCAGGCCGTTTAAATACATTGCCGATGCCAAGAATAACCTTTGGCGAAATACCAAATGCAAAGAAGGCGGCCAGCAAGCCTAAAACGATGAACAATAAGGATGCCGGCAACGAATCTAAGGCCATACGGACTGTTCCGCCGATCAGCTCGCCTGTTTTGCCGCCATGCCCGCCCGTCCACACGCCGCCCTGCTCGGCAGCAAAGGCCGTAAACAGCAGTCCGGAGCCAAACACCAACACTGCCAAAATGCTCAACAAATTACCAAACGGAATACGGTGGTCCTCGGTCCGGAACTTATATACACCCCAATACACAAGAGCCAATGGTAACAAGTATGCCGCCCAGCCGAACGCCCAGTATGCACCATTAAACATACCCTTCGGCAACGGGCCACCCGTTCCAAAGCCGCCCAAAAGTAAAAAGAGCGCGGTAACACACAGCAAAATAGCACCACTTAGCGGCCAGAATGGCGAACGTTCGATTTCAATGTCTGCTTTTCGGCCCCGGCTGTGTTTTTTCTTTTTGCCCATAGTGTTTGTTATTATATATCAGCTCTCAAAAGAGCTGTAGTTAACACTTATACTATAGCAAAAAATACAACTCTTGTCAAAACTACTTACGTATTAACCGGCGGAGAAAATTGACGACGCGCCTGCGTTTGGGCGAGACGTTCTGTGGCTGTGCTTCAGCTGGCACGGCTTTGAAAGGTCGGACATAGCCATAGTTTGGTAATATAGGCTGGCCCTGCCATGGGTCATCGGCCCTGGCATAGTTGGGATTATGGCGAACCAATGTACCGTATGCGGTAGCCTGATCCATAACTATCAGGTGTCCGGAATCATTCACTTTGACAGTAAAATGCCTTGGTTCAGTATTCTCATACTTCTTGCTAATGTCCGGGTCAATCATAAGACGCGGATCGCCAGCGGTTTCGGGCAACCATCTGGCCCGCCCTATGGTCTGACGGTATAAAACTTCATCTGAGGCATCCCTGCCATTTTCTAGGACAAGCATGCCTTTGGCAATATCTTCTAGGGCTGGCATGCCGGTATGCGCAGAACTGCGCAGCATATCCAACTGTTCAGCCGAAACAATGCGGTATATAGCTTTTTGCTCGCCATGCCTGCCTTCAGACGCATCGTAAAAACAATAGAACGGCGACTGTACAGAAGGCAGATTAATAACAGCCTGGAGAGCGCCTAGCTCAACCCCTATTTGTTTATACACTTCCTCTTCAGAAGCTATAGGGGCATAAGCGCCAACATCTATGTCAGCTGTGACAGTGAACGGTTCACTGCCTAGGATAGCCCTATGGCCGTGTAAAAACTCCCGGCTAGTCGCAGAAAGATCAAAGGGTTCGGCTATTGTTTCTGGTGTGAGCGGGTGCAGCGTTTCATTGGTAAGGCTTGTATGTCCGCCGATATATCCATTACCTGTACGAGGTAGCGCAAGGACTGTCGTGCCCACATGCGCGGGGTAGTAGCTAGTAGCCTCGTTGCTGGGCAGCGCGAGTGTCATTGTTTCATGAGATGAAAGAGGGCCAGAATGATTCATAATAGATATGTCTTAACATACCTACATTAGCATAAGCTTGACCTTTGGTCAAACTATAGTTTTAGGCTACGCTAATCAACACGCGGGTCTTGGCCCAGGAGACGTTCGCGCATTTGTTGGAAGCGTTTTTGCTGTTCGGCAGCAACTTCTTGCAGTGTCTGCTCAGGATGGCCATTGGTAGCGTGGACGGTCTTGACTTCGCCCTTAGCGCCAATAACATTGACTACTGGAATAACAATCGGGCTGCGTTGTGTCTGCTCGAATAAGTAGTGCGTGATGTGGTCTTTCAGTTCTGCCTTAAAGCGGTCCAGGTCGACGCGTTTGAAGCGTTGGCTGACCGCGCGGCGTAGTTCGGCCCGCAGACCATTCATTAACTCTTCGTTGTCCCGCATGTATATAAAACCACGACTGATGATATCCGGGCTGGTGAGCAGGTTGCCGCTCTTTTTGTCTACAGTTAGAACCACTGCAACCAGCCCCTCTTCGCTCAACAGAACACGGTCCTTTACGACCACGCTGTTAACAATAGCGCCGGTTTGGTCGACAAGCGTTGTACCATGTGGCACCTCGCCGATAACTTCCATTTTATCCGGCGTAAGCGCCACAACCTCGCCATTGCCTATGTTCAGGCAATTCTGGCGGGGTATGCCCTGCCGGATAGCTTCTTCGATATGGTACTTCTTGCCGCGGTAGGCGCCGTAAATGGGCATAAAAAACTTCGGCTGGGTCATTTGAATCATTTCGGCATATTCGTCCAGGCTGGCATGCCCGGAAACGTGCAGCGGGCCGCAGCCGTCGACATCACGGGTGGCATGGCGATAGACGTGTACGCCCTTTTTCATAAGCTCGTCAACCATATCGCCGATTAGTTTGTCGTTGCCGCTTTCCGGAATAGGGGTGCTAGACAGAATAACTGTGTCCTGAGCTTTTAGTTTGATGTGTTTGTGGTCGCCCGTGGACATACGCTGTAAGGCCGAGCTTGGCTCGCCCTGCGACCCAGTACAAACCACCACGATCTCTTCGTCCTTCATGCTAGGCACGTTGGCAATCGGCACAAACGTTCCCTTTGGGATACGTACCATGCCAAGCTTTACCGCCACTTCCAGCGTGCTCATCATACTGCGGCCATCCATAGCGATTTTGCGGCCGTGCTGAGTTGCGGCGTTTACAAGCATTTGAATACGGTTGATATTGCTGGAAAATACGGCCACGAATACGCGGCCGGGCGCTTTGGCAAACAAATCGATAAACGTCGGTTCTATAGTGCTCTCGCTCGGCGTGCGGCCAGGACGTTCCGAAGTGGTACTATCACTCATAAGCAATAGAACGCCCTCGTCGCCTAACTGTTTTAGGCGGTCTGTGTCGCTGCGTTCGTGGTCGAGCGGGTTAGGATCGAGGCGGAAGTCGCCAGTGTTAATGATGCGGCCGACCGGTGTGTCCACCACCACGCAGGTGCTGCCAGGAATAGAATGGGTCACGCGCACCAGTTCTACAAAGAACTCTCCTATCTTAAGCCGCTCGTGCGTTTCCTCGTTCATAATGATTGTCTTAAGATCAAAACCATCAGGCATGGCCAGACCAAAGTTTTCGAACACTTTTTCGATCATACCGATAGTAAAGCGCGACCCGTAAATAGGTGCCGGGAATTTCGGTACAATGTGCGGCAAACCGCCAATGTGGTCAAGGTGTCCATGGGTAATAACGTAAGCTTTAATTTTCGGCCGGATGGTTTCTAGGTAAGCCGTATCAGCAATACCATAATTTATGCCGGGCAGATCAACGCCCAAGTCATTACCGCAGTCGATAATAACGGCGTCGTTTTGGTATTCTAGGAGAATCATATTTTTGGAACCGCCGCCATCCATGCCGCCTAAACCGATTATTTTTAGGCGGGGCCTGTCATCGATAAAGTTAGCCCGGTGTTCCGGAACGGCAACCTGCGCCAGGTTGGCGGCAGCATACTGGTTAGCGATTTTTTGGGCATCGGCCTGCGAACGCTTTTGGGCCCTAACGGCCGCACCACGCGACATGGTAGCGCCAGGCACTTGCAGGGACGGGCTGGACTTAGCATTGTCGCCTGCAGCTCTCTGATTATTTTTAGGGTTACCCCGCTGACCTTGTGGCCGTTTAGGGCGATTATTATTTTGGTTTGGATTCATGTCTTTTTCGTTCCTTTCGCTCGCGAATAAAGAAATTATGTTTTGTTCTGAATTGATGCAATAACGGCCGGTATTTTGGCAAAGTCTTCCATAATGGTTTGCCGCACCGAACTGTTATACAGTGCTGCCGCCGGATGGTAAAGAGCCAGGATATAACGGCCTTCCCACATTTGCAACTGGCCATGAGCCTTGCCGATCATAAGCTCCGGCAAAAAGCAGTTCGCTGCATGCCGCCCAAGAGTCACAATGAGCACGGGCTGGATAATATCCAACTGCGCCTTAAGGTAAGGCCAAAAAGCGGTTTTTTCTTCCGGACGAGGATCGCGATTATTCGGCGGGCGGTACTTTAAAATGCTAGTAATATACACGTCTTCGCGTTTTAGACTAATGCTTTCCAGCATGTCGCTCAAGAACTTGCCTGCCGCGCCAATAAACGGGCGGCCAGTAATGTCTTCGTTCTTGCCAGGCGCTTCGCCGATAAATATGATTTTGGCATCCGGGCTGCCTTCGCCGAATACAAGGTGCTTGGCCGTTTTGGCCAAATCAGGACAGACATTGTGTTTAACAATCTCTGCCGCGATCTGGTCAAGCTGGGCTTGCTTATCACTTGCCACGTTACCGCCTCTTACGGGCCGCGGCGGCCAATTCGCGAGCACCCACTACCAGCCACAAGAGCGCTATGGCGTAGTCAAGCAAACTGCCGCGGTCAATAGCCCAACTGGCAAACGCATAGGCGCACACCAGTGCTAGCAGTCCAAAGGCGACCTGTACGGCGCGATGCTCGAAAAACGTGTCGAACTTATTTTTTTTCGCGGGTTTCGTTTCAGCCTTTTC
>DATFHU010000020.1:0-104747 GCA_035248005.1 Saccharimonadales bacterium (SeqCode)
ATGCTTTTTAGCACGACTTTCATGTACTCTATGATGTCGTTGCCGGTAATAATGACCGATTTGTCAAAATCGTAATCCTGCCATTTTTTCATGATCAGGCCAACGTCTTTGGCTTCGTATGTTGGCAGGCCTTGCGAGTTAATAAACACCCGGGTGTGCAAACCGTACTTTTCGCCGTTGAATACTATTGCCCCATCGCTTTCTTCGTACACTCTCTTTTCCAGTTGTTCACGAACCGTTTGTAAACCAAGGCCGGCAGTCGCGCTTTCGGGATAGTACTTTTCGAAAGGAGTTACCTGTAATTCAGCATAAAGCTTTTCAAAATAGTCGTAGCTCCACTGCCGGCAGGTCCAGTATATTTGAGCAAAGGGCGATGTATGGTCATTATCTGTGTGCAGTTGGTATACCCGCTTGTTCGTTTCGACAATTTCGGTCTTGGCAGCTTCGTCTGACTCGTAGGCCTGGTTACCTTCTACATACCGCTCACTCAGCCACTCGGCGCGGCTTCCGGCAGGTACTTCATTAAGCTTGTCGGGATGTTCGCCACCCAAAAAACGGACGATTGCCCACATGTTTCTGCCCACATGCAGCCCGACGTCTCCACCAAAGTTAGTGCGGTGTACCACCCCTCCGGCAACCTCCATAAGGCGGGCAATGACATCTCCAACAAGCGTGGTATAAAGATGCCCGGCATGGAGCACCTTAAAAGGGTTCGGGTCGGAGTATTCAGCAACCAAAACTTGACCTTTGTAATCCGTTGGCTTAGCGGTTGGCGCCGCTTCGGCTTTAGCCGCGAGCACCGTATCGCTTAAGACAATATTAATAAAACCTGGACCGGCGATTGTTATATCGCACACTTGGTCGCCCAACTTAGCGCGCAAGTCTCTGGCTATGATCTCGGCTATCTCGCGCGGCGGCCTGCTTAAGCGGCTAGCTAGCTGCAAAGCAGCATTTGTCGCGTAATCGCCGAATTGTTCGTCCGCAGGCGTTACCTCTGCGAGCACATCCACAGCAAATGCCTTACGAATCACGCGCCGCAGCGCTTCGGTTATCTCTTTCATTTGGGCTATATTATACCAGCATTACTCTTTAGCCGTCAGTTTCTGCTGGCAAACCATACGCGCCACATAACACAAAGCGACATATATACTGCCGAGCAGCACAAAAAAGCTAACAGTGGTGGTAAAAATTTGCGGGTGAGCAGCCGGGTTTAACAAACGGTCCGACACGTCAAATAACAGGCTGGCCGGGTTAAGCAGCACATCCCAAGTATTCCATCGCAGGTCGCGGCCGATGTAAATCGCAAAACTTGCCACAAGCAACGTAAAGGCAACCAGCAGAGCGCTCACTTTAGTGCTAAGGCGCCTCAGTAGCTCGGTATGCACCACGAACAGACTAACATACCCCAAGATAAGCCCGTTCAATACAAACGCAGTAAACATAACGACATCGAATAGCAGATCGACCCGCGGCACCTCCTGCAAATGAATATAATCGCTAATAATGTAAAAGCTGTTCGGCAAAAAACCGACCCATAAAATGGTCGCCGTCATCGCCTCCCAGCTAGACCACAACTTGCGGCGCAGCGTGCGCTCCAACCACAGCACAAGCAGCACGGGTATCCAGGCCAAAAAGAGGTTCCATATAAGATATATAAACTCCAGGCTGTTATTTGCCCAGGCGCCCACAAAAAACAAACCCGCGCTCACAAGGCTCGAAAAACCCAACGCCAGGCCTACTCGTAGCCGCGTAGAAATATATCTCCTCCGCATGATACCCACTATTATACCAGGTACTGACTTACTCTGTCCGTATACCTATAATCCCAAACAAAGCCCCTCTACCACACGGGTTTGAATCCTTCTTGGTTTGAAATCGCGAAGATATAATCAAGCCAGTGCGTATTTTTACTTATGGCGACACATATCCCGATATTCCTCAGCAGTCCGAACGGGCACCGCTGGCGAAATGTTGGCAACACAGACAAATTCCCTCTTGTTGAAGATTTTGAGCTGGTCCTTTTTGATGGACGCCAGAACCCGCCAGAAAAATCGTTGGGAAGCGACATCATGGCTCATTTCGTGAATGATGTCACAAACCAGCGCATTATGTATTTGGGACATGTACTACATCGATGCAAAACCTAGAGAACCCTAGAGAACAGTTCCCAAACTGATAAGCTTCTTGTGATTTAGGGGGTCGAACCCTTCATCCCCAGCCAGATTTTGTATAATACGTCAAACTTATGTTTGGCGTTTTTGTTTTCCTGACCTTTGAATTTCATCTGTCTTCTCCTCTAGATATTTACATAAGCACATTATTGTGATATAGTCTATCTACACTAATTACCTTCAAAGCGAAGCATACATGACAGGAATGATCAGGCAATAAACCCGTCACACTAGGACAACTGGTTTGTTTTCTGATTGTTTTCAATTTGTAATCTAAAGCGAAAAGCCGAGCACCTATTGTGACATAGACACACTGCTCGGCTTTTCTTTTGGAGATACTCATGAAGGCACGATTAATTTTACTGTGTGGCTTGCCAGGTTCCGGCAAGTCGACGCTGGCACGTAAACTGGCCCAAAAAATGCCAGCCATTTGTCTCGACCACGATGAATGGAAGGCGTCACTGGGCATTGATTTTTTTGATGAAGCAGCGCACCAGCGAGTTGAAAAACGATTATTCAAGCTAACTTGGGAGCTACTAGACCTAGGGCAAGATGTGATCCTCGCATTTGGCTTTTGGCCCGAGTCCGAGCGTACCGAACTACGCAATGCCGCTAGGCAGCGCGGCCATAGCGTGGAACTATATTTCCTCGATGTCCCATTCGAGGAGCTAATACGGAGGCTTGCCATACGAAATGCAAAAGGCGGACATGGCAATGTGCCGATCGAGCGTGCGCTACTAGAAAAATACGCTAAAGTCTTCCAGCCTCCTACAGATAAAGAACTGGGGCTGTTTGATCCGCCTACGGTGCTTCCAGAGCAAAGGCTCACGCCGTAAGTGATGCGGAAAGTTTGGACTACGTACCACCTCCCCAGCCATAAGTCCTGATTTCATTTTTTTAGGTTTAAAGGTCATATTACCCCTGTTAGGCTGATTTGTCCATCGAAACGGCTAGCGCGATAGAGCATAGAAAGTGATGGGGAGGATGCTTGTTGGCAGAGTCAACTTATCTTTCGGCCGCACGTTTAGGTTTGACCGGGGGATTCAAGTACTTGGGGTCGCTTCTGAGGTCCAGCTCAAGATCATTCTTTCGCCATTCTTGTACCATGGCTATGATTTCAGCATCTGAAAGCACAGGAGTTCCATCAGCGCGCTGGTGAGACCTGAGGTTCCGTAGGATTACTGTTCCGCCGCCGCGGTATGCCTGCGGCCGATCAGGATCATTGCTGTGGTGCCGGGCCTTAGGGTGATTGTCGGGCCGATGGCCAAATTGTGTATTTTTATCAATTATACAGTTTTCAAATCTAGTGCTGCCCATAAAGTAAGGAGTGTCACTATCCCCAGAGAAGTAGGCGGCTTGGAAATTGGCTCCGCTAAGATCACATCCCACCATGGTAGTTCCTTCAAGCTGGGCCTCCCCAAAATCACAGCCTTCGAACACAACATTTTCAAAATTATTGCCCTGCAATCCTGCGCCGGTGAGGTCTATCCTGCTTAAGTCGCAATCTGCTACCGTGTCTCGCATAAGATCCAGATTGATTCCCGCTGCATTAACGAGCTGCCTGTTCCTGGTGAATTCGAGGCCTGTGACCATCCTTAAGGCTCGCAGCTTGTCTTGTTCGGTGTCTTTACGCGCACCTCGTCCTATGACACGTCCGATATATCCTATAATTCTACGCTTAGTGTGCGGTGCGGTTGCCTGCTGGACTTGTTCAAGAGCTGCCCAGCGTGTTTGAGTAAGCAATCCTAACATCTCCCTATCTGCATTGCGCCTCTTTGCCAAACCGCGATCAAGGAGGTAGAGTCGTTTTGTGGGGTCCTCGCCCTCAAGACCCTCGCGCAGTTCTATGATGGTAGCTCTTCGGGCTCTCAAGGACTGTACGGCGGTCGTAAACACGTCTTGCTGATGCAACGGATCCTGGGCGTAAATGGCCAGGATGTTGATACGTGCCTGTAGCTGAGCGGCATCGGAGGTGCCAGCGACATCCCTTAAAGCATTAATAAACCTTTCATGCCTCTTTTCTCTTGTTTGTCTACGAAGGGTTACTACTCCTGTACCCGCCGTCGCTACAGCAGCTACAGCAGCTGCGAGGGTGAGGCCCGTAGCCAAATTAATGCTCGATCCTTGAGATTCTGCCTGTGCAATTACATGTGCTGGAGCAGCTTCAGCAGCTTGCCCTCCAGCAAGCACAAAATAGCCTGCAGCAAAGGCTGCAGCGGCTATTCTGCGCCCAACGCCAATCGGTGGTTGGTGTTCACCGGACCCTTGATCAGCTTGTGGCTCAGCAACTGGAGCGATACTGGTACCACGATATAGATCAATAACCTGGGCAAAAAGGAGGAATAGCCGGCGATACAAGCAAAGTTTGAGTGGAAGTTTCAGGGTGCGCCATGTAAATTATTTCCTATTTTGTGCACATATATTAAAATCTATGGCTAACTAAGTCAAATATTATTGTTGTCGGGGTGTGCTCGCCAAGGCCGTGGTGCGCTAATGCGATTCTAGCGTAAGCGTTAGCCCACTTTGGGGCATTTTTAGAGTAACCTACTAATTTAAGGGCACCAGCTTTGCGCTTGGCGCCTGATTTGCAAGTTTTCGATCAAATGTCCAAAGCGGCTTTGCTCCATTCAACTCAGCATATGCAGCAAGACAGCAGTCCTCAAAAGATAGACTTGAGCTCTTCACAAAGAGGGGTAATGCTTTTTCGAATAAAGCACGGTTGCAATTGATTTCTGTCAATGACATTAGGCCTTCAATCGCATCTGTAATGGCTGAACGAAAAAAGGTGTAGTGGCGCTCCAGTACGAACGCTATTTCTATAATGGCTGTATCGGCAACATCGAACTGACCGGAACTTTCCTGGAGCAGGATCTCTACGGCTGCGTGTTGGTCAGGCATATCGTTCAGAAGGAGCCTTAATAAGACATTTGCGTCAAGTGAACCAGAGAACGTCGTCATAACTTACCTAATTCGTATTACGGCTTCGCTGATAGTATTCGCCAACATTCTCAACTGGCTTGGTGCCGGGCTTAATGTGACGGCTAATTCGTTCGCTAAGCTCCGAAACGCTAACAGGCTTCTTAATCACGAGTTCGCCCTTGCGCTCGTTAAAGCTAATCTGCAACACCCCACCGGATTTACTAATACCTAATTTATGGCGAATCGCTGCCGGTAGCGTTGTTTGACCCTTACTAGTGATAGTAATCGTTTTATTCATGTACATTACTATATTCCATGTAATTACACATAGCAAAATGTAATACTTTAGAATCACTCATTACTGTCATCGAATGCTTGGCGTACTGCTTGAATATCAGTCTGTTTGTCCTTAGCAGATTCCGGGTCTTCAAAAGGTTGGAATAGGTTCACTATCCCCTGCCGTACGCAAGTTTTTATTGATAGGTGTCTGCTGGTGGCGGATTGTTGTATTGCGTTGCGGGCAAGGAGCGACGATAGATTGCAATACTTATGAAACGCTTGGTTTTGTATTCTAGAAGGGTGTACCAGATATATCCGCAACCGCCTACTTGCACTGGTTTTGGATAGATTTTTTGCTTGAAGATAAGGTTATCACGGAAACTCTTAAGGAGGATGTGCAAGTTTCCCCTAAAGGCGCCAGCCAGTATGTACACATCAATGTCGAAATTGTGGACGAGTTTTATGAGAAGGTCACAGCAAAGGGTTTGCAGCCTTTAGATGCACTACCGCAAGACCGGCCGTGGGGCCATAGAGAAGTTTGTGCTGCAAGATCCGTTTGGCTATAAGCTTGTATTCTTTAGCAAGCTAAAATAGGCAGCTTTATAGATATAAAGTAAGGTATTATTAGGCCATGAAACAACTTGAACAAACCTACTCTATCCAAGCACCGGTAAGTGCGGTCTGGAAAGCGCTAACCGACGGCCCGCCAGCCGAGCAATGGGGTGCAGCCCCGGCAAAAGTAGGCGCCCGTGAAGGCGGTAAGTTTAGCTATTGGGATGGTGACATCCATGACATCTTCACCAAGCTAGTGCCGGAAAAGCTTATTAAGCAGGATTGGTTGGCCAGAATAATCCGACATGGAGTACAGAGTGACATTTACATTTGAAGGCGACGACAACTCTACGGCTGTGCATATGGTCTATTCGGCAACATTCTTGACGAACAAAAAGATGTTGCCGACTGGCGCGACTACTATTTTGACTCGATTAAAAAACTCCTGGAGCAATAATGAAACTTCCTGATACGCATCGCAAACGCGCTCTCATCGTCATTGATTTGCAACCAGCTATGCTAAAACCCCATAACGACCATATCGTACCAAGAATAGCGTCATTGATTGAGCGGGTTCCGTATGATGGTTATGTCGAAGCGGTTTGGCATTCGGGCGACGGCTCATTATGGGGCGAAATGATGAACGTTGACCACCCGAAAGACGAGACTACGCACACGGTGGACATCGTACACAAACTATTGGCTCCGCACCATCCGCTGCAAGTCACAAAAACTTCACGCTCAGTATTTATGGGCAACCAAGACGTAGCAAAGTATCTGCGCGACCTAGACATTGAGGAAGTTCACCTCGTAGGCACCGAAACCAATGATTGCGTCTTTGCAACCGCCATGAGTGCTTTTGATTTGAGCTTTCGGCCTTATGTGCTGGAAGAATGCTGCGAAGCTCTCTACGAAGGTCGGCATACGCAAGGTGTTCAGCTATTGCGCTACCAAAAACTGACCAACAACTCATGTTTGGCTGAAACAATCGAAAGTGAGTTGGAGTTCAAGCTATGACCACCTACTACGAAGTCAAAATTAGCGCCGAAAACCAAGACCAAACTGATACTATCCTGAATTCGGTACTTAAAAAAAGACTTGTGACCGACGGCCAGTTTGTTGGGACTCCTGCCCGCTTTCTATGGAAGGGAATATTCAGGATATGAAAGAATATGTCACCATAACTTCGTATACTACCTATAAACACAAAGAGGCTGTAGTTAAGGACGTCCGTAGAACCAGCATTGAAGAAGTGCCGATGATTACCTTTGTTGCGCCTGACGATCTGAACCAAGAACTACGGGATTGGATAGATAGGACGCTGGCGTAACTATGGAAAACTCCGACCACCAACAAATTGTAGAGAAAATCAAATCTCTCCCTACGTCTACTAATAAATCACTTATTATAGCCATTTCTGGTTATGGCGGTTCAGGTAAGTCAACGCTGGCAGCGGAATTGCAGCAACAACTTGATAATGCCGAGGTTATTTCAAGCGATGATTTTATTATCAATCGGTGCGCCGAACGAACTGCCGACTGGAGCAGCTATGACCGTTCTCGTTTGCGTAATCAGGTACTAGAACCAGCTTCATATGGCCAAACCATACGATACCAAATCTACGATTGGGAAAATAATCAGCTTGGCAAGTGGCGAGCCGTGCCAACATCTAAATATCTGCTCATAGAGGGGGTTAGTATTTTACACCCCGACTTACGTCACTTTTACGATTACGCTATTTGGATAAATTGTCCACTCGATATTGCTACTAAGCGTGGCCTCCAGCGTGACAACGAATGGGGTAACGACCACGACGACATGTGGAACAATATTTGGATGCCGAACGAACGAGATTATTTCGAGAAATACAGGCCGGACTTAGCGGCAGACACAGTTATTAACGCAAACGACCTGTCTAAACATCGTGCATCTTAGCTTGAGTTGACGCTTTAGGTTTCACTTCTTCTTTAACTTGGGTGACCTTCTTGTCAGAGTTGCTTTCACCAAACAGCTTCTCCATCTGCTTTTCAACAGTTGCCTTCGAGGTAGCATACTGCTTTCGACTGTTTGCAACTACAGCTTTAGCTACCTTATCCGAACCCTCAGCCTCCAGTGGCACCGTCTGCCCCGAAAATGCATCCTCGGCCTCATCTCCCATCACCTTCATATAGAAGTGGCATAACGCAAGATTCACGATGTCGGCCTTTCTCAACTTCCGGCTTCATATAGGGGAAGATAAACGCTCGTCTTCAGATCTGGCTTTGAGACAAATCATCATGGCCGCGTTACCAGCCACAATCTTCACTTTTCTCTTACTTGGAGGCATAGCTGTTGCAGACCACGCTTTCTCGCCTACAATAGAAGGCATGAATAGACTGATATACTCTGCGCTTTCACCAAAAGTTGTTTTAGGGGTAGCTGCGCATCCTGATGACCTCGATTTTTTTGCCGGAGGTACTATGGCCAGTTTTGCCCGGCAAGGAGCAGAGGTGTACTACCTTATTCTAACCGATGGTGGCAAAGGTAGTAGCGACCCTGCTATGACTCCAAAACATCTGCGTGATATCCGTCGTAGAGAACAGCGAGAGGCGGCCAAGGTGTTGGGTGTGAAAGATGTTTTCTTTTGTGACTATCAGGATGGTACGTTGGAAAACACCTTAGATGTTAGGCGGGATGTAGTAAAGGTCATTCGTCAGCTAAAACCGGATGTCGTGGTAACAATAGACCCTTCGGAGCTATATGCCGCGCGGCAAGGTGTGGTCAACCATCCAGATCACCGGGCAGCGGGCCAGGCGACGCTGGATGCCACCTATCCTTTAGCGCGTGACCATATGAGTTTTCCTGAATTGCTAGAAGCCGGCTATAAGCCCCACAACACAGCAACCCTGCTGCTTATACGTATGGAAGCAGCTGCGGCAACGTTTGCAGTAGATGTTTCGGAATTGCAGGAGCTAAAATTCCAGGCACTGGCAGCGCACGCCAGTCAGTTTAACGATTTGGACTACATGAAGCAGTGGTCACGAGAAATCTGTGCCGTTGCCGGCAACCCCTATGGCTACGCATACGCAGAGCCATTTGTGCGTATAGATATCAAGTAGCCGGCTCAGCCGAACGGCCAGCTGTCAACGGTAATATGTAATTCATTACTTTTAGTGTTTTTGTTATACGATGTAGTGATGCAGGGAGCACCGTCGCATACAAAAATTTTGCTGGATGCACTATAGAAATGATTTTGCCGCCGCGTACCATAACAAAAGTAGCTTCACGCGTGCAGAGTCGTCGCTTTACCTCTTAATTACCAGGTTTAGCGCATGATGGGCAGGCGTAGTGTAAAGCGCGCTCCTTTATCGGGACCGTTTTGGGCCGACAATTCGGCGCCGTTGACCGTGGCAATGGCTTGTGCGAGCGACAAGCCCAGACCGTAGCCGCCGGTGCCGCCGGTGCGGGCTTTGTCGCCGCGGTATAGGCGGTCAAAAATGTAAGGCATGTCAGCTTCGTCAATGCCCGGCCCTTCGTCCTGAATCCACAAGGCGTAGTGTCCGTCTTGCCGCTCGCCGCCAATAGTTACTGTGCCGCCTTCCGGCCCGTACTTTAGAGCGTTATCTAGCAAAATACCCACTAGCTGCACCAAACTTTCTTCGTGCGCCTGCACTTTGCCGGGCGCTACGGTTTTGTGGAACCGCATCTTTTTAACTACTGCGTTCTTTTCAGCCTGTTGCAAAGCCTCGTCCACCACCCGGCGCACGGGAACTGGCGTAAGAGCTACCGGGGTGGTGCCGTATTGCGTAAGAGCAAGCAGGTTGCTCGAAAGGCCTTCGAGGCGTTGAACTTCTTCCAGGTTACTTTTAATAAGTGCCTTGGCATCGTTTTCGGTAAAATGTTTTTGCCGTAAAAACACCTCGTTTTCTAAGCGCAAATTGGTTAGCGGCGTACGCAGCTCGTGGCTGGCGTCGGCAGCAAAACGAGCTTGCGCCTCGTGTGCTTCCTCTATGGGCCGAAGAGTGCGGCCGGCAAACCAGTAGCTCAAAAGCCCGCCCACCACCAGTGCCACAAGGTTAATCATAATCATGTCTTGGTTAAGCTGGTTGCGGACCGCCTGGGCTTGGTCTTCTTGTATCGATATGAAAGCCTTGGCAGGCCCTGGGCCAAAATCGAACTCGCGCAGCATAAGCCGGTGCACTTGGCCGCGTTGTACCATGCTGGAGTGACGATATTCGCGTTCAGCCAGCACCCGGATGCTTGTAGTAACAACCAGGCTAAATGCCACCAATATCACCAGGTAAAACAGGGTGAGTTTTAGGCGCGCCGATTTGAACATATGCTTACTCTTAGGTTACCTTATACCCGTGCCCGCGGATAGTGTGTACCACTGTTTCGCCAATCTTTTTGCGAACGTTAGCAATAAACGTTTCGACCGTATTGTGCTGCACGCGCGCTTCGTCTGCCCACACATGGTCGAGCAGTTGGTCTTTACTAATAACCTCGCCCTTGTGACGCAGCAAATATTCGAGTAACTGGAATTCTTTGGCAGTCAGATGTACCGGCGTGCCATCGACGGCGACTTCTTTGGCTACGACATCCAGCGTGAGCGGCCCGGCAGTAAATATATTGCCAGTCTGTGGCTTGGGACGGCGCAGTAAGGCGCGCACCCGCGCCAGCAGTTCATCGAACGAAAAGGGTTTCGGTAAATAATCGTCGGCACCGGCGTCCAAACCCTGCACACGGTCGCCAATGGCCGTACGGGCAGTAAGCATTAATATGGGCATGGGCACGTTTTGCGAGCGCCACAGGCGTACCAGTTCCGGACCGTCGTATTTGCCTGGAATCATCCAATCCAGCAGCACCAAATCGTAGGCATTGGCATTAACTAGCGTCTCGGCCGCATCGGCGTCGGTGGCAACGTCAATAACGTAGCCTTCCGCAGTCAAACCTTTCTCTAGGCTGCCTGCAATTTTACTTTCATCCTCAACCACAAGTATTCGCATAGCTTCATAATACACCACGCTACCTGCAGGATATCTGAATATATTGTAGTTGACTATATTGCAATAGTGTTTTACTATTTAACTCCCAAGAAATACACTATGGAACAATTACCTACCCCACCTACTCGCCGGCCAGCCGTGCGCCGGTTAGCCGCTGCAGTCGCCTTCCTGGCTTTGGCAGGCGGCACAACGGGCTGCGAACCCGAGCAGCACAATAAAAGCGCGTCCGGCAATAAAAAGGCAGCTGCCTCATCCAAAGGCTGCATAACCGGGGCACGATTCCATATCCCGAATGGCGTACATACGGGCAAGCTTACAGCATATGGTATAAACCTCCTTGAGGCCACCGACGCTGTACTTATTAACGGGGAGAATTTTCCTAGAAAAAACTTTGTTGTCAAAAGTGTCTGTGCCGACACTACGCCCAGCCTACTTTATAATGCAATGAGCTTGGCCGCCGGCGAATCCGAAACTAAGAGAATGATTGTTCGTTGCGCAGTAGTAGCACTCAACAATGGAGTATTATCAGACATCGGCCGTATTCCCAGGAACTACCGTACTATCAGAGCAGGTAAAAAACTGCCGGGATACCATGGCGATCTAGCCCAAACTTGTGCCGCCAAAGTAGAGGAAGCACTCAAAGCAAACGAGACCCCACTTAACTTTCCTTTTCCGAAAGACTCGGAGAAATGGGGATTCTTTCTTAGTGGGGCCGAAACAGCCGGCGGCTTTTATGCAGCCGATAATAATCCTGTAGCTCCTTAGTGCAAAGCAAGCCCTGACGGCCCGCTCTTTTCGAGCCTATATATCAATCCGCGCGTTAAAGCTCAACAACAATACACCACCACAATACATTGACATCGTCCCCGTCCCATAAAGAGCCTGTAATATGATATAATCGAGTTCCGTATATCCGATGCGTGATATGATCCTACGGAGTAAGGAGATGATTGCCGATACGTTCCATTGCAATCCAATAAAACGAACAAGTAGAGTGAACTAAAGATTTATACCTAAAAAGGAGCATAAAAAAATTTATGAACAGTTCAGATTTCGCGTCCGATATATCCGATCTTTATAGCACCATCGATACAGCAGCGCTGAAATTTCAGCCTCCTACAATAAATAACAAGAAAGAAAGGTGCGATTCGTCTGCGTGCGTTACAACAGCAGAATTTGACGGAGGAATGGCAGTACGCGACTCAAAGCGCCCTGACCAACAGCCGCAACTATATACCGCTGACGAATGGAGGGCGCACGAATACGGCATCCTCCAAAAGTACGGTTTCTCGCCACCTGCCTGAACATTCCATAACTCAGCCAATCCGAAAAATAACGCTTTATATAAAGCGTTATTTTTAAGTTAGGATAAAGCCTGTACGCTACAACAACTATGCATTAAGAGCCGCTTTAAACTTTTCTACTAGGTCTATCGGTGCCGGGTTTAAACCATTTAATATGCCTAGATACAGGGTTACGAAATCACCGTATGCTACCGTCCACAGTAACTGCTCCGGCAACGTATCCCCCTGCGCCTGCGCTACCAGCGGCGCCGGACGCATGCCGGACAGCAACCGCTCACTCACCTCGAACCGCTTTTGTATGCGCGGATGCTCCAAACGGCTGCGCAGATCCACTACCGCATACGGTTTGTCCACAGGCTGCTGGCTCCAGCCGATAAATTCGTTGTGGTTAAACTCCGGCAGTTGCCCTACCCAGGCCACTTGTTTGGCGTTCTCGTTGACGCTGATTTTCCATTTGTAAGCCGCGGGAAACAGTTTGGGACCGGCATAGATAACCACTGACTTACCCAATAGTTCCTGAGCAAACTGTTTCGCCGGATTATTTCTGGTAGGCACCTCGGCCCGCCATGATTGCACTGCCGACTGCAAATGTTTCGAAGCCCGTTCCAGCTCCGGACGCGTATCCTCTTTTACCACTCCGGCCATATGCAGAATATCCAGCAACGCTTTTAGGTTGTACAGCGCAGCATACCGCGGCTGCTCTGCCTTGGGAATAAGGGCAAACAAATACCCTTTCTCTTCGGCAATTTGTTTAAGTTTACCGCCGCTGGCAATGACTGCAATCTGGGCGCCTTTGGCTTCGGCTTGAGCTAAAGCGCTCAATGTTTCTTCCGTATTGCCCGAGTAACTCGACGCGATAAAAAGCGTATTACTGCCTACGTAGTCGGGAATATCGTAGTTGCGTACCAGTTCAAAAGGCACTCCTAGGGGGGGCCACGAGGCGAGCAACTGTCCGGCCAGTCCCGAACCGCCCATGCCGGCATATACCACGCTATCGACATTCCCGAACTGCTTGGCCTGCAGTTTAAAATCGTGAAGTAACTGCCCGGCTTGACGCTCGGCTATACCCAAAGCATCGCCTGCATCCTTTTCGTGAATATATTTTAGATCATCTAGCATGCGCCAAACCCCTTGTGCTAATATAGTAAGTACATATAGTATAGAGCAATAAGTAAGGGGATAATATGTTTGGAGGGCATGATGATGCTGCTCAGTCGGCCATGGACAATATGACCGTGCAGCCAACTACAGATGTAACAGCTGACGCAGGCGTTCCAGCTACACCTGGCGCACCGATGCCTAATTTTGATACCGGTGGCTACCTGGCAACTGACGCGCCCGGAGCTTCTCCGGCAGTTGCCGCAGTCAGCGGCGTAGCCGACGATAGTACCGTCGTAGCTGCCGATGACGACCTTTTGCAGATTAAACAGCAGGCTCTGACACAGCTTGGTCCACTTGTGGGACACCTGGACCAAACGCCGGAAGAAAAATTCCGCACTACCATGATGATGATTCAGGCTTCGGACAACCACGCCCTTATCAAAGATGCCTACACGGTTGCGCAGCAAATTACTGACGAAAAAGCCAAAGCACAGGCATTGCTTGATATAATTAACGAAATTAACTACTTTACGCACACCGGTCAACAAGAAGCAGGCTCTTCGACAGAACAACATCCGGCTGCTTAGGTATCTATACGGTAGGGTGTGAAGCTCGCACACATTAATACCGGCCTATTTGTGGCAATAATTGCCATTAATCTTTATATTTTTTTAGCGCCCTATATACCAATGGGTGTATTTTGGGTGCGGCAGCATACAACAAATAACAGCGAACGGTTGCGGCAAGCATTACACGCGCCTCGTTCGTCAGACGTTGCTCCTTACCCCAAAGACAACCGGCTCGTCATACCTGCCTTAATGCTCAATACTGCCATCAATGAGGGCCGGGATATCTCCGCCCTTAAAGACGCTACCTGGCGGCGACCGGGCGGCAGTGCGCCAGACAAAGGCGGCAATACAGTTATCGTAGCCCACCGCTTTACATACACCGACCCGGAGGGTACTTTTTACTACCTCCACAAGCTGGCAAAAGGTGATGAGGTAGGCATATTCTGGGAGGGCAAACGGTATATTTACAAAGTGGCGGCTGTGCGCGTTGTATCACCACGCGAAACAAGCGTTGAGGATGCTACCGAAAAGCCACAGCTAACGCTGTATACGTGTACCCCGCTTTGGCTGCCAAAAGACAGGTTGGTTGTTACCGCCACATTGGAGAGTGCATTATGAATGACGTTACTCGCTTTTGGCTGCTTTTGTCCTTATTTATTCTCAGCCTTGCGTTACTGTATGTGCTTAATTCTAATCTGGGGCAGCAACTACTTATCCGTTGATAACGAGTTCCTGTTATCGACCACACCCTTTTGCACGGCCTGCCGAGACGGACGGCGCCAAAAACGCACTACTAGCGCCGCAAGCGCAATTAAGCAGGCAAGCGTTACTACGATGGTAATCGCCAAACCGGTATCGGCCAGCCCGCCAGAACCACCGCTGCCGCCAGTCGCACCCCCCGCCGCACACGTACCGGCCTGCACCTGCTCGTCGGTACAGGCATACGTACTGCCACCATAGACGCCTTCGCCATACGCTTGTGCAAATTGTACGACATAATATATTTTTTGCACCGCCACTATTCCTATCTGTAGTGCTTATGATATCATGTATTCAGTTAACATAACAAAGCGAGGGTAACATGTCATTAAGCACCTTGGGTTTCCTTAACCTCGGAGCCCCTGAGCTTATCATCATTCTGGCAATCGTATTGCTGCTGTTTGGCGGCAAAAAACTGCCGGAATTGTCCCGTAGCCTTGGATCTTCAATACGTGAGATTCGCAAAGGACTAAGTGGCAATGACGAAAGCAAAAAGGCAGAAGAAAAACCGCGGCAAGAGTCAGTATAACAACTCGGGCAACCCGAAAATTCCTTTTATACAGCATCTCTATGAACTGCGAAAACGGTTATTATACATAGCCCTCTCTGTTGTTTTATGGTCCATCGCAGCATACGCCGTGCAGATGCATATTGTAGCCGCTCTGTTAAAGCCAGCTGCAAACCAACAGTTCATCTACACCTCGCCTGGCGGCGGGCTCGAATTTTTGCTGCGCGTTTGTCTATATACCGGCATCTTCTGCAGCATCCCGGTCATTGTATACCAACTGCTTAAGTACCTTGAGCCGCTCATTAAAAAAGATGCCGTGCGCTTTATTGCTTGGGGTAGTGTCGTCTCTGGCCTTTTGGCGAGTACGGGCATGGCGTTCGGATATTTTATAGGCATGCCGGCAGCGCTTGGCTTTTTGCTCAATCAGTTTACAAACGAACAAATTCAAGCCTTATTGTCGATTCAATCGTATCTGTCGTTTGTAACCGTCTACTTACTTGGTTCAGCCCTGCTGTTTCAACTCCCCCTTATACTTCTCCTTATTAACCGCATAAAACCGCTGAGTCCCAAAAAACTGCTGGGGTTTGAACGGTGGGTAGTCATTGCGGCTTTTGTTCTGGGCGGCATTATAAATCCATCGCCCCGCATTATTGACCAACTGCTTCTGACCGTACCGATTATCCTTACGTACCAGGTGGGCATTATACTGGTGTGGCTCTCAAACCGTAAAAGCCGTACGCCATCCATGGTGCACGAACTACTACAAAAAGACGCCGCCACACAAGCCGAACGCCTCACTCGTTTCCGCGAGGCCCAGGCTGCATTGCAGCGCGTCCGGGCGGCGCAGGCACAGATAATACCTTCCCAGTCGGCACCCACTCCAGCCCCTGCCCCTGTCAGTCCGACACCCATTCGCCCCGCACCTTCAAGAGTTCCTGTGCAACGACGCAACTATCTCGACTTAAGTCGGCAAACCCGGCCTATAACCAGATTTAACCAAGCTAATGCTGTACAAGAATAACCAACGCGCCCCCTCGTTTTACTTGACAATCCTGGCTCGCCTTCCCTACAATCGAGATAGTACTTAAGCAAAAAACAAAAACTATAAAGGGACACCATGAACAAACACGTAGCATCCTTACTACACAAGGAAATGACGCGCAAAGAGTTTTTAACAACCCTTGGGCTCGGCATAGCCAGTATCTTGGGTATAGGCAATATCCTGCGCTTCATAACAAACCAAAGCCAAGCTTCAGACAGTAGTGTCCAACGAGGCTACGGTTCCAGTACCTATGGCCACTAAAGTGTAGCTTCTTTAGGCAACATAAAAGCGTCCTCTTAGACAGAGGACGCTTTTTCTATACATGTTTGTTTTATTCTATTTTACCGCATGCATGCAGATTGGAGTATTCTTAATGGCTACATCATGCCCATGCCGCTCATGTCAGGGGCGGCGGCAGCCTCTTTCTTTTCAGGGACTTCTACTACCAGAGCACCCATGGTGATAGTGGTGCCAGCAATACTGACGGCGTTAAGCATCGCTTCTTTGGTAACACGGGCTGGGTCTACAATACCGGCCGCCTTAAGGTCGACCAGTTTGTCCGGACTATTTACATCCACGCCAAAGCCTGGTTTACCGCCGCGTACTTGCGGCAGCCATTCGTCGGCGTTCAAGCCGGCGTTAGACAGTAGGATACGGAAGGGCTGTTCAAGCGCGCTCTTAAGCACCATTTTACCAGCAGCCACAGCGGCATCATCGTCACTGGCAGCCGAAATGGTCGAAGCCAAATTAATAAGCGTTACACCGCCGCCCGGCACAATGCCTTCGGAAAGCGCGGCTTTTACAGCGGCAACGGCATCGTCGACACGGAACTTCTTTTCCTCGATTTCGGTTTCGGTGGCACCGCCGACTTTAATGACCGCCACTTTGCCGCTCAAGGAAGCGCGGCGCTTCTCTAATTGCTCGCGGTCATATTCGCTACCTGCTGCCGCAACCTGCGCATTAATTTGTTTAATACGGGCTGTCACGTCGGCCGCAGCGCCGGCGCCTTCGATAATAGTGGTAGCTTCTTTGCCGACAATAACCTTGCGGGCTGACCCAATCATATCCAGTTCGGCATTCTCAAATGTAAAGCCACGCTCTTCGCTAATAACCGTGGCACCGGTCAATATGGCAATATCGTCCAAAATTTCTTTGCGGCGGTCACCATACGAAGGCGCCTTGATCGCAACCGTATTAAACACGCCCTTCAAACGGTTCAACACCAGTGTGCCCAAAGCTTCGCCTTCCACATCTTCAGCGATAATTACCAAGTCTTTTTTGCCGGTCTGGGCCAATTTTTCCAGAATCGGCAGGAATTCTTGGATTGAGCTGATTTTTTTATCAGTAATCAAAATGGCCGGCTTGGTGTATACCGCTTCCATGCGGGCAGTATCGGTTACCATGTACGGGCTGACAAAACCTTTATCAAAGGTAAATCCTTCAACTACTTCGCTCTCCAGGTTCAACCCCTGGCCTTCTTCTACAGTAACCACGCCTTCGCGGCCGACCTTGTCCATAACGTCGGCAATCAGATCGCCGATAAGCGGATCGCCGGCAGAAATGGTCGCAACTTCGGCAATACGGCTTTTCTTGCCCTGAATATCCTCGCGCAAACCGTGCAGGGCAACCAGCACGTCGTGCGCCGCAGCTTCCAGCCCCTTGCGAAGCAGCATGGGGTTATGCCCGGCGGCGATTAACTTGTTTGCCTCGTTCAAAATGTGGTAGGTCAGCACCGTTACCGTGGTGGTACCGTCACCGGCCACGTCGTTCATCTTGCTTGCAGCCTGCTTAATAAGCTCGGCCCCGACTTTGTAGCCCAATGTTTCGTCATCGACATCGCCGATCTCTACACCCTTAGCTACCGTTACGCCATCATGCGTAACGGTCGGGGTGCCAAAACTTTTACTAATAACAACGTTGCGGCCTTTTGGACCCATAGTGGTTTTAACCGCGTTGTACAAAATCTCGGCTCCCTTTAGCACTCGCTTGCGGGCATCATCGTCATAGAACACTTTCTTTGCCATGGTCGTAGTCTCCTTTCGGTTATTTCAGCGTGGCAAGCACGTCTTCTTCTTTAATGAGTAAGTAATCTTTGCCATCAACTTTTACCTCGGTTGGGCTATAGCTTTTGTACAAAATACGATCGCCGGCTTTAAGCGTCATGGGCACACGTTCATTGTCATCACCAACCCGGCCCGGGCCTACGGCCACCACTGTGGCTACCTTTGGCTTTTCAGTTGCTTTTTCTGGCAGATACAAACCGCTGGCGGTTTTGGTTGGCGCCGCTTCCGGTTCGGCCACAACATAGTCATTTAGTGGATGTACTTTGACACTCATACTTGTCATTCCTCCTGTTTAGTTGTCTTTCAGTAGAACGTTAGCACTTAGAACAAGTGAGTGCTAACGCATCAGCACTCACTATAATAGAGCGCCAATTACCCTGTCAAGAGCTGTTTAACGCTGCATGATCGGTTCGCCCATTACTTCACGGTGCTTGCGTTCCAGGACGGTACGGTATGCTCGGTCTAGTGCCGACTTGTAAGGAGAGTCGCTCTCCATAAGCGCCATATGGTACGGCTCCAATATATGATTCAACTCATACTCGAACCGTTCTTTGTCGTTTTTAGGCCGATGGTCTTCAGGTAGATTAGGGTATACGTATTTACGCAGAGATTTTTGTACCGAACTAAAATCAGCGCTCATTTCTTGTATAAGGCGAATCGGTACTTCGCCTTCCGCTCCCTCTTCTTGACTCACAGCATCCCGTAAACTGACCGCACGCTCGACATCAAATACCACTATCGACCCATCCCGTTCCCCAACGCCAATATTTTTAAATTCGGCGTCGCCGTGAAATACAAGCCCTTGATGCAAAGTAACTAAAGTGTTGCGTACCGCCCTTAACTGATCCTGCATTTCCTTTGGGGATAGTTTGGACCAGTCAGGATTGTCCAAAGATATTACTTCTTGCGTAAAACGCGTAAGCAAATATACTCCCGGTTCCTCGGCCTCTTCATGCATTAAAAGCCCTATAACTTCTAGAGCGGGAACTCCTTGTTGTTGCAAGTACTGCAACATTGCAGCCTCTTGGACCGCATAATGTATTTCGTCTTTAGGAAAACGTTTGACCGCCACCTGTACACTCTTATCAATCGTTCCGGACCGAGACTCCATATGCATCTGGCCAAAAAATACCTTTCGCCACGAATTTTCGCGCCCCAATTCCAATGTTGGTTGCGCATCAAAGGTAAAGCTATTAGGCGTTACTTCTCCGGCCTCGGCAAATGGCTGCAAGTCCACTCGGGAAAGACACATCCCCGCCAACGTGCCGGATGTCGGGTCATGCGAAGGAATACGCCCGTAATGGGTAAGATACTCGGTAAAATCAGGCAGCGGCCCCACCGAACTATCACGAAGCGTGGCGAGACGCTCCAGAAACGCCGCTTGGATAGGTGTTAACGGTAACCTTTCTTGGTCTGGTAAGACCTCAGGCGCTTGTTCGAAGTGACTCTGCTCCATGCTCTAACCCATGTCTTATTGCTTCGCCCAGCACCCTTCTTTGTTGGGCAGTGAATAGGCGCGTTACTACTAACTCTTCGCCAAATCTTTCGGCAAATACAGCGGAGGGTTGTTCGGGATCGAGGGTATAAGGAGGCAAAAAATATACTTGCGTTCCCTTGCGTTCTGGTGCCACGGCGAACCGATCCATAAGAAACGTGTCTCTTCCGAAAGGAGGCCCTCCACTGTCACCTAAAAGTCCCCGTATTGCGCCTACTTGCCGAAATAAAGGACCGTACTTTATAACATCGTTCCGAATCAAATGAAGAATCGAAGCTAAAGGACGAGTACCTACTGGTACGCGCCATAACTCTACATCTGCTACCCGAGTACTAACTTCGAATACCGGAAGACCCTGTTCATCCAATACAGTACGCCTGCGCGCATGAATTGATTCCTCATGTACCGCCAGCATGCGAGTGCCTGCCTCGGGCAAATAAAATTCTTCTATGCTGTCTGTGCCGACATTAAGTGCCCGCGTCGGTTCAACCGGCTTCATAACCACATGCGCATTAGACAGTACGGATAGTATGTCAACTGCCGATCCACACCCCATTTCTCCTGTAGTCATAGACCTACTATATCATCTTAATAAAGATCTACTGCATATCGGACGACTGTGACTTTGGCCGAGCAGAACTAGAACTTAATAGAACGCGAGCACTTGCGCGCTTTTACTATGCTTGACCCTTTAACCAATAACCTCACCCCTTTCTTTGGAAACAATACAGCCGGTACGCGCAGTATCCCACTTAAAATAAGATAATTCTATTTCTTTTGTAATTTTTTGAGGGCGCTGCGGGATTGGGCTATTTCGTCCCATTCGATTTTTATGACCTGGTCCGGGTTGGTGTCGTCCTGCTGCAAATGACGTAGTTCTGCGGCTTTGGGGCCGTTACGCAAAATATCTTTTTCGTGGCCTTTGCCTAAAAGCATAACGGTATCGCCTTTTTTTGCTCGGGAAAAAATAAACTGAATCGCTTCGTCGCGGTTGTGCACCAAAAATACGTCCCTGCCCTGTTTTTTGCCTGCTTTTTCAGCGCCGGCCAAAATATCTTCCATAATTGCCTGGCCGTCCATGTCGCGGTCGTCCTCTTCGGTAATAATAATCTCGTCGGCGTACTCGCCGGCCAGCTTGCCTTGCACTGCGCGTTTGGCTTCGTCGCGCCGCCCGGCAGAGCCGAACAGCACCAGCAACTTACCCTTCACTACCGGCTTGATATCTTTAAATAACTTTTCGAAGCTATCGGGCGTGTGCGCATAGTCCACAATAACCGTAAAGTCTTGCCCCTCGTCGATGCGCGTCATACGGCCTTCCACACCAGTCAGGGCGGCAATCCCCTGCTCTACCTGTTTTTCGTCTAATCCGAGCGCCTGCCCCACGCATACGGCAGCCAGCGAATTGTATACGTTAAAGCTGCCCGGCAAATGACAGGTAACAGCATACTTTTTGCCGCGCAGTTCGGCTTTGTACGTCACGCCTTCCGGCGAAAGAGTTACATCCGTTGCCCGCAAGTCACCTTTGGCAATGCCATACGTAATAGGGTTTGCAACAGCGCCAACAAACGTGGCAGCATTCGGGTCATCGGCGTTGACGATTCCTATCCGTAAACCTTTGCGATTCCGATTTGTCTGCGTGAACAACATTTTTTTGGCGTGCACATAGCCTTCGAACGTACCATGATAGTCGAGATGTTCGTGTGTAATATTGGTCATGACCGCGATGCTATACGGTATACCCCACACGCGGTGCTGCGCCAATGCATGGCTGGTAGTTTCCAGCACCAACCATTCGGCGCCCTGCTTTTTCATCTCTTCAATACGCTTTAAAAGCGTTGGTACTGACGAAGTGGTCATATGCACTACTTGCGGCTTGATATCCAACCCGACGCCATACGACACAGTTGTCATAAGCCCCACCTTAAATCCGGCTTCGTGCAACATACGATGGATCAAAAAGCAGGTGGTCGTTTTACCATTGGTGCCAGTTACGCCAATTACTTTTAAACCCTTGGCTGGAAAACCATGGGCAGTATTAAGCAATACCGCCTCGCCCAAATGGCCATATGGCTCAATCTGACGAAACACTTGCCGAGGAATGAATTTCTTTACAAGCGTACGCATACTCTCTTAAGTATAAGACTCTTGCCGCAAAGTAACCAAACCGTCTTCTAAGGATCACCGCATTAGCCGTACCGCACGCTATCCATGCGCAGCAAACACATAAACTAGCCTGTACTTGGGCTACACAGGTGCGCCAGAAGGACGGAAAAGACGAGTGGGCCTGCCTTGGTTATCAAGGTACAGCGCCGAACCGTCGCGCGACAACACCCAGTCGCCGCGAGTACCATTCACCGTACCCTGCAGGCGTACGGCACCATCCGGCATAATACGCGGGGTATTAGGTGAGCCGTCGGCAAGCAGGAACGACCGGGTGTAGAGCAAACGGTTGTTTATGGCATTAACGGTGTGTAAGTTGCGGGTCGCCTGGCCAAGACGGGGAGAGAGATCAGCGATACCCATGCTTTCGTCATTGATAATGCCGTCAAGCTCGTGGAGCCGATTGTTAATCTTGTCGCGCCCAGGATCACCAGAAGCCAAAGCATGCAATTCGGTAGTTAAAGCGCCCTGCTCTGCCCTTGCCTCGCTTCGGCGCTGCTGGGCAGCATCCATTTCGGTTTGTAATTCTCGATAGGTCTGGAAAGCAGCGCCCAAGTCTTGGTTCAAACGATCATAGGCAACCCCTGCTGAAGCAGCAGCCAATTGGCGTAATTCCGGATTAAGCTGGTCGCGGTGCCACTCGTTAACCATGGCATCGGCTACGACTGATAAGTCACGGGCTTCCTGGCTTTCGCCCCTACGGGCAGGAGCTGGGCGGCTGGGAGTGAAGCGGGCATCGTTGAGAATACGCTCGATGCGCGCAACAGATTCCTCCATAGTCCGTAGATTCCGGCGGAACATACGATGGTCGCGTTCAGTTCCAATCGCAAGGTCAGGGCTATGCCGCATAGTATTGCGGTCATTTATAATTGCATTGCGCAGTGTATCCAAACGATTATGCAACCAATCTTCGGTTGCCGCACGGCCGGCCTGGGTAATCTCGTCATAGCTTTCCGGCTGTTGTCGCACTGCCAGCGGCAGCGGCTCGGTCCATGGCGTACCATCCGGATTTTGGCGCACCATATTGCCATGAGTATCGGGTGCCGAGTAGCTGCCATCGGCATATAGTCGTATGGTGCCATTACGCTCTTCTATATCGATACCGCCGTCTTCGGCATATTGGATGGGACGGCGGCCATGAAAGTTAGGGGCAATGCCGGGAACAGGATGTGTCTGTGCAATCCGCTCTTGCAAGCGCAAGTAATTAAGCTGATTAATAGCAGTGCAAACCTGTTGGTCCATACTTACCAAAAAGTTGTAACGCAAAGGCCGGTGCATACGGCGCGAGCCAGGCAGTCCCGGGCCACGGCCATGAGTATACTGCGCTATAGCGTCAAGCTCAGTCTGAAGTTCCGCTCTAAAGCGGTAGAGCCCGTGCAGGCCGCGGACGGCCGCAAACTCTTCTGCTTCGTTATTGCGGATAACTTGGGAGTCATTGCCCTGCTGCTCCCGCCACTTACTGGGCTGGCGGGCCATATGGCCAATAGCATCAAGAACGTCGTCGTTGGCTTCGGCTACTAATCTGTCGAGGTCTAGTTGCATGTCTTCGTCCCGTTCTTCGGGACGATCCAAGTTATCCAGCTTATCCAGCACACCATCCTCGTCTGCATAAAATGCAAGCAAGGCAACCTGCTCTTGTTCGTCTCTGGAAAGTCGTGTCCGCGTCTGTTCAGTTGCCGCATAAGCCAGCTTGCCGACTGCGGCCTCCTGGCCCGCATTGTCGCGCGCTGCAAAACGGGCATGTTCGGCCAATACTGCCTGGGCGCGCTCGGCCAGAGTGTCGGCATTGTCGTAGTCAGGATTGCCGGACGCGTCCTGCCGGCGCCAGCGCGGCACCTTTCCATTAAAGGTAAAACGCCGGCCCATGGCATCATAGACGAGAGTTAGTGTTTCGTTTTCAGCCCCTCTTGGCCGAGAGCCAGGGGTACCTGCGCCGGCCCGCCGCGCTTCCTCGGCGCTGTGCACCGCCCTTTGCCCCGCGCCCATACGCGCGTATCCCGCGTCCGACGACCCGCCCAGGGCTCTTTCGGCAGCTTCCAGACGCTCTAAGCCCGCAGTCGCCCCATTGGTTAGTTCGCGCACGTGATTAAAGAGCACCTGCGACTGGCCAGGGTCGTGTTCCAGTATTTTGTCGATCCTTTCGATCTGAGCATCCCTGCGAGCCAGAATCTCTCTTTCTTTTTTACCGAAATCACTTTGAATATGATCGCGCAAAGGACCATACCGTGGATCGGCCTCCGCCTGATTGTTCGCTTCCTGCACCTTTGCATCCCGCCAAGGTACAAAACGCTGCCAGTCGCGTCCTACCCTATTGAGCGCCGCTATCGCATCGTGCATCTCGGGATTAGGGGCGAGTTCTAAAGCCTCGGAAGTATAGGCATGTTCGGGGCGAGGGATAGCCGGATCTATGACGTCACGCAGTACCTCGGCGCATACCTGCGCGTTATGGTCCCCTGTTGCGGCTTGCGCAGTGGCAGTTTCGGTGGTCCGAACGGCCGCAGCAAACGAATCGCGGTCTTCGGTAACTGTTTGGGCAAGGTTTTCTATGGCTGTCGGATCACCGCCAGTAGCTAGGACATCGTGCAATCTGTTCTCAATAAACGCCTCGGTCGTCTGAGGGTTAGGATCAGGCGCAGTATTGTAGTGATTAGGCGGCACTGGATTCATGCTAACAAGACTTTTAAATTTCTTTTTATTTTATGTTTTAGTAATACTATATAAGCACAAAACCTACTCTTAGTCAATCTACTTTCTCATGCTATGCTGGGGGGATGAAGGTTCTGGGTATTGAATCAAGTTGTGATGAAACAGCTGTAGGCATTGTCGAAAACGGCTGGTGCTTACTAAGCAATGCAGTAGCCAGTAGCATGGACCTGCACGCCCAATACGGCGGAGTAGTGCCCGAAATTGCAGCGCGCAGCCACATAGAAGTAGTCATCCCTGTTATCCAACAAGCCCTGCAGGACGCCGCCTGCTCGTGGAGCGATATTGATGCTATTGCCGTTACCCAAGGCGCCGGCTTGAATGGCGGTCTACTGGTCGGCGTGTTAACCGCTAGAACACTGGCAATTGTTACCGGCAAGCCGTTGTACGCGGTTAATCATGTCGAAGGTCACATTTATGCTAACTTCTTAACTAAAACACCCCTGCCCGGCTACCATCTGCGTGCCAAGCAGCCAGCATTCCCTATGCTTGGTGTTATCGTAAGCGGCGGGCACAGCCAACTAGTGCTATGGCGGGGCCATTTTGACTACACTCTCTTGGGGCAAACGCAAGATGACGCAATTGGCGAAGCATTCGATAAGGTCGCTAAGATTATCGGCCTTCCCTATCCCGGCGGTATTAATGTGTCACATAAGGCAACCGAAGGTGACGCCCACGCCTACCAATTGCCCAAGGCCCGGCTTAGTGGCAAATACGACTTCAGCTTTTCCGGTGTTAAGACAGCAGTGTTGCGCCTGGCCCAAGAGCAAGTAGGAAAAGATTATTCACTCCCCTCCTCTGCCCTACGTGGTCTGCTTAGTGAAACGCAAAAAGCAAATATCGCTGCTGTTTTCCAGCGTGTAGCCTGCGAAACTATTGTGGACAAAGTACTGCTGGCCTACGATGAATTTCGTCCTACAAGCATAGTTATCGGCGGCGGAGTTGCCGCCAATACGGAACTGCGCCGACAACTAGGCGAACGCCTCCCCTTGCCTATTGAATATCTGGACTTAAAACTGTGTGGTGATAATGGCGCCATGATCGCCACATTAGGTTACTACCAGGCAGTGCACAGCCTCAAGCCCGCCAACCCATACACACTAGAAACAGTTCCCAATCTATCTATGTAAATAATTACAACGTTCACCTCTGTAAATTATATTTGACATGTTAGGTTAGCCCTATTACTCTTATGGCGTCAAAAACAAAAACGTACAAAAATTCAAAAAATATTCGAATCGTACATTGCGAAGTACAAACAAAAAAACAGATCATTCTACCCTCAATTTTTAGTTGGGTTAAAGACAGGCTTTCACGTGGAAAGTCCTGTTTGCGTTGGCCTAGGTTTTTCGTATGAAATGTTCGCTCTGCAATGTGCCGGCAACTATCGTATGCAACGGTCCTCGTGTAGGCTACACCATAACAGAGATAGTAAACCACGGCGCAAGGTGATATGCTGAAGTATGTATTACCAGTAAATGAGAAGGACGACAAAAGACTTATGAAGCTACCAAAGGTGTACGAACCTGGCCTGGTTGAGGCCGATATGTACGCGCTATGGGAAAAAGCCCATGCTTTTAGCCCAAGCAAAACAGGGAAGAGCTTCTCAGTCGTCATCCCACCTCCCAACGCCAATGGCAACTTGCACCTTGGTCATGCACTGACCTTGGGCCTAGAGGATATATCGGTTCGTTATCACCGTATGAAAGGGGAGAGTGCTCTCTTATTGCCCGGAGCTGATCATGCCGGTTTTGAAACTCAGGTGGTGTACGAAAAAGCGCTCGCTAAAGAAGGGAAGAGCCGCTTCGACTTTACCCGCGAAGAACTCTACGCCGGGATCTGGGATTTTGTAGCCCAAAATCGCGAAAACTTTGAAGGTCAGCTCCGTCGGCTTGGGGCGGGGGTAGATTGGGCGCGGTACACTTTTACCCTTGATGAAAAGATCGTTACACTCGCATACGCCACATTTAAAAAAATGTGGAGCGAGAAACTGATTTACCGAGGTGAGCGCTTAGTGAATTACTGTACACACCACCGCACGGGCTTTGCCGACATAGAAGTCGCGTACAAAGAAGCAACCACACCCCTGTATTACCTGAAGTACGGTCCATTCGAGCTGGCAACCACCCGGCCAGAGACAAAATTCGGCGACACAGCCGTGGCCGTACACCCCAACGATAAACGCTACGCCAAATACGTCGGCAAGGTCATTGAGGTAGAGGGCGTTAATGGACCATTCACCGTGCAAGTGGTGGCAGATGAAATGGTTGACCCTAACTTCGGTACAGGTGTAGTAAAGATTACACCAGCACATTCTTTTGACGATTGGGACATTGCCCAGCGCCATAACCTGCCTGCCAAGCGCGTTATTAACCACGATGGTACGCTCAACCACCTGGCAGGCCGGTTTGAAGGCATGGCCATTCCTGAGGCACGGGAGGCTATTGTACAAGCACTAAAAGAGAAGGGGCTTTTGGTAAAAGTAGACGAAAACTACCAAAACCGCATGGGCTACTGTTATAAATGCGGCACAATTATTGAACCGATGCTCATGGAGCAGTGGTTCGTAAACATGCGGCCCCTGGCGGAGAAGGCAATCAGGGCTCTTAAGGATGGTAGCGTTACCTTCTATCCGGAAAGCAAAAAGCGTCAGCTTATAGAGTACCTGCAGAATTTGCGCGACTGGAATATCAGCCGCCAAATTGCCTGGGGCATCCCTATCCCTGCTTTTCAAAATGTAGACGACACCGACGACTGGATTTACGACGAGCGCGTAACCGAAGAGATTATAGAAGTTAACGGTAAAACCTACCGCCGGGACCCTGACGTGTTCGACACGTGGTTTAGCAGCAGCAGCTGGCCATATGCAACGCTCAATTATCCAGACGGGCAAGATTTTAAGCAATTTTATCCCTTGAGCCTTATGGAAACCGGCTTTGACATCCTCTACCCCTGGGTAAGCCGCATGCTGATGTTAGGCCTGTATATTACGGGGGAGGTACCGTTTAAGGCAGTGTATCTGCACGGCCTTATTTTGGATGAGCATGGACAGAAGATGAGCAAAAGTAAAGGGAATGTGATCAATCCCTTGGAAATCGTTGACCAGTACGGGTCGGACGCCTTGCGCATGGGGATCATTACCGGTCAAACCGCCGGTAATAACCAGCCGTTTGGTATGCCAAAAGTGGTAGGTGCCCGAAACTTCTGTAATAAGCTCTGGAATATCGCCCGCTACGCGGAAGACAAAATCGGCGGCACGCGTACTACTGGCGAGCTCGCCCCTAAAACCGACGCTGACCACTGGATCCTTACCAAGCTTAAGCAGGCTACGGACAGTATTGCCAAGGACCTGGATAATTACCGCTTTGCAGAGGCCTACGACACGCTCTACCACTTTGTCTGGGACGATGTAGCCGATTGGTACATCGAGGCCAGCAAAGCCGCCCCCAACAAAGGCGTGCTTGCCTACACCTTGGAGAGTGTATTGAAGATCATGCACCCATTTGCCCCTTTCGTAACCGAAACTATCTGGCAACTGCTGGACTGGGGCCCGGACCGTTTGCTTGCGGCCTCCGCCTGGCCGGAAGTACCAAAAGCAGATACAAAACGCGCGCGCAGTTTTGAAGAAGTGCGCACAATTGTTACCGAAGCCCGGGCTATTATGAAAACCGTAGGCGTCCAGAAAACCGTTCTTACATACGCCAATGCTCCGGTAATCGAAGCTAATGCGAGCTTGATTGCACGCCTGGTCCGGCTGGAATCGGTACAATCACGTACCGGTACTGCCGGCGTAAAACTGACCGAATCGCTCTACGAAGCCCGGTTGTTAATTGACGAAAAAATGGCCAAAAAATATGCCGACAAGCTTGACGAGCAAGAGAAAGCCCAGATCCGCAGTATCGCCAACCTAGAAGCTCGCCTTAAAAATAAAAGCTACATTGCCAATGCTCCACCCAAAGTGGTCGAGCAGACACGCGAACAACTGGCAGAGACAAAAAGCCGTTTGTCAGCCCTGCAAAAGGAACGCACACGCTACACCATTTAATGCATATGCAGTGCAAAACGCGTAACTAAAAACATAGCTAGAACTCCTAGAAGCGTAAGACCGATGGTCAGCCGGTCCGACTTTTCGTCGTGTGCTTGAGGTAAAATGTCGCTCGCACCGATATAGAGTAAAAAGCCGGCAAAAAAGCCTAAGTAGTAGGGCAGGTACTGCTCGGGGATAGTAAACAGCAGAGTGGACAGCGCGCCGGCAATCGGTAGCAGGGCATTAACAACCACCATTATTAAGGCGCGCTGCACGGTGTTTTTATGGGCGAGCATTAAGCCTGCCGTATTAAGCCCATCGGCAAACTTGTGAGCCACCAAGGCGATCGCTACTCCCGTACCAACCGTGGCGTTCACCTGAAATGCCAAGCCGATTCCCACGCCATCCAAAAGGCTGTGGCCGCCGAGCGCCAAAGCTGACAGCATACCGACCTTGGGATGACGGTGCTTGCCGTATTTGGTTTCGTGCTCGTGGTGAATAAGCAGCATTTTCTCGGCTATGTGAAAACTCAAAAAACCGGCCACTAAGGCTACCATTGGCCACGTCGGGTCAAGGTCGAACTCGTGCGTCATTTCGAATATCTCTGGCAGGATATCAAATGCCAGCACGCCAAGTATTACCCCTGCGGTCAACCCCAAGATGTGATGTAAATGCTTCTTGTGGCGTATCGCAAACCAGCCACCCAGTAAGGTCGAAACAAACATACCCGCCGTAAATAATATTGCCAACATATTGCTTAAGATCATAGTCTTTGCTCTATGTAATTGCAAATATGTCGCAACTTTTGCTATAGTTGCAACATGATTTCGTCACGCGAAAATTTTAAAAAAATTCTAAAAGAGCAGGGATATCACGCAACGAAAGCACGTCTCGTTGTATTTGAGGCGCTGCTTGGGCAGGAGCCGCTATCGATGCACGCGTTGGTAGTGCGCACTACAGGCGTTAACCGGGCCAGCGTGTACCGCGCCATCACGCTCTTTGAAAGCCTAGGCATTGTGCAGCGCTTGAACACGGGCTGGAAATACAAATTGGAACTGACTGATAAGTTCAACGAGCATCATCATCATCTCACATGCACCCAATGCGGACGGACGGTTATGTTAAACGAGACTGAATTAGAAGAGATTATTACCCGCCTGGCTGCCACTCATCACTTTACGCCAGCATCCCACCAGATTGAGGTACAGGGCCTTTGCAGCCAGTGCCAAAAATAAAACAAGGCTAAGCCGCCGGCTCCAGAGCGCCACGGATACGCGCTACCGACTCGTCAGGCCGATAATCGTCAAACCATAGTACGTGCCAGCCATGTTTTTCGGCAGCCATTAGGTTTACGCGTGAGTCGTCGATAAGCAAAATTTCGCCCGCCGGGCAGTGGGCTTCTTCGGTAGCCAGCGTGTATATCTTTGCCTCTGGCTTAATAGCTTTAACTTGTGAAGAGTCAATAATGGCGTCGTAAGGCACATTAGGTATAAATCCTTTTTGAATCATAACATCGATGAACCCAGGCATGATATTGGTGAGCAAGCCCACCCGGTAGTGTGTAGCAGCCCATTGCGCCAGTTCCTGCATCACCGGGATAGCCTCGATGGCATCGAGATAGTAATCTTGCCAGTCTACCGGTGTATCGGTACGCAACTCGTGTGCCAGCTTGCGGTTAAAGGCGGCCAAGTCCATCTCGCCCCGGCATACCAGGTCGTTATAGTGCCAAAAGGTAGTCTCTATAATATCCGCCGGTGCCCCGGTAACATCGCTTAATTTAGTGAAGGCACGGTGGAAAAAACGCACCAAGCAGCCGTTAATATCAAAGTAGACAAAAGAAACGCCGCTTTTGGAGCGTTGTTTGGGTGCTGGCGTTGCCGCCGGTGCAGAGCCCATTAACACATCCAGCCCGACACCTAAGGCCGAGGCAATGCTCTGGATCGTAAAGATAGAGGGCGACCTGATAGCGCCGCGTTCAATTTTGGTAAGAGTAGAGTAGCTTAACCCCGCCTTCTGGCACAATGCCTGCTGGGTTAATCCCACACTCAACCGCGCTGCTTGCAAGCGACGCCCAAGCCCCTTCTCATCCATAGCCATATAATACCAGCCCATGCCTAAAACACCAATAAACTAGCCTGAAATGGCCATACTCTATACCCGATTGTGTTTACTGCTTAAGTCAACTACCATAAACATATGACCTTTTTGCGCAAAACCGCCCTGTGGGGCGCGCATACGCTATTAGTGAGCGCATTACTTAGCTTTTTACTCCTATTTAGCTTGCTCCAGGTACTGGGCACGCCGCATGCTATTAAAAACGCAGCGCGGCAAAGTGAGTTGTATAGCAGCATTGTCACCGACGCCCTCAAAGAAGCGCAAAAAAAGCAGCCAGCCCAGCTGTCTGACACTGGCGGCGAGGAAATACCGCTTTCTAATCCCGAAGTGCAACGCATCCTTAACCAAGCCCTCCCGCCCAGCTATATACAATCACAAACAGAACAGATAGTAGACGCCGCCTATGCTTGGTTGCAGGGCGTCACACCAACGCTCAGCTTTACCATTAATGTTGCCGAGGCTAAGGCACGCTTGGCCGACGGCTTGGGCAGCTATGCCCAGCAACATCTAGCATCACTGCCGGTCTGCACGGCTGCTACCATGCCGCAGGGCGAGGTGGATATTTTTAACGCAACATGCGTGCCGCCGGGATTTGATATTTCTGCAGCTGCCGCACAAGCACGGCAACAAATACTAGACGGTGAATTTATAAAAGACACTACTATCACGGCCGCCGACATTAAAAACAACGAAGGCAAGACGCTCGACCAGCAATTACAAGCCGCACCGCGGGCATATGACAATGTAAGAGGGGGCATTTACATCTTAGGTATTGTCGCAGTGCTTTTAAGTGTAGCTGTGATATTTCTGTGTAGCCACTGGCGCCGCGGCTTGCATGCTCTTAGCATTGTATACATTAGTGTGGGCGCCATCAGTACGGTGCTGGCTTGGCTGAGCCATTTTTCGATCCAGAAAGTCGCAGCCCACCTTATTAAGGCCGCAGAAGCCGGCGCGCTGCAACAAAAAATGGCAGATATGATACAACTACTTGCCGGCGACCTGCGTAACTGGTGGATAGGGTTGAGCCTTGGGCTAGTAGGCTTGGGTATCAGCGGTTTGCTTGCGTTACGTCTTACAAGGCCGCCGGAAAAAACATTGGCAGGGAAGGTGAATGAATCAGTTGAGAGCGAAGCGATGGATAACAAGCCTAGCGAGACGGAAAAACCCTCGGACGATAAAAGTATTAGAAATTAGAGAATTTGAACAAGAAAATTAGTTTTTGGCCTTACAGCCAATATAAGGATCTGCCATACGGCGAATTTTCTGTATTGGTGGAGAGGGATTCCCATTATGTATGCTCCGCTCCGGCCAAGCAAGAAAAACATAACCTGCCGAAACGTTCGTTTACGTGTGCGGGATAGCGGACTCCGTCCCCCCTCCTCTGCGGCGTGCTCGGAATAAATTCCTGCGCGCGTCCTCGTTCCGCCGAACCCTCGATACGCCCGAGCCTTAAAAGGCACGGCTTCGAGGGTCCAAATCCTTGCATCTACAATCAACCTAAAGAGGCCCACCTTACGGCGAGCCCCTTTAGGTTGGCGGAGAGGGAGGGATTCGAACCCTCGATAGAGTTGCCCCTATACTGCATTTCGAGTGCAGCGCACTAGACCAACTATGCGACCTCTCCTCGTTGAATATTCTGTGGCTTGGCCTAAAGGTTAAACGAATCCCCAGTACCTTTCAAAGCCTGTACCGTATTGTAACAAACTTCTTATCGTGATAGAATTACCTCTGTTCTTTAGATGCATCGGCCTACTTAGAGCAGAAAAAATTTTGCCAGCCTCGGGCTGGGAAAAGGCAGTATCCGGTGCCGGCCTGCTGAAATCCCGATTTATTTGGGAAGGATATGATGAGAAATCCGTAAGCGGTTCTCTCATCGTCGAACACGTAGTTCAGCTGGCCCCGTAGGACAAATAAAATTTGTGTGTTCTACTAGCTGTAGTGCGAATCGCAACCTTAAAAAGTTAAGCCTATCAACAATGAAGGCACAGTATGCACCCGTAGCTCAGCTGGATAGAGCGTTGGCTTGCGGAGCCAAAGGTCGTAGGTTCGAATCCTGCCGGGTGTACCAAGCACTAATCAAGGACGCAATAGCGTCCTTTTTCATCTGTTCTGGATACGTTTGGACCTTAAGATACTCTTTTTCTAATGCAGGATACTTTTCAAGTATCGGTACAAGGTACTTAATTGGCTCAAACTCTAGTAATCCGTCTTTCAGTAACAGGTTTTGACCGATTATTGACAGTACTTCTTTTTTCTTAAGGTCGTCATCACTCTCAAAGTCCTCTTTTGCGTAACGAGCGAAGTTAAAGTACTTATCTACTAGCTTACGGTGCTTCTTGTTATGCTCCTCTTGGTCATTGAACTGACCACGTAACGTTACAAGGCGGTTTTCTAACTCTTGTTTCTCGCTAACGTAGAACTCGTCATCTATCTGATTACGATAGCGCAAGCGTCCAAGCTCACGCACCTCGTTCTCTAAAGTTGCAATGGTCTTAACCTGGGTTTCGTAAACCTTTTCCTGTACTGCGATTTCAGCTTCATTAAACTCATCTAAGTACTGACACGCCCACTTAAAGAAATCGTCCATAATCGTGTACTTACTTATTTCTTTACGAATTGCTACCGTAAGCTCCTGTGGGGTTATACGGCTATGTGTCATTGTCTGGTTGCACACCATATCATTGCGCCTACGAGTGCAGTAACAGTATTCGTAAGTCTGCACATTGCCGTTCTTACGTTTACGAACTGCTTTCATATATGTAATGGCACACCCACACTCGCCACACTTTACAAGCCCACGATACGGAAACGGGTCATCTTTAGCCGTTTCCTCTTGTGGGCGAGGGCTGTTGTACCGCCGTATTAGCTCCTGTACACGGTCAAACTCTTGTGGTGTAACCATTGGAGTGTGCAAGCCCTTGTGAAGCTTGCCACCGTAGCGCAAGTAACCCTTATAGAACGGGTTTTGGAACATTGCGTACACTGTTGAAACTGCCAATGGCTTACCGCCACGTTCGCCACGCACTTTTGTACGTAAGCCCCAGTCCTTATCTGCAATTCTAGCAATCTGCGGAACTGTGTACATACCAGTCAGCATATAGTCCCACATTTGCCTAATGAGTGCGAAACGTTCCTCGTCTATGACAATCGTGCTTGTTTCTTTGTCGTTTAAGTAGCCACAAGCAGGAACGCCTGGCAGCCAGCCTTTTTCGGCTTTAGAGTGCATACCACGCCTAACGTTGACCATTAAGTCCCTTACGAATTGGTTTGATATACCGCTCTCTACCGTGAAAAGCAGTGCGTTATCGCTTGGCAGGTGGGTCTTTTCGTGTGTAACAATGCACTGAATAATCCCGTCCTGTAATAGCTGCTGTAGTAAACCGCTTTCCTGTGGGTTTCTTGATAGACGGTCCAATTTCCAACAGATGATAGCGTTGTACTTGCCGTCTTCAATATCGGCTATCATACGGTTAAACTCATCACGTACGCCTGGTGCCTTTGCCGACTTTTCTTCTGTAAAGATTGCTTTTTGCTTAATATGAACGCCTAAGCTTTTAGCTCGGTCTTTCATTATTCGTTTTTGGTCAGCGATTGACTGAACTTGCTTCTTTTTGTCTTCGGTTGATTTTCTTGCGTATAACGCAAACTTTAATTTTTTGTAATCCATAGTGTTATCTCCTTTAATTATATGATTGTTAATTGGTTTGTTAAACGGTTTTTATACGTTTAAGGTGAGCGTATTGAGGGTCGCAGATTCGCAATCATATATACTATTCCGTTTCTGCGACACTGCCGTCATTTAAGTAGTAGGGCTGCAAGGTACGATTGCGCTTTCCAGGTACTATCTTGTTGTTATCTAGTAACTCCTTTAGTAGCGCAGCCAGCTTGCGTTCTTCTATGCCTGTTTCTTGCTCTATTAGCTTTTTGTGAATACCAGGCTGCTGCTCTATTACCCGTAAGATAGTTGCTTTCAGTTCGCTCGTTTTATCTTCGTCAGTAGGCAGCCATTCTTGTAGCTGAAATATGACCTGTTCGTTCTCAATATCTGTTAAGCAAACCTTGAAAGGTCTATGCGGTTTCTTAAAGCGATTCTTAGTCTGCTTAATCTCAATGCAGTCCTTAGGACTTAGTCGTCGCATAGCAATATGCGAATCTGGTGCTGCAAAGATTTCTGACGAACCTCGTATGGCATTTTCTGGGCTAACGTTAATGCCTTTATTTGTATGGTGCAGAAGTAGTACCGCAATACCGTAATCAGTCAATTTCTTGAAAGCGTCCATAACCTTAGCCATTTCTTTAGATGAGTTCTCTTCGCAATCGTGCATACGGGTTAGCGAATCAAACATAACCAGTCCGATGTCTAGGGCAGCACATCTTGAAATAATGCTGTCTAGGTAACTTTCGTCTGTAATCTTATGCCTTAGCCGTGATAGCCAGTAGATTGGCAAGCCTTTGGGCGCATTGAACTTACGAAACCGTTCATACAAGCCGTAGTCTTGGCTTTCTTCATCAACGATTAGTATGTTCGCTTGCTGTGTTTCAAGCTCGCCAAACAGCTTTTTTCCTTGTGCGATTGACAGTGCCATATCTAGCATTAGGAATGTCTTGAATGTGTTGGGTGCAGCAGATACGAGCGTCATTGCTTGTGCTGCCAGCAGCCCGTCCACAAGCCATTCTCTTGGCGGAAACTCCATTGCAAGTAATTGGTCTAACGTTGCTGGGTAGAGCTGTAGTGGATTATTTTCTGCAAGTAGTTCACGCTCTTGTCGCTGGCGCATTTCGTTAAAGTCTTCCATTTTAAGACCTCCTGCGTGGTTGAGTTTTGTGTATCAACCGTATTAGCGATTCAGCGTCTAGCTGCGCTTGCTCTTTAGTAATGTTCTTTCCAAAGTTTTTCTTATGGAGCCTTTGGAACTCCTTTAATTGGTATTTTGTGATTTCCATTTGGTTTTCACCCCTTTCTGTGGCTTTCGCCTTAATTGCTTGGGGTTTTGCGCAAAACCATTGTCATTTAAGCAAGTAAAAAAGGAGCTGTTATCCAGCTCCTAAACAACACGGTTTAATTACGGTTTTCTAATCTGTTATATGCACCAAAAACACGGTTATTTTACGGTCTATTTTCGGTAGCTTTTTAGTAGCTCTACATAGCCTTTTTGCTGCTGTGATGAAAGTTCTTTTACTGGCGTAAAGCGCACAGTTTTCTTGCTCGTGCCGTCAAAGAATATATCTTTTAGTTCTTTGCTAAAGCCCAGTTGTCTAACCACTTCGGGCAGGTCTTTGTAGCTTTGGCAGCCAGCAATAAGTTGTATGTCGCCAATGCCAATGTTTTGGTTGGTATGGGCTTGCACGTAGTGCATAAAGTTATAAGGTCCAGAATCTATTCGTAAGCTTTTAATCGTAAATAGTTCTTTGCCTTTAATGCCGATGAGTATCTGTGTGCCGTCTATCTTTGCTTCGGCGTATAGCTTTTGCGCTAGCGGGGCATTATCGGTACGGCGTACTGCTGCTATAAATGCTTGGCAAGTTTCGTCAGTCGGCTTAATGGATTCAATAGTGATAAGTCCTTTGCTTGCCACTGTCAGTAATGTTTCTAAAAACTTTTTACTGTTACTGGACTGGTTACCCTTAATGTCCCTGGCTGCGCTGGTAGTACCCAATTTATTAAGCAATCGTGCTTCGTGCTGCGCATAGAGCGTTACAGAGTTGCCTGTAGGCGCAAACAAACGGTCAGTCAGGAAGTATTCAATATAGCTACTAACCATATCTTTAAACCACCTAGTGTCAGCAGTTTCAACGGCATTATCTATACTTTCAACCTTGCTGTCAGATTGCAGCTTTTCAATAACTGCTAAACAGTACTCTTTGTTATTAGGGTATTTTACAAAGGCGTTAAGTAAGTCTTGTAACTTATTTTGGTCAGCTTGAACATAGCCACTAAGTAGAGCGTAGATGTATAGCAATCGGCTGTCCCAGAACTGTGTTACGGGCATTTTCATATCTGCATATCATTGTATGCCATTTATTTGTGTCAGATAAATGAAGTGCTATTTTTGCGAAAATAAGAGTAGGAATTAAAACAAAAAATTGGAGGATTTATGACAAATAAAAAAGCTATCGGCAGACCCAATAAGGTCAATTACACGGTAATGAGTAAACTTGAAGACGCATTTAGCTACGGTGCAAGCGTTACAGAAGCTTGCCAGTATGCAGGTATTAGTCGTGATACGTTTTATCGGCATTTTCGGACAGAGCAAGTCTTCGCCAATAAAATGAAGACAGCTCGTACAAATCTTTTATACCTTTCTAAGCTGCCAGAAATAGTGGCTTATGACTTTTAATTTTCTTTATGCAGACATTGAAGCTAGCCCACGACTGTTGGAAAAGTATGTAATAGATGACTGGGTTCACGCACTTAATCCAGTTACCGCTTCTACTCTGCGGGGTGGGTTGCTTAGTGGCTGTAACGTCAGGTTTTTATTTATCACGAATATAGGAAAAGACTTCCGTATTGAAGATGAAGACTACAAGCAACAAGGCTTATATATTTTTCCTTCACACCTTTATTACCAAGTATTAGATAAATGGCACATAGATAACAAAGCGCAGATACTGCTAACACCGCATAGTTACCCTAGTGATTTAGTAGTGAATAGTATTATTAGGGCTGCTCGTGATGACTTTAGAGAACTGCACGATACCAAACCAGTGTCTGTGCTGGATAATGCCGAATGGAAAGCCAGAATTGCTATGCAGCCAGGCTTTAACGGTAAAAACGTACCACATAACCAAGGACACTAGTTTTCTGACAGATTATTCAAATACCCACAGTTCCGTCTATGATAAATCAGCAAATTGGTGTACGAAAAGGCTGATTCCGTACAATTCCGCAGGTTTGCTGTAAAGAGCGTTTATAACGGCTGTACGTACCTTAAATCCATACTATAGCTACCTGGCACCAACCAGATTGCTACTCTCATAACGCCGTAATGACTTCCTGAACAACCATAGACTAAACTTAAGCCAAAATAGCGTTACCACTGCACCAATGGCAACTTCTTGCCAGCCAAATTGTCTAAGCGTTTCTAGTGGGACTGCACCTGCAAGCAGACCAGGAAAGACAACTAGTAGAAATGTGCGGAAAATCCCAGTCAAAACTCCTGTAGGGTACAAGCTACTATCAAGGAACATAAAGCTAATATAACGGGTCAGGCTATCGCTATCATAAACGTAGAACGCTAGTATATTTGGTAAGAGAACAAGAAAACACCAAGCGATTACAACACCAATAATTAGTGAAACAATGAATAGCAGAGTACTTGCAACACTTAGTGGCGAGATAGCTGCATATAGAATGGTCAAGATAATACCAAGTCCTACATCACCTAGCGTGGTAACTTCAACGTGACTACCACTTAATTGCAGTAGCACAGGCTTCGGTTTTACGAGTAATCCGTCAAGCGAACCTCGGTCTACTTGGCGTGGCAAATCCATTATTCCGTAGCTTGCCAACATTACTAAACCAAAAATCAACATATTTATGCCCTGTAAGCCAACCATTTCTTTGACTGACCAGCCGTTAATGGTCCCGAAGCTATGGAAAAGAAAGTACCAAGCTAAGATAATTGCCATATTATTAATAACCATACCGAATATCTGCGTCCAAAATGCTGCCCTTAATGCAGCAGCAGCCTTTAGTTGCAGTTTCCAGCTTGCGAAGTAAAAACGTAACGAGCTAAATTGCATAATTAACCCCCGTTTACCTCAATTTTTGTCTGTGCTTTGCGCCATATCAAGTTCACGCCATAGATTAAAATTGCGCCCCAAAAGAGAGCCGAAATCATCATCTGCACTAAAAATTGCGATACATTCGGATTGAATAATTGAGTTGGAGCAGCATATATTCCAAGGGGCGTAAAGCGTACGAATGTTTGCAATGCTTCTGGAAGCAAAGCTATTGGCACGAAACCACCGCCTAATATAAGTACCGACTTGTCTACGATACGATAGACCGACTTTGCGTCATTGAGCCAAAACGCCGTAAATCCAACAAGCATAAAAAGACACACTGCGCATACTATTGCGAGCGGAACAAATACGAGAAATGCGCTTAGAAATCCTGCCGACCAGAATCCCACGTCTGGCGGTCCAACAATAAGCAATAATGCAAATGGCAAAATAAGTAGCTGCAAGAAAAACTCTAAAGACCTTTTGCCTAGTAAGTCTGCGACCTTAGCCCAACGCCAATCTACTGGCTTTATTAGCTGTGTTTCTACTTCGCCAGTAATGACATCATTCTCAATAACTCTGAATATATCTCTCATACCCAGATTTAGTATGAACGCAAAATATATACCAAAGCCCCATATAGCATTAGCATAAGGTAGGGTTGTATTGTTCCCGCCAAACTCATACGCAACTTTGTAAATGAAAGCTAACAGAGTAATACGAAATATGGAAGCAACATTACCAATTATTAAACGCTTTGGATTAGCACCCTCTTGTCTTAAAGAGGTACGAAATATATGGTAGTAAGCATTTAGATTACTTGTCTTCGGCAACATAAAGGTCATGGATTATGTCCTCCAAAGGTGTGTCATCTATTGTCAGGTCTGCAACTTCAATCTCATCTAGAATGGATTTCAGGTATGTTTTAAGTTCGTGCTTCTTGGTATCAAATGAGAATGTAATAACACCGTCTTCGTCAATGCTGCCCTTAACGGCATTAATTACTGGTGGAGTTTCAACTGGGTTGGCAGGTATGACACGCACTATCTTACTCTTAATGAACTCTTGTTTTAGCTGCTCGGTTGTAGCGTCCAAAATAACTTTGCCGTGATTTATTACAATCGTTCTATCACAAACTTCTTCAATATCACCCACATCGTGGCTAGTTAGAAAGATAGTCGTACCAAGCTCCTTGTTAATCTGTCTGATGAGCAGACGAAGTGAACGCTTGGCTACCACATCTAAGCCAATGGTTGGCTCGTCCAAGAAAATTATTTCTGGATTATGCAACAAGGAATTAGCTATTTCCGCTCTCATACGCTGACCCAGCGATAGCTTTCTTACAGGCTGGTCGGCAAAAGATTCAAGCTCAAATTGCTTCACCAACTCTTTAATTCTGCCGTCTACTTCTTCGTGTGGGAGACCATACATATCAGCAGATAATTTAAGACTATCTGTTAATGGCAAATTAAAGACAAGCTGTGAGCGTTGCCCGAATACAGTACCGATACGGTACGCAAGTTTTTGGCGTTCCTCTAAAGGATTTAAGCCCAGAACCTCAATATGACCGTGAGTAGGCTGCAATATCCCGCATAACATTTTAATAGTGGTTGATTTACCAGCGCCATTAGGTCCGATAAAGGCTAGTGACTCTCCTTTATTCACCGAGAATGAGATATTATCAACCGCTTTAATAGTACGCTTCGTAGATTTACCAAGTCCAAGAAAGCCGTGCCTTTTTGCATAGGCAAAGTTCTTAGAAGCACCTTTTATGTGTATAGCTAAATTGTCCATAGTTTGTTTATTGCTATTGCTTACCTTGATTATGTCATAAGACCATTAAAAAAGCCCCTGTTTAGGGGCTTATCTTATGCTTTTAATAGTTTATTAAATGCGCAGAAAGCCCCGTTCATCAGAAAGGTTCACGGTACGATAAATTGTTTGCATAAAATTACGCATAGTTGTAGTGTATGTTTTTTATTTTAGAAATGCAACAATAATAAATATGTTAGGCGTATGATAACCTGTTAATAGCCGTTTGAACTTCATCTATTACGGTGTACCAAGTTTTCATAATGGCCTCTTCGGAGGTCTTTTCTATCTGTTAGGGCTCTCGTTCTAACCTTATAGTTGGCAAGAGGGTGTACAGATTTTAGTTTTAGCTCTGTAATTGCGAATTAACAGATATGGATGCAGGTAAGACCGCGGTTCTAACCTTGGCGGATAACATCCGTCTTACTTTGTTCCTCACGGCAAACAAGCACGGTACTGCGCTTTACAGATACAGAGGTTAAGCGTACAATAATTTGACAAGTTTGGAGTTTGGTATGAATTACCTAAGAGAAGAAAGACGGTTTGTAGTGATTGCCGAGCCGCCAGTTTCCATAAGGAACGGCGAACTAACCTCGGCATTTGAGGTACGGCCAATCGAAGCACCAGACCTTGGAGACCCCTACGTTTCAGTGACCGCCCAAGAAGCTGGCGACACCACCGACCTTAAGGCGTTCGGACCTGTCCAGTATCCTACGCTTAGCGATGGGCAAGTATCTACTGAGGGGTTTAGGGCGCTGGGTTCGTTGACCAGTCTAGAAACGACGGTAGCCCGGGATCGTTTTTCTAACCCAGAGCATAGAGAAGTGGTACTGCGGACTATAGCCGACACCATCTTTAAGTTGCATGCTCTTAACGACGAGTAATTGGCCCTCTGGCCTTACGATAATTAAGCTATAGTCCGAATAATTTACTGTCTAAGCCCGCAAGTTTGGCGATGCCGCGAATCGTGCCTTTCTTAAGCTCCTTATGAAGCGGCACCACAGTAATTTTCTTTCCCGCACGTTCCTGCTTGGTCAATACGACGTGCGATCCTTGCTGACGCGACACAACAAAGCCATGCCTTTCGAGTATTTTGATGGCTTGCCGACCGCTTATGGGCATATGTTTAAATAGTGATTGTGGTTAGAAAAGAGTGGCTGAAGTTGGGCAGGCTGTTTTTTGCTTCACTCCCAAGTTCTTCCAAATACAACTCAAGCGCCTCTTTAAGATTTAAAAGGGCTTCATCTAAAGTTTCGCCTTGGCTCGTAACGCCCGTGTCAGGATTGGACGCGACAAAGGCGTTATCTTCTTCGGTAATGATAGCTGCAAATACTTTGCTCATACGGTTATTATACCATGCGGTTTTGTTCTAACCTCGTGTAGAATGCCGTACCATTTCGTTTTATGCTTAAAAGACTTCCGCGGAAGTCTTTTGTTATTATGAATATATGAGACAAACAGTACATATAGTGAGCGCAACATTATATGCAGCAGAGTTATTCCTGTAGTTTTAATTTGCATATGTGGAGCGATTGCGGTTGATTCATTTTTCTGGTTAATTTTAGCCGGTATAATCATATATGGATTTATCGACTATTTAGTATTTGACGCATTTTTAGACAAATTAGGCTGGAAGCTACTCTGGCGTCATTTTTATGCAGACGAATTTCATCAGCCTAAGAAAGAGCATGATGTAATGAAAGCATATGAAGCAAATCCGAGTGAAGAAAATTACCAAGCACTTCATAAGCATCTGAAAAAGTAGACGATTAGAATAAACCTTAACCTAGTTTCAACTTTAAGTTAACTTGTGATAACCTTTAGGTATGAATATACGAACTATTTCAACCAAAGAACTGCGAGACGAAATGCCAAGAATAAGGGCCGGCTTGGCAAAGGGCAACCAATATACGATTATTTACCGCTCAAAACCTATTGCCCATCTAGAACCAATTGCTGCTCATGAGCCAGTTACGAAAGTGCGCGTTACGGGCGGCACACTACGCTTGCAAGCTCATTCCGAACTTCCTTTGACCCCTGAATATCTGAACGAACTTGCTGCCAAAAAATATGAGTAAGGCAGGTCCTGTCTTTATTGACGCCAATGTGCTCATCTACTTTTTAGATGAGACAGCCACCCAACATGAGCAAGTGGTTAGCACACTACAAAGGTTACATGATACACAGACTAGCCTATACACCTCACATCATGTGCTGGAAGAGGTTCTCTTTATTGTTTCCAGATTATCCAAAGATAAAGACATAATTTCTGTTGCTATTCAGCAGATTGCCGACATTCCTAACCTGAATCTTGTAGAGCCAGCCGCAGATTTTGGTTTCGCTTTAAGTTACGCAAAACTATATAAAAGTTCAAAGATAGGGATTAATGACACATTACTCCTTCAACTTATGCTTGATGCGGATATAAAGCGTTTATTCAGCTATGACGAGAAGTTCCTCAAACAGGCGGATTCGCTGACTATCCAGGGGATTTAGGAACTAGCTTTGAATAATTGCGGTTCTAACTTCATCAACCAAGCTGTACCTAGCATTAGAGGGTTTTTAAAAACTTTGCTGATTTTTGAACGCAATACTAACTACATCCAGCTTATACTTAGGCACAAATGATAATCTGATACGTCATCAACAACTTTATTGTGACGTTTCCTTTAGTCTTTCCGCTGAAAATAGCGCCTACGATAGGACTATCATCACGAAAATGATAGTCCTCGGAGACCGAGCCCTCATACTTAATATTAGTTGCTTCTAAAGCGAACTATAATATAAAAACTTAAAAAAACAAATTCTACAAGAAACCTAACCGTAGGCCTTCACGCTGCAAAAGAAGGGACGTGTCTAATAATCCTTAAAAATGAATGCGATGCATAAATTTATCGATAAGATCTAAGCCGCCCTGCTGCAGAGGAAGGTGTTGGGAAACAACTGCAACAATTTTGTCTTGGTCTTCCGGGGCAAAATAAACACTAATAGCAGGCATAAATCGCTTGAGCGGCAGAAACATTATGCTTGAAAACGCCCCTTCATCAATTATGGCAAAGGACTTAAAGTTGCCATACGGATGAAAACGAGTGTTGATAGTAAGCCCTGAGCGATCAAGCTTATAGGGAATAACCCGCGGCTTACGACCAGCGGCTACGCCGATAACAATACCTAATATAGCCACTGCAACGGTCGAAATAACATCGCGCGTTATAAGATATAACAGCGCCACGCCAACTAACATCACAAGAGTAAGGAGAGCAAACCAGCCCGTACCTTTTTCGTGTTCCACAAATTCAGAGGCTGTCCAGCTTACACTGTCGGCTTCGTCCACATAACCTTGGGGTGCTTCACCCTGTTCGGCAGTTACATCGGGTAAGGGCACAGAACCCTCTGGTTTGAACTGCCAGTGGTGGTCGTCGGTATGCTGCACAGATTGGCGGTCGCCCCCATCCATATGTGACTATTGTACAATGGATTCTAGTAAGGCTAAAGCAATTTGTGACAAGTACTTTTTTTGTGCAACTAAAATAATACACCCGCCCAAAAGCGGGTGTATTATTTTGGCGGAGAGAGAGGGATTCGAACCCTCGCGGGGGATTGCTCCCCCCTAGCGATTTAGCAAACCGCCCCCTTCAGCCTCTTGGGTACCTCTCCGTATCTTAACGCAGTCATTGTAACAGAGGGCAGCGGTTGTTGAAAGACCTTCTGAGAGAGGGTTTCGGAGGAGGGGGTGAGATATCGTGTCCCGATTGCATCGGGGACACTCCTCCCTGCGGTACTCGCTTAAAACATGTAAGCATGTTTTAAGCTCCGTTCCCTGTCCGCCGAACCCAGGTGCGTTCTTCAGTCTCACACCTGCGCCAAAAGCATAAGGCTCCGCTTCAGTGGAGCCTTATGCTTTTGGCGGAAGGGGTGGGATTCGAACCCACGGACCCTTGCAGGTCTCCTGTTTTCAAGACAGGTGCACTCGACCACTATGCGACCCTTCCACAACAGAGGTGATTATACCAATCTTTCTCTGTAATTGAAACATCAGGCGACAGCAAACACCGCAGCGCTCACCTCGTCAGCTCCCGCATCCCTGAGCGTGCGCGCTGCAGCCTCAAGCGTTGCTCCCGTTGTGATTACGTCATCAACAAGCAGCACTCGTTTGTTTTGGAATAACCGGGGCCTTATGGCTTGAAAGGCAGCGGCCATCTGTTCCTGCCGTGTCGTTTTTTTCTGACCAACCTGACGCGTCTCTGTAGTACGCGCCAATAGAGAAAAGTAAGGAAGCCCACGCTGCCGCGCCAAAGTTCGTGCTATTAAAGCAGCCTGATCATAGCCCCGCACCCGGACGCGTCTGCTAGCAGTCGGTACATGCGTTACTATCCACTCATCACACGGCAGCCTGTAGGCCAGGGCAGCGGCCATATCATTAGCTGCGGCCATGGCCCGCTCGAATTTAAGCCGCTGCACAATACTCTTTGCCACGCCACTGTATAGGGCGGCCGAATATAATCGTGCAATAGACGTACGAGACCGGCAATTTCGGCATGTACGAAAGCTTTCGGTTGATCTGCTGCAGCGGTAGCAACGCGAGGGAAGGGTAGGTAGCGCCTGTATACACGATAGGCATACCACCGCCCCTTCGGCACCACAACCCTCGCAGGCGTGGGGAGCAACTATATGTAATAGCGAGTCTAAAATGCTCATGTTGTATTTATTGTGTTGTAAATAAATCTGTTTGCGGTTGCATGCCATTTATTACCTAAGCTATACTACCATTAACACAAACATTAGAACATCGAATAATTAAGTTTACGTGGAGGGTAACAACTATGGCGCGACGCACTAGTGGCGACGACGACCTACTGATGGCAGAGGATGAACTGACCGCCGCCTTTCTGGGTGACGACGACTCTACTGCAGTGATCGACCCTGCAGCCGGTGCTGGACCAGCGGCTGCCGCTGATGAGTGGGATGAAAGTGAAGATTTACCCGGGCAGCTCGCTGTTGATGTGTACGAAACCCGAGAAAAATTGGTCGTTAAGGCACGGACTGCGGGCGTTAACAAGAATGATCTCGATGTAAGTATTTCTGACAACACTTTGAGTATTCGCGGCACACTTTCTGCCGGCAATGAAGATGATGTGGAAAATTACTTCGTACAAGAATGTTATTGGGGAGAGTTTTCCCGTAGCATTGCTTTGCCGGTACCCGTAAAAGAAGAAGAGATCGAGGCCGTTCTAAAGGATGGCGTGCTGACCATTAGCTTTGCTAAGGTCAAGCAGGATACTGTTAAAAAGATCCAGGTACTATAGGTACATCGCATCCGAAAATAACCGTTCATATTTTGGACGGTTATTTTTATATGCTAAAAACGCCCGGGCCAGGTAGGACGAGCGTTTTTATACAAAGTATTAAGGCAATACTATCCGTTGACTTTATTCAAGACAAACTGGACAAAGAACTGCGCCAAAGCAACAATGACCAAACCGATTACCGCGTAAATAATGGTATTCTTGGCACTAGTAATATTGCCTGAATCGCCACCGGAAGTAATGTATTTGAAACCACCAATAATAATCATTACTACAGCGACAATGCCGACAATAACGGAGAAAATGTTAATACCGGTGGTAATGATACTCTGTATACGCTCAGTTCCGCCTGAGGTGTCTACCGTACAGTTGCCGGTGTCCACTTGCAGGTTGGCACCACAGCCCAGGTTGTCATCTATTGACGGGCCTTCGGCAGGGGCCGCAGCAACCAGGGCAGGCAATGCCAATGATACGGCAGCCAGTGCAAATGCAGCAGCAATAGTGCCAAATATTTTGCGCAAAGTTTTTAACATACAAGAATTCCTTTCTTAAGCGTTTTGCTTATTTTATAGCACACGCAGCCGCGTTGGTTCAAGGCGGCTTTATAGAACAGCGGCAGAAGACCCTGCATTTTCATGCAGCTGCGTGCTCTTTGTATCGTTATCGGCAGGCGGGTCAGTGCTTGTTTTGACTACGAATTGCACAATTGCCTGGGCAAGAGCAACGATAATCAAACCGATTACCGCGTAAATAATAGTATTTTTAGCGCTTGCCAAATTACTCGAGTCGCCACCGGAAGTAATGTATTTGAAACCACCCACCATAATCATGATGACCGCCGCTATACCAACGATAATACTAATGATGTTAATGGCCGTCGCAATAATCCGGTTAAGAGAGGGGCCGCCCACGCTGCATTTACCACCACTTGGAGTGCCGCCAATACCTCGGCAGGCGGCATTTTTGGAGGCATCCGTTGCCGCATCTGCAGACGCAACGCCCGTGAATTGCCAGCCCATAAGGCCAACCATAAGAACAAGGGAAGTAATGGTAAGTATTATTGTTTTTTTAAATCGTTGCATATATTATCGAACCCCACTTATTACAAAAGCTATAACTGTTTGTGCTAGCGCTATCACCACCAAACCGATAACGGCTGCAATGATTGCCTTGCGCGCACTGGTGGCTTTGTTCGAATCGTCTCCGGCAGTTACATACCGGAAGCCTGAAATAATAATAACAATAACCGCAGCAGCAGCCGAAACCGCAGCAACAACCATGGCCGCCCTATAGAGCAGGCCATTCCGCCCACCGAGAGGGTCATTACCGGTCGTTTTGCAGACAGGAGACGCTTTGGCAGCCGCATTAGTACACGCTTTATCCAGCGGGTCGGCCGCATATGCCGTTCCTGCCGGCACCGCAGCAGGAGCCAGGCATAGTAGAAGGCCTAAGGACGCAACAAAAAGTTTTAATCGTTTCATACTACTCCTTACAGACGAGTCAAAACGAACTCGACAATAGTAAATGCCAGCATCGCCAGCACCAGCCCTATGCTGGCATAAATAATAATATTACGTGCCTTGGTCATGGTGTTCGGGTCGCCGTTTGATGTAATGTAGCGCAGACCCGCCATTACCAACACTACAAAAGAAGCCGCACCCAACAAGCCAAAAAAGACACTAAGAATCACCCTCAGACGAGCATTGTCGGCCGTTACCTTAGGCAAAGGGCTGATGTCCACCGCAGCGGCCACTGTAGTAAGAAGCGAATATATGTCGTCCATAACATGCTACCTGCTTAGGGCATTTCCTATAAATGATACGCTGGCCGCAGCCACAATAGTGATAGCAAGGCCGGCGAGCGCGTTAACAATCGTCCCCAGAGCGCGCTTAGCTTTGTCTGGTTCGCCCTGCGAAGTGACGTATAACACACCCGCATACATAATGTATCCTACAGCCACTAAAGCCGCGACACGGAGTAAAATATCGATAATGCCAAGCCCGGCAAGTATCAGGTAATCAAGTCGCAGGCCGCTAGAGCTAATAAAATTGGTGTTAAATTCGCAGGCTTTACTATTTGTGTTGTATGTAATGTACTTGTCAAGATATTGATACCACGGTGGAATGCCAAAAAATCCGGCTTTGGGCTTGCAGCTTACAGCTGCGAAATACTCGAACAGGTACAGCATACCCTTACTTTACCATAACCCCTTTATAGTCCGCCCGGGATTACCCACTGCAGAAAGGCGTAGAGGAACATAAAAGCAATAAGACCCAGCAGGGCGTTAATAATCCTTGTTTTTGCCTGTGCTACCTTGTTGGGATCATCCGCAGAAGACGAATACTGGATACCGCCAATAATGATTGCTATAACCACCACTACGCCGACTATGGCTGCCAAAAAATTAATGATAGGGTTAAGGTATTTTTCTATGAGGCCGCAGTCGCTGCCCACACACTTGCCTGCGTTTTTATCAGTAGTCTTGCAGCTGGGCAGGGCAGGGTCGCAAGTGCGGTACTTTTTATCGTCGAGATTAGCCAACTGGCACTTATCTTTATCCGGAGTCTGGTTGTTCTTGCACACTGGTGCGGCCTGCACAGTTACAGTCCCCAGGTCAACCCAAGCAGTCGCAAAGACACTCAAAAGAGCGAGCATCAGAAGCGTTGCAGTGAAACGTTTTTGTAGATTTTGTGCGTGCATATACTGTTTTTCCTAAAAAGTAGTTACCTGCAGTATAGGAGACAACCAACCTGTCACACAAGGTCAAAGTGCTTGAGCGCGCTAAAAGCACCATTTTATACCCAGGTTATTTCTAAAAACGTTAGCGCGTCATATAATAAGTATAATATGCGGAAAAAACTATTTCTTCTGGGTGTGATGAGCGTGCTATTGGTCGTGTTTATACTGTTCTCCCTGATTTCGAGCCGCACCAGAGGGGGAGTGTGCGAGCAGCTTATACATGCCGTTCAGGAAAATGACGTCCAAGGCTCCTACGACCTGCTATCTAGCGAGGCGCAAGCATTATCTCCTTTTGAAGAATGGAAACAAAATGTCGCTTCGTTGGACGGCTACTATGGCGATGCCGAGCCAGAGCTGAAGTCCAAAACACAAGAAACCTTTGCTGATACCGGCCTAACGCAAACCAAAGAAGAATATCTGATCGACCCACCGAATGGCACATATACGGCATACTGTTATGTCTCGCAAAACGGGAAAGAAGTAAATGCATTCTCCAGTCAGCTTAAACCGCTGTAGAATATACGAACACGCAGTATAATATAAGGAAGCAGATGAAAAGCAGGCATCCCAAAGCAAGACGCATAATCAGGCCCATGGTACTGATTGTGGCCCTTTGTATCATGCTAGGGGCCAGTATTTCGCCATGGCTTATGGAGGTTGCTTCGGCAAAGCCCGAGGGTGCCAGTAACATAAATATGGTCAAGCGGAGCGACCGCAACAACAGTCCGCCTTTCGCCACGTGTAAGGCGAAGTTTGTAAATGTATTAAAAGATACTGCTCTGCTGCAGCGTGAATTCAGCGGGGCAGTCAATCAGATGGCGGGCTATCCCAACTCGAATGACAGTCAAATTAGGTCGTGGGTAAACGGAAATCGGACTAGTATTTTAAATGGCGTAATTAACGTTGACGATATCAAATACATGCTGGCAGGGGTCGGCAACAGCTATGTACCGACTATCGAATTTTACCCCACAGATAGTAGTCAAAATCCTATCGACAGCGGCCGGCCGCCAGTCGCCGACACGCAGAACATTTGTGACGAATTGCGTTTGATACCAGTCAATGCCGACCGTTGGGAGTGGCGCGGACATCAGACCATCACTGTGCAAAACGGCAGCCCTGCTACCTATTACATGAAATTTACCCTTACATCACCGAAAGGCAGTGTTACCGACTTTGTAAACACCAATGCCGTGGGTACGTTGGAATACCGCTTTTATGACGGCGCGAGACCACCGAGTCAAACAACACATGCCGGCACCGTTATAGACGGTTACCCCGATTTTGGACGGTCGGGAGGCATCGGGACCGGTACTCTATTTCCGGCATGGGTTGACGCTACTACCATTCAATTACCCAACATTGCCGGCAATGGTTTGTTTGGGGGCGATATATATGTAAAGCAGCAGTGGGGCGGCGACTTAAGTGACAAAACCGCGTATTACATGCTTGAAAAAGCCGGCAGTTCGGAGCGGGCAACGCTTACTATGGACTCGGGCAAGGGTTGTGAAAAACCACTACCTGAAGGGTCGGCTTGCAATAATGGCGCTCAGAACTGTGTGCCGTTTATTGCAGTCAAACAATTCCTGGACCTTGCCAACGATGATAAAAATAACGGCCTCAGACGTTTGCAAAACGACATTAACCAGCTAGGAACCGCCCAGGCTACACTGTATGACTACCATACCGACTGCCGGCTGAAGGCCAGGATGAGAATTCCTAACTTCCAAAATACCGAAAACTCCAAGATCTGGTTTTACTTTAGCGAAAAAGAGGAGTCTATGCGCGTTGTATGGCCGACAGGGTCTGGCAATGAAACGCCCTACCTGGCAACCTACACGCTAAAGAACGGCCTATACAGAGGCGGCGGAGCAAACGATTGTATGGGCAGCGTAAAGATTACCAGCACGCCCCCGCCGAGACCTAACGGTGAGCCAAGGTTATTTGGGATTCAATGGTCGCTGTACAACGATAGCTGTCAGACCTTGTTTGGAACTATTAACAATATCTACGCCCTTTCGGATCAAGGGAAGTTCGATGACGTAGTGACTCCGCCGGGCGACACGGCTACAACCGCGCCAGAACCGCGTATCGGCTGCGACTTCTTTACGCTCAACCCGCTTAACTGGATTGTTTGTCCGTTTATTAAAGGTGCAACCAATGTAGTCGGTTATCTTGATGACGCCATTAACCGTATGCTCACGGTTGACGTTAAACAAGTGTTCGACGACTCCACGGCAACAGGGAAAGCCTATCACACGGCATGGGGAGTATTTAGGGGATTCGCGCTAGCCATAATTGTCATAGCCGCTTTGGTTATGGTGATCGCGCAAGCCGCAGGCACCGAGATACTAGACGCCTATACGGTACGCAAGGTATTGCCGCGGCTGCTTATCGCTACGATTGGTATTACTATTTCCTGGAATCTTATGGAGGCAGCAGTAACACTTTCCAATGACCTTGGAAACGGTATCCGGTCTATTATATATGCACCGTTCGGCGCGTTCACAGACTCGCTGAGAGCGCTCGATAACAGCACCAAGTTTGCGCTGGTACTGCTCGGTTCTGCTGGTATATTGGCCTACGGCTGGGTTGCTTTGTTAAGCCTAGTAGTTACCGCGCTATTGGCTTGTTTGGTAGCATTCTTTATGCTGGCGTTCCGGCGCGTACTTATTACCTTTTTGGCAATTATCTCGCCATTTGCTATCGCATGCTCCATATTGCCGAATACGCAAAAAGTCTGGAAATTATGGCTCAGTACTTTTACAGGTGCGTTGTTAGTGTTCTTGATTATTTCGGCTTTTATAGCAACCGGCCGTGTCTTTGCAGTGACCGCGCTTGCGTCGAGCAACACTGAAACTATTACCCAAATTATTGCCCTTATTGCGTACTTCGCACCATATTTCTTAATCCCATATGCGTTCCGTTTAGCCGGAGGATTCATAGCAACCATTGGCGGTATTGTGAATGACCGGTCGCGCGGTATGTTTGACCGGCTTAAAAACTTCCGGGGCAACGAGGTAAAAATGCGCGGGCAAAAAGCCAAGCAAGGCGAACTGTTCCAAGGGTTCAGCGGCAGCAACCGTTTCGCCCGTATGACACAGCGCATGGCCGGGGCGGCAAATGACACCACTGTCAGGGCCGGATTAGCACGCGGGCGCTTCGGCTTTGGGCGCCGCGGACGTGCAGCCTACAGCGAGGCCATGGATCTGGCGGCACAGCGCCATGCCGGCAGCGATGCCGGAAAAGCCGGGCAACACAACGACCCGATGCTGCAGGCACAGTCGTACTTTACCGAAGAACTCGCCCGTGCCGGTTTGCAACGCGACTTTGGCATGACGGCTACACAGGCCGAGGACGCCATTACCTCCGCCCGGGCCAACGGCGGGTTCGGACGCGCCCGGGCAAACTTTGCCGCCGGCCAATTGGTACGCACAGGAACCGGGTATGCCAATATGCAGCAGATGGTGGAAACGTTGGCTCGTGTTTCTGATGGGGATGAAAACTCTATTGCCCGGCTGGCCGGTGCCGCCAACGCCGACACCAAGACCGTCGGCCGTCACGACATGGCACCCGGCTTTACCGAACTACAGGGGTTGGTACGGCAATCCGTTGCAGCGCAAGTTTCCGGGAACGCAGCTCTGGCGCCGAGCGCCGCCGCTTACCGCGAGGCTACAGTGCTGGCTGGCCGGGGTGCAGACAATGCCACACTTGGCCGCAACAAGACCGCATCGGTTACCAACATATCTAATGCTCTTTCTCAAGCAATAGTCGCCCATGAAACTACTGCCAATACCACCACCGATCCTGGTGTACGCGCAGCAGCGGAAGCAAGAGTTGCCGAGCTTGTTGCTAAAGTTGAAAACATGCGAGACAGCGGCATGTACATGCCCGAAGTTAACGTGGAAGTTGTACAAAATATGGCCAGACAGGCGCCTATCGAAGCCATTCGTGGTGCGGTGCGTGATGCCGCGACCGAATACCGCCCGCTACCATCACCGCATGCCACGCCAAACCCAGGTTATCAAGGCAACAGTCCGGCCGAACAAGCCTACAATCGGGACCGCGCCCGTCCTTATGGCCAGGGTCAAAACGACCCCCGCAATCCTGCTCCTTAGCTATACCGAAAATGATAGCCGCCAATTTCTGGCTATTTAAGGCTGTATGGCCTGTCGAAACGCGCAGGTATAGGGCATCTAGAGTGGTTACAACACTAAGGCTTTCGGCTATAATAAGGTAAGCTATGTCATCGTATAAAGTCATTCAAGATGTGGAGGCCGAGGACAAACTGATAGGGCCATTAACACTCCGTCAGTTTGTCTATGCGGGTATATGCGCTATCTGCCTGTACCTTACGTACTTTACTGCTACACATGGTTTGGCATTTATGGCAGGCTTTTTGGTACCGGTCGCTTTGATAACTGGATTTTTTGCCTTTCCATGGGGCAGAGACCAGCCGACCGAAGTCTGGGCGCTCGCCAAAATCCGTTTTATGATAAAACCCAGGCGGCGTATTTGGAACCAAAGCGGTATCAAGGAATTGGTAACGATCACTGCGCCAAAACAAATCCACGTGGACTATACTAACGGCCTAACGCAAACCGAAGTCCGAAGCCGTTTGCGGGCGCTAGCTGATACTATCGACAGCCGCGGTTGGGCCATTAAAAATTCCAATCTTAATCTTTACACGCAACCGGCGCTTATTATGAACGAGCCTACCTCGGACCGATTGTTAGGGCCAAGCGCTTTGCCGCAACAGGTATCCAGCGTTGACGTGCAGGCCTCGGACGATATTTTGGACGAACAAAACAATCCACGCGCGCAACGGGTAGATACCCTGATCGCAGCCAGCACTAAAGCGCACCGCGAAAAAATCCTGGAAGGTCTTCGCTCGCCCGTAGACACCAAGCCTGAAACGCCGCCACCCGCCCAACCCCAAAGCAGCGCGTCTCGCAACAACTACTGGTTTTTAAACCAGCCTGCACAATCCACTAGTATTCCGGCTAATATGGTCACCTTTAATACACAGGTAGTTACCCCTGGCATGCCAGTAGAGGATATACCGAACGCACCGGCAGCCCCAACAGCCGACGAAGAGTCATTGGTGCATGAACTGGAAGCTCGCAAATCAGAGTTACCGACTACTGCGTACTATGGACATTTGCACACTATTCAACCGCTCTCAGCGCAGCGTAAAAAAACCGACCTCGATAGGTCCAAGGTAACAGAAACAACCAAGCCTGCCAATGCGGACGCCTCGGGCGTATCGTCCTCTCTGCCGGATGATACGTCGCAAGCGCCTGCTCAAGCCGCAGCAGCCCTAACTTCGGCCGCACAACCCACACCGCCGCCAGTGACACCCGCACAACAGGCTGCTATACTACAACTAGCCAGCAACGATGATCTTAATGTAGCTACTATCGCCCGCGAAGCGAAGCGTTCTGCAGAGCAAGACGAAGTGGTCATCAAGCTGCACTAAATAACTGTTTAGGGGACAAGCACCAAGTAGGGGGTGGCTCGAAAAAGCCGATGAATCCTAATTCGCCAAACCAACCAACATCTGGAACTCAGGCGGCGCCTGGCGTTTCTTTTGCGTCGCACCAGGCCGCGCCCGGAACCCCTATGCCCGCCGGGGGTACTGCGCCCGGACAAATGCCGATGCCAACGCCAAGGCCTCCTATGGCTAGCGATATGGTGCATCAGGCCTCCTATGGCGCCCCGCAATTGAACCCTGCAGCTCAGCCTCACCCCGCAAGCTCACCGCAGCCGCAAGGCATGGTTACCAGCACCGGAGGTATTCCAGGACAACCCGCAGTGCAACCCCATGCCAATCCGAACAGCACGCAAAATATGCTGCTGATCGCCGAAATACGGGACGGCATTGTTATTATGAACGACGGATCGTTCCGGTCGGTTGTTATGGTCAAATCAGTCAACTTCGACCTTATGAGCCCTCAGGAGCAGGAAGCGGTTGAGTACAGCTACCAAGGCTTTTTAAATTCCCTCTATTTCCCGGTACAAATATTTATCCGTTCTCAAAAGGTGGACTTGCAACCATACATCGAAAAACTGGATAAAATACGCACCGAGCACGATAACATGCTGCTTGCGATGCTCATGGATGACTACATCGGCTACATCGACCAGCTTTCGCAGCAAACCAATATTATGGATAAAAGGTTCTACATTGTTATTCCATTCTTCCCGCATATCGATGTTCAAAAGGCGATTACGCAAAGCAAAAACTTCCTGACCGGTTTTGTTGATCTGTTCAACACCAAAGAACAGCACGTCGTGATAAACGAAGCCGAACTGGAAAAAGCCAAGACCGAACTAAGGAACCGTGTGCAGGCCGTTTTACAAGGACTGCTGCAATGCGGCGTACAAGGCTTGCCGCTCGACACCCAGGAGCTTATTGAGCTATACTACGATACTTATAATCCGGATACTGCCACACGCCAACAACTCAAAAATTTCAACGATTTAAACGCCGATATTATTACTAAAGGACAAGGCCGGGCCTCACAACCTCACTTGCAAAGGGAGCTAGGGTAAAATGGCACGCAAACAACAGCTCGACCCGGTCGCACTGGCCCAGGCCCAACAACAGCGTGAACAACAAGAAGTTGCGGCAGCCTTTCAAAAAGGTATTACCGCGCTGCGCGATTTTATTGCGCCCAGTTCGATCGAGTTAAACAGCAGTTTCTTCCGGCTTGGCACGCGGCTGGCTCGCACGTTTTATGTATACGGATATCCCCGTCAGCTATACACCGGCTGGCTAAGCAGTATGGTCAATCTGGACGAAGTAGTTGATATTTCGTTGTTTATCTATCCGGTGGAAAGCCAGGTGGTACTCGACAATTTGCGTAAAAAGGTAACACAGCTCGAAGCCGGCATCCAAATCGACGCTGACAAAGGCCGCGTGCGCGACCCAGCCAAACAAGCCGCTATTTTGGACGCCGAGGAAATGCGCGACAAATTGCAGGTCGGGGAAGAGCGGTTTTTCCGGTTCGGGTTTTACTTTACGCTCTACGCCGGCAGCGACGAAGAGCTGGAATTCGTAAGCCACAAGGTCGAGTCCATGCTCGGCCAGCAACTGGTCTACTCCAAAGCCGCAACGTCGCAGCAAGAGCAGGGTTTCAATAGCACTGTTCCACAATTTACCGACCAACTGCAGATTCGCCGCAACATGTCTACCGGCGCTATCAGCACCAGCTTCCCATTTACGTCCGCCGACCTAAGCCAAGATAACGGCATTTTGTACGGCATTAATATGCATAACTCCGGGTTGGTTATTTTTGACCGGTTTTCGCTGGAAAACGGCAACTCGGTGGTATTTGCCAAGTCCGGTGCCGGTAAGTCGTTTACCGTGAAGCTCGAAGCACTTAGGTCTATGATGATGGGCACCGAAATATTTATTATCGACCCGGAAAACGAATACGAGCGCATGTGCGACGCTGTGGCGGGCTCCTACGTCCGCCTGAGTCTGAGTTCTGCAACCCGCATTAATCCGTTCGATTTGCCAAGAGTTGTGGATACCGAAGAGGCTGACAACGCGCTTCGGAGCAACCTTATTACTCTGCACGGTTTACTACGCCTAATGATGGGCGGCGCTCAAGCACAAATGGTTGGGGGCAATACGACTTTGGTGCCGGCCTTAAGCCCGGTTGAAGAATCCGACCTGGATGCCGCACTTATCGAAACGTATGCCAGAGCAGGTATTACGAACGACCCGCTAACGCACACTGGTATGCCCCCCACTATCGCCGACCTGTACGACACGCTGTTACACATGGGCGGCACCGGCCCGCAGCTGGCGCAGCGGCTTCGCAAGTACACTACCGGAACATTCGCGGGTATTTTTAGCCAGCAGTCCAACATAGACATTAACAATCCGCTGGTTGTATTTAATATCCGCGATCTTGAAGACGAACTCCGTCCGGTTGCCATGTATATTGTGCTTAATTACATTTGGAATAAAACCAAGACCGATCACCGAAAACGTATTTTGATAGTAGATGAAGCCTGGCAGCTTATGAAATACGAAGATTCCGCCAATTTCTTATTCTCGTTGGCAAAACGCGCCCGTAAGTATAACTTGGGCATCACCACCATTACCCAGGACGTCGAAGATTTTATGGGCAGCCGCATGGGCCGCGCCGTAGTAGCAAACGCCAGCATGCAATTTTTGCTAAAGCAGTCACCATCCGCAGTGGACGTACTGGCTGATGTATTCAAACTAACCACCGAAGAAAAAAAACGACTCAGCCAATTCCCGGTGGGACAGGGACTATTCTTTGCCGGGCAAAACCACGTGCATATACAGGTGGTGGCCAGCCCGACCGAAACTTCGCTTATTACCACCAACCCGGCACAGTTGCAGCAAATGCAACAGGGCGATATGAACCAAGTGCAAGGTACGATTGACTTAAATAACCAGTTGTATCCGGGAGTATAGGGTACTAATAAAGTATGGCGGGCAAAAAGTATGGTGCCGGGGTAAAGGACAACGAGCTTGATGACTCTTTAAATCCCGCGCATATAAAACAGCAAGAGGAACAGGCAACCCAGCAGGATGCTCCAGCCAGTGACCAAGAAGCCTACGACCGCGAGTTTGATAGTATTGCGAAAAACTACGATAAAGGAACCGGCAAGGAACCGTCCAACGCTTCTGACTCCCTAAATTACACAGGCAAAGGCGCAGACAAAACGCAACTTACCGGCGCGGGAAAAGCCAAAGGATTACTTAAACGCTATAAGTGGGCGATTTTAAGCGCGGGCGGAGCTGGTCTATTAGCTATAGCCGTATTGGCACTGTTACAACTAGGCTCGCTTATTATTCCTAATTTTACACAGCACATGGTAGCCTACGAATTTGCGCGCCTCAGCCGGCAGACAGCTAGTAGCGCCATGGTCGCTTCAAGCGAAAAGGCTGCGATGCATACTCTTCCCAATAGCCAAGCACCCGGCTTCTTCCGACGGATGGCTAATCTCAAAAACAACCTGCTCGAAAAAACGTACAACTGGAGGCCGCAAAAATCCGCTCAACGGTTGTTGCAAGATATCGACTACACGTATAGGGACACGCCAATCAAAGTAAGGTTGACACCGAACGGGCCGGAACGGACATATCAACGCCTCGCTTCGATTACAGTAGACGGCAAGGCATATCCGGCGCCACCCTCCAGAATTGGCATGCTGACCGGTCAGCAAAGTCCGGTCAGTTACGCACGGGCAGTACTGCAGTATCGCAAAGATATCCGTTCACTTGTGCCTAAAGGTAATATTTTGCAGCGCGCCCTGGTACGGGGCAAAACCGCCAAAGCGATCCGGGCGGAGCTTGGCGTAAAGCTATATCGATGGACAAAAGCCGACGTAGAAAAAGCCTCGAAAATAGATAACGAAAAGGTACGTATAGAAGAAACGAGGCGCAGCTACAATGTTGCTACGCAAAATGGTACCAGCGGCGAAAAAGCCTCCAGAGGATCAATCGGCGAAGTTAAAAAGGCCGCCGAAGAAGGCACTGACATAATGAACGAAGACATGGCCAAAGATACCGAGGTCAGGAAGATTATTACCAATGGCGGAGGTATATCGAACAGAGCTATAACCAGGTTTGGTAACATTTTCGAACAAACGCTTCTTAAGACCGCGGTCAGTGTTGTTAACCCTGCCTACGCTATTGCTGTGCCCGCTTGCCTGATGTATCAAGCGTCGATCCAAAATTCGGGTGACAATATTGATGCTAACAATGAACAAGCCCAGCGCTTCGGCTTATCCGTGGCTTCGGCAGGTGATGCTCAAGCATACACGCAGCTAAATGATAACGACAGGCGAGTGGACGGCAGGTTAACAGGCGGCCTTGTAGAACAGTTAAATAGCGGGGCATCGGGCAGTATTTATGAATCCAACGTCGAAAAAATGGCTAGCGGACGCCAGTACGACACAACCGATACATTTAGTGCGCAGGGCTCGCCAGCAGGCGTCCATAATTACGACATCTTTAGTACCTTTTTGGACCCGGACACGGCAAAAGCCTTTGGCGGCGTCGCGCAACCGCTTTGCGAATACTTTACCAATGTCTGGACGGGCACCCAGATTGCTATTGGTACCATAGCACTATCGGTTATTCCAGGCATGAACGCTCTGATACAAGGCGGAGGACGCGTCACTGCGGGTATTGTGACCGCTGCCCTTGCCAGGCAGACGGGCCAAACCATGGCGAAACTCTTTACCAAAAAAGAATTGACGAAACTCGCGCTTATTATGGGTGCTACCGAGCTAGGCGCGTTGCTTGCCAAGGTCATTACCATCAACTCCATGGGCGGCTCCACGAACGGCACAGCCCAAGGAGCGGATGCGGCCAACTTGGCCCACATGGGCATGGATGCCTATGCGCAAGAAAACGCCCGTAAATTCGACTATTCCGTACCGCTCACTACCCCGGAACTGGCTAAAGTAAAAGAAAAAGATACGGAGTACATGAACCAAACCGCTGCCGAAAACAATGTTGCTCAGCGCTATCTGGACCCGCACAATGCCGATTCGCTGGTGGCGCGCATGGCTATGATGGCATATGCCAAGCTCAACCTTGGGTCTGTAGCGTCTCTGCTTAATAGCGCGGCAAAGATATTCAATCCGTTTGCATTGCCCAGCTTGCTAAGCAGCCTTAGCGCAGGCCGGGCGCATGCTATATCGGGAGTAGCTCAAACCGATTATGGCATTGTGCAATGGGGCTGGACCGTGGACGAGGAAGACGCGTATATCAATAATCCCCGTTATAGCAAATTCTACAACCAGGAAGTGCTAGAAAATAGCGGCAAGGAAGCGGAAATTAAAGAAAAGTACGGCAAATGTTTCGAAGCCACCATTGGCACGCTGCTTTCGGATGGTCATATCCGGCGCGACGACAATGCCAATGTTATTGACAATGCCGACCTGGATTGTTCGCCCACTAACCTTGGCATGGACAACAAGCAAGGCTTTGGCGACCTTGTCTTCCGCTGGCGTGTGGCTAACCGGCACCTTAATGCATTGAACGCGAGTATCGGAATGGAGGGGTAATGCGCTTGTCAATAAAACTACTGCTAAATCGTTTGCTGCTTATTGTAATCGCTCTTGTTATTATGGGCGGCACGCTGCCGTTGCAGTCCGTTAGCGCCCAAGACTCCGATAATCCAGACGAGCTCTCAAACGAAGACATCCAATCCATCCTAGGGCCTTACAGTTGGTACGACGAAAAAGCCGAGGAGTGCGAAGCAGATACCTCCGATGCAGGCGGTGGCGCTGGCACAGACGCTGGTATTTGGAATAGCGGACTGCAGTCGCCGTATATCCTTGAGCAGTTTATGGTCGAGCTACTAAAAGCCATCGCCGCGAAGCGCGGGGTAGACCCTTCCAAAACCGTTACTGAAGAGCATGTAGTGGCATTGGTAGCCTTTGCCATGGGTGAAGGCGGTGACATTAATAACCGCTTTTTGTTTAACCCGCTTAACACTGGTATTAAAGTCCCGGACCTGCTGGCGCCGGGCTGGGAGCATAACCCAAGCGGTTTACAGGCATTTAAGTCATTCGACGCCGGCGTCGAGGCCAACGCCAGGGTTATGACCGGCCCCAACCAAAACCGTATGGCCGACATACTCACCAAACAAAACAGCACCGCGGAACAATTCATGGAAGCCGTAACGTACTTCAAACGATACCCAGGCAACAAGATATGGGCCGAAGCCTCCATACCTTCCGAATACAATAACTTCGACCCGAATGCTCCGGAAAAATACTTCCGGAGCCGCTTACAGCTTATTAAGCAAGTGCGCAATAACTGGAATGGCACGGCCGCTCTGGTTATCGGCACACAAGAGTTTGAACAAAAGACCGGTCGAACCATACCTAGCAAGTTACAGTTCCATCCCTCTGGGCGCGACACCAATCCGGACCTAAGTAACCGCTTGGGCTCAACAGCTGGTCTTGACTGCCCGGGCGAAACGGCAAACGGCCCAACTACCGGCAGGGCTGCCATTTTGGCCAAGATTATAGAGTATTCCTGGCCAGATTATCGGCCGGCAGGCGATCGTGACGCAATGACACGAAAACGTGAATATGCCAAAGCAATTAGAGATCATCCCAGAGAATACCGTGGCAGCTGCAACGGTATTGACTGCGGCGCCTTTGTAACGCGCGTTATGCGTGACAGCGGTGCGGATAAATCTTATAACAAATCAGAATGTAACACCCTCTGCCAAATGAATTACTTGCGGAATAATTCCGGACCTGGCAAAAAATATCACCGAGTGCAAAACAGTGAAAAACTTGAACCTGGTGATATTGCCGTCCAAAACAACGGTTTTATTCACCACACGTTCTTTTATGTAGGCAAACTGATGTTGCCGAACGGCAAAAGATTTGGCGGGGACGCTGCCTCGGCTTCGCAGTGTGAGCGCGCGCCAATGGCCAGCCCAAATGACACCCGCCGCTTATATGAATGGTACCGGCTAAACTAGGAGAGGGGTTTAAAATATGGAACCGACTGCTGCACGCAAAAAGATATTCATCATTACAACAATCATAATAGTAGCCGCCTTGGTGATTGTAGGCATAGCTGTCACAACTGCCACTATTCGCAACGAAACAATTACCATCGAAGCATCTCCCATGGACTCGACCATAACTCTAGATGGTAAAGCTATAAGTACAGGCAAGCACACTATTGCCAAAGGCAAGCACACGCTGGTTGCCACGCGGCCACATTTTGATAAGCTGACTAAAGAAATAGACACTGCGGCCCTTGGCGAAAGCAAAACAGTGTACCTGATGCTACTGCCAAACGACGATGCCGGGCATGCGTATTTACTTAATAACAACGACGAACAATTAATACGCGAAAAGGCCAGTGGCGCAGAAATTTCGAGAACACAACAAAGTATTCTTGAACGGTATCCGATAGTGTCAAAGTTGCCGTATGATACAGCAGAGTTTAGCATCGATTACGAAGTAGATGACAAAAAGAATATACAGCTCACCATCACGTTGTATGCCGTAGATTTCGCTAAGGGCACACTGGAACACACCAAACAAGTCGCAGAATACAAAAAAGCCGCGCTCGACTTCATAAAAGAAGAAAAGTTAGACGCGAGTACCGTAAAAATCACCTATGTCGAACTAGCCGCTTCTGACACCCACGACCCCGGCGACGAACCGACCCAGACCGAAATAGACAGCCGGCAGTAGCAAAAGTTATTGGATAGTGTTATCGCTTTTAGCCAAAGGGATGATATTGCTGGTGGTGAAGTGCTGCACCACCACATCTGCGTCGGTAGTGGTTATGAATGTTTGGTAACTAGACACAAACGAGGTAAGCGCCTGGCGGCGGCGGCCGTCCAGTTCGCTGAATACGTCGTCCAAAAGCAGCAGAGGGGGCTGCTCCCGTAGCTCCTCAATAAGCTGCAGCTCAAGTATTTTAAGCGCCAGTACCAGGGTGCGGGTCTCGCCGCGGGATGCGGTTTCCTGTGCCGGGCGGCCGTCAATAAGAACACTCAGATCGTCGCGGTGCGGCCCGGCAGCAGTAAAACCGCGCAGTTTTTCCAGTTCGACACTGGATTCCAATTTATGCAGCAAGGCCGTTTCGTAGCGTTCCACCGGAAACTGGGTGGCATAGGCCAGGGCAATATCGTTCTGTCCGGTGCTCAGCCGCCCATATAGCTCGCTCATACGTTCGGCAAAGCGGGCAATAATAGCCGACCGTTCGCGCACGATTTTGCCGCCCAGTTCGCTTAAACGCAGGTTCCATACGAACAATTGCTCACTCAGGCCGTGCGGCTGCTTTTTTAAAAGTGCGTTCCGCTGGGAAAGCACCCGCTTGTAATGCCGCCGTGTTGTCCCGAAACCCGGCACGGTCTGTTCGATCAGATCATCAATAAAATTACGCCGCAGTTCCGGCGACCCGCTGAGCAGCAATAAATGATTAGGCTCGAACAGCACAACCGGCAGCGTACGGGAAGGGGCAAGGCGCGTCAGCACCTGGCCGTCCAGCTCGAACGTCTTAGCCACTTTCTGAGTGGGTAGAACCTGCAATTTGACAATGCGCGCACCGTTTGGCATATTAACGTCTAAACGCGACCATGGAGCCTTAAATTGCACTAAATCGGCGTCTGCGCCTCGGTACGAACTGCCGTGCGCCAGCACCAGAATCGCTTCGAGCAGATTCGTTTTGCCGCTGGCGTTTGGCCCTACAATAATATTGACGCCATTGTCCAGCTCAAACGAAGCATCGGTATACGACCGGAAGTGTTGTAGACGCAGATCGGTTATCATGCCACTATTGTATACGACCCTGCAGTTGAGTATGTCGTTCCCCGACTCACATGTATGTTTTCCCGTTTTAAGGTACGGAGCTGTCAGCCTAGTCAGTGGAGCCTATATTATGACTTTTCTAAAAAGAGTACAACAGGAAACATGTATATAGCCCGGACAGCCCTCTAAAATCTGTAAATCACAGATTAACTCTTGAGCGGCATAATAATATGTACGTAGTCACTAGAAGCGGGATCACGCAGTACCGACGGTTCTAGTTTACCGTTAAAGCAAAACTGCACTTCCTCGCCCGACAGCACTTGCAAGGCGTCTAGCAAATACCGGGAATTCAAGGTGATAGCCCCGCCGCCGTCCACCTTGGCACTAGCCTTGGCCGTGTTTTCGCCCAGTTGGGAAGCAACTGAACGAATACTAAGCTCCTGCGAAGCTTCGTCAACATTAAGCGTAATGCTGCCGGCACTCTCTCGGGCAAACAAGCTGGAAATTTTTGTAGCATTTAGTAGGTCGGCACGCTTCAGTGTTGCAGTAGTACTAAAGGAATCCGGAATAAGCTTGCGATAGTCCGGATATTTGCCTTCGATTAAACGGGCAACTAACTCAACATCGCCAATCTGAAACAAGACCTGCTGCTCGTCACTGGTTACACGCACATCGTCCTCGGCGTCGCTCACAATGCGCAACAAATCCTGCATAGCCGATACCGGCACTAATAAACTGATATCTTCGGTCGTGGCAAGTAACTCTTTTTCGGCCAATCGATAGCTGTCAGTCGCCGCCATATACAGCTTGCCGTCAGTGACATGCAAATAGACACCAGTAAGCACCGGACGCGCCTCATCCCCGGAGGCGGCGACAATAACTTGCTGTAAGCTTTTCTTGAGCAATGGGGCAGGTACGGCCCACTTTTTGCCTTCGCTAATAGCCGGCATAACAGGAAATTCTTCGGCTGATACTCCGTTAATGACAGACTGATACTGCTCGGTCACAATATTGAGCTTCAGATCGTCCAGTTTTAGGTCGATCACACCGCCGGGTAAGCTGCTCACAAAATCCTGCATCAATCGCGCCGGAACCGTAATAGCACCCTCGGCAGCAACCTTGGCGCCTATGTAATTAGTAATAGCGATATCCAGATTGGTAGCGGCAATGCTCAGACGATTGTTGACAGTTTTAATAAGTACATTAGCAAGTACCGGTAGTGTACCTCGGGTGTTGGCTACCCGGGCAACAGTGCCCAATGCTTTGTTTAGATTTTCTTGTGTTACTTGTAAGTCCATTTGGGTAGCTCCTTAATGCATCTAAATTACTAATTAATATATAGTAGTCATAGTTATAGGCTTTGTGGATAGTGGGGAAAAACGGGCGGTATATAGAGGCGAAACGGCGGTTTTGGCGTGTGGGAAAGGCGTGCAAACACGGAGGCTTTTTTGTGTAAAACTGGGCAGTTTTACATGGCTTCGGATGACCTGGAACAAATGGCCTGCGCACAAAATGTGTTCATGTCCGCGCCTTTGTTCGGGTATTTCCACGCCCTGTCCACAGGCTTTGCATGCTACTTCCACAGGCTTACGCATACAGTTTCCCTTTAATACTTGAAATAGCGGCCCGGATGTCGGCATCAATACGTGCCTCTTTTTCGATTTTTTCAATAGAGTGAATAGCGGTAGTGTGATCCTTGCGTCCTAGCTCTTTGGCGATTTTAGGGAAACTAAGATGTAATTCGCTTCTAAGCATGTACATGGCGACCTGTCTGGGCACTACGATATCTTTATCGCGTTTCGGACCGAGGATATCCTCTATGGGTATCTGGAAGTGCCGGGCCGTGCGCTCAATGATCTGGCGGGCGCTGATGTGCTTTGGCCGGGTTTGGGTGCTGCCGAGCAAGCTGCTGGCAATAGTAAGATTGGGTTCCAGCCCGCGCATTTCGCAAAAGGCGAGTAGCTGGTTTAATGCGCCCTCAAGCTCCCGGATGTTGGTTTGTACATTCGTAGCAAGGTATTCGGTAATGTCGGCCGGCAAGGGAACTCCGTGATTGTGGGCTTTGGTTTGCAGAATGGCACAGCGGGTTTCGAAGTCAGGTGTTTGCATGTCGATACTCATACCCCACACGAACCGCGAGCGTAGCCGTTCCTCCAGGGTAGGGATGTCGCGCGGTGGTTTGTCGCTGCTTATAATTATCTGTTTGTTGGCTTGGTGGAGCGCGTTGAAGGTGTGGAAGAATTCTTCTTGAATCTTTTCTTTGCCTGCAATGAACTGTACGTCGTCCACAATAAGCACGTCGGCGCCCCGGTAAAAGTCGGCAAAGTCCGTATTTTTTTTAAAGCGCAGCGCGTCCACAAACTCTTGTACGAATTGTTCGCTGCTGACGTACACGACACGTGCCTTGCGGTTGTTGCTTAGGACGGCATTACCGACAGCCTGTATAAGATGTGTTTTGCCGATCCCCACGCCGCCATACAAAAAAAGCGGATTGTATTTAGTGCCCGGTTGGGCAGCTATTGCCTGACAAGCGGCGTATGCCAGCTCGTTGCCGGAACCAACAATGAAGTTATCGAATGTGTAGCGCTCGTTCAGCCCTAGGCGGTACGTATGAGTAAGCGGCGATGGCTGTAAAGATTTTGCCGCGGGTGTGGTGCCATGGGCTGCCGGGCTTGGTTTGAGCACCAGAGGCTCTTCTTCTCGCTGGGCAGGCGTCAGCGACGAATGAATCTTGTATTCGACCACCTTGGCGTTAGCGCCGTTTTTACGCAGGGTCTGCACAACAAGGTCGGCATACTTACGTTCAAGCTGCTGTTTAATGAATACATTTGGTACGCCAATAATAATACGTTCGTCGTCTTGTTTTAATAGACAAGTGTTTTTAAACCAGGTGACGAAATTACCGCGTGAAACCGATAGTTCGATTTCACCTAAGACTGCCTGCCATAAACTTGACGGTTGCATACCCTCTCTCAAAACTTACTACCCACTAACTATACTCTTTAGTCCAGGACTTTTCCACACATTTTGTTTTGGCATTGAAAGGACTAGGCCAACGCATACGACCAGAGTAAAGTTATACACAGGCAACATCCCTATCTGTTAAACTGTGGAAAGAGTTTGGAAAATGGTGGATAACTTGTTAAAATCTAGAGGCTAAATATTGTCATTTCCACCCCAAAGCTTACATCGTGCTGCATCAAGCCGGGCACAGTTCGACTCGCTGTAGCGCTTTTGGTCCACAAACGGCTTGCCGGGTCCGGTGCGTCCTTAGCGTACTTTTAGTACGTCTCCGGGCGCTTCTCCGGTGTACCATTTCTGAGCTTAAATGTGAGCCTTGGGGACGACAGTGGAAAATAAACTGGGTAGTGGCTTGTTGAATGAGCTGCTATCTTGTAAAGTGAGAGCATATGCCAAAACGAACGTATCAACCAAAAAAACGTCATCGTGCCCGAGTGCATGGGTTTATGAAGCGCATGGCCAGCCGGGCTGGACGAGTGGTGCTGGCCCGCCGCCGGCTTAAGGGACGTAAGAAACTGTCTGCTTAAGGAAGAGTTTCTTCACGATTAGTAACTATCGAGAAGGGACGGTGAAGCGGACATGATCCACTACGCACACCGCTTTCATGGGAGGAGTAGCCTCCGTTTCGTATACCAAAAAGGATATGTTGTTCGCGGGCAACATATAGTACTTCGGTATGCCCGTAATCCGCGCACTGGCACATACCGCATGGCTGTAGTAGTAAGCCGCAAGGTAAGCAAATCGGCAGTGGTACGGAACCGTATACGCCGCCGTATATTTGAAATCGTACGCCAGCGGGCTGGCCAGATATCTGGGCCGTATGACTTGGTTTTTAACGTATACGACGAGAGTATTGCAACGATTGAACATAACGCTCTAAAACGGGCAGTGGTAGGGGTTCTCAAAAAAGCAAGGGTGCTTGTTTCGGGGTCGCCCCCCGCCTTAGATAATGGTATAGTAGAGCCGAAGGAGAAGACCGTATAATGTTTGACACGCTGATTGTACAGCCGATTTTTAACCTACTGGTGCTAATATACGCGATTTTGCCTGGTCATAACTTCGGCTTGGCGATTATTATTTTTACTATTGTGGTGCGTTTACTTATGTGGCCGCTTATCAAAAAGCAGTTACATCAAGTAAAGGTAATGCGCAAGATTCAGCCGGAGCTAAAGCGCATTAAAAAAGCAGCCAATGGCGACCGCCGCAAAGAGTCGCTTATGATGATGGAGCTGTATAAAGAGCGGGGAATAAATCCATTCAGCTCTATTGGCGTGCTTATATTGCAGATTCCTATTTTGATTGGGTTGTACCTTGGATTGCAGCGTGTGCTGAAAGACCCTGGCCAGCTGGAGAGCTTTGCTTATCCAGCCCTTCAAAACCTGCCTTGGATCGAGTACATCGCGTCACATATTAAGGAATTTGATGCCACACTTTTTGGCATTATAGATCTAACGCGCAGCGCTCTTGGACCGCATGGACTATATTGGCCTGCTATGTTGATTGTCGTAGCCAGCGCCATTATTCAGTACTATCAGAGTAAGCAGCTTTCCCCGGACACCAAGGACGCGCGCAGTCTGCGCAGCATTTTAAAAGACGCCAGTGCTGGCAAACAGGCCGACCAGACGGACGTGAATGCCTCGATTGCCCGCAGCACACGTTTCTTGCTGCCGGCTATGGTATTTATTTTTACCGTCAATATCGCTTCGGCGTTGGCCCTGTACTGGTTAGTCAGCGGTATCGTGGCACTCATTCAACAAACTATTATTTTGCGTGACGATACCGCTGAGATGGTCAATGAGGCAGAGGGCGATAAGGCTAAAGACGGCAAAACAGTTATTGAAGGCGAAGTTATAGAAAAACCCAAGAAGACCGAACCTAAAAAAGCGGCTGCCCGTAAGAAACGGAGGAAGAAGTAATGGAAGATGCAATCCGGTATGCAAAGAAGTACCTCGAGGATTTGTTGTCGTTTTTCGGACTGAACACCGATGTGCGGGCCACCAGCGAAGACGATGTTATTGAACTGGATGTGCCGAGCACGCACCTAAACGGATTTTTGATCGGCCAAAAGGGCGAAAATATGCGTGCCATGCAGTTTTTGGTAAGCAATGCTTTAAAAAACCAAGGCTTCGAGTACACGCGGGTAAACGTGGACGTTGCTGAATATAAGAAGCAGCGCGCCGACCGGCTGACAGGCAGAGCCGAGGAATGGATGAAAAAGGTCAAAGAATCCGGCAAGCCTATGGAGCTAAAGCCTATGAGCGCTGCCGACCGCCGCACGGTACACAAGCTTGCTCAGGAGTGGGGTATTGTGAGCGAATCGGACGGTGAAGGCCGCGACCGCCATATTGTCTTGAAACCGGCGACCGAATCAAAAGAAGAGGAATAGCATGGAACTGGGAGTCCGCTTTACGCTAGATACTAGAGCTAACCAACAGTATTTAACTTTTAGTCCGCTGCCACAGATGATGATTGATCTTACGACCCTCCAAGATGAGGTACAGGAGCGGCATGGCGTAAGTCTAGAGACTACGGAAGATTTTAATGTTGTACGCGTTGAACCTCCTCTTCCTAATCCAGAAGCGGTCCAGAGATTTGCGCGCACCGTACTGGATCTAGCTGTGTTTGTTACGGGTACCACTGAAACCGATATTTTATTTACCGACAGGACCGGCGAAATATCCCGGAAATGGATGCCGGTTTTTACAGGCGAAACCACGGAGCTTCGCGAGTTACCATCGCAATAGTTACTTAAAGCAGACTCTTATAAACTGCTAACGTTTCTTTGGCCATTTTGCGCCAGGAATATCTTTTTAGTTGCTTGGTACCGTTTTTGATAAGTTGCTCACGAAGCTGGGGATTTTCTAGTACCTCGGCAATTTTGTTTGCGATATCCTGCGGGTCGCGCGCATCGCAGTAATGCGCGGCGTCTCCATATACTTCGGGCATAACGCTGGTATTACTGGAAACAACAGGCGCGCCATGGGCCATAGCTTCTAGAGGCGGCAAGCCAAAGCCTTCGCTCAGGGAGGTAAAGATATAGGCGGCGCAGTGTTCATAAAGCCATTTCAGCTCGGCGTCGCTCACAAAGCCAGGGAAGATAACACTGTTGTCCAAGTGGCGCTCCCTAACCCACGCAATAAGCTCCTTGTGGTGTTTTTCTTCGCGGTTACCAGTAATTACCAACCTTAGGGCCGGATGCTTTGCTTTAAGAAGTTCAAAGGCTTTTATCATATTTTGTAAGTTTTTATGCGGAAATGCCGTACCGACATATAACAAAAACCGTCCGCTTACTCCCTTTGGCTGCTTGGCTTTTGCGTTTAACGGGGGCTCACTTGCTTCGTAGGTAACAACTGCTTTGTTTTTGGTAAATGGCTGCAAGCTAGCAAACTCCTGAGCAACGGTTTTAGTAGGAACAATAATTTTTCTTGATTTGTGGTGGCTCCACCACACCAGGAAACGATATAGGGCTATTTTAAGCGTATACAGAACAGCGGGCGTGTTGCCGCGGCGTACAAAGTAGTACATGGTTGTATCGTGCGTAGTGGTAACAATGTTGCCAAAGTAGATCAGGGGTTGTTGGGTCATGGTAAAGTGCACCAGGCCGGGTTTTAGGCGGTACAATTGCCAAGCAAACTTAACTTGGTGCAAAGGGTTGAAAGAAAACTGGGGGAAAGGGCAGGGGACCGCCGTAAAGTTTCCTGCCCTAGGGGTCCACGGATCGTCCGGTTGGACAAGTATGGTGTAGCGGTTGTCGGAATCGATAGCTTGCAGATGTTCGATCAACCGGTCAGCATACCGGCCGGTTGTAGTACCCCGGATACGCGCATCGATAACAATATGCTTTGGCATTGCTATAATTATATCCGAACATGATAGTTTTACGTCGAATCCCATACTGGGGTGTGCTTGCGCTGCTAATATACATGCCGTTTCATATCTTTTTGGCGCAATCTGTCAGCTTGGCAACGGGGGGGCTGGAGGTATGGAAAATAGCCAAGGACGTTGTACTTGGATTACTTACGTTGTTCACAATTTGTTTGGTAGTTATCGATAAAAAAGGGAATCGTCTCTTTTATTGGCTTTTGGGAATCGGCGTTGCCTACTTTGCTATACACGCACTACTATGGGCGGTATATCCTGATCTTCATCAGAAAAGCGCAATTCTAGGCATTATTTACAACACGCGGCTGCCCGCGCTGCTGATACTTGGCTACGGAGCGGCACTTTTGTATCCTAAGTTCGTTTTTAGTTCGATTTTTAAGGTAGTATTGGGGGTCAGTACTGTTGTAGCATTCCTGGGTGTGCTGCAATACTTTTTACCCAAAGACATACTTACCTATGTTGGTTATGGCCTAGAACGCGGCACTCGTCCGGCGTTTTTTATTGATGATAACCCGGCCTTGCCGCGCGTTATGTCCACTATCCGCGAGCCGAATGCGCTCGGCGCATACCTCATACTCCCCTTCGCAGCACTACTGGCAATTGGCCTAAGGCTGCGTGATAATGCCAGGCGGCTACTGATTGGCGGCATGTGGCTATTGCACGGCTTAGCGTTACTACTCACCTTTTCGCGCAGTGCTTGGTTGGGTGCGGCACTGGCCGTGGCATTGGTACTATGGTGGCAGTATAAAGCGCGGATAATGCCGCTATGTAAGCGTTGGTGGCCTTTATTGGTCGCTACTATACTGCTTTTTACAGTAGTAGCTTTTACACAACGCAACAATGAGTTCGTCAAAAGTTACGTAACCCACAGCACGCCGGAAGCAGTGGAAGATCTGGATTCGAACGATCTGCACTGGCTGCTAGTGCGCGAAGGAATAGAAGGGGCTATTGCCCGGCCGTTGGGCCATGGGCCGGGTACGGCTGGCATTGTTTCTATTCAGAACGGCAATGGCGGATTTTTAACCGAGAATTATTATGTACAAATAGGATACGAAGTTGGTATTATCGGCCTTGCTCTGCTAGTCGCCGTTTCAGTTGTTGTATATAAAGCTTTACACGGGCGGCACGATTATGTGGGTGCCGTATTACTGGCTGGGTTTTGGGCCTACGTGCTTACCAACATGCTACTTCACACCTGGAGCAGTGAAGCAGTCGCCACCCAATGGTGGCTGCTCGCCAGCCTGGCAGTCCTGGCTAGAGTACCTAAGAAAATCAAAAGTAAGGCGCCTAAAAACGTCACTACATAGCATCTTCTTGTCCCCATAGACAGCCACCCTCCAGCGTGTAACGTATGCCACGCCAGGAGGGTGGCTGGTCTTTAGCGAGTTACGAACGGAGATGCGCTGTAATAGCGTCGTGGACGGTCTGGGCTACGGTTGTCCAGTTGTAGGTATCGGCATGCTTTTTGCTGGCTGTGCTAAGAGAGGCTAATTTTTTGGGATCGGTTAGGAGGGTCTGAAGGGTTTGAGCAATATCCTTGGGGTTGGTCTGGTCGAAATAGGCGACGGCATCGCCTCCGATTTCTTTGAATACCGGTATATTGCTGACCGCGCAGGGGCGGCCGTAACTCATGGCCTCGAGCACCGGCATGCCGAAACCTTCGTAATGGCTGGGTGTGGTAAATATGGCGGCGGTTTGGAAAAGCACGGCGCGGGTGGTTTCGTCAACAAACCCAACGTGCCTTACGTCGTATCCGTCGGCAACGGCCTGCTTAAGTGCGACTATTTCGGCATCGCAATTCCAGCCAATGCGTCCGGCCACCACCAGGGTAAAACGTTTACGCAGCGCATCTGGCAATTGTTTGTAGGCTTCAATAAGGGCAATGACATTCTTGCGCGGTTCGATGGTGCTTAGGAATAAAATGAACGGCTTGGCAACCCCAATACTGCCCAGAGCTGTTTTTCGCTGACTTTCGCTTATGACACGCGGTTTTTCGGGCGGAATAGGGGTAACTACAATGCGGTTTAACGCTAACCCGTATGTTTTGGCAATTTTTTGTTTGGAAAATTCGGACACGGTAATTACGAATGCCGAGCGCTTGATTTGTTGGGGAACAAACCGGCGCAGGTCGCTGCCGTTTTTAGCCGATACATATTCCGGCAGGTCGACAAATGTAAGGTCGTGGACAACGCAGGCGCTTGGCGTGCCGCGAAGTGTCGGGTATCCCAAGAAATTGGTGTACAAAATAAAGTCGGCCCGTTTGGGCGAAAATAGTTCGATTGGTACCTCAATCCCCCACCGCCTAAGTTGGTATACGATTTTTCCTGGTAACACATAGTTGCCACGGTAGTGCAGGTTTGGCAGCCGGGGAAAGTGGGAATTGGAGCGGCGTTTTAGAAAGTTATAGAAAAAGCCAGTTAGATGTACCTGGTCCGGATATGTTTTTGCCAAAGCTTGCGTTAGCCGCTCGGTGTAGTACGCCACCCCTGTCCGGTTTACGAGCAGCGGGCTCGCGTCGAATACAATTTCCAGTTTTTTATCGTTTTTCATAGACCGGTATAAAGTTGTTTTTGACAATAACATCGAAGCGATAGTTATGTTCGTAGTTTGTGCGCGCCGCACTGGCAAGACGGGTACGCAAAGCAGTATCTTCGGCTAGTTTTTGCATGGCAATGGAAAGGAATATCGCGTCCTTGGGCGGGACAAGCAGGCCGGTTTCATTGTCGGTAATAATTTCTGGGTTGCCCCCTACGTTGCAAGCAATGATCGGTTTTTGCAGCATAGATGCTTCGATGATCGAAAGGCTGAACCCTTCGTGATAGCTGGGATGCACAAATACGTCCGCGCTCTTTACCATGCTAAGGCTGTTTGCCGGAAAGCCCCAAAAAACAATGTGCGGATCGCCTTCGGCCAGGCGTTTAAAGGCGGCCTCTTCCGGCCCCTCGCCCAGCAACCAAAGCCGCATGTTTTTGTCCTTGGCAGTACGCTTGAACGCTTTGATTAGCTCGCCGATGCCTTTGGCGGTTACTAAGCGTGAGGTAGCGCAAAAGATAAAGGCGCCTACGTCACCGGGCGCGCGTTTGTAGGGCGCGACGGCGTGGTCCACTATGCCGTTATAAATAACCTGGTACGTTTTTGGCGGTGATGCGCCCAGGGCTGTACCGATCAGCTGTCGCTCGCTTTTGCTTACCGCGGTAATGGCGCTAGCGTACCGGCTGTACCAACGCACTAATTTACCTATGGGGTTTTTAAACGGCACGCGCACGTTGCGGTAAATATATTTTAGGTCCGCATGGTCGGTCCATATGATGCGTTTTTTAAGCAGCCGGGCGGCCAGCGTTGCCGCGATAAAATCATCCTTGCTTTGTGGATGGACGACATCAGGTTTGAGCCGCAATATAAGCTGGATATACCAGACGCACAACACTGTCTGCCATAACAGGTATAGCGGAGTGAGTGCAGTGCGCCAGCCGTGCCAATCCTGTCGGCTCCACCACCACCCTTTTACGTAGGCCACATGCCGTTCGCTTGCAAGTGTTTTGATTTTGGCGTGAGCGGATACGACAATTGCCTCCCATCCATTCTGGCCTAATTGTTCTGCGAGGTATACGACGAACCGTTCGGCGCCGCCAAAATCATAAGCAGCCGCATTCCGTATAAGCAGTGCCTTGCGCGGCGTGTGGGCGTGATCTGTTGTCGTTGTATTGGTGCCTACCATTCGTTTATAGTATCTTATCAGAAATGAAGTACCTCACGAAAAAGAACCGCGCCATCCTGCGGGAAATGGTATCGACTGATTTTAAGGTGCGCTACCAGGGGTCAGCACTTGGCTATTTGTGGTCGCTTCTGCGACCCTTATTGATGTTTAGTATTTTATATGTGGTATTTGTCTATATTTTTAAGATTGGTAAGGGTGTTGATCACTTTGGCGCCTACTTATTACTTGGCATTGTGCTGTGGAGTTTTTTCACTGAGGCTACTTCTATGGGTATGACCGCGGTTGTTGGCAAAGGCGACCTGATTCGTAAAATCAGCATTCCGCGTTACCTGGTGGTGGTTAGTACGTCGGCTTCGGCACTGATTAATCTGTTGCTTAATTTGGGCGTGGTACTGGCTATTGTGATTATTAACGGCGTAATGCCCGGCCTGTCATGGCTATGGCTAGTACTAATTTTATTGGAGCTATTTATCTTTGCGCAGGCCGTGGCGTTCTTCTTGGCGGCGTTATTTGTGCGCTTCCGGGATGTAACGTATATTTGGGAGGTCTTAACGCAAGCGGCTTTTTATGCCACGCCTATTTTGTATCCTTTGCAAATGGTACCAGAGCGTTTTCATTCCTGGTTACTTTTGAATCCGGCGGCACAGATTATTCAGGACGCCCGCCAGGTTATTGTGACGCCCCAAACTATAAATGGCTGGGAAGTCTTATCGCCAGCCATGGCGCTTTTACCTATCGGTCTGGTGGTTTTGGCGGCTATTGGGGCGACCTGGTATTTTAAGGTTCAGTCTAAAAGCTTTGCGGAGAATATTTAATGGACGCACATTTGCCAGCCATTACCGTCAGGAATTTACGCAAAGAATTTGTACTGCCGCAACATCGGCGGACATCGTTAAAACAAGCATTTGTGGGCTTGACGCGCAAAAATACCAAGACCCAGCAGAAAGTGTTAGATGGCATTTCGTTCGAGATCCAGCGCGGCGAATTTTTTGGCATTGTTGGGCGTAATGGCTCAGGTAAAAGCACGCTTTTAAAGATTTTGGCTGGGGTGTATCACCCTAATGCCGGCTCAGTTGACATCAATGGCGAGCTGACCCCATTTATCGAGCTGGGGGTCGGGTTTAACCCGGAACTTTCTGGCCGCGACAATGTGTTTTTAAACGGTGCCTTGCTTGGGTTTACCCGCAAAGAAATGGAGAGCATGTACGACGAGATTGTGGCCTTTGCCGAGCTCGAGCAGTTTATGGACCAGAAGCTCAAGAATTACTCTTCTGGTATGCAAGTCCGCCTGGCATTTTCGATTGCCATTAAAGCGCATAACGATATTCTTATTTTCGACGAAGTGCTGGCCGTGGGTGACGAAGCGTTCCAGCGCAAGTGCCTGGATGTATTCGAGTACTACAAAGCGCACAAGCAAACGGTGATTCTTGTTACTCACGACATGGAAACGGTGCGCCAGTTTTGCAGCCGCGCTATGTTGCTAGATAAAGGAAAGATTATTGAAATCGGCAACCCTCGCAAGGTCGCTGCTGCCTACAGTGATTTAAATCAACAGAGTATTGACCAAGCGGTTGCCGCTCAGAACGATACCGGTCAAAAACCCTCGTTTCTAAAAGCACAAGTGTTGGGAAGCGAAATGAAGCCCAAGGTAAACTTTAGGGTGGGCGAAACGCTGACTGCGCGTGTACGTTGGATCGGACTCGAAGATATGAAAAGCCTGGGTATCAATATTTTTAAAGAGAGTGGCGAGCATGTAACTGGCATCAATACCTTAAAAGACGGTGTAACGGGGTGGCAGGAAAGCAAGGAATTGCTGCTCGATATTGACTTGGACATTACGACAGGCAAGTACCATCTGCTTATCGAAGCCTTTCGTGAAGAAGGCGAAGTAATTGACGCCATTTTAGAAGGGCCGCGTTTTACTGTTACTAATCCGCACGCCCCGCAGTGGAGTGGTCTATGCAGCTTGCCGCATAAATGGCGTGTACCTGAAAAGGCTTAGGATTATACTTCTTGCCTGCCGAATTTGGCGTAGCGGCGCAAGGCGCTGGTTTTGCCTTTGATAGTCAGGCGTACGCGGTGGATGGCGGCTTTGATGCCTGAACGATTAGCCATGGCTACTGCGAACCATTGGTGTACACCTATAATTATGTGACCGCGAGCAATCATTTTGATGGCAATGCTGGCGTTATCGGCCAGGACGATACGTTTCATGTCCATACCGCGTTTTTTGTAGGTCATAAAGTAGTGCCGGCCGTTGGTGCGCAGATCCTTGGCGCTACGGACTTTTGGAAAGTTCGAAGCCCATAACGCGTCCATGTGGCGTTTCATTATGCCGACTACCAAGTCGTTTTTAGTTCGAGTTATCCCCTTCAGATTTACCCGCCACCGAAAGATGGTCTGCTCCAGGCCGGCAAAATCGCCGACCGTAGCCAGGCGTGACCATAACTCGAAGTCTTCGGTGGGCCCGCACGCATCGCTGTATGGACCCACTTTTTCGTAGGCTGATTTACGGAACATGACCGAACCATGGGCCACCGGGTTACGGAGTAGCATACTGCGTTTAATATCGTCGTTGCCGGTCGGAATAACCTCGCGGTATAAGAATTCCCCTTCTTCGTCGATTATTTCAAAGCCGCCCGCCACTAATACGACGTTCGGGTAGTTCTGAAGGATCTTGATCTGCTGTTCGAAACGACGGGGAAAACTGATATCGTCACCGTCCATGCGGGCGATAAATTCACCCTTAGCCATATCGATGCCGCGATTCAGAGTTTTTACTAAGCCTTCGTTTTTCTTATGTACGACGCGCACGCGGTTGTCGGTGCGGGCATATCCGTCCAGTATGGCGCCGGAGGTGTCGCTCGATCCGTCATCGAGCGCGATCAGCTCGAAATGCGGATAGGTCTGCTCCAAAATACTATCGATAGCCTGTTTAATGTATTCGTCGTTGTTGTATACCGGCATAATAACCGATATCAGCGGATGTTTGCTGGCCATGCCCTGCCTTTTTTAGGTGTCAGGGGCATTATACAAGCCGTTCGTAATTTTTGACAACCGAAGGCCCCTTCTTTTATAATCGAAGTACTAACGCTAAAATAAAAATATGACTAAAAGTCGAAAAATAGTTATAGCTGGTATACTGCTTGCTGCGGTTCTGTTGACCGCTTGGGCATTATACGTCACGCAGGGCTACGATGGACCGCAAACTACCAGCAAGTCGAAAACGGCGCAACGCGACTATAGCGACGGCGCACCGCGCGAGAGCAACCAAAGCGGCCGGCCGCAAGGCGGAGCGATCGACACAGGCGGTGCAGATGCCGGAACAGAAACCGAAGGGGTAAGTTCCACATCGGGCGCTATAACGGTCGCCAGGCCCGCAAAAGGTGCGCTAGTAACGCCGGGCGCTATACTAAGCGGTATGGTCAAGGATGTTGATGCGGTACAGTACCGGCTTATAGACGATCAGCAGGGAGTTATTGCCCAAGGCCAATTGCAGGTCGCAGACGGTACGTTTTCAGGCAAATTACAGTTTAGCGCGCGTGCCGCAACCGGGCGGCTCGACGTGTTTAGTTTTGACCCTACCGGCAGAGAGGTTAATTATATAGAAATGCCAGTGCGTTTTAAGGAGTAAGGTATGTATACAAGCCTTTCGCTACGAAAAAAAGCTCTGGTAGGTTCTTTGCTTGGTTTGGTGCTGCTGGTTGGCGGCTGCTTTGTCTGGCCGCAGCGGGCAGCGGCGGAGTATGTCGAGCATAATCTGATTGACGATGCGATGTACATCGATGCCGCCAGTATGTCGCATGGCCAGATTCAGTCATTTTTGGAAGCGCGTGGTGGATATATTGCTGGCTACTATGCCTGGAGCGACCGCGATAACGCGAGCGTGCGGGCATCGCAAATTATTTACGAGGCTGCTCAAGATTACGGCATTAGTCCCAAGGTAATTCTGGCGACATTGCAAAAAGAACAAAGCCTGGTAACAGCCCGCAATCCTACCAATTCGCAACTGAATTTTGCAATGGGGTATGGCTGTCCTGATTCTAGCGGCTGCGGCAGTAACTACTCGGGGTTTTATAGACAGATAGATAACGCTACCTGGCAGCTCAGATTTAACTACGAGCGCGGCAGCGGCAACAATGTCTGGTGGAATTCTAGTTTAAGCTATCCGTGCAACGGCCCGACGCGCTACTACAGCGCTGCGCTCAAGCCCGGACGGCATGTGACGTTTTACGATGATCACGGCAACGCCTACAAAGTGTTTACTATCAACAACGCCTCTACTGGTTCGCTGTACTGCTATACGCCGCACGCTTACCCAGGCAGTTCGGCGCAGTACTATTCGGGTAGTTATAATTTCGTGGCCATGTTTGAGCTATGGTTTGGCTCGACCCAGCCCGCTGTGGTGGTGGCATCGCCGCTGCGTGTAACTTCCCTGTCGCAAGGCGTATTTACAAGTCATCCGGTTACGGTGTCATTTGATCTGAAGAATAATGCCAACTGGCCGGTGGGTATTGGGCAAATGTCGGTTGCGGTGCGCGACCAGATGGGTAATAATCACGACTTTGGCTTGCAACAAGTGACCATTCCGGCCCGCGGAACATATACGTATACGGCGACCCAGACATTCAGCACGGAAACTACCTATACGTTTTGGATTACCAATAATACGAACGGCCAATGGAGTGACACAAAGCCATCAAGCGCCTCGATCGATAACCTGCGGCGCGTGGTGTTATGGGTACCCCGCATGCCCACCATTACGGTGCAGCCTACGGCCAGCACGGCAGACGCCCGAATCGGTAAGAATATGGATCTCACCTTTACGGTGCGTAATAACAGCGGCGCTGCGTTGGATATAGGCAAGCTGAGCTTGGCCTTACGCGGACCGAACGGGTCGAATCTGGATTTGCCTTTGCAAACCGCTAATTTAGCGGCCGGGGCCAGTCACGTATATACGGCGAGTATGACACCCGGGATAGCGGGCTCGCACCACGCATTCATAACGGCAACGCGTGACAATGGAGTATCGTGGAACGAAACAAACTGGCCAGCTGCAGCTTCCGGGCAGCAGCGCAACCTTACCTTTACGGTCAAATCAAGCCCGACTATTACGCAGAGCCCGACACTAAGTGCAGGATCACCGCGAGTAGGCCAATCAGTAACGGCGTCGTTTAGGATACGTAACTTTGGGGACCAGGCTGTTTGGGTAGGAAGAACCGGGCTGGCTATCCGTGACCCGCTGGGGCGCAATGCCGACCCGGCCTCGGCGGATGTAACGGTTAACGCTAATAGCGAATACACCTTTACAGCGCCGGTTACGTTTACGACCCCAGGCACGCATACGATGTGGATTACGGTTACCAGGAATAATGGCCAAACCTGGGATGACACTTCGTACCCGTCGCCGGAGTCCGATAGTATTACGCGCCGTGTTACCTTTACGGTCCTGCCAAACCCAACCGTTACCGCGCAGCCGACTATTACCACCAGCGACCCGCGTGATGGCGGCCAAACCACTGCTACATTTACACTGCATAATTACACAAGCCAAATGGTAAATGCTGGTAGTTTGGCTCTGGCAGTACGCGATCCGCTGGGGCGCAATGCCGATTTCGAACTGGAAAACGTTTCGATTGCTGCTGGTCAAGATTACGTATACAACGCAACTAATACGTTTACCATGCCTGGTACGTATACGGCATGGATTACTTCTACTCGCAATAATGGCCAAACTTGGGACGATACGACCTATCCGGCCATGGAATCGGCGGGTCTAAGCCGCGCTATACAATTTGTTGTTAAGCCAAATCCTACTATTATGCAGGGCCCAACGCTCAGCATTCCGAGCCCGCAGGTCGGTCAAGCGACTAATATCAGCTTCCAGCTAAGGAACTTTATTAACCAAAGCTTTGTGGTGGGGCGTATCGGCGTAGCTATTCGGGGGCCGAACGGTCAGAATTTCGATGTCGGCTCAGTCAATAAAACCTTGAGTGCTTTGGAACAATACACCTTCCAGATGCCTACGACTTTTACGGTTCCAGGCACGCACACCATGTGGATTACGGTCACGCAAGACAACGGCCAGACCTGGAATGACACGACATACCCTGCTGTCGAATCGGGTTCGGTACAAAGGCGAGTACAGTTTACGGTTCAACCGTAGTAAAACATACGTGCAGTTTGGCGTAAAAGATAAATCCCCTTATAATAAATTACATACTTCTCAAGGGTGGCGTAAGGCAAGGATTGTCGATCCTTTGGGACGATTCTAGAAGTAATCTGACAATTGTGAGGGGAATGCATGCGTAAAAAGGTGCTAATCGTTGGGCGCGGAGTAGCAGGCAGGAGTCTGGCAAAAAGCCTAAAGCAAAGCGGCCAGCCAGTCACCGGGTTTTTAGACGACAAGTCAAAGAGCAGGCTCGTTTTGGGCAAGTTAGCAGACGTAAACGTCGTAGTGGCCAAACACAAAATTACCGATATATACTTTGCCATTCCTACGGCAACCGCCCAGGTAGTCCGTAATTTTATAAACCAAATAACCGACGAAAAAGTACGCGTTTCGATCCTCCCCCGTTCGTTCGCCACCATTGCCAAAGAAACGGTCAATATCCAGGAACTGACCGATGTCGATGTCCTTGCCTTGATTGGCCGCCAACCAGTAAAGCACGATTTATTGGCTTGTAAGGCGCTTATCGAAGGCAAGACCGTGGCGGTAACCGGTGCAGCCGGTTCGATCGGCTCCAGGCTGGTAAAAATACTGGCCGGACTGGAACCGAAAAAAATAATTTGCATTGATTGGTGGGAAAACGGCACTTTTTTCTTGCAGCAGGACTTGCAGAGTGAAAAAATTATTGAATACCGGATTGCTGACGTCAAAAATCCGCGAGCCATTGATCTGATATTTGTAGAAACCAAACCCGATATCCTATTTCATGCCGCGGCATATAAACATGTACCGCTTATGCAGCACAACGCGGTAGAGGCCTTCAACAATAATGTCTGGGGCTCCTTAAATATTATGCGTCACGCCATCAAGCATAAGGTTAAAAATTTTGTGCTTATCTCTACAGACAAAGCGGTTAATCCGGCTAATGTAATGGGGAGTACCAAGCGTTTGGCCGAAATGCTGCTTGAGACGCTGGCCGATTCGCAAACAGCAACCAAGTTTAACGCAGTGCGCTTCGGCAACGTTATCCAAAGCAACGGCAGCGTTATGCAGATATTCAAAAATCAAATAGAGCGTGGTCTGCCGCTTACCGTGACCCACAAAGATATCACCCGCTATTTTATGACGGTCGAGGAAGCGGCGCAACTAGTCATTCAATCGGCCACGCTGGGCAGGCATGGCGAAATTTTTGTACTTGATATGGGTGAGCCCGTCAAGGTGATCGATTTGGCAAAGAGTTTGATAAAACTATTGAATAGACCTATTAAGATTAAGATTACCGGGCTAAGACCTGGTGAGAAGATGTTTGAAGAGCTTAGCTATGACGAAAAAAGCGTTGGCAAGACAGCAAACGACAAAATTTTTATCGTTAAAAACGAAAAGCCGTTCGACCGCAAAGCATTTGTGCGATCGATAGATAAACTTATCGAAAAGACATTGGCCTATGAGCTAACCTCTCCGCATATGGTTACGCAGTTAAAGGGTATGGGTTTCCCCATAAAAGATTAGTGCCGGATGTATTCTTTAAAAATACTCATCACTGGTGCCTCGGGGAAAGTGGGTGCAGCGGTCGCTGCCGCACTAGAAAAGACGCACCGGTTAGTACTGGTGGACCGCGAACCTCCAAAAACTGTTCGTCCAGGCATAATCTCCTATGAATTGGATCTGGCTGCTCCCCACAATCTAGGCAAGGTTATGCAAATCGAAAAGCCGGACGCAGTTATACATTTGGCTGCTTTGCTTGGGCCGGCTTGCGAGCAAGACCCGTCACTTGCCGAAAAGATAAATACGGATGCAACTGCGCTGCTTGCTGAACTGGCGGCGGCCAATGGCGTTAAAAGATTTGTTTTTGCCTCGACCTCGGGTGTATACGCACAAGAACACTTGTCTGCTACAAACGAGAGTAGTAATATCCGTCCGCTATCAATCTATGGCAAGACAAAACTGCGTGCCGAGCAGGCTTTAAACTTGGTCGCGGACAGATCGGAAACGACATTCGTAGCTTTACGCATGTTTAATGTCTACGGGCCAGCTTTTACCGATTCGTTGGTGTATAAGTTAACTTACTCGACAGCGGAACATCCAGTAACGGTCTACGGGCCGGATGTATACTACCGCGATTACGTGCATGTTAGTGATGTGGCGCGGGCTATTGAGGCTGCAACGTTACGCCCGCTGCCGCAAGCATTGCATATTTTTAATGTCGGCAGCGGAAAGGCTACGAATACAACGTCGCTTATAACACAGCTTAAGGGATTGGGTATCACACCATACTATGTTTTAAAAAGGGGCTCCGAGCTACAGGTAACATGGGCGGATATTAGTAGGGCAGAACAGATGCTGGGTTTTCATCCTGTTATAAACATTGTGGTTTAGTAACCGATGCGTTTGGCGTAGTGCTGTATTTGCGCTTTGTAGGCGGTTTCGGTGTGGCGCTCCAGCAGGGTTTGGTACAATTTTTCGCTATAGATTTTTAGGAGCTGGGGGTGTTCAAGGAGGAAAGTTAGGGCTGCCGCATAGTCTTCGGCCTGCTCGAGGTCGGGTAGCAGAAGGCCGCTTTGCTTGTGGTGCGCAAAATCAGGTATACCGCCGACCTTGGAACTGACAAGCGGTAGTTTAGCGGCTGCGGCCTCCAAAACGGCAATGGGCATGCCGTCAAAAAGGGAGGTGTACAAATAGACGTCGTATTGTTCGACTGGCAAGGTGAAGAAGCCGTCGTAAGGCCTTTTGTAGCGTACGTTCGGCGGCAAGGTACGCAAGAATGCAGGGCCATATGCTTCGTCCGCGCTGCCATACATATCTATGGTGATCGGTTTATCTTTAAGCAGGCGGCCGATTTTTGCAACTAGTTCGGGCTGTTTTTCCGGGCAGAGCCGCGCCGCCCACAAAACGCGCAGTCTGTTCTTTGTAACAGGTCGTTCGGGTATCTTGAGCTTAGGAATAGCTATTGGCGTGTGTTGGACAATCAACTTTGCCGGGTCAAAACCATATTCGCGGACCCACATGTCAACCACTGCCTGGTTATCGGTGGTAACGACGGTTGTTAATTCGTATGCCTTGGGTACATGTGTATGCGAGTAGCCGAATACGCGTCCGGTGCCATCCACGCTTTGACTGAATGAAGTGGCAATTATTTTTTTGTTTGTGGCTTGTATATATGCCTCGTGCGTGGCTACAAAGTCGTAACCAAGCGCCGAGTTCAGGATATGCAGGTATTCGGCGCTGCTATTTTCGATAAGCTGCTCCAACAAACGAAATTGCAGTTCCTGCGACAGGTGCTGCGTAATAAGTCCGAATGGCATAAAATCAATACCTTTAGGTAGTTTGCTAGCCCATGGCGAATCGGTTGGCATGGTGGCAATGATCAGAATATTTTTGTCGGGCCTCACTGCCTTTAGGTTGGTTGCGAAGTGAACGCTCAAAAGATCGGCGCCACCGGTTTTAATCCAGGGTACAAAAAGGATGTAGTGGTACGTATTGTGCGTGGTGTGGTCGATAAGATTTTTAAAAGCTTCGCCAGTTTGGTAGTGCTCGGGCGTGAGTGAATTGTATATCTGAACAGTGCGTACTAGTTCGTCGCTTGGAAAGAGCTGTTTTTCAATTGTATGCATTGCCCGCCATTCGGCGACAAGCCAGTCAGGCAGACGTTTAGCTGGTTCGTTTGGCTCAGTAAAAGCAGGGGCGGTAACGGGGCGGACCATGCGGTAGGCTTTGCGGCCGATTCGCTCTGCAAGCGGTACGCGGCGCAGCAGTGGTACGGCGCGCCGTTTCAGCCGCTGCATGGTGCTGGGCGGCAGTATAACTGCGGCACTGGCGGCTGTGCTTGATGCTTCTGTCTCGTTTGCGGACGAAAGCGATAAGTTTCGAATACGATTGAAGCTAAAAAGCGGGTTAGCACGCAAAACCAGCTGGTTTGTTTTTTGGCGCAGCCATTCCGAGTTGCCTGCTTTGCGGCGGACAAAAATAACAGTCTTAGGAATAAGTACGTTATGCAGGCCTCGGGCGATAAAGCGGCAGTTTAAGTTCCAGTCTTCATATCCATACCCCGGGCTGTTAGCCACATAGGGCTCTTCCAGTAGCAGAGCGCGCGGCGCCATAATAATTGAATTCCAGCGATTGGAAAAGACGGTCAATAGTGTGTCGGTAGCCTGGTTGGTTTCGCCATGCTTTACGATAACCGAATCTTCGGCGCCGAATTCTATGGTCGATTCGGAATGAGCGATGTACTGACCCGTGGGTTTTGACTCTAGGAAAGTGTAAGCGCGAACCAGCCACTTTTCGCTCATAAGATCATCGGCGTCTATAAACGTGACATAGCGGCCGCGTGCCTTTTGGACGGCAAAGTTACGCGATGAGCCAAGGTCGCCGAAGTGGTTGGTGTAGATTGTAGTGTTGCTTAGATGTTGTTTATGAACGCGCACATATTCCTTGGTGACTGTAGTAGGGTTATCGACATGGATGATAATTTCGGATGACGCACTCTTTTTGTACAGTGGCAAAAGCGCGCGGTGCACGCTGGCCAGTGTTTTGTGCAGCAGGATGCCTTCGGCGTGCACGGTAATAATAACGCTCAGGTCGATCACTTTTGTTCTATTTGCTTCAGGCATGGGTTTAGTATACTTTTTATATACGAGATGCAAAAGAAGTTTGTAAACAGTACGGCTGTCATAATACCGGTTTATAATGAAGGCAAGGTTATCCGAAATGTCATAGCCGATGCGTTAAAGCACGTTAGCACCGTTATCGCGGTCAACGATGGCAGCAAAGACAACAGCGCCGACGAAATCGCAAAAACAAACGCGATACTTATTGATCACCCTATCAATATGGGACAAGGCGCTGCCCTGCAAACCGGGCTTGAATATGCACGGGAATTGGAGAACATCAGCTACTTTGTACACTTTGACGCGGACGGACAGCATGATATCAGAGATGTCGAAAAAATGCTTGCTATTTTGGAAAAAGGCAAATACGATATTGTGCTTGGTTCACGATTTCTAGAAAAAGTGTCTGCTAAAAAAGTGCCCCTTAAAAAGCGCATATTATTAAAGTTAGCCTTGTGGTTTACCGTGCTGACGACCGGTCTCAAGCTTACCGATACGCACAATGGCCTTAGGGTTTTTAACCGCAAGGCTGCCAATGCTATAGAAATCACTCTGCCGGATATGGCTCATGCCTCAGAAATACTGGCGCTTATTCATCAGTACAAACTAAAATACACCGAAGCGCCGGTTACCATACGCTATACTGCCTATTCTCAGGCAAAAGGCCAGCCAATACTAAATGCAATTAACATTGTGTATGATATTCTGGTGAAAGGAAAAGGCAAATGACAATAAAAGTGGTTCTACTAACCCTTGTTGCCTTCACATGCGTGTATTTTATGAGCGCTACCAACAGGACAAAAACTCAGGCCTGGAAAAAAATACTGTTTACGCTATTCGTATTATTTATGGTTGTCGCTATCGTACTGCCCGACACCACGACTCGTGCGGCGAACTGGGTGGGTGTGGGACGCGGGGCTGATTTGCTGCTTTATATACTGTCGCTGGCCTTTGTTTTCTTTGCGATCACTACCTATAGCAAGTTTCAGCAAGAAAGAAATCGCACCTTTGCATTGGCACGCAAGTTGGCAATTTACGAGGCGCGTTTAAGACAACAATTGAAAGATGCAGAATCTGCTACCCGCCGCCGTTAACGCGTACTGGTTTAGTTTCGCGTTTATCGGCCTGGCCGTCTGGCTGTGGTGCCAGCGGCCTGACATTCCGCGATCTTTCAGAGCTATTGGCGCGTTTGTCGGCGCCGCTCCTCTGCCGGCCCAGCTGCTTTTTTTCTTGGCGATAGGATTTGGCATATTGGCTCCTGTAATAATTGTCGGTTACCTGTTTTCATTTTCGATAGTAGTAGTTGCCATCTATTACATGCTCGTCGTGCTTGCGGGGTTTGTTGTTCTATACCTGCAGCGCAGAACACTGTGGGAATACATAAAAGCAACGTGGCGGTCTTTGAAGAACCAATCGGTATTTGCTTTGCTGGTTTTTGTCGCGGTTGGAACGGGCGCGGCAGTGACGGCTGTACAACTCGGGGGGTATCTGGCTGATGGCACTGATAGTTTTGTGCATATGGCCAAGATACAGCAGATTGCGGGCAGTGAACTGACTATTGCTGATGGGTTTATACAGGGAACGGTTGAGTCTCGCTATCATGTTAATATTCTGCACGTTTTGTATGCCGTTCTGGTGCGGGCTACGGATATATCGGTATTCGAAGTGTGGCGGCTTTCGTATCCGTTTTTTTTGCTTGCTGCGTATGCTGCAATTTACGCGATTGCCTGGTATTTTATGCCTTCCACATGGAAAAGAGGTTGGCCTTACCTTATCGGCGCACTGTCGTTTTTGCTGACCGCCGGGTTTTGGCGTACGGCTAATTACCCTAACGAAGTCGTGTTGCTTTGGATTACGATTTTTATAATCGGGCTGGCCCGATTTATGAAACATAAAGAGGGATGGGGTTTGTTAGTGCTTGGTGCCTTGTTAGTGGCTATGACTCATCCCACGTATAGCCTGATGGCTGCCGCTTACCTTGGCTGGTTTATCCTGGTGTATGGTATCGTTGAAAAAAAAGCTGCATTAGCGCTCCTTGTTGAACGGTATAAAATGTTGGCGTTCACGGCCGTGGCGCTTATTGCGCCGGTACTATTTTCGCTCACCTTTCCTAATAGGATGACTGAGGATACGTTTAATTACATCGAACCGAACCGGCCAGCTCCCCTGCTGGAGTATGGCCCGCTTGCCATATTAAACCCGCCGATTTTACAACATAACGGTTGGGCGCAGATTGTTTTGTGGACTGCAAGCATAGCAGGGCTTGTATGGCTGCTTATACGGGCAAAAACGCGGCTTCATAAGGTACTTATCGCCACGCTCGCCACATTTTATGCAGTCATTGCCTACAACCCGCTTGTAGTGACCGTGCTGTCCGAGCATATGCCGGCTTGGATGATCCAACGATTTAGTTATTTGAACCGACTGTCTCTTATTTTTGTAGTAGTCGGCCTTGTTGTTATTGGTTCGCTGCTTTTGCATCGTTATGTTGGTAAAAAATGGAGATTGATTGTCGTCGGTTGCGCGTCAGCCCTATTACTGTTGCCAACTATGCAACTGCAAGTGGGTGCATTGCGCGCGCAAAACGAAAGCCACATACGGTTTCTTCGTTCTCTTAATGAATTACGTCCGCAGTTAGAAGGACAAACCGTGTTCGCATCCCAGGCGATTAGTTTTATGGTGCCGGGCGCTATACCGGACACGCACGTGGTGTGGCTGCCGGAAACCAATGCAACCCCGGTAGCGAACATGGAAAAACGTATACAGTGCGGCGCGGAGCTAGGCCTTTCGCTCGGCCTTAGAGATCTAAGGCAAGCCGGGGTAACCCGCGTACTTATTGGCGCCTGGGAAAAAGAGCGGTACTTAACAGCAAAAACAAAGGATTACCTTACTCAGATTGGCGGTTCAGAGCATTTTATCGTCATGAAGGTAGCGGAAAAATCGAAGCATGATCTTCCCGGTCGGCCAGGAGCCTGCGCTATACCGCGGGGGCAGTAAGTTGCTACAATAAGGATAATTACCCCATCATGCAATATCTATTTTCAATTGTTTTCGCCCTACTGCTTGTTCTGGCTCAAAGCTGCTGGAAGTTATCAGTTGATGCACACAAGGGCGTATTTGACGGAACAATTACAATCGCAAAGGCTATTGGTTTTGTTTTTTCACCGCTTACTATATTTGGCGTTGTGGTGTATGTGGTGGCTACAGTCTGCTATATGTTTATGCTATCTAAATATCAATTCAGTATGATCCAGGCTACAGCTATTCCGTTATCGCTGATTTTTTCGGTCATGGTGGCTACTATTTTCTTCCATGACCACCTGACGCTTGTTAACCTGTGCGGCATAGCCTTGATAGCTGCCGGTTTAGTGTTACTGTCGCTGCGTTGAATCGGATTTTACTTTACGGTAGTCTGTTATCTGCCAAGGAATGCGTCAAGCGGGAAAATGGGTTGGGGCGCTAATACACCACCGCTTAGGCTGCCAATAGGCGCAGGGCGTGCGTTGGTATAAGCAGCTCCATATTCCGTAGCGCTGTAATCAATACCCCTTGAAATATCAACCCAATCCTGCTTAAAAGGTGGTTTAGAGGAAAGACACGGCGTAAGAGTTGCCAGCCCTAGAACACGAGCCCTGAAAGCGATACGTGCATCGGTTTCTACTATAACAGGACCGGAGGCCGAAAACTTACCATGTAATCTGTCGCCAAAAATGGAATAGCCTTCAATGCTCTGGGCGGACACGATAAGTTCGCCAGAAGCAACTCTAGCCAGGCTTACGAGCAGTCCATCCGAAGATAGGCCGGCAGGACCGTATGGGTATGTCGGATCCTCGCCCCACTGCTTGCATAGGTTGGCATGTTCTACCTGCATGGATAAGGCGAATTCTTGCACTATGTCCCTATAGGTGATTAGGGCTATTGGAGATTTGGGATTGTTTGCACGTCTTGTAAGTATATGGCCGTGCCGCGGATGATCGATGGTTAGTGGAAATTTAAGCTTATCGCGGACCATACCTATTTGGATCGCAAGTTGAGGAAACTTTGTTAACTCGGGCATTATATTCTCTAAAAAGCAGTATAAATAAATTAGCTTATAGACACCTGGTAAACAGGCCGAAGGATTACTTTTTCTCTGCGATGATGGCGATGGAAATGCCAGATAGGGCGGTGGATTTGAACGGGATTTTTTTCATGAGCGACAGCAGTTTTTCGGGTGTTTTGTTTGGAGGAATTTTGCCGACAAAATCGCTGGCGATGATTTTTAGGCCGGCGTTTTTGCAAAGCCCTTCCAGATAGCGCTTGGTACTGCGCAATGTGCCACGTTCCTGTTTATTGAGCAGTCCAAAGCCGAACTGCAACGGACTGCTCCTATTCGGCTCGAAAATAATGACGTATTTTTTAGCGACACGTGCCATTTCGTCTACAGCCTTTTGCGGATGCGGCACATGATGTAATACTTCCCAGGTGTAGACTAACTCGTAACTATTGTCTTTTAGTGGCAAATCTTCGGCGTCGATGACATGCAGCTTTTCTTTTGGCAATGGATTTCGTTTGAGCATGTACTCGGCAATATCACCGCCTTCAACCTTGGCGACAATTCGGTCGAAATAATACGTAGCAAATCCATCGCCGCAGCCTACATCGTATGCTGATTTTATCTTTTTAAGGTCGATATGCTCTTGTATCCAGTCCAGTCGCTGTCTCACAAAGTATTCGACAACCGGATGGTCATAGGCGCGCGCATTGGCGTTATGTTCCCAGTAATCTTTTTGAAAATCTTTGTCCAACGCTTTGCTCATGACTTTTAGCTGTTCTTCGTTACATTAATGAAAGTTAGGATAAGAGTTTTACATCCCTTAAGCCTCGTGTATAAAGCTATTCTAGCACGCGCCAAATATAATATTCTAGCCGATGCGGCCAATACGCTGTCCACTGATCATTAATGCTGGCTAACAGATATAAATCGTGTATAATAACCAATCATGTCAAATTTTAGCAAACCGCCAACCAAAGCAATTATACCCGTGGCTGGGTGGGGCACACGCCGTTTGCCCGTAGCCAAGTCAATCGAGAAGTGTATGTTGCCGATATGCAACCGGCCAGTGGTTGATTACAGTGTCGAGGAGTGTGTATTGGCCGGCATCGAGGATATATTCTTTGTGGTTTCTCTCGATTTCGAACAGCTTCGTTCGTACTATTTGACAAATACGCCGCTCGAAGAGTATTTGGCAAAACGCGGTAAAACAGAAGTGCTGGCAGAAGTCCGCGCTATCTCCCGGCAGGTGAATTTTCATTACGTTATACAGGATCCTTCGGGCGCTTATGGTACGGCCGTACCAGTATGGAATGCGCGCGATGCCATACAAAAAGACGAGCAGTTTGTCGTAGTTTTTGGTGATGATTTTATATTCCATGCATCAGGCGAGCAAGATGAACTTGTACGCATGAAAGCCGCAGCCGCCGAACACCAAACGGCCGGAGCAATATTGGGTGTCGAGATGGACGCTCAGCGCATGAGCCGTTACGCGTCAATCAAAACGAAACAGAACGATCAAGGTCTTACACTGTTCGATGGGTTGGTCGAAAAACCGGCGCCCGGCACTGGTCCGAGTAATTTAGCAAGTGTTTCCTACTATATTCTCAATGACAAGGTATTCCCTTTTGTCGAGCAGGTTTTGCAAGCCCCTAACGAGCATGGCGAGCACTTTTTGACCGACGCCGTCAACGATTTCGCGGCAGCCGGTAATGACATGGTTGTAGTACCCTCCACCGGTCAGCATTTGGACGGGGGCAACCTAGAGGGCTGGATCGAGGCAAATAACGTTGTGTTTGCTGCTCGCAAACAAGGATAGACAGAGAGAGCGTTTAACGTAATTGCAAACGCGTCCGTGGCTAATCTCTTCTTTGTGGACCTAGGGGTAAGCTAGCGTCAGACGAGAGCACGGCAAACCCTGTAAAGCGTCCGGGAGAGGCAAAAGGCGCAGATGGCTTATTAGTTCTTGTAACCGTTCGGGTTTTGGGATTGCCAACGCCAGGAATCGGCGCAGCCGTCTTCGATAGTCTTTTCGGCTTTCCAATGCAGTTCGCGTTCGGCTTTGGAAACGTCCGCATAGCACGAGCCGACATCGCCGGGGCGGCGATCGACGACTTCGTATGGTATAGTCTTGCCGCAAGCTTTTTCGAAGGCATGAATAAGTTCGTATACCGATGTGCCCTTGCCGGTGCCAAGGTTATAAATCGTCACCTTGCCGTCGGTTGCAGTATGTTTGAGAGCGGCCACATGACCGCGGGCCAGGTCAACGACATGGATGTAGTCGCGGACGCCAGTACCGTCAGGCGTGTCGTAGTCGTCACCGAAAACACGCACCTTAGGCAGTTTACCCACGGCAACCATGGCAACGTAAGGCAGCAGGTTGTTTGGCGTGCCGTTGGGGTCTTCGCCGATCAGGCCGTTTTCGTGCGCGCCAATGGGATTGAAGTAGCGGAGCAGGGTGATGTCCCAGCTGGGGTCAGTAACCGCGAGGTCCAACAGTATTTGCTCGATCATTAATTTGGTTTGGCCGTAGGGGTTGGTAACTTCGCCGCGCGGGCTGGTTTCGTGCAGCGGCAGTTCCTGCGGGATGCCATATATCGTAGCCGAGGAACTGAATACCAACTTCTTAACACCTTTTTCTTGCATAACTTCGCATAACGAAAGTGTGGAGTCCAGATTATTGCGGTAGTAGCGCAGCGGCTGGCTTACCGATTCGCCAACAGCCTTAAGTCCGGCAAAGTGAATAACGGCATCGATGTGGTGTTCATCAAACACTTTGGAAAGCGCAGATTTGTCGGCGCAATCCACTTCATAAAACGGAACGGCAACGCCCGTGATTTTTTCGAGTCGTTCCAGTGCGGTCTTGCTGCTGTTGACAAGGTTGTCGATAACAACGACACCGTTTCCATCTTTGATAAGTTCAATAATAGTATGCGAGCCGATATATCCGGCGCCGCCAGTCACTAGAATGTTCATATGTATACCTTAACATATTGTAGCAATTTTTGCTACTTATTTTTGCTTGATAATGGTGGTAATGTTTTTGACAAGCACGTCAAGCGTAGCCTGGTCCTTAGCTTCTGCATTAAGGCGTAGCAAGGACTCGGTATTACTGGGCCGAATGTTAACCCACGCACCGTTCGAAAGCATTGCGGTTAAGCCGTCAAGCGTATCTTGCTTTGCTTCTTTAAAATGCTCGGCAAGGCGTGTGATTGCTCCCTGCTTGTCGGCAATTTCGAAATTAGTTTCGGGAATGGCAGCGTAGCGGGTGTAGTGTTCGCGCAGCTCGGATAGCTTTTTATTTTTTAAGGTAGCGACGTACAAGCCAATGACCGCCCCGATGATGCCTGAGTCCGTATACCAGTTGTCTTTAAAATAGAAGTGGCCAGAGGCTTCGCCGCCGAACGGGGCGTCGACCTCGCGCATTTTTTCTTTGATTAGCGAGTGTCCTACGCGTGAGCGTACGGGGGTACCGCCTTTTTCTGCTATGATATCTGGCACGGTTTTACTGTTACGCACGTCATATACAATATTTGCGCCAGGATATTTTTCCAAAAAGTATTCGCTGAGCATGGCCGACATCACGCCTCCTGTGAGCACGGTACCTGTTTCGTCTACCAAAAATGCCCGGTCGCCATCCCCGTCAAAAGCTATGCCGCCATCTAATTTTTGCTCGCGTATAGTTGCTATGAGATCGACAAGAGTCTCAAATTTGAGCGGATTAGCTTCGTGGTTAGGGAAGGTACCGTCAAGGTCGAAATACATCTCGGTTATGCGCCATGGCACATGCTTTTCAAGCGCGGGAAAGATGGCTCCGGCCATGCCATTGCCGGCATCTACAGCCAGACGCAAGGGTGTCAGCTTGGCGGGATCAACGAAGCTTAAAACATGCTGGATCCAGCTTTCGGTAACATCGAGCGTACGTACTGTGCCGCTGCGATCGGCATCGGCAAAGCGGCTTGCGGCGATTAGCTCCCGTATGTCTGCCAAACCGGAGTCTATGCTTATTGGCTTGGCTTCTTCCCGGCATAACTTAATGCCATTATCTTTGCCAGGGTTATGGCTGGCTGTGACCATCGCGCCGCCAGCTAGTTTTTCTTGGCCTACCGCGTGATAAATCATGTCCGATGTGACCATGCCGATGTCTACGACATTTCTGCCCCCTGCGCACAACCCTTTTGTAATGGCCTGAGCTAGTGCTTCAGAATCGGGCCGCATATCACGCCCGATAGCTACGGCGCCCTCGGCTGGCAACCAGGCAGCTATGGCCCGGCCGACATATTCCGCCAGTTCGATAGTTAGCTCACTGCCCACCTTGCCCCGAATATCGTAAGCCTTAAAAATAGCATTAAGTACAGCAACATCCACGACGCACTCCTTATATATACATGTAAGTTACCAAGTGATAGTACCTCTATAATACTCTTTTACCAATAGAACATTTCCTTTTATAGCAAATAGGCTTGCCTGATCTGCTATGATAAAAGACATGAAAATCATCGTAACCGCCGGAGGGCAAGGCACTAAGCTGTGGCCATACTCCAGAGAGCACAAACCTAAGCAGTTCCAGCCGGTCGTAGGCGACACATCCCTATATACCGACACTATTCAGATACTGCTTAAAAAATTCGCGCCCGAAGATATATTTATTTCCACCAAACGCAAATTTATTAAATATATTTCCGAACAATCGCCGCAAATCCCCTTGCGTAATTACATAATCGAGCCAGACGCGGCCAAAGACACCGGACCTGGGCATGGCCTGGCTTTTTTACGATTAAGCGTTATCGCACCTGACGAACCATTCTTTTTAGTGCAGGCCGATTGCGTACGCAAGCCGGAAGAGGCTTTTTTACAAATGATCGAAGATGCCGGCAATGTCGTTGCCAAAGACGGGAAATTGCTGACCGGCGGCATTAAGGCCACCGAGCCGAACATGGGCGCCGATTATCTAAAGCTGGGCGAGCGGGTCCATGGCACCTCAGAGCAGGAGGTCTACGAGGTAGACGAGTTTATTTACCGCGGTTCCAGTTACAAACAAACCAAGGAACTGATCGAAAGCTACCATGTAGTTACGCACAGCAATCACTACTGCTGGTATCCCGGGCTCATGCTTGATGCCTACAAAAAGCACCGGCCAGACTGGCACAAAGCATTTATGAAGATGCGCGACGCCTTTGACAAGCCTGGCGAAGACGCGGCAATCGAAGCGCTGTATCACGAAATGGACAAAGGGCCGACCGAAGAGGTGACTAAGCATGTTCTGGCCAGTGGTGAGGGCAGGGTTATCCTGCTGCCATTCAAGTGGACCGATATCGGCACTTGGGGCTCGGTATACGAATTTTTTGCCGACGGCGACGGTACAGATAACTATAAGGATGGCAAAATAGTTACCATTGACACTGCCGGCTCGTTGGTAAAATGCAGCAACGAGAAAAAACTGGTGGCGGTTGCCGGCGTCGAGGATTTAGTTATTATTGATACCGACGACGTGCTATTAGTCATCCCCAAACATAAAATCGAAAAAATCAAAGACCTCCAAGCCCTCGTTAACGAAAAAGGCCACAAAGAGTATTTGTAGGGGTTTTGTGCTAGGCGCGGCGGTAAGTGGCTTGAAGCGCAAATATGCTACTTTAGGTAACGCTTTTCGGCAGCTAACGCTACCAAGAGCCGGTCGTGTAAGCTGCTGAGCAAGGGTATGGTAGCCGCCAAAGTACGGTCGGGGCTGTATAAGGTTTCAAGATGGGGAACAGTTAGCTCTACTTGCCGCTGTACGTCCAAGATAACGACCGACTGTGGATCTGGCATTACCGTCTTCCGGCTAAAGGGGGTAACAAGCATTGCGGGTATGACGCTCATGGGACCTTTCGTATTGCCGTAAATAAATAAAAAGTCATGATGATTATTGTCATGGCTCGATATTCGCCTGGCACGCATCGGAGCGGGCAGCATTACTATATCGCCCCGCCCGGTCATGGCTGTCATTGCTATACCTATCTTGAGTGCGAATGACAGCAGGTCGTGGCGTTCAAAGTCGTTACCATCATGGATAAGCTCTACTGTTTTCTGACCAATACCTCGCAGCTGTTGCGTTACCTCTAGACGTGTCATATCAGTCAGTTCGCCGCATATAAAGTCTTTATGCACTACAGGGTAGGTATTGTCCAGTCGGGCCTGCAATACGGGTAATTGCGGCCCGTTTGGAGTGTTGGTCTCGTAAGCCTGTATTGCTCGCTCGCGGAGAGTTGCCGCGTAGTCGACCAAGTCTAGATCTGCATCCAATGTATCCAGGTCTGTCCGGGGGGAGAACAGAAGCGCTTCCTCTATCGCGCTGGCCGCACATTCCAACAGTTCTGGACGACCTGTCATTTGCATCAGCCGCGCCAACTCCATAAGTTCGGTTGGCGCAACCAAGCCAGGAAGTTTAGGCTGCTCTAGGTAATTGGTGTAGGCCTCTAATTGTACGCGGGCGTGGGCTGCTTCCAGATGTTGGCGCCATATTTCCATGTTCTCTCTGGGGGGATACTTATTCAACCGTGACAGATTTGGCGAGGTTGCGGGGGCGGTCGACATTGAAGCCTTTGGCTGCGGCAACGTAGTACGAAAATAGCTGCATAACGATGGCGCACAGAATAGGATCAGTCTGCTCCATAGTTTTAGGAATGTAAATAACGTCGTCTGCGTGCTTGGCAACGAGTGTATCGCCCTGAGTAGCAATGGCTACGATCTTACCGCTACGGGCTTTTATTTCTTGCATGTTGGAACAGGTTTTTTCGAGCAATGGACTGTCGGTGGCAATAGCAAAGGTAGGAAATTTTTCGTCAATCATAGCCAGCGGGCCATGTTTCATTTCGCCGGCAGCGTAACCTTCGGCATGGATGTAGCTGATTTCTTTTAACTTGAGCGCGCCTTCGAGGGCGCTCGGGTAATTGTAGCCGCGGCCGATAAACAAAAAGTCACGGCAATCTTTGTACTTGTGCGCGATTTTTTCAATTGTTTTTGCTTGCTTTAGGATGGCTTCGGCTTTGGTGGGCAAGGCCTCGATTTCTTCGAGCAGCGGTTTGTATAGTGTATTCCGTTCTTTGGCAAGGTTCAGGCTGGCTAGTAGTAGTACCATAACCTGCGCAATAAACGCTTTGGTACTGGCTACGGCCTGTTCCGGCCCGGCATGACAGTAAACGCCGGCATCGGTCATGCGGGCAATGGTACTGCCAACGGCATTAACGATGCCAAGGCGCAAAACTCCGTAATCTTCCACCTTTTTAAGAGCGGCAATGGTATCGGCGGTTTCGCCGGACTGCGAAATAGCCAGCAGTGCGGTGGAGCGCGAAAACGGCTCGGTCCGGTACTTGAACTCGCTGGCGAGTTGCACCTCTACCGGAATACCGGCGATCTCTTCGATTAAATATTCGCCGACCAGCCCGGCGTAGTAAGACGTGCCGCAGGCAACGATTACGATGCGGTCGATGTATTGCAACTGTCCTGCAACGTTTTCCAGGCCGCCGAGTTTTACAATGCGTTCGGCTGCGTTGCTACGCCCAAGGGTGGCCATGCGAATTGTTTGCGGCGCCTCGAAGATTTCTTTAAGCATGAAAGTGGGGTAGTCGCCCAAAGATGCCTGGTTAACATCAAAATCTAAATGTTCGGTTTCGCGCTGGACATTTTTGTCATTTTTAAGGTCGGTAATGTGGTAACCCTCGCGTTCGACAACCACCATTTCGTTGTCTTGTACGTACATGACGTCTTTGGTGTGCTGCATAATAGCCGACGGGTCTGAGGCAACAATACATTCGCCTTTGCCAACGCCGATAACCAAAGGACTGCTAAGACGGGCGGTAAACAGTTTTTCCGGCTCGTGACTGCTCATAAGTAAAATGGCGTAGGCGCCGCGTACTTCTTTGAGCGTTTTAATAAAAGCTTCTTCGATTGACTTTGTTTTTTTGTAGTAATGGTCAACAAGGTGTGGGATAACTTCGGTGTCGGTATCGGATACAAATTTGTAGCCTTCCCGGATAAGCTGCTCTTTAAGCTCCATATAGTTTTCGATGATGCCGTTATGCACGGCAAAGATGGTCTCGTCGCTGTTGGCGTGCGGGTGCGCGTTGGTAATGGACGGCTTGCCGTGTGTTGCCCAGCGAGTGTGTCCAATGGCCAGATCGGCCGTATTGACCTTTTCTTCTGCGATTAACCGTTCCAAACCGTCGACGCGCCCAACTTGCTTAAGCAGTTTCGGTACGCCTTTGGGGTTTAATATGGTGATACCGGCCGAGTCGTATCCGCGGTATTCCAATGATTTTAATCCTTCGACAACCGTTTTGGTGCCGTTTTGTTTTCCGATATATCCTACAATTCCACACATGGACTCTACTGTATCATCTCAATTTGATTTGGCAACAGCTTTGGCCACGAAACGTTTGATTTTTTTGCGAAAGACCTGAGGCGAAAAGGTTTCCGCCTTGCTTCGGATAACGTGCTCCTTAAACTGGGAGGTGTTGAAGGTTCGCATGGCCTTGCGGAGTGCGGGAACTGTTTGCTCGTTGAAAAATACGCCTGTTTTACTTTCTTCTACATAATCTAGCGCCCCGCCAGCCTTAAACGCAATAACCGGAGTGCCGGCGGCCATGGCTTCAACCGGAGTAACCCCGAAATCGTCGTGGCTGGCAAATATAAATGCCTGGGCGGCTGCAAAGTGACGAGGCATTTCCTCGTCCGTAACCTTGGTTAAGAACGTTATCGTGGGGCCGGCCAGCCGCACCAGGCGTTCGTGATCTGGGCCGCGTCCAATAACAGTAAGCGGGGCGTTCAGTTTAGTAGCAGCCTTAACGATCAGGTCGTTACGCTTCATAGGCGCTTGCCGCCCGGCTGTTACGAAGCCTTTGCGTTCTTTTGGCAATGGAACGTTAAAACGATCAATGTCGACAGGAGGATGAATAACGGTTGATTCACGGTTGTAATACTTTTGTATGTCCGCTTGGATGTGCGTAGAATTGGCGATAAAGTAGTCTGGTTGTTGTGCTGCTCTATAATCCCAACGGCGGAGCGGGCCGACTAGCAACTTCAGCCCCAAGCGAGCAAAGGGATCGAAAATACCAAAACCTGGATGTCGCAGATATTGGTCGTAGTGTCGCCAATAGTAGTGGGTAGGGGTGTGACAATAAACGATGTGCAGCGTACCCTTAGGTGCCTTGACGCCCATGGCCTCGCCATTGCCGGAACTGCTGATAACTACATTATAACCGTCAAGCTGTAAGTGCGTGAACCACCAGATACGTAAAATTCCTATATATTTGCGTAGTTTCGAAAAGGGCCAGCGCTGCAAAAAGCCGGTCACCACTTTATTGTCCAGCCGCTTGCGCCATTCAGGGCTGCAATACGAGGTGTAAATAGGTGCCTCGGGGTATAGTTTGTGCAGTTCAAGTACTACCCGCTCTGCTCCGCCACCGATCAGCCAATCGTGCACTATAGCAACTTTAAGGCCGGACTTTGGCGAGGCAGGGGTATTGCCCGGCAAGCTCTTGCCCATCATTTAGCACCTTCCCGGGCAAATACAGCCCGGATGGTTTTGAGAATAATAGCCAGGTCCAACCAGATACTCCAGTTTTGAACGTAATAGAGATCCAGTCTGCGCCGGTCTTCAAAACTTAGATCGCGTCGTCCTGATACCTGGGCCAGCCCAGTCAGTCCGGATTTTACGCTTAAAATGGCGTGGCGTTTGCTATAGGCGGCAAGCTCTTCGGGTATAAGCGCGCGCGGACCGACCAGGCTAATATCGCCTTTGACAACGTTTATAAGTTGCGGTAGTTCATCTAAACTAGTCGCCCGCAGCAATTTGCCAAGAGGCGTAATACGCGGGTCGTCCGGAAGCGCATCACCATTTTCGCGGTACTCTTTTGCCATATCGGATCGTCCCATCATTGCAAAGGCTTCTTCCGGCGTAGTGCCGTCGTATTTTTTATACTGGCTGCGGAACTTAAATACTTTGAACTTCCGATTGAAGCGGGTCAGACGTTCTTGGCGGAAAAAGACCGAACCGCTGCCAGAGAGCATCTCGAACAGAGCGATCATAAGCATAAGCGGCGATGTGAGCACAAGCGCTGTACTGCCCAGCAACACATCGGACATGCGTTTGACAATACGCCCCCAACCAAACAGAGCGGTTTGATGTACGGCAATAACCGGCACACTGCCCCTAAACAACTCGACAACAATATTGCCTACAAAAAGTTCTGTATTGCCGGGCACAAACCGGTAGCTAATGTGGTGCTCTTGTGCATAGCTGAGGATTTTGGCGTTCCTGGCTTCGTCCGCGTACAGTTCGGTTTGTATGATGCTATGCAATTCGCCCTTATACTTTTCAAGGAATTGATCGAAGCTATGGCAGAGCGGGGTATTGTGGTGTTCACCCATGCTTTGCTTGCCGCCTACCACGCCGACTACTTTGTATCCGGATTTCCGGCTATCGGCCAGGGTGTTGAGTAATTCGCGTGTCATGGCTGTATTGCCAACCAGCAGTACGCGAGTCAGGCCAATGTTATAGCCGAACAGCCTGCTGCGCACAAAACGGGCGATGTTACGGAAAATAACCAAGAACAAAAAACCAAAGGCAAAGCCGTAAATCGGCACTAATCGTGCCGGAAAGAGCGGTTCGCTGGCAATAAAGCTCCAAAAGATAAGTAGCAGCAGACCGAAGAACGAACCGAGCAACAAACGCCCTAGCTCCTTAAAGCGTTTTTCATAGATGCTGTGGTTGTACAGGCCGAGCAAGGCGAATATAAGTATCCAAAAGGGCAGCACAGTCAAAAATATAGCCACATACGTCCGGCCGCTTAAAGGGCCGAAGGCTTCATTTGAAATGCCTACTGCCAGCTTGACGCGCAAGATATAGGCCACAACGAATGCCGCAGCCAATGCTAAAAAATCCCCCACTACCAAGCATGCGTTATAAACAAGTGAGGCATTGTTTTTCATAGATTATTTAGATTGTACCACCTCTCGAAGTTGCGCGAAGGATTGTATTTGTCTAAGCTTGCTATACTTTAAGGGAGATGAAGCTCGCTGACTTTCGTCCGACCCGACACAACGTGACACAGTTCATCGAATACATGATTGGTGGTGGCGTCTATTTTTGGTCAGGATATATTACGTTTGCCATACTATATAGCGGGTTCGGCTGGGCATGGTTTCCGGCTAAAATTGTCGACGATATTGTCGGATCGGTATTAGGCTATCTGGTACAGCGTTACTGGGCGTTTAGAAATAAGCGGCTTACCGGCCACGACGCCGAAATTATTAAAAAGTACAGCATTATTACGGCAGTAACGTATGTAATCGACTATCTTATTATTTGGGGGCTGGATACGGTTGGCATAAGCCCCTACGTAGGTTTCTTTATTTCCGCCGGCTTTTTTACGGTATGGAACTATCTTTGGTATCGATTTTGGGTATTCTACGTCAAGCGAAGTGATCCTAAAAAAGAGGGGGTGGGGGTATGACGGACACAGTACGTCCTACTAAAAAACAGCGCGAACTGCTGACATTTATCGAGCAGTTCATAGGCGAGCACGGCTATAGCCCGAGCTACCGTGAAATTATGACCGGCTTAAACTATACCTCGGTCGCGACAGTCGCGCTCCATATCAATAATTTAATCCGCCGGGGGCATCTAAGAAAACGCGATCACTCGGCACGTTCGCTGGAGGTGGTAAGCGGTGCTGAGACGCCAAAGGCTAGTACCGATGCCGTTAAACCGGCCGAGGAAAAATGGCTGGTTGAAAAAGTAGAACAGTATTTTTACGAACTAGAACAAACAAAGGAGCTAGCCATGGCACACCTTGACCACCTATATGTGCTAGTGGGTGCGCTCAAGGTATTGGGCCTGCAGGCGGCCGCCCAAAGTTTTATTCCTCGGCTCACTGCCCTAAAACAGCGCGTTGTAGAAAACACATAAAAGTATTTACCCGTGGTAACTTTGCATATACTAGTGGCATGAAAAAGTCCGAAGACCATTCCAAACGTCGCATTGCTTTATTCCAGGGCCGTGAAGTCCGTAAGACTATTTATCGCAATGGATGGTGGTTTGTTATTACGGACGTTATTGCTGTATTGACTAATTCGAATAACCCCACGCAGTATTTACGCAATATGCGAGCTCGTGACGAAGCATTTGCTGAACTGTTCTATAAAGGGGGGGTTCAATTTGAACCCCCCCTTGCCTTGGAGTTTAATACCACGGGTGGCAAGCAAAAATTGCTTTGTTGGAACACGGAGGCCATTTTTCGCATGATACAGTCAATACCTTCGCCTAAGGCAGAGCCCTTCAAGCGGTGGCTGGCGAAGGTAGGGTATGAGCGCTTGCAGGAAATTGAAAATCCGGAACTGGCTACTAAACGTACCCGTGCGTTATATAAGGCAAAGGGATACTCTGACGAATGGATCGAGCGCCGTATGCGGGGCATTGCCGCGCGTGAAGAGTTGACTGAAGAGTGGGATAAACGCGGGGTTAAACAAGGACGCGAATATGCAATTTTAACCAACGAAATTGCTAAGGCAACGTTTGGCATTACGCCAAGCGAACACAAAAAAGCCAAAAAATTAAAGCGCGAAAATCTGCGTGACCACATGACGGATATGGAACTTATTTTTACCATGCTCGGCGAGGCGTCGACGACCGAAATTACCCGGGTCGAAGACAAACAGGGGTTTCATGAAAATAAAGATGCCGCACGACGTGGAGGTATGGTAGCCGGTAATGCCCGCAAGCAATTAGAAGCAGAGACTGGCGGGCCAGTCGTAAGCTCTAAGAATTATCTAGACGAATCCGAAAGTAAAAAGCGCAAGCGTCTTGATGATGAGTAGCGTTTTGTAGGCAAAATCACACCATGCATATAGCGTTTATGCATGCTACTATTTGAATACTTAACATCAAAAATGCTGGAATCCCGTGCAATTCGGGAACTGTGCCGCAACGGTAAAGGTATAGTGTGATCCAGGCTGAATCCTTGCGCTCTGTGGCACGTGCGGGTCACAAAATGCGCTGAAATAGCACATTTCGTGCTTCCGAGGTGCCACAGAGCGCAAGGATTCAGCCTCCCAATCCGCTACGCCAAGTCCGATACAGCAAAGAAATAACCAATGTTCCCGAGCAGGAACCGGCTAGCCTAGCTTAGAGACCACCTGCTCCGAACAAAGAGCAGGTGTTTTAATGAGGGGAACAGCGTTCGCTTACGCGGAGCAACAGTATCGTTACCAACCAGAAGTGCATGCGTGCGAAGGCGGAGCCTTGGCTGTTGCTGATTTACCCATGGAACAGTGGGTGCAAGGGCAGTTCCGAATGCGATTTTTGGGTGCCGTAGGCTTGCGCCGCAGCGCCGAAATTTTAGAACCAGAACAAGAAGGCCCTACGCTTGCCTGTGCCATCGACCGCGCCGTCGAGGGTGATGAGCAATGTAATGACTTGGTGGATATTAACGTTAGCACGGCGGTATCCGAGGCTTGCTTTAAGGATGGGCACGTCACTCGTGTTACTAAGGATATTGACGCAAATGGAGGTATCGTCCAGTTTGGGCTTGACTTGCACCAGATGCACTATAATTCTTATACATTACGCGCAGAACGGCATCAGTCTTTACGACAACATACACTGGCCGAAGCTTTAAACGGTTATCGCGAGCAGGCCTACCTGCGGGCTGGGCTGTTGGAAAAAAATATTCTTATTGTGGCATCTTGCGTGGCAGAGGATCTGCCCGAAGAGCTACTCGACTATCGTGGCGAAGGATTCTTTACCAGAACCATGAGTTACTGCTTGCAAGCGACTACCCAAGAAGGCGACAAGGTGATTACAGAATCGGCATTCCGCCGCGGTACTGCTGCATCCGAAGATGCATCTTACGAAGCTCGAGTTGAGAGGCGGTACGACAATGCAGCAATTGGTATGGTATACGAGTGGCTAGGTATTAAGGCCCCTAAGTCGGCATTAGAATTATTGCAACAGCCGGTATTGATTCACAAGAGTAAACTGCCGAACGGTGTCGTAGATTTCCTAAGGCTATGCGATATCGCAACTGATATGTTGCACGATGTACAAGTCAAGCGTACCGAGGATCAGTATCGCCAAATGATAATCGACTCGGCAACTCGTGAAGCGGGGCTGGCTGATGTAAAAGCGGCAGTAAAGCAAGAACTTTTAAGTCACGCCGGTACGTTCGAGCACCCGGCTGATGCCAATAAGTTGTTGTGGGAGCTTATCAAAAAGCACTTGGTATTCGAGGCGGGCAAAAATATGGATATCGATCCTATGGTTTTCGGTCCACGCGCAGCCAGCCGTATAGCCAAGGCGCGTGAAGCGGCGGCGAGTGGTGACTGGGCGCGTATGGAACGGTGGCTCGTTTCTGCTGAGCGGGTAGCGCAAGTCAGCGGCTGCGGCGGTGGCGCTAGCGAACGTGAAGCTAGGGGGGAGTTGGTTGATAAGCCGCAAGAAACAAAAAACGAAGAAAAGGTTGCAACCGACAAACCAGTAAACTGTCCGTTCTGTAACGCCAAAGTGGTGCTGGACAAAAAGCTAGTAGACGCCGGTATTCTACACTGCACGGCCTGCAAGATTACCAAAGATATATGTAACGAAGCATTGTATTATGTAAACGACGACGAGAAAAAGACTGCCGGCCAAGCTATGGTTGAAGAACTTATAGAGTGGCTGAACGAAGATCCTTCGTTAGACGCTCAACTGGCTAGATCATAGCAGATTGCGTATTAAAACTTGACAAGCATAAGCATGCTTGCTACTATGCATGTTATCTTTGCGGACTACCGCCAAAAGAGACAAAAAGTGTGAATTAAAAAACAAAGAACGAAAAAACGCGCCTGTTACGTTTGGTATGCGGCGCCGTTTCGGAGGTTACATAGAGTGGGTGTCAAAATAAAAATTGTTACAAGCAAACCGCTGCGTGTGCCGGTAGTTGTGCGTCGTCCACCGTGGCGCGAGTTCCTTAATTACTGAGCTTTTTGCTTTTTGGCAATAGCTTCGTCTATGAGCTTACTGAATTCTTCTAGGCTGCGGGCTTCGATTTTTTTGCCGTCTAATATGAACGTGGGGGTGGATTTTTGCAGCCCCGTCTTTTTAAATTCGTTCAAATCGGCATTAATGCGATCGTTGACTGTACTGCTGGCAGAATCCGTTTTGAATTTTTCAACATTCAGGCCAAGCTGCGCGGCATACTGCTCGAATTGTTTTTTGGGGTTGTTGCCTTTTGACCATGTTTCTTGGTTTTGAAATAACAGATTATACATTTCCCAGAATTTGCCTTGGTCGCTAGCGGCTTCAGCTGCCCGGGCTGCGGCAAAGGCGTTACGGTGTGCTTCTAAAATGGGCAGATGGCGGAACTGGAATGTAATTTGATCTTTATATTTTTCGGCTACTTGTTCGACAAGCGGATAATACTGAGCGCAGAAGGGGCATTCAAAGTCGCCATACTCTACTAATACAACGCCGGTGGTGCCTGAGCCTTTAATATGTTTGGTAGGTTGGCTATTGCCACCACCGGTTGGCGCGGCAGCCTTGTCTTGCTTAAACAGTAGAATCCCGCCAAATACAACAACAATAACGACTAAAATTGTCCAAAAAGTTTTACTCATACCTTTAGTATACAATGATTTTTATAAGAGCAGAACTGTGCTACGATTAAGCAAAAGCATTTGCTATAAGCCAAGATCATGAAAAATATATACAAGTATTACCATATCGCCGGAATAGTTTCTGGCGTAAGATAAGGGCATGATGGCGGTCATCTTTGGTTCTCTGCTGATCCTTCTTGGGCTTGTTGCCATGGCATTGCAGCGGTTCTATAGTTCAGTGCCCGCCAAAGAACTGAAGCGGCTGGCTGCCCGCGGTGACCACTTGGCAAGTGCGCTGTTTAGGCCTGTGGCATATGGTGCGAGTATGCGCCTGTTGTTATGGGTGGTGGTGGCCGGCAGTATTGCCGGTGGGCTGCTTTTTGTCGTGCCAAATGTGCCTGGCCTGGTCGCGTTTGCAGCGACAGTGTTAACGCTAACCCTCATGATATTTTTGCAGTCAATTCGTCTTACAGTACGCAGTGCTCATATGGCAATGCGGGCTGCGCCGGCGCTGCACTGGCTGCTTACGCATTTGCATCCGGTGCTCGATGTGGTTACGCGGTTTATAAACCGCTTGCGGGGGCACGAACCGCATAGCGGTTTATATGAAAAAGAAGATTTAGTGGCACTGCTCACGCAACAAAAAGAGCAAGTGGACAACCGGATCGCCGCAGCTGACTTGGACCTTTTAGAGCGGGCGGTTCGGTTCGATGACCGGCAGGCAGCTGACGTGGTGCTGCCAATGTCGCGCGTAAAGTTGGTAAACGTGAGCGATCATATCGGTCCGGTGCTCTTGGGTGAATTACATGCCAGCGGCCAAAGCAGTTTTTTGGTGTACGATGACACGCCCGCCAATGTGGTCGGTACCTTGTCTCTGCGTGAAGCCGCCAGTGCTAAGGCCGGCGGGCGGGTGGCCGAGCTGATGCATCCGCGTGTCTGCTACGTGCACGAGGATTTTACGCTTCGTCAGGTATTACAGGCGTTTACGGCAACGAGTCAGTTTATTACGGTTGTTATTAACGCGTTTGAAGAGCCGGTAGGGGTGATCACCATACAACACTTATTAACACAACTGATTGGCGAACGCC
>DATFHU010000021.1:0-48283 GCA_035248005.1 Saccharimonadales bacterium (SeqCode)
AGCCGACACTACGCTTAAGGAGTGTTACTAATGCGAGTTCTTGTATATCCCGCGACACGAGCGCCTGATGCTTCATAAGGGCCGGATGGCCGATGCGGTTAAAGATGAGCCCAACAGCGGCGGCAACCACGAACACCACAAAATAGCGAATCGGCTGGCCACCTGGTAGGGCGAGCGCCCCCAATGTTTTACCGATGAATAAGGGCACCACAACATTTGAGAGCACCAGCCCCGCCGGAAAGAGCAGGCTTTTCAGCAGTATTGACTTGTAACGTAATCCGGCTTGCCAGAAGGCGAGGAAGGTTTGACGGTCGATTGAAGTAGATTGGCTCATGATTGGCATCCTTTTGTTTTAAACTTGTCAGGGTGAATACGCTCTACTAATTCACTCTGTTTTAAGCTACGCTTAGCTTTGCGGCTCAGCAATACTCCCTGCCTTTGTTGATACACTATCTGGTAATCATCAATGGAAGCGATTGCTGCAACAGGTACTTCATATATAGCAATATGCCCACCTTCCTTCATAAACAGAGCAAGATAGGAACCAAACCATGAAAATAGTTTTGGCATACTGGCCGATCCGCAGACATAGCGATCTTTGCCGGGATTGGTAGCAAAAACTTGTGCGTCGGGGAAGACGTGCTTCGAGCTAGTATTGTGATATTTGAGCATCTTATCGCGAATGTCAAAGGCGCGGGCCGTCATGTACTCAGCACAATATGGCCCAGTCCAGCGACCATCTGGTTGTAAGAATTCGAGGCGGTATACTTTCATGACACAATTCTCCTTTAGTTGGCCGTCATTATTAGTGCTATACCGGAAATTGCCATCGTAACCACTAAGGCTATTTTTACGAACTTGTCACCCCGCTTAATGGCCAGTTTGCTGCCAATGTGGCTGCCTAAGAATGAACCCGCAAAAGTCGCTATCCCATGCCCGACAACCACCAGCCCCTGTAGTAGCAACAGAACAAACATCAGCACCGATTGAACCGACTGCGCTACTCGTTTTGTGGCGTTAGCCTCCAGCGCGCCCAGGCCAAACAGCAGCATGAGGTTGAGCGTAAGTAGGACGGCCAGCCCAGCCCCGAACATCGCTTGCACAAACGACACCACAACGTATACAGCATACCCAGCAAATACCCATCTGCCTGTGCGTGCGCCAGGTTGAAGGGATGCTTTATTGATGAAAAGCGTGGGAATCAAAGCAATTAACAGCACACCGATGATGAGCTGGAATATGGCGGCGTCTACTTTCGGAATCAACCACGCTGCCAAAAATGATGAGCCGATTGTAATAGCAATCAGGGGCAAAAGCAGCCGTTTATGCACCAGGCCTTTGCCTTTGAAGGCCGTGAATGCACCCCCGGCAACGCCTAAGCCCGCAACTTTGCCAGTCGCTACCGCTTGCTGCGGCGACAAGCCAATGAAAATGTAGTAGGGTGTCAAGATAAAACCGCCGCCGCCCGAAATGCCGCTCAGTATGCTGGCACCAAGGCTCACGAAGAATGTCAGGATAATAAGCTCCATGCCCTATAGCCCTTCTGTTTGTTTTTGTTTGCTCCAAGCCTCTCACAGCTTACTTAAAGCATAACATAATGAAGCTTAAGCTCCTTTGTCTTGCTAAAATTAAGATATGCAAAAAAGGAATCACTAAAGTCTCGTATAGTGTCGAAGGTATTAATTAAGATCGTCATTTACATTCTTTATCAAGTTATGGATTAGGTTTTATTACAAAGAATGCCAGAATTTCACGTTAACTCAGAGTCGGCTACCCAAGATAATAGCCGCCTAGCAAGTCCCTGGCACAATGTGTACAGCTCGTTTCTGTTATCCCAAGGTGACCCGAGGCTGCAAGGTGATTTTATGTTTGTGTATGCTGCCGTGAACCCGGATGGTTTTAAGGCTATGTATGGAACTTACTTTAGTACTGATGAATCTAAACTTACCGAGATCGACACACGGCTACGTCCTCCCTATTCTAATGACCTGGCACACCCAGGGCGAGTAAAAGAGAGTGAGTACAGACAAAGAGGTGCAAACACTTTAGCGGGAGCGCTAGGAAACGCCGCGCTGCTGGTAGAAGACGGCTCAAACATTCAATTAGAGCTTTGGCTACCCCGCCTTGCGGTAAAGATGGCGGACAAAGATGCATTCTATTTAAATCGGGCAGAACGACGTAACAAGCCGGGGTCGCGTGTATACACATTGCTGCGCGCTAATAGCGCCAGTCATTTATTTCACTATATGTTCCTCGATGAACACGCTAACTATCCCCAGGGTTCTATAATGCATATTGCGCTTGATGCGGCAGCAGCTTTAAGATCGCAAATCGAGGATGGGACAATAGCTTCCGACTCTAAAATATGGTCGGCTTGTTGCAAGGCATTCGGGGTGCATTTGCAGGCATATCCCGAGCATATCCCTCAAGTATCTGGGGCTTTCTTGGCGTTTATAGATTCCGCAGGGATTAAGCTTTAAATTCTGTTTGTGCTTTGTATCGACAAGGAAGCCTAAGGCCAGTTTGTCATTGTCTTGGCTCCTTCGGCTTTTCGCTATCAAGCAACTTGCGTATAGCCTTGATGTCGGCTTGCTTGTCCTTAACAGATTCAAGGTCTTCAAAAGTTTGGAATAGGTTATAAAGCCCTAGCCAATATTATTTTGTAAATTGCGAATGGCATTCTGCCGTCAAGTATTGCTACAATTAAGAGTTATGAATGCGGCCGCACGCAAAGTGCAACAAACTTACCTTACCCTTATACTGTTTAATACGCTGGCGGCATCGCTTATATGGGGTATTAATACGCTGTTTTTGCTGGACGCCGGCCTGAGCAATCTCGAAGCCTTTGCGGCCAACGCCTTTTTCACTGCCGGTATGGTACTTTTTGAAATACCTACTGGGGTTGTCGCCGACCTTAGGGGCAGGCGGCTATCGTTTTTGCTCGGCGCCCTTACTTTGGCTGTATCTACTTTTCTTTACTTTGTAATGTGGCAAATGGCTGCACCATTTTGGGGCTGGGCAGTTACCTCGGTGCTGCTTGGCTTAGGATTTACGTTTTTCTCTGGGGCTATGGAAGCCTGGCTCGTAGACGCGCTGCTGTTTACCGGTTACAAAGGCAAAGTCGAGAATGTGTTTGCCAAAGGCCAGATCGTGATGGGCATTGCCATGCTGACGGGCTCCATTGGCGGCGGTGTTATTGCCCAGGCCACCAATCTTGGCGTGCCATACATCATACGCGGAATAATTCTCGCTGCAACCTTCGTGATGGCCTTTATCCTTATGCGTGACCTTGGTTTTAACCCCAAATCAGGCAAGCATCCGGTAAAAGAAATAAAAAATATTCTACACAGCTCCATTGACCACGGGTTACGCAACCCGCCCGTACGCTGGGTAATGCTAGCCGCACCATTTGCCGCAGGTGTGGGCATTTACGGATTTTACGCATTACAGCCTTATCTGCTGGAGCTATGGGGCAATCCGCACGCCTATGGCATTGCCGGTCTTACAGCGGCTATTGTAGCGGGCGCGCAGATCGCCGGGGGCATACTTGTGCCGCATGTCGGGCGTTACTTTAAACGCCGTACCACGGTACTACTCACAACAATAGTATTAAGCACTACGACCCTTACCCTTATGGGCCTCATACCCAATTTCTGGGTAGTCATTGTGCTTGTAGTTATATGGGGATTATTATATGCGGCAACCATACCTGTCCGCCAGGCGTATATAAACGACCTGATCCCCTCCGAGCAACGGGCAACCGTGCTGTCGTTTGACTCGCTCATGTCTTCGGGCGGCGGCGTCGTTACCCAGCCTGTACTTGGCAAAGCCGCTGACGCTTGGAGCTACCAAACATCGTACTTGCTGAGCGGCGGTATCTACGGCCTTGCCATCCCGTTTGCAATACTGGCCCGTCGTGCAGGCAACCGGCCAAACGCAAAAGTAGCCGATGCCATCAGTTCCTACGAAAATCCCGCCAAGCCTGCTGAATAGCAAAATATTAGTTTAGGGGCAAGGCTTATCGTTTTCTTACCTGGATTAAGGAACGGGGTAGCCTGACACGGGAATAATTGACAGGGAACGATCTCTCGTATAAAATATTATTTGAACGTTACCGAAGACTGTAGCCGCCTGTTTAAGGCTTAATCTGCTACCGAGGCAATGAATAAATCTATTTTGTTTTAGCTTTTGTAATCTTTGGTAGTGTTGGAACCAAAGATTTTTTGTTCCTAAGAATCCTTAACAATCTAGGTCGAAGATTTACTAAACAAAGGAAGTATATGGCTTTAAGTAAAGATAAGAAGCACGAAGTCGTAAAAGAAGTTGCCGAACTGCTGTCATCTTCTAAAATGACCGTTGTTGCCAAATACCAGGGCACAACTGTAAAGCAGATCCAACAACTTCGCCGCGACGCGCGCGAAAACGGCACGAAACTTCGTGTCGTTAAAAACCGATTAGTCGTAAAAGCACTGCAAACTACCGGCACCCTAAAAGATGCCGACGTAAGCAGCTTGACAGGTCAGTTACTGTACGCTTTCAACAACGAAGACGAAGTAGCGCCAGCCCAAGCACTGCACACTTTTGCAAAACTTAACCCGACTATCGAGTTCGTAGGCGCCATCACCGCCGACGGCGCATTTTTGCCCGCCGACGACGTAAAAGCGCTCGCAACCCTGCCCACCAAAGAACAACTGCGCGGCCAGCTGGTTGGCACTATTGCCGCACCGCTTACCGGCTTTGTCGGCGTTATGGGCGGAAACCTGCGCGGCATTTTGTACGCATTAAACGCAAGGGCAGAGGCGATCAAGTAAGGAGGACGCTATCTATGGCAAACTTCGAACGATCCGGTGGCACACCAAAAGGTGCGGACTTGGCCTGGGCGCTCGGTATTGTTGCAGCCTTCGCGCTGCTGGTACCGCCGCCCGAAGTAATAATTCAATAACAAGGAGATCTAAATCATGGCTGATGAAGATAAGAAGGTAGAAGTACCAAAAGAGTTTGAGTCTATTGTAAAAGAACTGGACAAAATGAGCGCGCTGGAAATCAGCAAGTTCGTTAAGTTCCTCGAAGAATACTGGGGCGTTAGCGCTGCCGCTCCGGCCGTAGCCATGGCTATGCCGGCCGCTGGCGAAGCTGCACCCGCAGCCGAAGAAAAGGCAGAGTGGGACGTTGTTCTTAAGGACGCCGGCAGCCAAAAAGTAGCCGTTATTAAGGCCGTTAAAGACCTGACCGGCCTAGGCCTTGGCGAAGCTAAGGCACTTGTTGATGGTGCTCCCAAGCCTGTGCTTGAGAAGGCCAAAAAAGAAGACGCCGAAAATGCCAAGAAAGCTTTGGAAGAAGCTGGCGCTACTGCCGAGCTCGTTTAAATCTGGACGAGCAGAAATCTACAGCACCGCCCGTGTCCTGCTAGGCACGGGCGGGTTTTATATTCACCATATTTTTACCTTTTTTAAGATCAGGCCTTGGAAAACCAAGGCCGCCTTACAACTATTCGAGCTAATCGGCAGTAACCGATCGGTAGACCGGAAAGCCGAGTAACTCGAATGCGGCCACTTCGGCAATTGGTTCGATGGCAATACGGTCGCGGTTACCAACTGCGCTCGCCAAACAATTATGCGCGACAATAAGCTCGGCGCAGGTCGTATCCTCGCCTACCACTACTCGTTTGAGAGCGCCATAATGATCGCCCGACGTTTTATCATGTACTACACCATGCCATGTAGCTAATTTATGCCGTACCTTCCGGGGATAGGTATCAGGCCACTGCAAATGAGCATGATATTCTGCTCCTGCCGCACCTGTACTCGCCGAAAGAAATACATAGTAACCGCCAAAGTCATGGTGTTTAAATCTTTCGGCACTCACCCCGACCGACAAAGCCGCAACAGGCGTATCGTTTACCGTTTGCCACTGTATGCTGCGTCCGGCATCATACGGCACGCCATACCCCCTTAAAAGAGCTGCAATATAATAAGATACTAACCTAATTTCGGAGGGAGCGGCATGCTCAAGCTGACGGTCCGCCTGGATGACTGGAATGTTGTGACTAATAACAGTTTTAGGACGCATGAGGAGGAGCATACCGTATTGCAACCCGCTTATCAATAACATGAAAGCAACGTTATCCACAGGAATATACTTCGCTTTTGACTTGACTATTCTTTCATGATAGGCTTAGGTGTAAGTGTGACAAAACAAACACTACTTAGAAGAGACTGAGAGACAATTAAGAGATGGCAGATGTACCAGACAAGCAGATAAAGCGGCTGAGGGCTCTTATTCAGGAGGCCGAAACAAACTTGGCAGCCGCCAACGAATTGCTCATTAGCCTCGTAGGAGATGATGGGCGTGTCGCACCGGTTGCCAAAGACGAAAACCTAGGCAAGGTTATTGAAGGCGTCTTTGACGGTCAGAATATGGTCGGTTCAGACGGCAAAACCTACCCGGTACCCGCCAACTACGCCAGCAAATCAAAATTAGTACAAGGCGACATCCTAAAATTGACCATTGCCGAAGATGGTACCTTCCTGTATAAACAGATCGGTCCGATTCCGCGCAAACAGGTAGTAGGCGCACTCAAGCTAGAAAACGGCCATTATTTCGTAGAAATAAACGGTAAAGATTTTCGCGTACTGCTTGCCAGTGTTACATACTTTAAGGCCAAGCCAGGCGACCAAGTCAGTGTTAATCTACCAGAAGACGACTCCACTGCCGAATGGGCTGCCCTGGAAGCCGCACTCTAAGCCTACCTCTTAAAGTTTAACGCTATGTCATTCTATACGGTCAAAAATAATCCGGGCGCACCGGGTTATTCCGCATTACGCACGTATGCTCCAGATGTCTACAGCATGCTTTCAGAAGACTTCGCCCGCTGCGATCAAGCAGACCGTACCTTTGGCACGGGCGAAGGAGCTATACCCGCACGTGATATCAACCTGGATACAGGATTGCATATCGGCCGTCTTGTCACTCACGACGATACCGTGTTTGTCAGCGAGCCCCGGATTTCGGGTTTGAGCCCAAGGCAAATCATGTGCGGCAAGGAAGGGGAGTTTGCGTTAGGAAGGCGCCTTTGGGCGCCAAATGGCGGCACCAGAGATAACAACCATCATGCTGTAGTACTGCTGGAATGCGACCCCCCTAATGGCAGGGATTTACCCAAAAACTGTAGCGTACACGTAGAAGTAGAGCAAACAGCGCTAGATGGCTTGTATGTCTTTACAATGCCGCGCCTGCCGCATAATAATCTATTTGAACCTCTGGACTATATTTATAAGCAAACGACATAGACTAAAGCACCAAAACACAACAGTCGTTAGCGCCGCAGGCGCGTATAATAGCTGTTAATGGGGCAAGCACTGTATCGGACGTACCGGTCTAAAAAGCTATCTGAAATTGTCGGCCAAGAGCATATTACCGATGCGTTATCCCGCGCCCTGCAAAAGGGAACAGTCAGCCACGCTTATCTGTTTACCGGACCGCGCGGGGTAGGTAAAACCAGTATTGCCCGTATTTTGGCGCACGAAATCAACGGCCTGCCATACCAGAGCGATGCCACGAATTTGGATATTATTGAAATAGATGCCGCCAGCAACCGCCGCATCGACGAAATCCGTGATTTGCGCGACAAAGTGCACATTGCGCCTACCAGTGCAAAATACAAAGTGTATATTATCGACGAAGTGCACATGCTCACCAAAGAAGCCTTTAACGCATTACTTAAAACCCTCGAGGAACCGCCGGCCCACGTTGTCTTTATTTTGGCTACGACCGAGGCACACAAACTACCCGAAACCATTATTAGCCGCACCCAGCGCTTCGCATTCAAGCCCGTGGATCCGCCAAAAGTAATCAGTCACCTTAAATATATTGCCGGACAAGAAAAAATAACTATCGATGACGATGCGTTGGCGCTTATTGCGGCACATGGTGAAGGTTCGTTCCGCGACAGCATTAGCCTGCTCGACCAAATCCGCAATACCGGCGACAAGGTAACCTTGGCCGACGTGCAAGCAGTTCTGGGCATTGCCCCCAAAGAGCTTATCGAACAGCTGTTAGATGCCCTGGCTAATCACGATCCGGTTTCCACAGCCGGGCTGCTACAAAAAATACACCACCAGGGGCATGAGCCAGCACAAATAGCCCGGCAAATTGGCACCGAGCTGAGGCAACAACTATTAGACGGTGCGGCAACCCTGCCAAGTGACCAGCTGCTTGTTCTCCTCGCTAAACTCATCGAGATACCTGCCTCGGCAGACCCGCGCAGCTTGCTTGAAATCGCCCTGCTCGATACAGCCCTTGCCGCGCCTGGTGTACAAGGCACGCCGCAGCAAAAAACAACCCAGGTCAGCAAAGTAATGCACGAATCGGTACGGACAAAACCCGAGGTACAGGTAGAGCCGCATCCCAGCACGTTCCACAAAACCGAGCAAAAAGCTTCGGCTGCTCCAAAGGGACCACCCGAAAAACCGCCGGCAGCCGCTAGTGATACATCTGCAGCGGGCGGAGACAAGCCTATCACTCCAAATACAAATATTCCCATCGACCAATCCATTTGGCCCGACATCTTAGCAGCAATTAAACAGCGGCACAATACGTTGTACAGTATCGTCCGCGCCACCCGGCCTAATTTCGAGCCCGGCATTATTACGCTGGAATGCGGTTATGCCTTTCATCAAAAACGCTTAAACGAAACCCGCAACAAACAAGTCTTATCCGAACTCATTACGCAAGTTACCGGCCAGGACATTCAGTTGCAGTGCGTTGTAGGCGAAGCACTTGGCCCGGACGAAGCAATAAGCCTTCCTCCGGCCCTGCCACCCGCTACGAACGAAGTGGTGCATACAGTACAAAAAACGCCTGCCGCAGGGCCGGTAAAGCAACTTGACCCTACCGTCGCAACCATAAGCAATATCTTCGGTGGCGCCGAAGTGCTAGAATCATAAGAACCGAGGCAACTTCGGCTAGCATCTTATTCCTTGGACATGTATGGGTCAAAAAATGTGTTTTGGATAACGCATTTTAGCTTCCAGGATGTCTAAAAAATAAGATGCTAGCCGTCCGGTGCTGAAGCTAAATGAGAAGAGGGAATGGAACCGGGGACCAAATCGCAGCAGCAGCCACAGAACCTAGAAGCAGAGGCATCTTTGCTCGGAGCTATTCTTATTGATTCCGATGCGTTGGTTAAGATTGCCGATGTTATTGGTATCGAGGATTTTTACGATCCGCGCCACGCACGTATTTATGAGGCCATTCTTGCATTATATGAACGCCGCAGCCCTATCGATGTTCTAACGCTTGCCGATCAACTCAAAAGTACGGGCTTTTTAGATATGGTGGGCGGGCCGGCCTACCTGACCGAACTGACCAACTTTGTGCCTACTGCTACGCACGTCGAGCAATATGCCGAAATTGTCGCGCAAAAAGCGATGCGGCGGCGTCTTATTCGGGCCAGCCAAGACCTTACTAACTTAGGCTATGACGAATCAAAACAACTGCGCGAACTTATTGAAGAAGCAGAGCAGCGCCTATTCAAAGTAAGCCAACAACACGTAAAGCAAAGCGTGGTAAGCCTGGAAACCATTTTGGCTGAAAGCTTTGACCGTCTGGATGACCTGCATAAAGATAAAGGCAAAATCCGCGGCGTACCCACGGGCTACCGCGATCTTGATAATGTACTGGCAGGCTTGCAGCGGTCAGACTTGTTTATTCTGGCGGCGCGGCCGTCCATGGGTAAAACCGCGTTAGTGCTTAACTTGGCGCACAATGTGTCAGTTATGGCTAAAGAACCGGTGCTGTTCTTTAGCCTGGAAATGAGCAAGGAGCAGCTGGTCGACCGCTTGCTGTCTATGGAATCTGGAGTCGACGCTTGGGCGCTGCGCACCGGCAACCTAACCGACCAAGATTTCGAAAAAATAGGACAGGCTATGGGTACACTTTCGGAAGCACCGGTGTACATTGACGACACGCCGGGTATTACGGTCAGCGACCTGCGCACCAAAGCCCGGCGCGAAGCGCATCAACACGGACTAGGGCTCATTATTGTCGACTACCTACAGCTCATGAGCGGCGGAAGCAAATTTGGCGGCAGCGATAACCGCGTGCAAGAGATTTCGGAAATTTCCAGAGGGCTGAAAGGCGTGGCGCGCGAACTGAACGTACCGTTGATTGCTTTGTCCCAACTCAGCCGTTCGGTAGAAAATCGTAACCCGCAAATCCCGCAACTCGCCGACCTGCGCGAATCCGGCTCTATCGAACAGGACGCCGACGTCGTAGCCTTTATTTACCGCGAGGATTACTACAATCCGGAAACCGAAAACAAAAATGTCGCCACTATTCTTATTAAAAAACATCGTAACGGCCCCACCGATAACGTAGATTTGTACTTCGACCGTGACAAGCAGCGTTTCAGAAGCCTCGATAGAAAACACGGCGACCCGTTCCAAGAGTAATTCCCCGACGAGTAGTCCAAAGTTCACAAAATTCCTCCCTGTTAGGGGATTTAATCCCTGACTTCTTAGAAAAGGGCGCGAGCTTTTTTCTGTATGCCTGGCTCATAGTGTAGCGTAGGTGGTCCGCCCCTACACATGCCTTGGGATACATAAAACCAGCACCCATCTCGCCTTGCGCTTTGTGGTAGCTAAAATAGTACGCTTAGCTTTAACAGCTAAAGGATAGAATAGAGTATAATATGCGTTAAGTATGGGTAAACGCCAACTACGTCATTTCATTTCTATGCATTGGCAACTCCTCGCCCTGTATAGTGTATTGGCGGTGGCGCTCGCAACACTGTTGGGGTGGCAACTGGGCACTCTTACAGGCGGTTACGCTGCTGTCGAGCAGCAAACTTTTCAGGCTAGCAACAGCCTGGAATATATTTTGCACCACCCGGTTAATGCGCCGTTTGCGTTGCTAACCCGCGGACTCTTAGCCCTGGGCGACCCGGCTTTGTTGTTTACGCGTGTTGCCGCCGTATTGCTTGGGTTGGGTACTTTGGCGGCCTTTTTCTTCCTGGTACAACACTGGCATGGTCTGCGCAGCGCTACGATAGGCACGCTTTTATTCGGTACGTCGGCGTGGTTCTTACATACCGCGCGCTTAGGTACACCGGACGTACTGCTATTTGGGTTACTGGCCCTAATAGCCTGCGGACTATGGCTAAGAAACACCCAAAGCCCGGCAGCACTTTTAGCATGCGTGGCACTCGCCAGCGGACTGCTTTACGTGCCAGGTATGGTCTGGTTTGTCGTATTGGGCGTGTTATGGCAATGGCGGACCCTTGACCGCATTTTTAAAGAGCACCTGCTAGCAGCGAGCGTGGGCGGCGTGCTATTACTCGCGATCATTGCGCCGCTGGGCTGGGGCATATACCAATCGCCGGATATCGCGAAAGTACTGGTTGGCTTGCCGGCCGAAGGATGGCCTGCGCCGCTTGATATAGTGCGCAATGCAGCACAAGTACCATTCAATCTCTTTTTCCGCGGCCCAGCAGCGCCAGAGCAATGGCTAGGCCGTTTGCCTGTATTGGACGCGTTTTGTCTTGCCATGTTCGGTCTTGGTATCTACTTATACCTTCGCTATTTTAAGCTCAGACGTTCAGTCATGTTATGGTCGGTACTCATTGGCGGTATCGCAGTACTATCTTTGGGCGGGGCAGTGAGCCTTAGCCTTGTTGTACCGTTTATGTACATCGTAATCGCGGCAGGCATCGGCTTACTACTCGACCGGTGGTATATGGTATTTCCGCGCAATATTATTGCCCAAAGCGTTGGCACCGGATTGGCTGTAGTGGCTATTGCTGTAACGACGTGGTACTCGACGCAGCACTATTTTGTTGCTTGGCCGAACGCGCCCGCAACCCGGGCTGCCTTTTCGATATCTGATACAATGAGATAATAAAGGAGTTTAGAAAATGAGCCGTTTTGATCAGGCAAAGATGCTATTAAAGGTTAAAAAATTACAGAAGGAATTGCAAAAGCAGATTATTACCGTCGAGAAAGGTGATGGAGCTGTAAAAGTAGAGATTACTGGTGAACAAAAGATCAAAAAGATCCATATCGACCCGGACTATGTGGATCTCGACGATATCGGCCAGTTGGAGCGTTGGCTTGAGGAAGCGGTAAAAGAGGCTATCCAGGCCAGCCAAAAACTAGCCGCCGAGAAAATGCAGCCTATGATGGGAGCGCTCGGGGACTTGGGACTGTAGATCTCTCCGCGAACAAACTCTAGAGACATAAAAATGGAACACGCACCCGATCCCACCCCTCCACTCACACCACTGGAAGAAATAGGGCCAAGCATTTATGAAAGCCCCGATAAACGTAATTTCGTCTTACAAGGTAGCGCATTCCAGGAAGCGGCAGAAGAGGGCGGAAGAAGGATTGAGCCGCCTCCCAATGAGCAATTGATAGAATTATCAGAAAAAGACTTTCTTGCCATGATAGGCGCATTTCTCAAACGACACCCGGATACGTGAGATAATAGCACAATGCATATTCTGCCACCGGCTTTAACCGATGTCATTGACGCACTTGGCAAACTGCCCGGCGTAGGGCCGCGCACAGCCGAACGCTATGCGTATTATCTGGTTAAAAATGATCCAGGCAAAGCTAAAGAGTTAGCGGCTGCGTTACAAACCCTGCATGCCGGTATTGGCGTTTGCAAAAAAACATTCGCCTTGGTACCGGCAAGCCAGGAGTTGTCCGAACTGTACACCGACCCGAAACGCAATAAAAAAATAGTTGCCGTGGTCGCCGAACCGTTCGATATTGTCGCCCTGGAAAAAACAGGACAGTTCCACGGTACGTACCATGTGTTAGGCGGCCTGGTATCGCCCATTGACGGCATTGGCCCGGAACAATTACGGATTGCCGAACTAGTTAAACGCATCGACGATGACGACATAGAAGAAATTATTTTAGCAACCAATGCCAGCGTAGAAGGGGAATCAACCGCCTTGTACATCCAAAAGCAAATCGGTGACCGAACAGTCAAAGTTACCCGATTAGCCCGCGGCCTGCCCATAGGCGTGGACCTCGAATACGCCGATCAAATCACGCTGACTCGCGCACTCGAAGGCCGCCAAGCGCTTTAGGCATCAGCTCACTACTCTTTAAAATAGCCGGCCATTTCCTCTAAGCTACCATATCCTTATAGATCACTACAGAAAAAGTTGCATAAAATTCATAATTATTGTTAAGATACGTAATTATGTCTGAAAAATCACGACGTACGGGCACAAGGCTTAGCAAAGGCTTGCGAATTGGCCTCTTGTGCCTTGCTACGCTAGCCGGCGACACGATCACTACCGACCACATAGCCGCCTTAGAGCAGCAAAGAGAGAAGGCTGTTGCTGCGCCCGTATACCCTCACCGGTGTTTTAACGCACCGCTGCCGGTTCGTAAGCCCAAGCAAACGCAGCCTCAGCCTCTGCGGCTTACAGCTGACAGCCGGGGTGTTTTTACGCAGGACACGCTGAACACTGTAGCGCTGGCCGACAAAGCCATTGGTGCAATGGTGCGCGTTGAATACCTAGCTCCTAGTCCTGACAACCCTAAGGTTACCCAGTTAGTCCGAGCCAGCGGCTTCCTTACGAGCGACCCGCAGGGTAAACAAATAGCCCTGGTAGCCGCACATACCGTTGCGCAACCAAACTGGGCGGCTATAGTAATGAGTGATAACTATGGCACAAGAGCCCACATTACCGGCGGCTGTTACATTTACGAAAGAGATGGCGTGTTTGGCGATCTAGGGACTTACCCGCCGGCCAAACAAGGTGAAAAGCCGCTTTTGCAGACTATCGACCTAGCTATCCTACGTATCTCGCGGCACTTAGGCAAAACAAGCCTGGCACTCTCATCAGAGAGTCCTAAACGCGGAGACTGGGCATTCTTTGCTAATTACCAGAACGGGGAACAGCATTCTTACAATGGAGTAGTCGTCGCCACCCCAAGCCCTTATAACATTTATCTGACGGGTGTTGAACCTAGCCGCAAGCCCGAATTGAGTGCGTACACCATACAACATGGCGCCAGTGGCGGTGTAGTCCTAAGCCCCCGCCTAACAGTGGAGGGTATGAGCTTTGCTGGCAGCCCCAGTACGCCCGCAATTTGGCAGGCTGCCCAAAAACACAATAACGTAGTGGCCAATATTCCAGCCGGCCCGGATAGCGGTTATGTGCCCACCCCCGCCTGGGTATTAGACCGAGACTATATAAAAACGGCCATTGAACAGGGAAATTACTAGGCAAGCGGTGCTATAATACAGCGTAATGCGATATCCCGAGGCAAAGAAAATAGCATCCATTTTAGGTAGCGCGCAGCGCGTGGTTATTTTGCAAGCTGACAATCCTGATGGCGACAGCATAGGCAGTGCGCTAGCCCTGGAACAAATACTGCATGAGCAAGGCAAAGAGCCCATTTTGTACTGCGGCGTGGATATTCCCAGTTATTTGACCTACTTGCCGGGCTGGGATAGGGTAACGAAAGAACTCCCCCACCAATTTGATGCCAGCATTATTGTCGACACCAGCGCTGACAGCCTGTTTGAGCAACTGGAAAAAACCAAGCAAAAGGGGTGGGTGGCAGCCAAACCATCGATTATTATCGACCACCATCCGGGCGAAGCCAGTATTGACTTCGCACATGTCGTTTGCAACCACCCTGCCGTTGCGACTGCGGAAATTATCTACGAGCTGGCACACACGCTCGATTGGCCTCTCAACCAAACAGCCAAAGAAATGTTAGTAATAGCTATCATGGCCGATAGTCTGGGGCTCACGACCGAGGCTACCAGTGCACGGAGTATTCATATTGTCGGTGAGCTAGTAGAGAATGGAGTAAATATTGCCGCGCTCGAACAAAAACGCCGCGAATTAATGCGCAAAAGCCCGGAACTGGTGCATTACAAAGGCGAACTACTGCAACGCATCGAATATTTTGCCGACAACCGTATAGCGGTTGTTTCTATTCCCTGGAAGGAAATAGAAACGTACAGTCCGCAATATAATCCATCCATGCTAGCTATAGACGACATGCGCATGACCACTAACACCGAAGCAGCCATTGCCTTTAAAACGTATAACGACGGGCACATTACCGCCAAGATACGCTGTAATTTCGGCTTTCCCATTGCTACCGAACTTGCCACGCACTTTGGCGGCGGCGGCCACCCCTACGCCAGCGGTTTTAAGATAACTAAGGGCCGCCCATTCAACGAGGTCAAATCGGAATGTATACAAAAAGCCACCGAACTGCTCGACAACCTCAAACAGGACTCTCCATAGCCATACAAATACGGCAGGCTCCAGAAAGAACACCATGAAACTCTACAACACCCTTACACGTCAACTGGACGAGATAAACCCCCTAAATGGCCGTACTATCCGTCTATACACCTGTGGCCCGACAATGTACAACCACGCGCACATCGGCAACCTAAGCTCGTTCGTATTTGCCGACACGCTCCGGCGAACCATTGCCATAACTGGCTTTGGCGTAACGCACGCCATGAACTACACCGATGTCGATGACAAAACTATCCGCCGCAGCCGGCAGCAATACCCGGACGAAGATCCGGCAAAAGCATTACGCAAGCTAACCGACCAATACATTGCGCTGTTCTTAGACGACATGCACGCCATAGGCAACGACACAAAGGCGCTGCACTTCCTTCGCGCCACCGATCCGGCAGTTATGGAAGGCATGAAACAGCTAATTATCAGCCTATACAAAAACGGTTTCGCTTATATCGCGGACGACGGTGTGTATTTTTCTATCGAAGCCTACCGAAAAAACGGAAAAACGTATGGGCAGCTGCTCGAAATTACCATCCATAACACCAGCGAGGCGCGCATTCAAAACGACGAATACGACAAAGAATCGGCACATGATTTTGCACTATGGAAAACGCGCAAGCAAGATGAACCGGCATGGGACTTTACTTTGGATGGTCATGATTTAGCAGGACGTCCGGGCTGGCATATCGAATGTTCAGTTATGAGCCGTCAAGCGCTCGGCCAACCGTTCGATATCCATACTGGCGGCATTGATCTTATGTTTCCACACCACGAAAACGAAATAGCCCAAAGCACCGCCCTCGAAAAAAATCCGGTAATGGCAGCTATTTTCGTTCACAACGAGCATATACTGATAGACGGCAAAAAAATGTCCAAATCGGCTAATAACTTCTACACGCTCAGCGATATCATACAAAAAAGTTATAGCCCGCTCGCTTTTCGCTTAAAGATATTGCAGTCCCACTACCGCAGCCAGGTAAACTTTACCTGGGAAAGCTTGGAAGCGGCCGGCAACTTGCTGAAAAAACTGCAAGCCTGGGCTGATATGAAACACCAGCGTGCGGCCGACAAACAGACCAATCTGGACAAAACTTATGCGGAAGCACTTAAAAAAACAATAGGCGCCCTACAGAATGATCTCGATACACCCACAGCCATAACCCAACTGGCTGCGCTTGCTAATGGTGCTGAAGAGCAAGGCATTACCGCCGAAAAAATCCAACCGCTCTTAAACATACTAGACCGCATATTCGGTTTGCAGCTTGCAAGTCGGCCGGACATTACGGACAAACAAAAACAGCTGATCGCTGACCGCGAAACAGCGCGGCAATCTAAAGACTGGGCAGCATCCGACAAAGTGCGCGAGCAATTGGCCGAGCAGGGCCTGGGGGTGCGCGATACCGCTCAAGGGCCCATTTGGTACCGGTTGTAGGGTAATAAACACCCTGCTTTTGGTATAGTTACAAATAAGGTAACGCATGAAAAAGCAAAACGCGCAGGCGGGCTTTACGGACATAGGCATGGTAGCCATACTGGCTGCGCTCTGTGTTACTATCATCGCCGGTATCATTGTGTGGCAGCGTGCCAATGCCGATCACCGCAAACAAATACAGCACTGTACCGAAACGGCCTGTATGGTACAGTAACTTTTTTCCTAAAGCCTTAGATTATTTTTCAGGTTTAACAGCAGCGTCGAGGGTAGACTTTTCGATAATACGCTTCGTGCGCAGGTAGTCTAAAATAAGAATACGAGCACAACCGGCCAGCGGAATCGCCACTAAACCGCCAAACAAACCGCCAAAGTTAACCCCTATAATAACAGCGCCAAACACCAGAAGCGGTGACATATTAGTAGAGTTAGCCTGCACACGCGGCTGTATGATGTAATTTTCGATCTGCTGATACAAAATGTAATACGACAAAATCAGCACTGCGGACAATGGGGACTCGAACAATGCTACCAACGTAACAATTACCGCTCCAATAGTATGTCCGACAAGCGGAATAAGTCCGCAAATAAACACTACCAACACCAAGGCGGCCGGATAACTGACATGTAATATCAAAAGCGCCGGAAGCAGCATAAGCGCCGCGATGAGCGCGAGCACCACCTGGCCGTTCACATACCCCTTGACTACGCGATACATATCGGCACCCAAACGGACAATACGCGGGCGGTGTTCGTCTGGCACGACATCCAGGAAAAATCGCCGCCATCGGGGACCTTCGATAAGCATCATGAAGGTTAGTACCAGAATGGTTAATATACTAAAAATACTGCTGCCCAAACGGGATACACTCGATACCGCGGCGCCCCCAATGTTATCGAGCCGGTCGGAAAGCTGTTCCGAAAATTTGTCGACCTGGCCTTCCAGATTATATTTTTCGACATAGCGGCCGAGCGAGGTATTCGGATCGCGCACATCTTGAGCAAGGGCCGGAATTTCACTGATAAAATTGCTGGTCTGCCGTACCAACGGCGGTACAATGCTGGCCAAAAAGCCAAATAGAATAAGAATGACCACAAAAAATGAGACTGCCGTAGCAACGGTGCGGCTGCCACGGATTTTGCCAGGCAAGCGATGAGCCAGCCAATTAACCGGCGAATTAAGCGCCAAAGCCAAGAAAAAACTGGTAAATATAAGGGTAAGGGCATGTGCGGCCTGGCGCAAGGCGGCCAATGCAAGCATGGCAATTACAACCAGAATCAGTACTCGAATAATCGTCCGGTTAGGAATATTAATGTCAATCAGCGGAGTTTTTTTGTCCTTCGAGCCGAAACTAAACATACTTAACTCGTATTATGCATTACTGCTCGCGCTTTCGCAACGCGCGGTTATAGACCGCAATGATTTGGGGTCCCACCTGGTCGGTATTGAATTGCCGCACATACTGCCGCTGCCACGCCCGCGCTTCGTGACGGAGGGCTTTGTTTTGCAACGCGGCCGCTATTTTACCAGCCAAGCCAGGCACGTCATAAGGGTCAAAAAGCTGGTCCGGGCGCTCGCCCAAAATACTGCCGTAGCCTGGATTATTGCCAGCCAGTACTATACCGCGCGCCGCCGCCATAGCCTCTAATATAACCACACCGAAGCTTTCGCCGCCGGTGCTAGGGTAGACAGCCACATCGGCAGACGCCAGGTAACGCGGTTTGTCAGCTTCGCTAATATAGCCTTCGAATGACACAGTGCCAACAAGGCCATACTCTTGGGTATATGCCTTCAGTCGTTGCTCTAGCGGGCCGCCACCGCAAATAATCACCCGTGTATCCACGGGCCATATGCCAGATTGTCTGGCGTGCGCCACAGCTTGCAGCAACTGCGCACAGCCTTTGCGCTCGACCAAGCGGCCCAAAAAAACGACCGTATGGCCTTTGGCATACTTTGGAAAGGCGCTGGCATGGTAGAACTGGTCAAGTTCAAGCGGCAAAGGTATACGTTCGCTATCTACGCCAAATGTTTTTTTAGCGAAATCGGCAGCGGCCGGTGCAGCAATCATGGCGTCAAAGCGCCGGAAACTACGGGTCACAGCCAGCCTGAGGCAACGATTGGCAAAAGTCACCAGGCCGGAATGGGGCGCAACATGAAACGTTCCAACCACTGCGGTACGAGGCGCAACGCGCGTTATAATTTTGCCGGCCAAAAACGGACTATACGGCACCTGCACATGCAGTACGTCAAAGTGTTCACTAGCAAGCAGCGCGCGTATGCCGGCCGCCTGGGCCGGCAGGGGCATAGCCATGCGGTTTTGATTAAAACGGACTTTGAGGTTACGGCTCAAACTATGCAGACGTGGCAGATCGGTGCGCTTGGTTTCACCAACCAAATAGTGCACTTCGTGGCCCTGCCGTTCCAACCACCGTCCCAAAACAAGTACGTACTGTTGCACGCCATCCGGCTTGTCCAGCGAGTCGTCAAAAACCATGCCGACTTTCAATACTTTAGGCATAGTGCGCAGCCTGCCGGTACACTTCTTCGTATTGGCTCACAATACGTTGATAGCTGTACTGGCGCGCTTCTTGCAGAGCCCACTTACGCCATAGCTTACGCAAATCGGTTTCGTGCAAAAGCAGTTCAAGCCGGCGAGCGAACTCAGCGCCGTGTTTCGGGTTAACCAGCGAAATCGCACCTAACCCCTCAAGCACGGCTTCGTATCCGGGGTTATCGCCGGCTACTGTCACCAGACCGCTGGCCATGGCCTCAAGCAATACAATCCCAAAGCTTTCGCCATACAGCGACGGGGCACAAAACAGATCAGCGCTGCGCATAAGCCGTTGCTTATCAGCTTCGCTGACGTAGCCCATAAATGTAACGTTTTTAAGCTCAAGATCGACTGCCAGCATTTCCAATTTTGTCCGGTCAACTCCGTCACCGGCAATAACGAGCGACACGTCAGGCCGCACCTCCTGCAGTAACTTAAAAGCATGCAACAGATATTTGACGCCTTTGCGTTGTTCGAGACGGCCAACATACAATATGGTCTTTCGTTTGCGGCCATCAATGAACCGCTTCGGGGGTTTAAAATGATTGAGATCAATGCCATTCGGAATAATAGCGATCGATTCATCAGTAAGCGTACTGACATACTCGGCGGCGGCGTCCGAAACCGCCGTAAACGAATGAATATAGCGGAGCACCGATTTTGTATAAGGCGTCACCACCCGTGCCATGGTACGGCTCATTATATTCTCGGGCAGTTTGGCATGGAATGTAGCAACATTTATGGTATTCGAACGGCTTAACATTTGAAAACTGAGCATAGGAACCCATGGTTCATGAAAGTGCAATATATCAAATTGCTCTGTCTCGAGCATGCGGTTGATAGTATCGCTTACACTCGCTGATACCTGGAATGTCGTACTAAGGGGTGAATTAAAATCGGCTGCGCCGCCGACAAACAGCATACGCTCGCGGGGTTCGCCGGTATAATCTTGGGGCCTGGGCGTAATGATATAAGCATCATGGCCGCGAGAATTCAGTTCGTGCTGCATGGCATACACAATTTCCTGTACGCCGCCGCCTTTTGCGATGCTATAGGGGCAAACCAGTCCGATCTTCATATCAGCCCCATTGTACCATCTTGACGCCTTATTGCCGCGATAACGCCTTGCGTAGCTTAGGAGGGATAAATGCGGCCGCTTCTTTTTTGTCGGCTAAGACGCTCGGAGCGTGCGACTTCATATTGAGGGTCAAGCCGTGGAAATCGCTAAATATTACCCGCATGTGCTGCTCGACAACGTGGTTGTCGAAATACTGGTCGTTTTTGGAGCTGGCATGCCACACTTCCAGGGGTATGCGCTTTTTGCAGTTATCCAACTTTAAAAATTCGCTCGTGGTTACCATGTGGGTGCGCACGTCGTTTTGATGCCATAATTTAATTTCCATATCCATCATCATTTCAAACTGTTCGGGCAGGGCGGCGACTTCTGCAAATTTATGTTTGGCATTATGCGTCTTAGCATATGCCTTGCGCAGCACCCAAGGATTCAGGGCAATCAAACGAAAAAGCAGCGCTACGACTGGCCACGATACCACTCGTGCTGTTAAGCGGTAAAACAAAAGCCGACTACGTGAAAACGTAAAATCTTCGTGGTGAGCAAATCCAACAGCGCTTACCAAAAAATCGATACGCTTTGCGAGCTCCGGATATCGTTGCAGCATGCGTGTCGCCACCACAAACCCGAACGAAATCCCCACAATAATAAAACGGCGGCGTTTGTAGCGCATCTTAATAAATGCAGCTAGATAGTCGGCGAACGCATCGATAGTCGGCTTTTTTCCAATTTTATAAAAACTATCCATGCCGCCAAACCCGGGCAGATCGGGCATGGTAACCGCACCATAAGTATTGAAGTTTTGGATAGCCCCCCACCAACGCTCAAGCAGGGCATGGTGGCCGTACACCACCAAAATCTCGCGCCCGCCTGGTTTTTTGGCCGGCATGTGCAACATGCGCCCTTGTAGCCCGTTCATATTGAGCGGCGCGATAAATTCGGCCGGACCTACATTTTCGTCTTTTTTTACCATAGGATACTACCACTGTACGACATTAACTTTGCTTACGACAATACTAAAAACCAAAAATGCAAACCGGATTACGAAAGCTTATATAAGTATGTTATACCGCATGGATGAAATGGCCGAAGCATATATAGAAGACGGATAAATCACCTACTCATAGCCAGCACCTTTATGAACAACAAGCTTGCCACTGCCATCTTGCCGCCGCCTGGGGCCACTATTTAACCTCTCCATCTGCGCATTACTGCTTAACCCCAGATATCTGAGCACCACGTTCCCGCCTAAAAAGTTCAAAATTTGTCACTACTTTGTCATTAACTTTAAGTAACAGTCCGGCCCGGCCGCCAGAGCTCTCCGCTAATTGAATAATTCTCTCTTTTGCTGTAAAATGGCGCTGTTAACAAGCTCAATTATTGGGGGTTGGCCAAGTGGTAAGGCAACGGGTTTTGGTCCCGTCATTCGGGGGTTCGAATCCCTCACCCCCAGCCAGACATAATCGCAAACTACACTCTAGACATAGTATTATAATATCGTTATAATAAAGAGTATGATTCAAAGCATTCAAAAAGTTATTAAGATCGGTTCAAGCGGTGGCGTTACTATTCCTGCAAAAGAATTAAGACGCCAGAACATTGACTTCGGTGACGAAGTGGAAGTGATTGTGCGGCCACTACACAGTACCAACAGTGAAGACCAAAAGGTCATTGCTGCGGCAAAGAGTATTCTTACAAATTACAAAAAAGATTTTGAGAATCTCTCACAAAGATGAAACTCCTTTCTTTAGAACATTTACTGGAAATCCATGCATTAGTGATCAGTAAGACGGGCGGCGGAGAGGGACTACGTGATCTTGGTCGTCTTGAATCGGCAATCGCTACGCAAACGCAGAACGTCTTTGGCGAGGAGCTATACTCAACCGTTCATGTAAAAGCGGCCGCCATCATCCGCGGAATTATTGCAGACCATCCGTTTGTGGATGGCAATAAGCGGACTGCTCTTTTGGCAGGCCTGACTTTTCTTGGAATGAACGGCACCACGTTTGTTGCTCAATCCGGAGAGATAGAAGACTTCGCGGTAAAAATAGCCACCGAGCGCCTCGATGTTCCTGTCATTGCCCGGTGGCTTGCCGAACGCTCCCCAAGGGGGCTTTAGCAGTCAAGCAGCTCCCGAACCTTGGCAGCCACCGCCTCGCTCACTGGTTCCTCATACATTTCTCGCTCTTCGAACCTTATCCCCAGCCATGAGTCCCATAGGGGACTTTTTTGCTTTAAATACCATATTCACCCCTGATAATACCGAGCAGTCCGGGGTGCCGGATACGATATCTTCGTAGGTTGGCGCATCGTTGAATATAACGCCAAAATACTTGGCTTGGAGTATTGGATTACTGTGGTGCAACAGTAATTCGTCGAGGTGTGCCAGGAAGTAACGGACGTAGGCTTTCATTTTTTCCGTGCTTAGCCATCTTTGCCATAAGCAACCAACTTGAGGCAGCACACGGCGACCGCATTGAATTTTTCACCAAGAGCGAGTTAGCGGATTACAGCATTTTTTTCCAGCCTTTGCCCGATGCGTTCATCTCCCTCAAAACCAGCACCCAGCCAAGAGCCCGAACCAAACACTATTTTCTTGAGCTATTCGAAGACAGTACGCCATTTTTTGTGATTGCACGAAGAATGCGGCAATATAGCGACCATGTTGATGGTGGCGACTGGGAGCTTACTAACAAAAAACTTCCGGCAATGTTGGCAGTTTGCGAATCAGCGACCCTTCAAAAACGACTTCTAAAACGCTTCCGTGGGCTAGATGACTTTAAGCTCCGCACGACTACGAAGGCCGAATTACCTACCAGCGACGCTGAAGATTACATCTGGCAGCCGACCAGCGAGCCCGAAGCAAGGCTCAAGCTGAGTTCCATATCGTAACTCCTGTTTACGAAGCAAATGGGAGTTCTCTATTTTCCTGCGGAAAATAGATTTGAGCTAAAACTCTATGATACCCATTATGCCCATAGCAAGGGGTGCGGGATTATCATCATCAAGTTGTAGGCCGCCATTGAGGAGCGCATCAGCATCAATACTGTACTCTGTACGTATCGCCTCAACCTCTATAGTGACATTGTCATCGTGTTCAAATCGCCATCTAGTAAGGTCGCCGGAAGCTATTCCGTCTTCTGCAATTACCGCCCCTACGCGGTGGCCCCGTAGCACTGTACGAGCCCGATACCACATGTCCGGCTTTTCGGTTAATTCTTCAAAGTCAATAGCATGCACTAACTCATGAGCGCCTACGGCGCCTCGCAAAACTCGGTTCCGAGGAAGGCCTTGCCGCCTGAACACAATAAGTGGCCTGCTTGTTACAAGTATTCCTGTATCGGCATCATAGGGACTCACCATCCCTGTATGCACATAGCGTTTAGGGTTAACTAGTACTGTTTTTTCTTCCTCTGTCACTTGTACAATAGCTTGGCGGGCGAATTCCTTGACTCTACACTTAGAACTAACAGCACCGGCGCGCCCCAATGCTTTTTGGATACGTTCTTTCCGGGCTGGTGTCGGCTGGAATAGAGAATCGTGGGGTTTAAGATTATTATCCGATGTAAGGTAGGGCAAAATACCGATACGGTCTGTCTTCAGATAGCGACGTGGCAGACTTACCTCCGAATGACGCACATTTAGTAAAAAAGCAGCTTGATTCAGGTGGATAAGCCGCACACCCAATTGCCCGAGCTGTTGCTGTACGCCGGGTCTATGCAAAACTTCATTGATTGTTTGCTGCCACTCTTCAAACTTAAGGCCGCGTTCGTGATTTATGGGATTACGGAAAAACATCTATTACCCTAATATTATAAGTTTTATTATTCAAAACGTGCGTTTTCAGGCTTGGTAATCGCTCCAAGTATTGGCAGCGTTGCCGAGATTATCAGGAAGGACAAGCCAAGACCCGCTAGCATAACCACGTAGTAGTCGGCTGCGGGCGGATGGATAGCCTCATTGGGCGCTGCGAAGGCTTTGATCATTATCACCGCTACCAGCGCACCAAGTGATGAGGCCAATAGAGTGGCCGCCGCGAGCGGCACAATGGACTCTACTAATACTACTCGACGCAATTGTTTAAGCGATGTACCAGTTACGCGCAGCAGGCCAAACGGCCGCTTGCGTTCGATCAGACTTCCGCCAACCGCGACCGCCAAACTACAACCAGCCACAAATAGGACGATTGAAAATGCTGTATTGACTATAAAGCGTATGCGTTCCACATTTTTGCGATCTTGTTCGCGGAATTCTCCCTCGGTCGTGTGGGTAGAGCTGGCGAATTCCGGATACCCTGCCATAACAGTGCGTATTCTCTCCCGAGTAGCAGGATTATTGTCGTGCCAGAAGACGGCAAGAGTGCGTAGTGGTCGCTGCCGAAGTTCAGCTAGCGGTATGACAACAGGTTCATTGTCCATACCTTTCGGGCTAGAGATTTGGCCGAACGTTTCCGACAACTTGAGGGCGGTAGCCCCATCTGGGCATGGCAAGTCCACTCCACTCCGCTCAATATCCTCGCATACTACTAATACCTGACGATTTAGCATGTCGTTCGACGGGGTGTCCGCTGCATATGTCAACAGAGCCTTCGCCTCAGGAACTACTTGTAGTTTGCCAATAAGTGTCGTGGCATGGGCAGAGGTAAGCGGATGTTGCTCGTCGAAAAAATGCGCAAAACTGTTGTTTTGGTTAGCGGAACGAGTGTTTGGTTCGTCCGTAACAAGAGGAGCAAAAACCGCGATGATGCTACATAAGAAGGTCGCAATAACTAACACACTGACCGGCCGGAAAGCAGCTTTGGGGTTGTCGGCCAGTCGGCGCATGGCCAACAGCAATGAAGCACTTCGTGCCCGTTTGGCCAGCAATCGCGTGGTGACCATCGTCAACCAAGAACCGGCTAGTGTCAACCCCAGCAAAATGAGAGCAAAGCCGAGCAAAAAGTAGGGTGTAGCCTTCGCTCTTGCTACAGTGTCGTGAACATCGCTATTGAGATACCAAGCCAAGGCCATAATGCTTAGACCGGCTGCAAGCGGTATAACTCGCCAAGCTCGCGGCGGCTTAGGCGTAATCCGACGTACCACGCCAAGCGGCGAAATCCGCACCCGCCGCAGCGATAGCATTGCTACGGCGGCAGCCACAAGAGGAGTTCCGACTAGGACAATCAGAAAACCTAAAAGCCCGGGTGTCAGATCTTCGGGAAAAAAGGCTATAAAATCGGCTGCCGTCCAGACAAAAACTGGACGAAGTACATAAAATAAGCCAATACCGGCTAAAGCCCCGATAGCCGCACCCAACGCAGCGTCAACTGCGGCTAATTGGTTGATTTGACGAGGAGTCGCGCCGATTAACCTAAGCGCGGCGAACCTTTCCTCGCGCCGAGCCGCCGATAGCCGTGTAGCTGTTGTAATGAGCGTTGCCACCGCAAATAATAAACCTGCCGCGCCTGTGGCAAACATCACTTGGATAAATGCGCCGACGTCATTTGACGCTGGCCGGCTCTCAAGGCTACGAACTTCACTCGTCCGGCTATCACCAGCTAACGCTTCGGGTGCATACCCCACTACAGCTGCCAGCATGTCGGGAGAGTCCAGACCCTCCTTGCCAATCTGCCCAACCGCTTTGCCATGAAACCGGTCATCCAGTTGATTGGCCGGTGCTTTGGCCAATAGTTTAGCCAGTGCGGGCGAGACATAGTATTCGCCGGGGCCTGGCATGCGATCAAGGCCGGGAATGATTGGAGCCTTTGGCCCCTTGGTCGCCACATCATAGATATTAATGGTATTACCTTTGTAAATATCCATCCACGGACGCCAAAGTAGAGGGTCGCTTTTTGATTCATCTACGCTTGGCTGATGATTCTTAGTGGTGGTGCACGTCCAACATGGCCAATCAGTGCCGCTGCGGATAACTTGCAGGCTAGAAATGGAGAAAAGTAGTAGCGCGACGCCGATCATGACCCCGCCCGCAATAGCCAGTAGCCGCACCAAGGCCTCACGCCCGCCACCAAATGCCAGCTGTAGTCCTAACCGGATCATTACGCCGAGCCTTCCGCATTAGCGGTAACTACACCATCCCGCACAATAACCTCGCGGTCAGCATACGCCGCTACCCGTGGGTCATGCGTTACTAACACTACTGTCACGTCCTCTTTTCTGGCGGCTTCGGTTAATAGTTCCATTACTTTTTCGCCAGCAAGCGTATCAAGCGCGCCAGTGGGTTCATCGGCGAATAGGACTTTTGGCTGCAACGCCAAAGCTCGTGCCAGGGCGACCCTTTGTGCTTGCCCGCCGGATATTTCACCGGCACGCCGTTCTTCCAATCCGGCAATATTGAGGCGTTCAAACCAAGGTTCGCTCGTCGCGAAAGCCTCACTGCGTTTTTTACCGGCCAATAGTAAGGAAAGGGCCACATTTTCCAGCGCTGTCAGTTCTGGAACGAGTTGCCCAAACTGAAACACAAAGCCAAATTGTTCGCGGCGTAATTTGGTACGAGCTTCTTCGTTCAGATCGTTCAGCTTGGTGCCTTCAAGCCAAACTTCGCCTTTGTCTGGTACTAAAATTCCGGCCAAGCAGTGCAGCAGGGTTGATTTGCCCGAGCCACTTGGCCCCATAATCGCCAGTACTTCACCCTTTTGAACAGTAAGACTTGCCCCGCGCAGGGCTGCTGTCTGGCCAAAGGATTTATGCAGTTCTTGCGCTCGCAGTATGTGCTGCCTCTGTGTCACGATTGAATCTCCCTTTTTAATTCGTTAATGCGTGCCGCGGTTACATCGATCCATCGCAAATCGGCCTCTAAATGAAACAGGGCATAGTCGGCACGAAGGGTTTGGGCCAGATCACCCTCGCGCCGCAGCTTGGTAAGCTCGCGCATCTTTTGTAAGTGTGCGGCCCGCTGGATATCCAAAAACGCCTCAGGGGATTCGTCAATTAATATGGCGGTCGCTACTTTTACAAAGAGAGCGGCTTGCGCCCCAGGCTGGGCAGCTTCCGGCTTGCCGAGCCATATTTGCAATTCTTGGCGGCCCAAGTCGGTAATGGCGTAGCGCTTACGCTCGGGGCCACCAAGTTGTTCTTTGCCCTCGGTACTTATTTTCTTGTCTCGTAAAAGCCTGCCAAGCGTAGCATATACCTGACCAAAAGCCAGGGGCTTCTCGTTTCCAAACACAACATCGTAGGCTTTCTTTAGATCATAACCGTATGTAGGGCCCTTATGGAGCAATCCCAAAAATGCAAAAGCAGCAGTCATGCGAGATACTATACATCGAGTGTATAGTCATGTACAATAGCAATGTGGATAATTTTTAAGTCTGCCGTCTTCGAGCTAATATAGCCATGCTACAAAAACCTCAACCAAGCCACTCAGTAAAGCCCCACTGGCACAAGGGACTACTTAAACGGCTGCTCATTCTCACGACGCCGCACGTTCGTTTCACACCGAAAAAGCTCGATTGTAGTGCTACTACAATTGCCACCAGAAATGCTGCGTCGGGAGAAACTACTCTAAGACCAGGGATTGACTTAGGCCAATAATATGCCCAAACCAAAACACCTTATCCTTCTATCGATAGCCCTCATGTGTCTGGCGGTATCTGTCTATCTACAGGTTAGAAATATTAATCTGCTGTATGTATCGCTGATGGCTGCGTTTGTGACTATTCTGGTTCCGCTATTTTCTGCTTTGTATGTTTACAAAGGTAAGGCTGCTCAGTTCTTTGCAGTACTAGCGGGCATTGGGATGTTGTTTGGGCTAATTTACACTGTTGATTTTTTAGCTTCGTTCGAGAGTTTTAAAACTATTTGCAGCGAACGCGGGCCAGGACATGAATTACTTATTATGAGTGATTCTTATACCTGCACGGCTGCGTCTGAAGCGGATTATCTTGTTGGCTATCCGCTCGCGGTGGCGCAAAATGTCTTTCTATTTTGGCCATATGCGTTGGTTGTTTTGGTGAATGTTGGAAATTTGGTGTATTTGCCGGTACGTTTTATTAAGCACGGTATGCGGCGATCCTAAGGGGCGAAACCGCATAAGGGAGATCATTCAACTCATGCGCTTAGAAACGAAACGATGAAGATGAATAACAATGACGAGTCCGACCATCGTATTACCCGTAAAAGACATACCCTTAGTTTCGTAGCCCTATTTACGGCAATAGGCATAATTATGAGCGAAGCGGTATGGCTAGCAATCTACGATGCCCACTGGACTCCCGCTGTAGAATTTTGATGGGCCAGCTCTTTACGGGTTATTTTTAACCGTAGTGGGCGGTTGGTTGTTAGTTGCTCTAATTGCGCTGATTTTATATCTGGCGGGCAATAAGTCAGGCCTTAGGGAACAGTTCCCAAACAGATAAGCTTTTGGTGATTTTTGGAGTTTGAATCCCACCTCCCCATGTAAATCTCCTCTGCTCCCCAAGCGGGCCCTGCATGCTAAAATAGTGGCATGAGTTTAACGACAGACAACTTAAATGAGATCCGGAATATTATCGAATCTGCCCTCACACGCCAATCAAGTGAGATAATTAAGCCTATCCAAAATGAACTACAAGCGCTCAGAAGTGACATCAAGGAAATATACTATATGCTTTCTGAGTTAGAGGGCAAAACAGTTTCCGATAAACAGTTTAGCAAACTTACCCTTGAACAGAAGTTATTAAAACTAAACTCTCTAAACTTCTCGCAGCCGCAAAGCAGGCTGGGATAAGCCTACCACGCTAACGCGACTTTACACATAGGGCTGGTTCATCGTCATTTTCGGTAAGTAGCCGTGCCCGTAAACTACGAAAAGATCATGCGTGAAGCGTGTGGCAAAATACCTGACGCTGCAGAAGCGGCACAAATTTCACCCCTATCACATGAATTTGCGGCCGCACGCCTCACGACCGACCAGTACGTGAGTAAAATCGTAGGCATTTTAGGCACACCAGTACCCAGATCAAGCGATTTCGAGGACATTTTTCGTTAATGATGTGCTTGCATATGTTGAAACTGCAGAAGCTACAGGGATACGCGCGTTGCACGCAGACCATAGCCGCTTTAATAACGCCAAGGAACTTGCGCAAGCTATTCGTTCAGATCTACTTATCTAGGGCCCTTAATTCACAGCTGGCACAGTAGAGGTTAATACTAAAGTAAGTACTTATGTATATCTTGACTGATCTAGCTAACTTAGCTAATATAGCAATATGAAGACGATATCAATACATGATGCCAAAACGAATCTCAGCAAGTATATTGCGGCCGCAAAAAAAGGCGAGAAAGTCTATATTGGCGGTTTCGGTAAGCCCGAAGTACTGCTCGTAAAAATATCCGACCAAGAAAATACTGCCCTGAACAAACGCGTTTTTACCATTGGCAAAGGCAAAGTAACGGCAAAGGCCAATGCGTTCTCGACCACAACAGACCAAAGCATAGCTGCGCTCATGCAGGGCGAGTAAGCTAAATGAAATTTTTGGTTGATACGCAGGTCTTTATTTGGCTTATTAATGAAGATGCAAGACTGGGTGTAAATACACTAGAAACGCTCCAGGATACTTCAAACCAGATCTTCATAAGTTATTTCTCATTTTTTGAGATGACCATCAAGGCAAGTATCGGCAAGCTGAATTTCGATAGCTCAGTTATGGATGACTTACCCAGAATGGGCATTGACCTTATTGCGCCGAGCAATTCTGCGCTTCAAAAATACGCTATTTTCAATCCAGACAATAAGGACCCCTTTGACAACATACTTGCCACGGTCGCTATCACGGAGAAATGCACATTCATAACAAGTGATCCGAAAATATTGACACTATCGGTGCGCGGCCTAAATCTGCTCGACGCTACAAAATAGCTACTTTGCCATTGCAGTAAATAAATCCAAGCCGTTCTAATTTCCGGCCAACGAGAATAAAATCTACAACTAAGGGGCACCATCTGCTGCAATATATAAAAGAAACCTACGTGAAAGGGCGACACTAATGCCCCTCGTCTATATCACCGGCCCCTCGGGGTCCGGCAAATCCACCGTCCGCAACGAGTTAATAATGCGTGGCTACGAAACGTACGATACCGACGAAGACGGTATGTCAGCCTGGTATAACAACCAAACTCTTGAACCGGTCGAGCGGCCCGCAGAAAAAGACCGGACGCCTGACTGGTATGAAAAGCATGACTACCGTCTGTCTGACATGTCCGTTGTTCTTGCGCAACGTTACGACAATCTGTTTTGGATCTACCCGCATGCCCACCCTCCCGTACGCTAAGTGCGGGAGGGTGGGCAATATGTTGTGTTACAGTACGAGTTGAAGATCATGGGTTTGCAGTGGCGATGGAGCGATATGGGCTTCTAGTAAACTAATGCCGAATGATAGAGCAAACACCCTAGAAGGTAGAATATGAAAAGCCCCGAATACTCCTCCGACGCCGACTATTTTGCTCAACTCCAAGCCGAGCATAACAAAGGCAGGCTTCTATTTACCGCTTTGAGGCATTAACCTCAGGAGCCTCTCCAAAACGCACGACCGGCGTTAATGCCGCTTCTAGCATGTCAAGTTGCGGATGAGTTGTTCCGGTACGATCGCGCTGCCTCAAGATTGCAATCTTAGCGAGAACACCAAGGAATTCACTAGTATATTCTGACGATAGCCTTTCCGAGGATTGCGGTACGTCATTGGCTCGAAGCAAAACGCCAAGCGTTTGAGCAATAAGATGCCTGCCGCCTAGCGCCTTAACTTTGCTAAATATGTACTCGTTTGGAATCTGCTCTGCGACGTCCGGCGCAAACACAACACCGAGTTGCATAAGTAATTGCCGAGTTGATACCTCAATCTGCTCTTTTGCAGTTAAGGGTGGCCCTGTCATGCTCTCCCGCGACGAGCTTGACGGCGGCACGTTATATACAGTATCAACTCCTTGTCCCTTACGACTTTCGATAAAATCACGTGAGGGATTATTCTCGGCGCTCGCAGTCCACTCGATAATACTTTCTACCGTGTAATTATCGTCGGCAGTTATCGCAAGTTGCGAGTGTGCTACGGCGCTAATTTTGTTACTCTCGCCCGTTATGACGTACCCAGCCGTTACATAGGACTGGCGCGGCGGCAGTATCTCGTTCACGGATAGTTTGCCGAATACGCTGTATACGTCGCACGTACCTCGTAATCTATTGCGGTCAACGAAGGCAGTGAAGGACGGAATACTCGTAAGCATGGAGGTAAAATCCGGGCGCGTTGGAGGCCGCGACATATACGTACTATGTTGCTGTGACAAATCGGCAAGCCGAGATATAGCAAAGTCTTTAGCCTTGCGTACATCACGGGCAAGACCTGACAAGCCTGCTTGTCCATACTGATCCACCAAGACTTGCTTGGTTTTCCCGGGTATGGGCGTGGTATTTGGCCTGTACGGATCGGCGTCAGGCATATATGCGAAGTAATAGCGGTGTGTGAGGCGATTGGCGGCAATGAGTTGATAGCCTGGTACATGCGGATCACCCTTAAAGTTCCGTAATGCAAGAATAAGGTCGGCCTCACTTTCGTCAGCGAGATCCAACGGGAGTTGACTTTCGGCCCTGCCGCGCTGCAAAAGGCGCATCGTCCCAGGCATGGGGTTGTTATATTTTTCGATTGTGCCAATAAGTGTACGCTGTTCTCGCTCATGCCCCTCTTGTGTAGGATGGCTGAACTTCTCCCGTCGTTCGTCTGGAGAAAATTGATTACGCTCTGACCATGATTGTCCTTGATCGAAGGGATGGTCTTTGGCAACCTGTTTGAGGTATGAAAGTGCACGGATTACACTACCGCCGCTTACTAGGTTGAAACCAGCTATCATAGGATTTAGAAAGATCTGCCGCGACTCAGCAAGGGCGGCTTCATATATTGCACGATGACTTCCTAATCCGGCGTATGCCCGTATAAAGGCGTCAACGTAAAACTCCCGCGATATGGTATCAATATCGTAAGTGATACCCAGTGGCAAGCCGCTATCATCGGCCGCATAGCAACCAATTTCTACCAGATCATATCTTGCTATACGTTGGTGGGTGGCATCGTACTCACTAAGCGTTACGCTCTCAGGATCGTACTCTTGACGTACAACCGGCGCATCACTAATGCGCCGCTTAGCGATGCTTGCATCGACGTAACGCATTAATCCTCTAAGGGCGAGGTCGTCCCTAGTATGCGGACGCGGGCGTATGCTTGTTTCTTCGTCAAGCTGCAGTATTTGTCGATTTGTAAGACGATGTGCGGCAAGATGTGGTCGGTCGGGCATGTGCGGCGCTGGACCAAAGCGTCGGATTGCACTTTCCTGTATGGCCGCTTCACGCCCTGCTCGCTCTGTCGCGGAAAGTGGCATTTCCATTCGGGGTGTTCCAACATTAAAGGCCTCGAACCACTTCGCTCCGGGTGTTGAGTCCACGAGATTCTTGTAAGCGGCATCTATCTTCGTTTGGTTTCGCTCGGAATTGGTTATACGCTCCAGTAAGAGGTCACCGAGGCCGAGCGGCATGAGCGTTTGAGTGATCGCATCAAAGACCTCGGACTCAATAATGTCATCCTTGAAGCCGATCGTGCCCCAATCGTCGTCACGCGAACTGCCTGCCCAAAAATAGCCTAATGCTGCAGGCAGTGTATCGCTGTTACCTTTGAACCACACAAAATCTACGATAGTTGCGTAGTGATCTATAAGTGCTTGGGCGCGTTCGTCGGAATACTGTTCACGAGCCACCGCTATAACGGCGCTAAACTGTTCCTGCTGTACCGCCAGGGACTCGATAGGATTTGCAGGGTCAGCAAAGGCCGTCTGCAATGTGTTATGCAGCGCAGCCAGTTCACTCGGGTTATTATCCCGTTCTGGAGATGACAAGCCGGACTCGACCATAAGTACGATATTATATCATAATATCGATATATTTCATAGCTAGCCAGTGCACAGAAGGCTAAGAGTTTCTCGCATTACCTCCAAGGATACTGCGATTATTAAGCTTCTGGCCCGTTGATACAGTCCTTCCAGATTGCCTTGCCTTTTTAGCTACAGGCTTTTTGGACTGTTTCTCGTTAGGGGGTTTCAATGTACTTACGGCCATAGTTTTTACGCGAAGCGACTACCACTTCATCAGCTCGTTCATCGCTAAGCTTGTAATTATCTTCCAGCCGTATAGTCTTGCCGGATGTCGGCTCCATCGGCACTTCTACAGATGTTTTTAAGTAGAAATGGTAGATAGGCAGATTTAAAAGCTCTCCTGGCTCGACGTGTGGGGCAAATCGAGGAAGAAGCACTACGCGCCTTGTCATAAGCGGCGTATCTTTTTTGGCATCCAACGCAGCACGCACAAAACTCAGTATTGAATGCCCCAAACATGTCATCGTATAGTTTGCGTGGGTCAAATTCTAGCGGTCGTTTTTCTTGTTTGCCATAGGTAAGTGCTATTCGGCCAAGTGTTGGCTCCACTCTTAATACACCCTCATCAAATACAGCTTCGATCCAGTCACGCCATACGCCACCGCCGTGATGCTCGGCATGGGCGCTGCGGCGACCACCAGCCCGTATGACAACACCGTCTTCGGCTGCGTTTTCCGAAACAGTAACGAGGCGGGCGTCAAAATGACTTTCATCATTGTCGAGCAGTACGGCATTACGAAAACCAACTACGCCAGGCAGGCTCCTTTGTACACTCACAATCGTATGATTGAGCTTATCGTCTGCAAATGAAGTATGCAGCCCTTGCCGGCCCGGAACGGTATAGTGGCAGTCGTGGCGTAACTCTCGCACTTGGCCCATTGGCCCAACGCCAAATGCTTCGCTGATCCGTGACGGGTCGCTTATGAGCCGTGCAGCCACACCCCATGGGCCGTCACCAAATTCCCGAGGGTGGCAGACCCACAGCCTTCGTCCAGTTTCTTCGGCTAGATCGAACAGATCAGGAAGGGCTGCCAGCTCGGCAGCGTTTGCGGCGGCCGGTTTCTCGACTAAAACATGTTTGCCTGCCTGAATTGCGTCCTTGGCAATACTAAAGTGGGTATCGTCGCGGGTGGTGACTACTACGGCATCAACACGGTCATCGTCCAGCAATTCTCAATAGTCGGTGGTTATTACGGGATCGGCAGCAAAATCGGTAATAGCATCCGTGCGCGTGACCTGTAGGTCGGCTACGCCCACAGTCTCACAGAGCGGCGACGCTCCCAAAAAGGGTCGGTGAGACTAGTCCCAGTGGTTACCGATGCCGATATGGGCAATGCCTAGTATTTCGCTCATAATCTACCTCGCTTCAAGATCATTTAAGATTTCTTCAATCAGTTCTGGGTAAAGCTCTTCAAGGCTCTTGTAGTGGGTATGCTGCCACTCCAATAGTTTAGCTGCATTTTCCGGTGTGGCGTACTCTGGCGCTACGTGACGCAAATGCTTGAGCATCGCCAGCACATCCTCTCTGGTTGTTTGGTATTCTGGTTCGTCCATAGTTACTCCTTAGTCTATCACCCTATAAATTTGCTGATGCCAATGAAGTTAATCATCTGTACTGCAAGCTGCTCTGAATAAATCCGACGCATAACTTCGCAACTGTCATTTTGCGAAAGGATATTAAGCGATCCTTCATAAAGAATTTGCCGGTCAATAATAGCAAGCTTTCGGTGGTGGCCACCAGTAATTAGCACCTCTACGCCAAGTTCCTGTAGCAATGCGATACATTCTTCTGCTTGCCAGACATACTCAGCGTCTTGTTCTTCGGGTGGCTTAGTATTGATAACGACTCGCACCTTGCGCCGAACAAGCTTGCGAAATATTGGCAGCAAATGGTTTAGGCGCTTGAACGACATGAAAGGCGATTCTACAATAACCTCGTGCTTCGCATATGCCAGGTCTTTCTCGAAAGCACAATAGAAGCTGTTCTGATCGAGAAGGCTTGAGGACAGTAAATTATCGCTGCCTTGTAGTTTCCGGAGGCCGAACATTACTGCACCTCCGAAGGGTCGATAACCGTTACCGAGCCTTTGAAATAAGTAAAGCCAAGCTGTTCTAATTTTTGGCCGATAAGGATAAAATTAGAGAGCAAGGGGTGCCAGTTGAGAGACTCATCCCCAGCCATAGTATTTGAACACGAACTATCCCTGTAAAATGGAATATTTTAGTTTGATTTTTAGATAGGGGTGATAGGTCAACCAAATTTTTTCTTCTTTCTTGGTATTATCATATAGTGATCAACGAACTCAGTATTATTATTCCTACACTCAACGAAGCAGGCTATTTACCGCCGCTTCTCGATTCCATAAGCAAGCAGACCTTTACAGGTAAACTTCAAGTCATCGTGGTGGATGGGCGTTCTTTGGATAACACAAGTGAAATTGCCAAAACATTTGCAAATCGCCTGCCGGATCTAATCGTCCTTACAGCCAAGCGAGATATTGGTCACCAAAGAAATATAGGTGCTGGACGGGCAAAATATCGTTATCTGCTATTTCTCGATGCCGATGTTATATTGCCGCCAAAACTACTTGCGCAGATTTCTTCTAAAGTTAATATTGCGGGACCGTTCGTTATTGGTGTCATGCATAGATTTCAAAATATGAATTTTATTGATCGCATTTTCTTTGGGATTGGTTGCTTATTTCTTGTTAGTTTTTTGGCAACTCGAAAGCCGGTAACCAATGGCGACTTTTTACTAACTACTCGCGAGAACTATGACAACATCAAAGGCTTCAAAGAAGGTGCCATACTAGGCGAAGACGTTGATTTCGGTAGGCGATCCGTCCAGGCCGGTGCAGTGTTCCGCTTCTATTTTCACCCGATGGTAATCGGCTCACTTCGCCGTGCGCACAAAATGGGGCGAATGCGCATGCTTCTGAAGTACATTCCAGCGTTCCTGCGCATAGCAAAGCACGGCCCAATATATCCTGGTCAAGATCGCAATGATTACCCTTTTGGCCATTATGGGTCAGGCTCGGCCGACTCCTCGTCTAAAAGTTCTCGAATCTCCTAAATGTCGCATTCTAGATCCTGGTCAAAAGTTTGGTTAGCGTACTCGAGCCCCAGCCAAGCGTAGGCAATATACAAAATACCACTTACATGGTAGTCTTATATCTATGAGCGAGCGAATCGACCGAATCGACCGAATCCTCCAATCAACTGGATTAGGACTCCTAGCCGTAGCTGGAGCATGTTTTGCATTTGCAGCAGGGGGGCATTCAGTAGCCGCAGAACAAGCCACTTCTATAGAAGCGCAATTGGAAGCAGAAGAGCGCAGGAACTCTTTCCTTATTCCAGCCGCGTTATTTGAGGCGGCAGCTATCGGTGGAATTATTTTACAATCTCGCAGACCTCGCTCTTAGCCGGTAAAAGCTGCAAGGTACGTCAACTATGAGCAGCCAAGCATAAGCGTAATGAAAGACCGCTTCGGAAGTCGCCTTTTGTTTCACTGCAGATGGCAGGTTTGGTCGCGCGCGAGTCTGCGTTCCTAGCGGACGTCCATCAACGAGACCTAGAACCTCACAACCCTCACACTGGAACATACGCGACAAAGACTGGCACGTGCCGGGCTAAACTACGTGTTCATCCACTCAAGGGTAGTTTGTCGGTTACTGGAGTATGAGCGTGAACGGTGATATTCGGACGTTGTATATCATTAAAGGAGAGACGGTCATTATTTTCGCACTGATTGGATCTCATAGTGAGCTCTATGGATAGACGAGCCAAAGCCGGGATACTTTACCTTCGGCAAGAACCTTGCGAACCGCTTGAATGTCGGCTTGCCTGTCCCTAATGTTCGGCAATTATCCCCTTGAACCATAGAGGGTCAAGCGTAGTGCAACCCGGGTTCCGTAAGGAACCCGGTGTGTAATGCACTCTATGGGGGAGGGGGTAATTGCCTAATGTTCTAGGTCTTTGATTTATTGCCGGGGCGTTCCAGCTTTTTAGGAGGCAGTGTTACGCCTAGCGCCTGGAAAGCTTGCTTCTCTCTGTAATATATAGAACCCTCTGGAATACCAAGGCTATTAGCGACTTCAACGCCATCTATGGGCTTGCCATCTTTTAGGCCATACATACGTATAAGCACGTCCTTTAAAATCCAGGGAGCATGTACATTGTGCACTCTATTCATAGCAGTAGCACGCAGCTCGTCCAAAGTCAGATGGAGCGGCATATCTTCACCTACTAAGGCCAAAAATACTAGGACGTTTCTACGACGGCAATGCTTGGGGTTTGCGCGCCAGGCAATTAGATCAAGCGTCCCGTTTTGGAGCTGAGGTATAAGAGTCCGTAATTCTTCCTGTCCGCTATAGATAAGACCGCGTATGCTACTCTCCTCAACGTTGTATATGTCCATTAACTCTCGAACAGAGTATGCGGGGCCGTCCAAACCGTAGTGTTTGCGTAAAAGCTCTGCGGTGTGAAGGGGCAATAGCGTTAAAGCGCGCTCAATGAGAATCGCTTTCCCGGAGTCATCCCTGCTTTCAGGCCCGCGTTCTGGCGTGTATATCTTGTCAAGTAAGGGCTCATTGTTGTCTTGTTCGCCTACGCCCTCATAGAAAAAATGGGGGGTGGTGAGAGTTTCTAATTCCAGGACTCTGGATACCGAGACACCCATGGCTGCAGCAATCTCATGCCGAGATGAGTCATAGAGCGATGCCTGCTTAGCTGCCGCTTCCCTGTAGGCTTTTATAGCCTCGCGCAACTCGCTGTTTATATAGTGCTTTCGATATAGCTGAGCGTCGATTTCCTGAACTATATATTTACGCAGATAATACTCAAGGTAGTCGGGGAATGCTCTCTTTTCTTCCTTTTGCGCGTATTTATGAATAGCCACCATCAAGCCCTCGTTGGCAGCCCCCACTAAGTCATCAAGATCTAATGACGGGGTACGTTTATGTACTGCCCATGCCCTGACTATAGCCAGAGGTATATAGCTATGGACAATGCGGGCCAAGGCTTGTTGTGCTGCACCTTCATTCTCAGTACCTTCCCCGCGAGGTGTGTTCGCAGCAATTATCTCAAACAACTCAACCTGTTCTTTAAGGTCGACTCTAGGCAATCTTCTCGCCCTATATCTAAACCGGCTCAAACCGTCAATAGTCCCCCTGCTAGTGGGTATATACTGCGAAGGCTCAGCTCCAATGGCCTGTTCTACTGTTGGGTATAGAACGTCATATTGGCTTGCTGGGTCTGAATCGTCTGGGGGCGGTAACTGCTCATGACTCATCCTGACTAATTATAGAATAACCCCATAAACCTCCTCAATATACGCTCGTTTATCTTTGACGCTATCTGTCTCTTCAAAAGCTTGGAATAGGTTTATTGTCCCAGGAACTAATATTGCTCTACGTATAAAAAGACTACATGATCAGCATATACTTCCTGCTACTTGCAAACAAGTGAGAAGCTTCTATTTGCCGCAGGCAAATAGGTGTAAATCGGATCGTAATGCGGCAAAATAGTATACAAATTGCAACAAATTTGCAGAAATATAAAGCAAGGCCCCATAGTAAAGATTCGTAAAAAGAGTCAGACACTACAAGCTATGCATCCTACACACTATCATCAACATCCATCCGTCCCCTCACACATCGAACATTTTCCACTACTTACGGAAGACAACGCTCGATCTTCCAGCCTGTTGCTAGGCACTGGCACTGACTTTGATACACCAAATCCAGCGCTGGATAGTCTCCACGGTTCACTACAGACTGCCGAACACTCCCATGTAGCTCCAGCGGGCGAGCAGTATTTTCTGACCTCCGAAGATAAGACGAAGCTACGCTTAGTACGAGCTGGCGAATGGGTATTGGCATTTAGTAATGCTGGAGTAGCGGTGCCCGAGTTTGCGGTAGCCGTAGTGCGCAAGGCCGGCGTCGCTGCTATGGATTCACTGCACAACTGGTTCGACTTTTTGGGCTATCTGAAACAGCTACGTCTAATCGTTATGGCGAGCCCGGAAGGCCAAGAAGCATTTAATACCGGCAGCCGATTTAAGATGTGGGGCAACATTAAACAGTGGCTTGCCCAATCTAACATCAATGACGAAACAAAGCTTGAAAAATCTAGTTTTGCCCTGATATCCCTACCGGCTATCGGAGCGGCGGCATTGGCCGGGGCCGGACTGGTCGGTGAAATTGCCGGCTCTAGCGACAATAACGGAGTTGATTTGGCAGATATGGCTCATCTGGGTGCGGCGGGAGCTGCCCTGACGCTAGCTGGTGCTCTGATGCATACCGGGCGTCGTATGGTGCGCAAAGTAGAGCAAACAGATAGTCCTAATTCCAATCTTGCCCGCCATGCTAATAATTTCTACGCTCATGCCAAATTGGACGCCACTAGTTCTGGCGCGGCAGTTGCGGAATCGTTGATACACATGGCCGGCAGCGGTGTGTGGGCGGTGAACTTAGCGGTTCTAGCTATCTCAGGTTATCAGGTATGGCGATTCTGGCCATCACGCGCAGGGCGGCAAGAGCCTCACGCTCACGAATCTGAGCACGAACATGGACATCACCATGATGAGTGTAATCACGCACACTTAGTATCACACGAGACTATAGACATTGCCGCAGCAGGGCTACGCAGGGTAAAGGCCATCGGCAGTGTAGCCGTGCATGGCATAGCTATTACTGGCGACAGGGTAAAATCCGTAATTGAGCGGGGGCGCAGCTGGCTGGGGCGCATGAGGTACAAGCCGGCGCATAGCCATGAACGGCCCCACGCGCCCTCCCGTTTGCGTTCGGCAATGGGCCTTGGCGCAACCGCTTTGGCGCTTGTGGGCGGGCTTATATCAGGCGATACGCAAAGTAAGAATGCCGTGCATGCCACTCCTGACGTTGTGGGCGGCCCTGCCGCTGTTGATATCCAGCCAGACAACCCTATCACGCCCCCACCTCCAACAGTTAAACTCCCTTCCACGACTGAATGTGTAACCGTTAAGGCCGGTGATTCACAGTGGAAGATTGTTGAACGGCGTGTTGCTAAAGCTACGGGTAAGAGGCCGTCAGTTTCGGCAACAAACGTCATTGCAATGTTTACCGCAATTAAAAATAAGGTGAGCAATCCGCAGCCAGGCACAATCTATGCAGGCGATTGTTTGCAAGTGCCAACCTATGCTGCCACGCAAGAGTTGTATGATGCATTGGGACAACCGCGAACATCAGATCCCCGACTTGCTGCCAGCCTGAAAACTTTCAACGAACAACGGAATATTCAGGAAGTACTTGATAACGATGCCGCATTTATACGGATTGACTCCTATTTACAGAGAGTATTGAGCCTGTAGCTTGACGCTTGTCCTAATACCCCCGGGGGGTATATACTATACTTTGTAATGGCTAGCTCCCAAAGTATGCCACCAGTATCAATAAACCAAACCGCAATAAGCGCCACGCTCCACTGTCTGACCGGCTGCGCCCTTGGCGAGATTATGGGTTTGGTTATCGGTGAGGCGTTAGGCTGGTTAAACGTGCAGACTACTATTCTCGCAGTGGCGTTGGCCTTCTTATTCGGCTACAGCTTGTCAATCTTGCCGCTGCTGAAAGCAAAGATAGCTCTTGGTACGGCGCTGGGAGCGGTATTAGCTGCCGATACGCTGTCAATTGCCACCATGGAAGTCGTGGACAATGGTGTCATGACACTCATCCCTGGCGCAATGGAAGCCGGATTAGTAAACCCCATCTTTTGGTCGAGCATGCCGTTGGCGCTTGCGGCAGCCTTTGTGGTAGCCTTCCCCGCAAATCGATACTTACTACAACGCGGCAAGGGTCACGCCCTTATGCACAAATACCACGGGTAAGAAACAGGGAATGAAGGCCACGATCACGCGAATCGTAAACACCATCACCAGGAGAACACATGCAACACTACGGTTATCATGACAATAAAGAGCAGCTACTTAAACGTTTGAAACGCGCGGAAGGCCAAGTGCGCGGCATCGCCCGTATGGTCGGAGAAGACAAATACTGTATTGATATCTTGACCCAAATTAGCGCAGCCGAGGCAGCGCTAGATAAGGTCGCACTTGAACTGGTGCGCGACCATAGTAAACATTGTATGTCCAACACCACTCTAACCGACGAGGATCGGGCAGCTAAAGCAGACGAATTAGTAAACGCAGTCGGACGGCTGTTATCAAAATAAGGAGGGACTAGTTATGCAAACCAAACCGCTACTGTACGGGATTGTCGGCTTTCTACTGGGTGGTCTGATTGTTTCAATCGCGGCCGTTACCATTGAAAAACCTAAAGGCGGCGACAGCATGTCAGGCATGGTGAGCTATTTGAAAGGCAAAACCGGCGATGACTTCGATAAAGCCTTTGTAAGCGGCATGATAGGGCACCACCAAGGCGCGATTGACATGGCAAAGCTGGCGGAAAGCCAGGCTAAGCATCAGGAAATCAAAAATCTTTCAAAGGCCATTATAGACGCGCAGCAAAAAGAGATTGATGAGATGAAGCGGTGGCAAGCTAGCTGGGGCTACACAAATGACCAGTCATCCCACCAGCGGATACGGCACTAGAATACCGACCGAATAATCCACCCCAGCTTTTAATTTAACCTGCGACAAAATCTTGAATTATCTGATGTGACTAGAGGGCCATGAGTCAGAAACAGCGCCGCTTACCCTACAAGCCGATCTAGAAGACATAGGGCGGGATATAGAAGGCTTGGCGTTTACACTACCGAATATGCTTACTGGGGAAGAAGCATCAATTGACTTGCAGGAGTTGCCGGGGCACTATCGATGGAGTTAGAGTGGCAACTGTGGCGTCTGCGGCCTTGCAGGAGTTTGATGAATAGGCTATTGTATGCAGATGAGCGCAGAGAGTTATCTTGATTCCATTCGGCCAAATTTAGCCCAGCAAGAGAGCCGGAATAGGAGAGTTGAAGCGGTTACCGCTATGCTACGCCACCTCATCAGTAATCACTTTGAATTTGATGATGACGGAGGTGATGAGCCATTACAAACACCTCCCGTTAATCTAAATCCGGCTGATCCGGGTGAAATAGTGTGGCTTAGACTTACGGATAAAGATGACTGCGAAATACCAAAAACCCAAGCTGAAACGGTAGACGATAAATCCACGCTCGTCGATCGGGCCGAGTTCCGGGTTAGCAGCATCAGTAGCCATAACCAACTCAATACCACCGCTTTTACCATCACTTCGGAGCCACCTGATGTACTAGGACATGATAGCGAGCCTCTGAGTCTTGCCGAACTCGACAGTGTTATTGTTGATTTGCAACGTTACGGGGATACGCTTGCGGCAAGGCAACCCGAACTTTAGGGCTTATAAAAATGTCTTGCAAAAATTAAAGAGTCTGAATAATCCTTAAAAACAGGCTGAATAATTGGATTACCTGATAATTAACCGGAAAATCAGCAGCCAATAGCCGCGTACTATCTGATTACTTTATCGTAAGCGATGCTCCATTCCCGCATCGCTTGCATTATAGGCCGCAAAGTGAGCCCTGTGGCTGTCAAGCTGTATTCCACCTTAGGCGGAACAACCGGATACACTTTGCGAGCAACCACATTCCTTTTTTCCAGGCTGCGCAATTGGGCAGTCAGCATCTTTTGGGTGACTGATGGGAGACGTTTCTTAAGCTCGCTAAAACGTAGCGTGCCTTCTTCTAATAGATAGTGCAAAATAAGAATTTTCCACTTGCCATCAAGAATTTCAAGCGTATTCTCGACCGGGCAAATATAACATTCCGGCCAGGCAGCATCTGTTTTTGCCTTAGGTATAGTATCCATATTGATACTATATATCAAAAAAGTACGTACTTGCAATATGTATATCTAGTTGGCATACTCCAGGTCAGTAGACAAAAGCAAGCGAGGTAGAATGAATTTAAAAATTCTTGTTATTACAGGTACTGTGCGAGAAAATCGCCTTAGCCGCAAAATTGCCGAATGGTATATAAGTGAAGCACGCAAGATAAGGCCAGAGGTAGACTTTGAGATGCTGGACATACATGATCTAGCACTACCCCTTTTTAATGAGCCTATCGCTCCCGAGATTGCTAGCGGTCAGTATTCCAAAATTCAACAAAACCTTGCCGACAAAATTGCCAGCGCCGACGGCTATGTCTTCGTGACTGCCGAATACAATTACTCTGTGCCTGGTAGTCTAAAGAACTTTTTGGATTACCTTAGCAGCCGCGAATGGAGTCACAAGGCCGCAGCTTACGTAGGCTATGGTGCAACAGGGGCGATCAGAGCTATTGAGCACCTTGTTCAAATCATGTCCCGAATGCGTGTGATGAGTATTGCCAGCACAGTAAACATCGATACCGTCTGGCAAGCTCTTGACGAGCAAGGTGCACCAAAGCCCGAATATATTGCCGGAGATGTCCAGGAGCAACTTGACGAGCTCATATCTTGGGTACAGCCACTCAAAGCACATCGAGAGAAAACATCTATGGCTATCTAGCGCCTTTTAATTTCAGCGTCGCTGAGAATAAAGCGAGAATAAAGTTAAGTAACTTCAAAGCTTGGAATAAATTGACTATTCCCAGCCAAGCATAAACGGTTTAATTTATTTTATAGATGCAGGCACTAATAGAGAGTTGCGAGATATACAAGCCGCTTATTCATATTTTTGGTTAGTTTACGTAAAAAACGTTACACAAGGGCTGCCCAACTGCAGGTATACTCAGTTTCGTGATCCATCCAGAAGTACCGGAAGTACCGGAAAATCCTTATTTGTCGACGCGGCAATTCCTGAAAGGCGCCGCAATCTTATTAGCGGGAACAGCCTTAGAAGCATGCACATCTGGCGAAAGTGATAAGCCAGGCGAGCCAATCATCCCTCATGTTGCCATGGAAAGGAGAGAGGTCGTTAGGGAAGCAGATCTATTGCAAGCCGGGCCGTGGCAATACATGGCTGGAGCGCGTGTAGTGCCCGGCGGCCTGGAACTTGCTCCAACTGGCGCGGCAATCGTAAATAAGCGCCAGGGCAACAGGATCGATCCTAACCCGCCGCTTCAGGTTTTTGGCCCGCGTCTGCAAACTGAGGGTGATTTTTCGGTCAACGCCCGCATTCAGAGTGATACGCCTGTCTCGCTGCAGCTCTATGGCCAAACACCGCTTAGATTTGATGATTTCCGCGTCGAACGGGCACGGCTGGAATGTACGCTGTCTGGTAATGCCCTTGATGTGCGCGTTTGGGATGGCTCCAAGCAAGAGCCGGCTGTTGTAACCGGCTTTCCATTTGGCGGCTCATCTGCCAATCGCCAGATTGAGGTACGACGCGAAAGGGGCAAATTGCTCTTTACGGTTAATGGCCGAGAAGTGGGTGCCCTGCCGGCCAAGGGCAACGTTTTTAGCTCTGGTGAAATCTGGCTGGGCATGAACAGCGAGCAAGGCCCGGCACATGTAAGCCGTCTTACGGTAAAACCACTAAATGGCCGCAAGCTTGAAATAGTTAACACTGCCAGCCTGCGCATCACCCAACAGCTGCCAGAAGGCTTGCAAACTTTGGTGCCGAGGCCAGGCTTTCGGCTGGGCGCCGCTGCAGCGTTGAACCCCCTAGTATCCGACCCACACTATGCGCAACTATTCTTGGGCGGCGAGCTGGGCAGTATTACAACCGAGAACGCACTAAAGCCGCAGGATATACAACCAACCGAGGGTACCTTTACGTTTGGTGAAACCGAAGCGCTGATCCTGCTCGCCGAGCGTCACAGCCTAACAGTGCACGGCCATACGCTGGTGTACGATAAAGCCATGCCCAAATGGATGCAAGAACTTCCCTTTACGACCGAGGCAGACAAACAACGCGTCCGCCGTGTCTTAGAGCAACATATTAAAACTGTAGTCAGCCACTTTAAAGGACGGGTTGCCAGCTGGGATGTAGTGAACGAAGCAATTGCCGGGTTCAATTCGGATGCACATCTGCAAGAGAGCATCTGGTTTAAGGCATTAGGCGAAGAATATATCGATATCGCTTTTCGCGCGGCGCACGAGGCTGACCCGAACGCCAAGCTGTACATCAATGACTACGGCCTGGAAACCAATCCGCAGGGGCGCGGGGAGTTCATGCTTGCTCTCGTGAAACGCATGCAGGGGCGCGGCGTCCCGATCCATGGTATCGGCATCGAAGGGCACGTATACGAAATGCCGCGCGACACCATTAAACCGCGAACCTTACGCCAATTTATGGATGCAGCACAAGGCCTGGGTCTTAGTGTGCGGGTTTCGGAGCTGGACGTAACCGGCAAAAACGGCGCCAAGGCACAGGCAGAACAATATGCCAGCGTGCTCAAGGTATGTCTTGCAGCGCCAAACTGCACCGGCCTAACCATATGGGGCATGGATGACTTGCATGGATCAACGGCCGGAATAAAGGGTGGCCAATTGCGGCCCGGTGATGCTCTACCGTATACTGCCGACTACCGGCCGAAACGAGCCAGACGGGCTATGCGTGATATATTGCGTGCAGCCTAGTCTTGCAGGGTCTAGTGGTCGGCCTATAACGTCATAAGCCAACATTAGTCGCACCCAACACTACCGTTTTGCTTTTTCGAAAGCAGCTTCAAGCTTAGCGGTCTCCAGCTTTACCATCGGCATCATTGCCTGCATCAGAGCCTTCTTTTGCTCGGCCGTTGCAGATGGGTCGCTCATCATTCTTCCTAAAGAAGTTGGCGTTATCTGCCATGTAACGCCAAACTTATCGGCAATCCAGCCGCATTGCATGGGCCTGCCTCCATCCATCAGCTTTTCCCAAACAGCGTCAAGCTCCTTCTGCTCGTCAAACTCTGCTAAAAACGAAATCGCACCGGTTAACTCAAACTGCGGGCCGCCGTCCAAACACATAAATTGCTGGCCCATAATTTCAAAAATTCCGGTGAGCACTTTTCCTTTTAATTCCTGTTCGCCTGGTATGCCTTGGTCCCCGGCATACCGTTCGATGTCGATAATTTTTGCGTTAGGAAAAACTGAAACGTAGTACTCCATGGCTTCTTCAGCCTGGTCCTTAAACCAAATAAAAGGCGTAACTTTTGACATAGATATCTCCTAGTTAACATCTAAATAGTATACTTCATCCTGGCTTTAGGCACTCGTAATTACAGAGTCCTATCCTTTACCGCATCTACGTGGTTATGCTTTGATGTCTTCTTGCTTGCTCTACGAGTTTATGTTGTGCGCCTAACTGTATAATGGGCGCAATATGTACCGGCATTAATGCGTAGCAACGCAAAACGTTGCATACGAAGCCAGGGTATTACTTTACAGCGTATCTCCGATCTCGTTAAAACGCACTGCCGCGCGCATGCAGCGAAGGGGTGTACGCCTTCCTATTCCCAGGCAACTTCGATACCATGGAATGATGAAGAAGCTGAAGATTGCCGTTGATTGCGACGACGTAATTGTACCTACCGCTCCGCTTATTTTAAAGCATTACAACAAAACGTACGGCACCAAGATCGCTTTAAAAGACTTTTATTCTAACGACCTTGCTGTTTGGGATACGCCCGACAATGCTACAGCAATACAAAGAGTCGAGGCCTATATAGCGACCGACGAATATCAAAGGGCAGAACCGTTTCTTGAAGCAGTGCGCGTAACACGAGCGCTGAGCCAGTACCACGAACTGCACATGGTCACTGGACGGCCAAGCTTTCTGCTAAAGGCCACAGAAAATATGTTAGCTCAGCACTTTCCGGATATATTCCAATCCATAGAGTTTACGCATTTCTTTGGCATCAAATCTCGCTCCAAAGCAGAAGTATGCCGCGAACTGGGAATCGACCTGCTTATCGACGATCATTTGCACCACGCTCTGGTTGTCGGAGCGTGCGGTATAGATGTACTGCTGTTTGGCAACTATCCATGGAACCAGTCCGCCAGCCTTCCCGCAAATGTACGCCGCGTGCCGGACTGGGAACGTCTTGCCCAGCTTCTTTTACCTCATACGGCAAACATGTAGCAAGACCGGCTATGTATCACTCAGCCCGCACTTGCCAAGCTTCCCTGATGAGCACATGCATAACACCTTCCGGATTGGTTCGAGGAACGCAAGCCGGTGCAACCATGCCCATGGTTTTAGCGGCCACAAAGCCAAGCGCGTGGCTTACATACTGACTGCGGACGTTCTCCGGACTAATACTGGCCCAAACAGCATCTACCGGCCGTCTGGGATCAAAACCGTGGGACAATACGTACCGGCATGTTCTAGTAACCAAGTGTTGGCCTTCGAATTTTTTGGCTGCAAAGTAACCTAGCAAGGCAGCTCGATGGTCGGGGAAAATGCCAAAGGCAACGCTTGTGGCGATTTCGCCGTCATAGCGACCGATACACGTCAGGCTCAGCCCTTGATGGACCCGTTGCTGTACCTTGATAAGACCTTCACGAATTGCCGCTATATTGCCAGTTTTTTCTGCAAAGTAACGATCGTGCTCCCCCAAATGAGGATTTGCCATAAAAAACCGGTCAAGTTCTTCAGCGCTTTCTGGACCCAGCAGCTCTAGCCGGAAACGTTCGTCGAGCTTTATAGGGTAAGGCAAGGGTATTTCACTCATAACAGGTAGTATGCATTATATTTCTTCGTATAATTTACATAACAAAAATATTAATGTGTATGCCTATATCAGAGGCAACTATCCCCTCGCCCCATAGAGTGCATTACACACCGGGTTCCTTACGGAACCCGGGTTGCACTACGCTTGACCCTCTATGGTTCAAGGGGATAGTTGCCATATCAGATCATAGCCAACCCAAATAGAAAAGAATATACTTTTTATAATGAACATTTTGGAGGGCGGGTGTGTATCAATCACGACCACCGCGGTATATTGAAAAATGGAACGTCTTATCGGCATTCCATTTATAAAGTTCTGGGGCTCAGTCAACCAATCCGGAACACGCCCAGGCAGCTAGTCGCAAAACCCGAGTCGCAGTGTCTCCCGTAGAAAGATTTGTGGTGCATCAAAGAGCGTTGGCCAGTTGTGCCGGGCCTCCCACTCATTGAGTACGAACTG
>DATFHU010000022.1:0-54405 GCA_035248005.1 Saccharimonadales bacterium (SeqCode)
AACGGCAAGGGCGTAGTAACTGCCAAAGATATCCAGATCAACGCCGATGTAGAGGTTGTAAACTCTGACTATGTTATTGCCACCGTCGATGACGATAAGGCCAAGTTTGTTATGGACTTGGTTATCGAGACCGGCCGCGGCTACCGCACCGTAGAAGAAGGCGCTGCCAAAAAAGCCAGCGACTATGTTGCGCTCGATGCAGTCTTTAGCCCGGTACTTCGAGTACGCTACAAGGTAGAAAACACCCGCGTCGGCCAAATGACCGACCTTGACAAGCTGCTGCTTACCATAGAGACCGACGGTTCTATCACTCCCCGCGACGCATTCGAGGAAGCTTCGGCCATTCTGGTCAACCAATACACGGCATTGGCCGGCAAAACACGCGTCGAGAGCACTGAAGCCGCAACCCACAACACCGGAAGCACCGCCCGCCTGAGCGATGATAATAGCGACGAGCCAGCCGCGCTGAACACTCCCATCGAGGATTTGAATTTGTCAGCACGCACTACTAACGCGCTGGTTAACAACGATATTCATACCATTAAAGACCTGTTTTCGTTATCCGATGCCGAGCTGCGCGACCTAAAGGGTTTTGGCAGCAAGGCCCTGGATGAAGTAAAAGAAAAGCTGGCGGAGTTGGAGCTTTAGACATGCACCGTCACGGATATAAAGGCCGTAAACTGCACCGCGAGCGCGACCAACGCGAAGCGCTTATGAAGGGTTTGGCCGATTCGCTCGTAAAATATGAGTCAATCGAAACCACACTGCCCAAGGCCAAAGAAGTGGTGCCTTACGTCGAAAAATTAATTACCAAAGCTAAAAAGGGCGACCTGCACAATCGCCGCCAGGTGATCGCCGATCTGCACACCGTAGAAAGTGCCCACAAACTGGTTGACGAAATCGCCCCCAAGCTAAAAGGCCGAAACAGCGGCCACTTGCGCATCGAAAAGACCCGCCTGCGCCGCGGCGACAATACCCAGATGGCTCGTGTCAGCTTTGTCGACGACCTCAAGGAAGCTCCTGTTGCTAAGCCGGCAGCCAAAAAAGCCGAGAGCAAACCAGAAGCCAAGAAGACTCCTACCAAAAAGGCTGATACCGCAAAGGAGGCCAAGTAATGAAAACCTATAGTGCAAAACCAGCCGACGTTACCCGCAAGTGGTACGTAGTTGATGCTGCCGAAGCACCACTTGGCCGCGTGGCAACCCAAATTGCCACCTTGCTCACTGGCAAAGGCAAGCCCATGTTTACGCACCATATCGACTGCGGCGACTACGTAGTAGTCATCAATGCCGAAAAGGTACAGGTTACCGGCAACAAAATGGATAGTAAAATGTACTACCGCCACAGCGGTTACCCGGGCGGACTGCGCGAAGCCACTATGCGCGACAAGCTAGCCAAGGACCCGACCAGCATAGTATTCCAGGCTGTTCGCGGCATGCTGCCCGTAAACAAGCTGCGCGGCGGGCGGCTCGACCGGCTTAAAATATATGCCGGCAGCGAACACAACCACGAAGCGCAAAAGCCCGAAGCAATTTCGGTAAAGGAAGGTAAGTAGATATGGCAGCTAAGAACGACTATTTCTATGCGCTAGGACGGCGCAAAAGCGCCACCGCCCGCGTTCGTTTGAAGGGCGGCAAAGGCACCATTGTCGTTAACGGCAAGCCTGCCGAAGAATATTTTGCCGACAGCAAATATCTTTTGAATGAACTGCAGCGGCCATTTGCCGCCCTGCAGCAAGAAAACAAGTTCGACATTACCGTCCAGGTAGACGGCGGCGGCCACGCCGGCCAGATTGACGCAATCCGCCTTGGCATCGCCAAAGCCCTGACGCTCATGAACGAGGACTTAAAGGGTACGCTCAAACGAGCGGACCTGCTAAGCCGCGACCCCCGCGAAAAAGAACGCAAAAAATTCGGTCTCAAAGGCGCCCGCAAACAACGCCAGTTCACCAAGCGTTAAACCGGCACCTACATATAAAAACAATCCCGCATTCGCTGGGATTGTTTTTATAACGCTACAAAGCGCTACCTGGTAGGAGTTAATTAAGAATGAACGGAAAACACGTTGAAGGCTCTACTGCGTAGAGATCCAGCCGCCTATTCTTACCCATAGTGTGGACTTTTCGGTGCCCATGATAGCCGAACTGACTAGGAATACCACGAAAGGTGCGGCTTTTGTCTCGGCGTAAGTAAAGATCACCCTTTTGAGCAAACAGCTATTACTGGAGAGTACGCCGGTCGTTTGATCAACCCAGCCGGTCTCCACGAAGTCAAATTACAAGCGAGTTGTTCCTCTGAAAGCTGAACTCTTGCACCAATTTTTCGAGTTTACGATTTTCATACACGGTTATAGGAGATGCTCGAATACGTCAGCCAACCCCTATTAGTGCAGCCGGTTGAGCCACAGATTTAAGGGAAGATTTGTGAATTTAACGTGCTAGCAATTTTACAAACGTGCCATCTATTAAAGGCTAGCCAGTGGAAAAGCAGAGCATAGGCACGTTTACCCCTGGAGCAGAAAGGTCTTGGTGCTTTTGAGCAGAATGGTGACTACCTGTTGCCAATGCACCTGGCTGATCGCCCACTCAGTACAGGACATAAAGAACCACCCTACAAACATCGTTGCCCAGTCTTTTTTGCCAAAGCCGCGGGCCGATTTCTTCAAGTTTTCGATGCCCGACTCTATAGATTTGATGGTCTTGTCGCTTCTGTCGGACTGTTCAAGCAAGTATTGCTTTACTCCCTCCAGGCGGAGGTCCAATTTTTCGAGTTCCGTGCTACTAAACTTTTCGTTTGAGGTGGTCCAGTCCCGGGCAAATTCTTCTTCGGCCTCAACCCACGGATCTTCCGCCTCCAATTCCCGCTTAACAATAGCCGCCCATTTAGAAAAAAGAGCGGTAGCATTATTCCACGATTCAGTGATCGAGGAAGCGTCGGAGATGTCTTGGTCCGGGCTATAACGGCAGGCCCAGCGTTCGCTGCTGCTGTTGGCGTTTTTGTACCGGTCGAAGGCGAAAAAGTATCTGGAGTGCTTATACACCAGCGATTGTATGCGCGTGTCTTTGAGATAGCTGCTTTTTATCTCGTTCCACTGGAAGTCCAGCGGCTGCAGCCCTTTGTTAATTAATATTTTACCCAATTCGGAGCGTTGGCTTTTTAACAGTTCAATCTTTCTCATTGTTACCCTTCTCTAATCTGTTGGCATTTATACCGGGTTGGCCGCTATTTTGCAACTGCTTTGTCGCTAGTGATATGATCTTCCCGATGCTGCGGCAAAACTTAAAAGATAGACGCAGGATTAAAGAGAAAATTTGTAAGCTGCGTCCCGTTAAAATGATTCTAGCCCGTCGATGACGTTCAGTCATGAATATACAAAAGTCCGAATCCCATGTCCTGCCGCTTGGGCTACGTCTTGTTTGCGAGGAGGGGTTCGAGGCGGAGTCTGAGGTCGTCGAGGCCTTTGTACTGGATAGTGTGCAGGCCTAGACGGGAGGCTGGGGCGGTGTAGTGCTCTAGGTCATCTATAAATACCGTTTCTTCATAAATGGTGCCGAGTTTATCTATGGCAAGTTTAAATATTGCCGGGTCGGGTTTCATAAGACCGACTTCGGCCGAGGCAATAACGACATCGAACATCTTTAGGTGCTCTGCAGGGATTCTACGTTCAAGAACACCTGCATTGGCATTACTTACTACGGCAAGTTTATAGGCTGGCTTTAGTTTCGTGCGGATGTAAGCAAATAGCTGGGTGTTGACCCGCTCTTGGCGGTTAACCGCAGCTATGTATTCAGCCACGCTAAGACCCAGCCGGTCAGCCATGAGCGCAGCAAAAAGTTCGTTAGATACAGTGCCAGCACTAGCCTTATGCAGCATTTCCTCTATAAAGGCTCTGTCTTTTACCGGGTCGCCGCCCACGGCCTTGTAAGTGTCCCAAAACCCATGGCCTACCAGCACCCCAAAACAGTCGAAAATAATAGCCCGTATCACCTTCTTATTATACGCCCGCTCATTCGGGTTTATCGCATGGAAGCCATAATTTCGAAATACTTGTGTAAAAATTTAACAGCGTTACTATGGTAATATGACGCTTGTTAATGAAACTCGTGTATACACCACCAGGGTATATGATGAGTTCTTAACTAAAGCAGATGGCTTACCTGCCAATCGAATATAAACACTTACTGCCTTTAAAGCAGATACATAAACGCACCCGAACGCTATATACATTGGCGGGACTGGCTTGCACGACAAAAGAACTAGCACGCACGCTGGCAGACAATTACCATGGCTGCGTGGTCTGGCCCTTCGAACAAGCACTAATGCACTACGGCGCCATAAAGTTCGGATTACAGGACGAAGCCAATGTAACCGAACGCTGCGCGCCATACATCGATAAAGGCAATGAGCTATTAGATGTTGACCCCATAGCGGCACGCGGCAACCCGCGGCAATTATGGTCCGTTGCAGCGGCCGAATACTTTGCCGGACGGTCCGCTCTGCGCCACGATGCTTGGCTATAGCCGACACTGCTTTGGTATAGTAAGAAAATCATGTCGAAAACGCCGGATGAAAAACGAACTATATTAGTGCAACGGGTAGCAAAGATTTTGCAGGTTGACCCGGAACGCGCTAAAGCACTGCTTAATACTACGCGCGGGCAAAGTATACGCATCAATACCCTAAAAGTCGAGCGCCAAGCCGCGCTTGCCGGGCTTGAGGCGCTTGGCTGGATAGGCAAGTCGTACAGCTGGATACCGGATGGATATACCATAGAGACATCCATAGAACCTATCCGAGACAGCAAACTAGTGGCAGAAGGGAAGGTTTTCATACAAAATGCTGCCAGTTGGCTGCCAGTTATAGCTCTCGATCCTAAGCCGGATGAACAGATTTTAGACATCTGCGCTGCGCCCGGCGGAAAGTCGAGCCACATTGCCGCGCTTACTAACAACCGCGCCAAACTGTGGGTGAACGACAATTCACGCGCACGCCTTGCTAAAATGCAGGCTAACTTTGCGCGTCTAGGCGTCACGCCCGAACGTATAACTCTTTACGACGCCCAGCAACTAGCCAGAAAGCTAGACAGGAAATTATTCGACAAAATCCTGCTTGATGCGCCGTGCAGCGGGGAAGGGCTGATGCATTATGAGCGGGATAAAGACTTTGCAACTTGGTCGGTGGCCCATATAAAGCGCCTGCAACAACTGCAAAAGCGACTAATTAACCAGGCCTGGCAGCTGCTAAAACCAGGCGGCACAATGGTGTACAGCACCTGCACAATGGCACCGGAAGAAAATGAAGCGGTAGTCAACTACCTACTCCGTAGCCAGCCGGATGCCGAGATCGTGTTGCTCGATATACAACTACCAAACCGCGTTCCAACCGTTACCACCTGGAACAGTAAAACATATAGCCCCGGCCTTTCCGGTTGCATACGGCTCACCCCAAGCAAACAGTTAGAAGCATTTTTTGTTTGTAAGCTTAAAAGACTTGCATTGCCCGAATAGACAGTGCTATACTGGTGTTAATGATAAATATTTTACAGTCCTTTGCATATTGGTTTACCAGCCGCAAACTGGCGGTTTCTCCTGTGCGTTTGACCCGTAAATAATAGCCTCGAACAAATTGCAGAAACCGTCGATAGGCGGTTTTTTATTTTGTAACGAGGAGAGCACAGACAATGAGTACCACAGTAGTCGAGGTAGACCCAGGGCCGCTATTAGCTGCAGTACCTCTGGAGCTAACTAGACCAGAAGGCTTAGCAGTCCTGTCGGCAGACAAACCCATGAAAGATACGCTAGAGGAGCTTAGGGACCTGGACACACAAACATTGCTATACGTCCGGCAGACCCTTGCGTTTGGCGCGTCACTAGGATCTCTTTCGCTTGAGGACTCTCCGAAAAACACAAATGAAAAAATTAATGCTCTTGAAGAGCCGGTGCGGAGTGATATGCGAACGCTCATGGTTGGTTTAGTTCTTACGAGGCATGCCACCGCTCTGAAAGCTGCCTGCTTTGGGACGGAGGACCGTATAACAGTGCCACCGGCCGTTGCCCTGCCTGGTGTAATCGGTACCGAAACGCTCAGCAGATTAGCACGCGAACGAAGAGAGGAAGGCAGGCAGCTGACGCTCGACCCGGCAGGCTCCGGAAATTATTTAATAGTGCCTCGCCAATAAGCTATACTGATAGTAATGACTAAACCTGTTATTTTAACCGGCCTAAGGGCCAATAACGACCTTACTATTGGCAATTATTTGGGTGCGCTGCTGCCTATAGTTGATATGGCAAAAAGGCATGCAGGCCAGTACCAGATCAACCTGTTTGTCCCGGACTTGCATAGCTTTACGACGCCAATCGACCACACACAGCTGCAAGCCCAGATTATGCAAAATTTACGTGTGTTCGTGGCAGCCGGCTTGCCGCTTGCCCACGACGACGTGCATATTTACCGCCAAAGTTATGTGCCCGCGCACTCAGAACTTACCTGGATTTTGGATTGCTTTACCGGTATGGGCGAAATGAACCGCATGACGCAGTTCAAAGATAAATCCGCTAAGCTAAACGAAGACCGGATCAGCCTGGGGCTATTTAACTATCCCGTGCTCATGGCAGCAGACATTTTGCTTTACAACGCGCAATATGTGCCGGTCGGCGACGACCAGACCCAGCACCTGGAATTTACGCGGGATATTGCTATACGTATGAACAGCCAGTTCGGCGGCTTATTTACCGTGCCGCTACCGGTACCAAAACAGCACGAGTTCTTTGGCAAAGACCAGGGTCTGCGTATCCGCGATTTGCTGGAACCGCTCAAAAAAATGAGCAAAAGCGACGAAACGGGCAAGGGCGTTATTTTTATGTCAGATACGCCCGAAGCTGCAACTAAAAAGATTATGAGCGCCACCACAGACAGTTTCGGCGAAATCAAATATGACATAAAAGAGCGGCCCGGTGTTGCCAACTTACTGCAAATACTGGCACTGCTATCCGGACGCGAGCAAGAGGAAGTTACTGCCGAGTGGTCAGGCAAAACCAGTTACGGCGAGCTTAAAAAAGCGGTAACCGAAGTAACGAGCGCTTTCTTGCGTGACTTCCAGACTAAACTGGGCGACGCGAACGATCAGGCTATAACTGCAAAGCTCGAGGCATCGGAGGCCGCTATGCGTGAAATCGCCAACAAAACCCTACTAAAAGTGCAACGCGCCGTGGGCTTGCGTCCATAAAGTATGTCATGAGCAACCAACCGCTTGAGCAACCCATGACAAGCAAAAAACGGCTCGACCAGTACGTAATCGAGCAAAAACCGCTTATTAGCCGTGCGTACGGGGCTAAACTGATCGACCAGGGCAGAGTGCTGGTAAACGGCCAACCCAGCAGGCCCGGATACAAACTGCACGCAACCGATATGGTAACCATTGACTACAACGAAGACGAAATAGGAAAGGTAGATGATATTGATCTGCCTGTTATATATGAAGACAACGATTGCCTAGTTATTGACAAACCGGCCGGCATATTAACCCACGCCTTGGGCAAGCACGGCAATGAAGCGTCCGTGGCCAGCTTCCTTCGCGTCAAACTTTCCAAGGACAGTCCCTGGAATGGAGTAAAAGATAGTACAATAGGCGACCGGGCAGGAATTGTGCATCGGCTAGACCGCGCGACAAGCGGTGTTATCATCGGCGCGAAAAACCAGGAGGCACTAAGCTGGCTACAGAAACAGTTCGCCGACCGTAGGGTTAAGAAAACCTATGTAGCAGTGGTAGAGGGGCAGCTTAAGCAGGACGAGGCAGTTATCGACATGCCGATTGAACGCAACCCCAAGGCGCCAGCCACCTTTCGCGTGGGCCCTAACGGCAAACCGGCGGTCACACACTATACGGTGCTAAAACAGAACGGCCGCTACTCGCTTTTGGAACTGCGCCCCGAAACCGGGCGGACACACCAACTACGGGTGCATTTGCAAAAAATTGGGCACCCTATTATTGGCGATCCATTGTATGGTGACGGCACATTCGGCGACCGGCTATTTTTGCACGCCCAAAGCCTTGAAATTACGCTGCCCAATCGCGAACGAACCATCTTTAGCGCCCCGCTGCCGCCAGAGTTTGAGGAGAAAGTACCATGACACTCGACCAACTAATTATGCACGAAGCAACTCGCGCGCAACTGGCAGGCTTTACGGCAAGTCCCGCGCATGCGGTGTTGCTGACCGGCCCAGACGGCATTGGCAAAACGGCTCTAGCGCGAGCGCTTATTACCGAACTACTACAGCTGCAACCGACCGCTCTAGACCAATACCCCTACTTTACGGTTGTTGCAGCAGAGGAGCGGGGAAGTATATCTATCGAAGCTATCCGTGAGCTTCAAAAATTTTTGCAGCTTAAAACTATTGGTAGCCGCCGGCTCAGGCGTGCAGTACTAATTGAGCATGCTCAAGGCCTTACCACCGAAGCCCAAAATGCGTATCTTAAACTCCTTGAAGAACCACCGGCCGATACCGTAATGGTTTTAACCGTCAATAGCCCGCACGCTTTGCTGCCCACTATCCGCTCCCGGGCGCAAAGCATCGCTGTGCACGCTCCAACCGAAACACAGCTGGCGCCGCTCCTGGCAAGTAGCGGCAAAGAACCGGCCGTTCTTAAACAAGCGTATTTTTTAAGCAGCGGACTGCCTGGCATCCTTTGCGCATTGATTAGGGACGACGAAACGCATCCGCTCCTAGGCAGCGTGAGCCAAGCAAAGGACATACTGCAAAAACAGCCGTTTGAACGGCTGGCTATGGTCGAAACGCTCAGCAAACAAAAAGAGCTGGCCAAAAATGTCTTAGAAGCATTAGAGCGAATCGCCGAAGCCGGACTTGCCCAAGCCATAGCCACGAAAGAAGCAAAGCGCATCGCACAGTGGCACCGCATCCGCAAAAGCGTTGTAGAAACAGCACACGCCCTCTCTGGCAGTGCCAATACAAAGCTAGCCTTAACCAATTTGTTCTTGCATTTATAGGCCTCGGGTTTCTATAATAATTCGTATCATATGTTTGAGCTTGCAATTGTTGGCATTTTTGGACTGTTAGCGTTTCACAACACGAAAGTGCATGACGACGAGTTCTTGGGCGCTTCGCGCAAGATCGGCGACCGCCTGGGCAAATTATGGGACATTGCCCACCAGGGTATGCGCGAAAACAGACTGTTGCGTGCCGAAAAAGCGTTGCTTACTATATTAAAGATAGACGAGCGTAACGCCGCCGCCTATAACCGCCTCGGCATTTTATACGCCAAGCAAAAAGAATACCGTGACGCCATTGATTGTTTCGAAATTGCTAGCAGCATCGAAGCCAGCCCCTCAAGTTTACATAACTTGGGGCTTATTTATTACGAGACCGAAAACTACGAAAAAGCTGCTATAGCTTTTGAGCAGGCATTGAAGCTCGAAGACAGTCTAGCTGCGCGCCATGTTGCCTACGCCAAAGTCCAGGAAAAGCTTGGCAACGAAAAGCTCATGTTCCAATCACTTGAAAAAGCCGTCGAACTGGAAAAAAATAAAGAAACCCTAACACTTTTGCACAAAGCCTATCTGGACCGCGGCATGCAAGCCGAAGCCGACATGGTCGAGCAAAAATTGAATAAGCTCATTGTGCCCGTGGGCAAACCCAAGCGCATGTTGCGTCCTAAGCGGGTCGTGGTGTAGGGTAGCCGAAAGCCTCGTCTAGTCCCACCATAAACTCACCGATTTTACTGTAATAATCGGCGGGATTATCAATGCCAGGGAAATGGCTGCTATGCGCAATTTTTTCAACCGGTACCCCAGACTCTTCTAAAAGGCGTAGGTAGTCAAGGGTATGAACATCCTCCTCGCCGTATAAAAATAGCTTAAAGAAATGCATATGCCTGAACGTATTGAGCATTTCTCCGCTTTCGCATTGTTGAACAGCTATTTTTGCCAGATCGACAAATGCACGTTCGTTAACACTGGCTAAGCCCTCGGCATATCGTCTGAAGCCGACATTATCACTATTTTGAAACCGTGCGATTAAATCATTGCGCGTTGTCCGGTCTGCCGCCACCTCCGCAGTCATAAAACAATCGTTGGCAGTCATGTTGCCAACTACATTTACCAGACCCGCCACCTGGCCAGGATAGCGCTGTGCGTACCGTATGGCAACGAGATTGCCAACGCTATGACCAACCAAAGCGAAGCGACTCATACCTGCCGTTGTTATAACGTCGTGCATCCCCTGGATCAGGTCGTTCATTGTAATAGACCCTTCCTTAAGATAAGGCGAGTCACCATGGCCAGGAAAATCGACTGCAAGTCGCCATCGGCCCGCCAGGTTTGGCTCGGCTTCAGCTCCTTCGAAGTCAGCTTTGGTACAACCCCAACCATGAAAATACACTGTCGGCAACCCTGTGCCCTCTGAAGATATGTCTGTATAAGCAAGAGTAAGCGCCCGGTCGCTAACGGTAGTTTCCAGCCATTTGGTACGATGCATAGCAAGCATTGTACCACTTGGCCCGCCTTTTGCGTACAAGAGTTAATTTTGTTACAATGACATCTGTTCCAGGCCGATGTAGCTCAGTTGGTAGAGCAGCGGTTTTGTAAACCGCGGGTCGCAGGTTCGAGCCCTGTCATCGGCTCCACAATTTGCCTCTGATTTGCTACAATGGGTCAGGGAAAAAGAGCAGCATCTGGTTCCGATTTGTCGGAATTTGGCTTTGCCGAAAGGATGCGATGAGAAAACCGTAGGTTTTGCCTCATTAGGCAGGGATAGTGAAGCGGTCAAACACGGGTGACTGTAAATCATCTGGCACAGCCTTCGGGGGTTCGAATCCCTCTCCCTGCACCAAACATAGAAGCTCATCATACGGTGGGCTTTTTTGTTTGGTTTTGAGTAAAATCTAAAGAGTTAACACAAAGAAGCGACTCCCAGATTAGAGATTCTAAACCACGAAATTAAGTAGTAAATGAAACCGATGGAATATCTGATGTTTGTAGGGGGTAAGCGAAAAATTTCAAACTATTTGATAGACGGTAAAGATCTGACGAAAATTTCAATGTGCGCATTAACGTTGTTAATAATCGCTTGATGATACCGATAGCTATGAGGCGAATCTATCTCAATGAGCTGTTTGGGCTCGGCAATTAGGGCATAATCTTCGGGCGGATAGCTTGGAGCATTTTGCGTGTCATGCTTGCCCAGTATAAACAACTTGGGCTTGCGACAATTCCGTAGTGCCGCCTTTGTGTCATGAGTTAAAGCATCTTCAAAAAAGCTATAAGGCAGGTCGTAGTGTTTCTGCTCGGCTGTGTGATGATCTCCAGGCGGTATATCTCGATAGAACACAACCTTGCCGTCAGCCTTCCATTCCGGATCTTCTCTTGTACCTGAACCACCGACCAAGCTCATTAAAGCTACATAGGCCATGATGTAGGGATTATTCGCGCCCGCCAATATGGCGACACTACCACCCAGGCTGTGACCTACAATTACGGTAGGCTTGTTGCCGTAATACTCAATTAGTTCATTTACTGCTCCGAGGTAGTTTGCAACAGTGTAAGAATCGATAGAGCCAGGACTTTCCCATGAACCGGGCGGATCAAAAGCCACTGCATGAAAGCCCAACGCAGCCAGAGTATCTACGTGGCTCTTTATGTGAATGTAGTCTTTGCTCTCCAGTCTGCCGGGCAGCACAATTGCAAACCTATCCGCGTCAGGGTTGCCGTTTTCGTAAGTTGTCAGTTCGTAGGATCTGGTTTTAATAAGGCTCATACGCTTACAAAATCCTTTCCATATCTCTTCGGCCATACAGCATACGCCGTACAATCATGATGTCGCCTATAACGACGTAGAAAATCAGATAGTTACCCACAAGGATTCTTCGGTAGGGATTTTCTCGCTCGGCGAGCGACTGGTACATTGCTGTTTGAAGCGGATTTGCCAGTCGCTGCTTGATCGCAGCTTCCACATCGTTAATGAGCGCCAGTGCCGCGCCCTCGTTTTTAAGCTCGTGCAGAATGTAATCTGTAATCCTGTCTAGGTCGGTATAAAATAATGGCGAGTACAGGAGTTTAAAGTTTTTAGCCATTTATTTTAGCTCGGAGCTTGGAAAACACTTCGTCGTGCGTTAGGTTTTCAGGACTGTCTTTAGCGTATGCGTCAGCCTCGTCAAGTGCTTGTTCTATATACCCTAAATGGGTCAGCTTGCTGTATTTATCGAGACTCATGAGTACCATTGAACCCCGACCGTTTTTTGTAAATATAATAGGCTTATCGTTGTCGTTGATCTCTTTCTCGATGTCAGCGAAGTCATTTCTTAAATCTGATACTGGCCTGATGTCTAGCATAGTACTTACTCCTTTATCATTATTTTATCATAATAACGATACTTAATGTTATTCAGTGATTTGAATCCGCAAAACAGAACCACCCTATACCCAGTCGCTTTTTCGGTTTCAAGGTAATAGGGTTGACAGCAATGTCAGCCCTATTACTTACCCATTAAACAAAACATCACCCTCTAGGCTGCTGCCCAGGTACTCGGAGGAGATGTCCAGCTCTTGGACAATACCGTTAATCGCCTCCATTTGGCTTCCGAATAGTTCAGGTATGCTGCACCAAACAAGATGCCCACCCTCAAAGTGGGCTTTTTGTTTGGTTTGGAGTGATCTTCAAAAGGTAGCTTGCAAGGATTACTTTACTACTGGGGATTCTGAAACGTAAAATTGAGCTATGAACGACGCTAGGGCGATTACAATATGTTTATTAGGGTAAATAGAAAATTCCAAACTATCTGGCGGTGCGACTGTCTATAGGCGGCAAAGACATTACGAAGGTTTCAATGTGCGCATTAACAGCGTGAATAATTACTTGATGATATCGGTAGCCATGAGGCGAGTCTATCTCGATAAGCTGCTTTGGCTCGGCAATCAAGGCGTATTCTTCTGGCGGATAGTTTGAAGCGTTTTGAGTATCATGCTTCAGGGCATCTTCAAAGAAGCTGTAGGGCAAGTCGTACTGTTTTTGCTCGGTCGTATGATGATCTCCTGGTGGTACGTCTCGGTAAAAAGTAACTTTACCGTCAGCTTTCCACTCGGGATCTTCCTTAATTCTCGGGCCGCTTACTAAACTCATCAAAGCCACGTAAGCCACGACATGTGAGTTACTTTCGCCTGCTAGTATAGCAATACTGCCGCCCAAGCTGTGGCCCATTGCCATAGTGTTCAACGAGTTCGTTTACAGCACCGAGATAATTCGTAACGGTATAAAAGCCTGGTCTCTTCCATGAGCCAGGCGGGTCAAAGGCCACAGCATGAAAGCCTAGCGCTGCAAGCATCAGCATGACTCTTTATATGAACGTAGTCCTTACTCTCTAATCTGCCGGGCAATACACCTAGATGCGTCCGAGTCGCCTGCTTCATAAGTCGCAAGTTCATAGGATCTGGTTTTTATGAAGGGTATATAAGCATTATAGCGGCTATATGTAAGGTAAACTACGTTATGGCACTTCAGCTGTTTAATTCGCATGTTAATTTTGCTACGATAGATGTGAAGGAGTAAATTATGCCTAAAATTTTACCCATATCCGACCTACGTAACTACACAGAAGTATTGAGCCAAGTGGACGTAGATAAGCCCGTATACCTGACCCGCAATGGCCGAGGTACATATATCATATCTAAGATAGACGACTACGACCGCGATCAAACAGTAGAGGAACTACTAAAAGATATACAGAAAGGCGAGAAGTCTTTGGCAAAAGATGAAGGTATCGCCCTTGATCAGGTCGCAAAGAAGTACAACATCAATCTATGAATGTTATATTCTCCGCTAAAGCAGACCAAGACCTGGCCAGCTTATTCAATTACATAAACGAGAACTTACATAATGACATCGCAGCGCGAAACATCGTTGATAAAATACTTCGGCTTTCTCAAAAGTTATCGGCCTTTCCTGAAATGGGAAGTTCGTTAAAGTTAAAGACAATAGACGACAGGCTAGACGGATATCGCTACCTAATAGCTGACAATTATCTGCTGATATACAAGGTCATGGACGAGGAAGTGGCTATAGTGCGTATTTTATACGCTAAGTCAGATTACGTTCAGTTGCTTCGGGGCTAGTCGGTATACTAAACCCAAAAACCGACCCACCCGACACCCCTGTGATTTTTGCGGAGTTGAAGTAAGGGGGTTGTCAGCAATGTCAGCCCTTTTACTTACTCATTAAACAAGCTCTTCTTCTAGACTGTTGCCCAGGTACACGGTTGAGATAGCCAACTCCTGGGCAATAGCGTTAATAGCCTCCATTTGTGCTCTAAATAGTTCAGGTATGTGGCACCAATCACTGGTATTAACCTTATCTGCCAATAACTTTAGCGGCTGTTTAATGGGTAATGTCAGTGATTTTTGGTTTAATTGGATTTTCTGAAAAATGAAGTCTAGCAAGTATCTACGTTGGGCTATTGTGCGGTGGTTGGGGTTACCTTACTCCTGCTGCTAAGGTTAGTATTCCCGCGTCGGCATTGAGCACTGCATGCGTGCCTATGGGTACCGCAATGGGGTTCTTGCCATGCCCTATTGGTAAGCCACCTAATATTGGAACGTCGAGTCGCTTGAAGCGGTCACGCAGAATATCAATCTCTGTACAGCGTACATCAGTTGTAGGGTCAGTAGCACTTCCGCAGTCTGTGTATTGTCCTATGGCAACTCCAACGATATTCCGTATAATCCCGGTCTTTATGAGCATGGTAAGCTGTCGATCAATATGTCCAAGCCGTAAGTTAGTAGCCTCGATAAGTAGGATTGCTTTGTCGAAACTGGGAAGCGACCACCCGGCGCCAGTAGCGATTGAATCCTGATTACCGCCTATGAGTATGCCCTCGGCTTTGCCATGAGTAGTTAAGGCATGCGTATGTTCGTTTGTCGTGGTATGAACAATTATCGGGTCTGTAGTAGTTATCGCTTTTACAAATGATGCGGCGGTTTCCTTGCCAAAACCCTCGGCATCCCAGGGTGCGCCATGTATGCCGACAAGCCCACAGTTTTTTAGTAGAGCCATGTGCAGAATGGTAATCTCGCTGAAACCTATTAAGAGCTTAGGGTGTTTCCGAGCAGCTTCAAAGTCTAAGCCATCGGCAATGCGGTACGCACCCTTACCGCCGCGTGTAGCTATAATTGCTTTAACGCCTGGGTCGCGCAAAGCCTTGTTAATATCAGCAAGCCTGTCTTCATCCTTGCCAGCCAAATAATCGAGCGTGTCATCCACGTCATAAACGTGCTTTCCGTATTCGACCACTAACCCTAAATCTTCGAGAACCTTTGCACCTATCTTGCCTCTTGGTACGGGACTGGCCGGTGATACAAAAAGGACGCGGTCACCAGCTTTTAGTTTGGGCGGTATGAGCGCATCTTGAATATGTTTTGTCATAATTTACCTCTCTATTTTTTGTTTTGATTTGTACTCCGCGCCACCCCAGAATCTAAATGAGTAGGGCAACTACAACAAGCCTCTCACAGCCTTGGTTAAAGCATAGCATGGTTCCGCTATTGTTTATACAATCACCGAACCCGCAAGATCGACCGACTTTAGCCGCAGTCACTTTTCGGTTTCAAGTAATGGGACTGCCAGTAATCTTCGGCAGCCCTTACTTTCCACTAAACAACCACATCATCCAACCTCACCGCCGAAGTACTTCCTAACAATCTCAAGCTCCTGACTCCCTCTGTTAATGGCTTCTGTTTGAGTTCTCAGTGCTTGGGGTATAAGGCTTCATCCAAAGGCAGGTTCTGCAAGTCAAATCCTAGCTACCATAGGCTAAAATACTTGATTTGACCATAATTCTGCTATTTGTGCTATACTTGTAAGCACAAGGTGGTTCTAAGACCTGTCGTTGTTATGACTTCTCTCACGTAAGTCATCGTCTCGGATGGTGACGGTCTGCTAAACCTATAACAATACCGAAAAGGAATAGTACCCTATCATGGCTCAGAAAAAAATCCACAAGCACATTGAGATCATCCGCTCTAACAAATCCGGCCTAAGCTCAATGGGCGAAAAATCAGGTAATGCTGCATATACATTACTAAAAGCTCACTACACGAAAGTAGGTATAAGAGTAGTTAATAATTTAGATGAGCTGGAGCGGGTAGCTGCTATGCAGCCTGACCTAGTTTTCCTAGGCTCAAAGTACATACCAGGCGTCGAACCGGGCACTAAAGTCTGGATTTCCGATTATCTTAACCAGCGAGGCATTCGACACACCGGCTCCCCGGAAAGTGCTATCCGTCTTGAGCGGAATAAGCCACTGGCTAAACAGCGTGTACTAGATGCAAACCTTAAGAGCTCACAATACGCCGTTATAAAGAGCGGCGAAAGATTTGACGACAAAAACAGCACGCTGCGCTTCCCGATGTTTATCAAGCCGGTTGATATGGGCGCCGGGCAGGGTGTTGATGCAAAATCGGTCGTGCGTAATCTGAACGAGCTGCACGCCAAAGTTGACTCCCTCGCAGCGAGGTACGGCGCAGATGCGCTTATCGAAGAGTTTCTGCCGGGCAGGGAGTACAGCGTAGCCATACTTAAGCGGGAGGATTCCGACGACCTAATTGCCATGCCGTTAGAGCTCGTACCTGGCCCTAACGAGGACGGTCACCGTATTTTGAGTCATGCGCTGAAATCTGCACCGCTAGAAACACCCGTCTTCCCGGTCACCGATCCTGTTGTACGCGCAGCTCTGATTGAGTTAGCTACAAACGCCTTCGTAGCACTTGGCGCGCGCGACTATGGCAGAATTGATATCCGTATGGACCAGGCCGGTGTGCCACATTTTCTGGAGGCCAACCTCATACCTTGCCTAATAGAGGGGAGCGGTAACTTCCCTAAGGCATGCGCTATGAATATCGGCATGGACTACGAAGCCATGATGCTGCATATCGTACGCTTGGCATTGGCCCGCTCTGCCGAGGCGGACGTTGAACTTGGCCCAATTGATGTGCGCTACCCCGTTGTCGCACCGGTTCCAGCCTAATGCCTGATGTTAGCCGTACCGGTCTTACTTACCCATTTAGACTTGTTATGCGGGTAGCCCTTTGAGATTTCCAGCTCTTGGGCGATACCCTTAATCGCCTCCATTTGCGTTCCAAGTATTTTAGATATGCTGTACCAAAACCTGGAGCATTTACTTCTATTAATTTTGAAGACTATACCTTGCGAAGAGCGCAAGGATCTAACCAAAGTATTACAGGTTTAACTATTTATGTTATGGTTAATATGAAGGCTGTTACTAGTGCTAAGCGGTGATTTTAGAGAACGATTTGAAGAACTCAATACAATAGGGCAAGCCGCTAAGGACGCAGGTGACCATGAACGCGCATTGGCCACTTTTGAAGAAGCACATAGGCTGGCTACTGAGCACGATGACAATTTAAAATGCATGCATGCCATCACTCCGGCAGCTCGCGCCTTATGGAGTATGGGACGTTATGACGATGCTTCGGTAAAGTTAGAAACAGCTAGCGATATTGCAAGGGAACTAGACCTAACAGATGAGCTTGGGATTACTATTTCGAATATAGGGCGACTTGCAACTATCAAAACCGTGCATACTGTCCCAGTTGAGCAACAAAGAGAAATACTCCGCGCTGAAGCCGCTCCAAAGTTCAGCGAGGCTTATAATATTCTCAAAGATCATCCGCATCTTTACTATCGCTATGCCAATGCACAACATGGCTCAGTAGTATCGGCTATGGCTGGTGAGCGAAGACTGGCGTGTAAACTAGTAACGGAAGGTTTTCGTGTAGCGTTTCGTAGATCCGAAGAACCTTACGACCAAAGACGCACATATCAAATTAATAAGCGGGGGCTATTGCAATTAGCTGCAGCCACAGCTCTTATTCCATTTGCTGACCGCACACCCTTCTTTGCAAAAGCTGTTCGTAATAAGTTAATCCGCTAAATAAAACTATATAGTTCAAGTTAGCGCCCCTGGAGTAGTCTGGGACTTTGACGGCACACTCCTCTAGATAGCTTTAAACTACAGAGTCTGTCCTTGCCGAAGCCTTACAACGCCGGGGTATGCCCACACCTCCCTGTGGAGTCTTCGCTCACAACTATCACGGACGATTACTGACTTGATTCAAGGTAGAGGGTGAATTTATATTTACATATATACTGAAGCGTGGGCGAAATCGGCTCTAGCGCCGTTAATCAAACGTTCGGCAACATAGTGCACCTTTACTCATGATGATATAATATATACATGAGCAGCTCTGCTAGCTTTCTCGAACAATGTAATCACAATTTACGGTTACTAGATGCTGCTGCCAGTCCTATTGTGCTGCCCGAGTTTGGCACTACGTTTAACGATCAGCATGGGACAACTCGGCTGGAAATTAAAGATATGCGACTCAACCGGTCACTTCTTGTTCCGGTCTTTGACCTTACCTATATCCATGCCGATCCAGGACAAAAACTATCAGCACAGCCATCTCTTATACAATGCGCCTATCTGCCTGCCATCTTTAGCTACGATGCAGACCCGGCAGGCAGGCCTGAAACATGTGTTTACCATCTAGGAGACATTGCAGTTATTAACATCAACCCAGAGGAGTTAACGGCACGTAAAGGTTTATTTAATTTGGCGCACCAGATTGGACATACATTCCAAAAACCCTATGTAAAAAGCACCTTGGAATATGTGACAGCATTTGACCCCAGGAACGCAGAAAAACCGGAATTATACCCGTATGCACCAGCAGTGGAGACGCTTTGGGATTACGCCGAGGACAACAGGGAGTTTGCACAAGATTGTCGGCACACTACACTGCCTATTACCGCAATGAGCGGCTCGGAACTTACTTACCTGGAGGATCGCCATCCGCCGGCAGTGGTTGCGCTGAACGCATTAGCAGAAGCAATCGCTTGGCGAAAGGCTATCTCACTAGTGAACCAGGATGTGCTGCATCCTGGTCTCTCATATCAGGAAATGCAAGCTATCGCGCTTCAGGTGGCAGAAACCTATGATACAAAGTATGATTCGCAATTGCATGTGACCACCCTCATGTATGCCCTTGAGTATCAGCCCTAACCCTTACCTTGGCTATCCGCCCTGTATCTGCTATTATTAACTTTTGCAAGTGCCGTTGTAGCTCAGGGGTAGAGCACTTCCATGGTAAGGAAGGGGTCCGGGGTTCAAATCCCCGCAACGGCTCCAAGTACAGCTGCCACTGAATGGCAAGCAATTGCGAGGCTTCCTATTTATTTTTTAGTAAGGAAGTGCATGATGTACTCGGCTACCGGCCGGGTACGGCCCTTATTCGGGCAAGCCCTCCATTCGGGGCCAAGCATGGAAAACATGTATTGCCACTGGCAATACATGGGTCCGGGGTTCAAATCCCCGCAACGGCTCCATTAAGATTTAATACTGCTGTTTCGAGATTAGTTTTGAGACTTTCAGGAAGAAGCTTTGCTTGAGCCTACCGAACATCCCACTGGGATTTTGAGTTCAATTTTTTAGGCGGCTCCAAAACAAAAAATAATTTGTCGGCATAGCCGGTTTTATTCTGACTCCATATGACCGAAGCTCAACCATCAACTATCAACCCTTTCCTTAATCCTGCCTACTGGGAAGGCCACTACATTGGTGACAACGATGCAGCCGAACAGCAGCAGCCCAGAGCGCAAGACTACAGGTCATACAATGCCGCCCTGGACGTCCTTGGATCTCATCTGCGCTCGGGTGGAAACAAAATGACAATCAGATCATTTCCGCAAGGGAACGAATTTAATGCGAACGATTACGACCCAAGCACCATTTTTCTCATAGGACACGAAATGCTCACTAATGTTGTTAAAAATACCGCCGGTAGCCACGACCGCATTTTGGGCAGATTCGTTCCCGGACCCCCAGGTCTATACCCTGAACTTATCGACATTACAGATAAAGGCTACAGCTACAATAACATACCGGACTGGGGTGTTATTGCTCAGACGCGAAAGGACAGAGCGGTCCTATATGTGGCGAACACGGCCACTACACAAGGCTCCATGCGGCAGTTAGAATCCAACCTTATACCCGGCCCCACGGTGTTCAAGATTGGCAAAAGTCGATCACAAACTGTACGGTAATTCCCAAGAGTTGGTGCGTGTTACCGCTTTGCAAATTTGTTCTAATGGGCTTCCCTGCAAAGCAAGGCAGTGCCGCTTTAGGCTCACGCCAGGGTTCCGGCCGCGTTACAGCCAGATATAGTGGCCTAGCCGCCTCTAGGCCAGCAGTTTACAAATGCAGGCCCATCTGTTAAAATTTATAAGAATTATTGAACAAAGGTTTGTAAAAACATGGCTAAAAAAGGTGAGAAACGGAAATTGATCGGACTGGTAAGCGAAGAATCTGGCGAACGCATTTACTACACAACCAAGAATACCATGAACACACCAGACAAGCTTACTTTGCGCAAGTACAGTCCCAAGCTACGCAGGCATGTACTGTTTACTGAAACTAAAAAGAACTTGGGTCGTAACGAAGTTAAACCTAAGAAATAAACGTCTCCGTGTATACTTAAGAACCGCTCTATAAGCGGCTCTATTGTCTTTTGTTGAGTCCAAGTATAGTATTGACCACCTCGGCATGGCTCCACACTAGTGGGGTAACGCCAATAGGAGTCCCAGTTTCTGGATCGAACTGCTCGCTGAGCGCGCCACTCGGCAGGGTGCGCTGAAAGGCCCACGCCAGCAGTTTTTGAGCATCATCGCCGCGACCTATGCTCTCGTAGTATTGCGCCAGCCACAGTGTACAAACGATCCATGGATTACCCTTATACTGCGATTTTCTCAAAAAATATCCGTCGCCTTCGTATCGGATAACACCACCGGTAGGCGAACTATTAAGTAATTTATTTTCTACGTGTTGTAATGTACTAGTCATACGCGGATCGTCCGACCCTAGGCCCGCAAACATAAACGGGCCGTATAAGTTGGATATATCAAGAGTGTCGTCGTAAGCCAAGTCCCCGTTTTCTTGCAGCAAAAAACCTTTGCGGAAATAACCGTCCGGGTGATAGAACGCATACAGGCTGCCACGGATACTTTCGGCCTTCTGCCGCCACTTAACCGCATCATCAGGGTGGTTTTGGGCTTCGGCCAATTCGGCAGCCGTTTCAAGCCCGGCTATTACCGTGCTTGTGGTGTAAGTAGACGTTAGGAACTTCTGCTCCCACAGATCATAACTGGCATGAGGTAAACCCGTTTCGGCATCTATGAAGCGGGCCATAAACGCAGCACACGGAGCGATAAACGTATCGTAAAAGCTCTCTAAAAAGGCTTTGTCTTGGGTGGCGCGATAATATTCACCCATCATAAATACCACAATAGCGGTTTCATCCTCTTGGATAGCCAGTTCTTTGGTATTACCATGCAAAAGCGGATGCCAGGTGCTGCCAATAGCCCTGTCTGGCTGGTATTTGTGCATGACATAGCCGTCACGATGCATAGTGTCACGGGCAAAGTCAAAAAATTTGCGCGCCTCTTTGTAGATGCCTAACCGAATGAGCGGCCACAGCGCGTACGCAGCATCGCGGGGCCAGCAATAACAATAGTAATCACGGCCAAAGTTAAAAATACTGGAATCACCGCTAGCAAGTATCGAACCCCGCTCATCACAGTGCGCTTTAATGATTAGCAAGCTGCGTTGCGCCGCATCGCGCTGGTGTCCTGGTACTTCCAGTAGCCGCACATTGCTGGGCCCGAGCCAATCCTTCCAGGTCGTCCGCGTCTTATCAAGGCGCTCTTCGGTAACATTATACTTCAGCCGCGTATGTATGGCCTGGGCGTCGCTTTGGCTGTCCGCCGCCACGACCCAATAATCAATAGTAAACCAGTCGCCGGCGTCGACCTCTTGCCGAAAACGCAGCACACTGTCTACGCCGCCATGCTCGATTGGATTATTCGAAAGTTCACCATCTTCGGCATCCATAAAGGTGCCTGCCTTACCCTCGATGCCGTAATTACCGACCGCGTACTGATCGAACGTATCTTTTTCGCCCAATTTGCCGGCAATAAGCAAACAACAGCGTCCCTTATAGTCAAGAATATAATTTTCATCCGGGACATACAACGCCGTATCACCGCGTCCGGCGCGTGATATCTGAAACACCTGGTGCATAAATAATCGTATGTCGCGCTTCGTATCGGCGTCGTTGAGCACGCTTATATGGCGTACCAGGGCATTGTGGTTGCTATCAACAAAATCACGCAGCCGCAGCGTAATCTGCAATGCTTCAGAATGCATAACAATACCACTGACCAATGCGTCCGTGTCGAACTTTAGTTCGATATTCCACGTACCGTCGTTTGTCCAGCTGAAACGCCCATCGGCCCATACGCCAATTTTATGCTGCGTGCTCCGGGCGTTAGTAAGGTTATCAAGGCCTACATACGGATAATAGAAATCATGGACCAGACCATTTTCGTCCAGCCCTACAAATAGCTGCCCGTTACTAAGGACTACCGGCCGTCCCACGGACTATACCTCCACTCCTTTTTCGGCGAGACGGAATTTGAGGTCGTGGTACGCGTTCATGAAAGCTACAAAGGCATCATATGGATTTTCATACGGACTAAAGTAGGCATGGATATCGCCATCATTAAACCATTTTGTGCACATATAGTAAAAATGGTCCGATGTCTGCAGTTTACGCCAATCATCTATAAGCCCAAGGTCGCCCGTACCTAACACTTGCTTCTCAAGGTCGTACAGCGCATGAATGGCCGATGCTTGCATGCTATTGCCAAGCCAAGCCGAAAGGTCGCGCTCGGTATCAGCCCAGGTAACAGTGTGGGGCATATCCACGCGGTCGACAGGCCGAAAAGCGTCAATGACTTCTGACACAGTCATAAACGTGTTACCCGGAGTCTTCAGCCACTCGTTCGGCAGGTGTTCCAGAAACGCAAAAATACCGGATTCGTCCCATTGGTGTTCGCCAAAGGTTTCGTAATCCATAAATAAGTCAAAATTAGTGGCATCGCCGCTTTCATTAAGCCAGTGAGCAAACTTGTCTGCGGTCAATGGCCAGCCCGCCCAATTGCGGTCACCAAACCGGAAGGCAATGTCGTCACTTAACCGGTAGTTCTTCATGAGCAGGCGGATGTTATTGGTATAGGTCGGCTGGTACACGAAGTTCGGGCTACGCCACTCCAATATCGCATCCCACCCCTCGGCTAGTATACCTTTATAGCCAGCTTTGTCCGCCCAATATGCAAGGTCGTTGTTATAGGCTAACTCCGTGTTGCGAATGACACGCGGCGTCTGGCCGAATACATCCTGAATTTTCTTTTCGTGCATCTTAACTTGCGCCTCGAATTCGCTCCTTGAATAAAAGAAGGCCAGGCTATGATGATACGTTTCAGCCACAATTTCGACCCGGCCGGTAGCACAAAGTTCTCTAAAAGACTGGAGCGATTCCGGCGACCAAGCTTCCATTTGCTCGATGGCAGTGCCGGTAATGCTGAGGCTCAGTTTAAACTCTGGGTGATCGTTTAATAAGCGCAGCAAGCGGCGGTTGGTAGGTATATATGATTTTTCGGCTACCTTGTGCATGATGCGCTCATTACTGGTACGGTGATCATACGAAGCACTAAAGTACTGATGGTCGACGCCGGCGTCAAAAATGGTATAGTGCCGCACGCGGTACGGCTGATGCACATGCAAATACAGTACGATAGCGCGGTTCATGTAACTGCCCCAGTCAGATGCCGCCCATAGATATCAAGCAACTTATCGGCAGCAGGCGCCCAGGTGAGCCGTTTGAATTCAAGGCGGGAGTTCTCGTGCAATGTGTCTCGGAGCGGATCATTCTGCACCACAGCCGTAATTTTGTCAGCCATGTCGTTAATATCCCAAAAATTAACTTTCAAACAGTTGCGCACCACCTCCGCCACCCCGGATTGCCGGCTAATAAGGGCGGGTGTACCGTAACCGATTGCCTCTAGAGCTGTTAGTCCGAAGGGCTCTGAAATAGAAGGCATTACAAATAGGTCGGCAATGCCGTAGGCATCTCGCCACGGCTTGCCGCGCTGAAAGCCGGTGAATATGACATTTTTGGCAATGCCTAAATCAGCACTTAAACGCAGCAGCTCAAAATACTGCTCGCCGCTGCCGACAATAACAAATAACGTCTTTGGCGCCCGGCGTACAACCTCTTTGGCGGCATGCAGCAAATTGGGCAACCCTTTTTGAACGGTCAAACGGCTTACCGCAACAACAATGCGATACCCACGGGCATGCATGGACGCTAAATATTTGTATGAGTTATCGCCGTCCAAAGGCTCAAACATCTCGGGGTCGATACTGTTATGCACCACCTCGACTTTATCTTCTGGAATATCATAGTCCTCTACGATCATATTCTTGGTGTGACGGCTTACTGCCACGATACGATCGGCTAGCATAAAGGCCATACTCTCGATCTCCCGGCACAGCGGGTTGCCGGCATTACCGCCGGCCCGGTCGCGCTCTACCGAATGAACGTGCAGTACCACCGGACAGCGCAGCATCTGCTTGGCACGCAAGGCTGCACGGAAAGTTAGCCAGTCGTGAGCATGAATGACATCAAAATCCCGGCTGTGCGCAAGCTTGGCAACCGCTTGCTCATACATATGCACCTGCGAATAGATATCGTGTACCTCGGCATGGCCGTCGGCGTACATATATTTATAGCTGTCGTACGCAATGCCGCTCTTTAGAATTTCGGTTACTCCCTGCGGATGCGCCGGCGTGACGGTCATAAAATCAATATCGTGTTTGGCGTTATAAGGCAATATAAACTCGATATCCGCACCTTTTTTAGAGAGCGCCCTACAGAGCTGATAACATGCAACACCAAGTCCGCCGCTGTTGTGTGGGGGTAACTCCCACCCGAGCATCAAGATCCGCACTCTAGCCTCTGATCCTTATTAGTATATATCTAGCCATAATTATAGGCAGAAAGCGGCTTAAGCACAACTATTTTCGACCGAAGTTACTGTAAAAACTAACCGAGCAAACGCCCGAGTGCCAGCTCGAAAGCGGCTTGCTTGTAACTGATGTTTTGCGCCTTGGCACGCTCGAACATGGTACGGGTTGAAGGAATCAAAATAGCAGCCAAAGTGTCGTTTACTCGTTTTTCGTCCCACTGTTCGCCTGCCACATTCTGCTGCCATTCCAGGTAGGAGACCGTTACGCCACCGGCGTTAGCAATAATATCAGGCAGAATAACAATATTTCTTTTGTACAATTGTTTGGCAGCATCTTTAGTGACCGGGCCATTGGCCAGCTCCACAATAACGCCCGCCTTAACGCTACCCGCATTCCGGGCCGTCACAGCATCTTCTAGCGCGGCTAGGACCAAGATATCGGCCTTAAGCGCTATAATTTCATCGCTTGGCAATACCTTGGCGTCTTTTAAATCTTCCAATTCTTCAGGGCGGGGCGCGCGTGCAGGCACAGTTGTTTTGGTGACGTCAATACCTTTAGGCTGCAGCCAGGTATGTTTGCTGTTAGCGATAGCAACAAGCCGTATGGCTGGATACTCCTTTTGTAATATCTCCGCAAAGAAAAACCCGACGTTACCGAACCCTTGCAAGGCAACAGTAAGCGGTTTATTTGTAAGATGACGGGCTTTTAGATACTCGCCGAGCACAACCACGCCGCCGCGGCCAGTTGCCGCCTCGCGGCCCTCCGAGCCGCCTTTATGCATGGATTTCCCGGTAAAAGCACCGGGGTCGGCTTCGCCCAGCTCTTTTTCAAACTCGTCGAGCATCCAATCCATAATTTCACTATTGGTGTTAACATCTGGCGCAGGAATGTCTTTGCCCGATCCAATATGGGGAGTTAGATGGCGCGCATAGCCCCGGGCTAATTCCTCGAGCTCGGCACGTGTCAGTTGCTTCGGGTCAACTATCACTCCACCCTTGCCCCCACCTAAAGGCAAATTAACGGCAGCAGTTTTAATACTCATAAGTGTGGCTAACGCCTGAACTTCGTCAAGACTGACATTGGAATGAAAACGAATACCGCCCTTATATGAACCCAGCTTGCTGCTATGCTGTACACGAAAGGCAGGGTAGGCCTTACCCCCTGCTTTAACTTCAAAGGCATGGATACGCTCGGGTTCTAAAAATTTATCAATAACCGCGTCGTCATACCCCAAATCTTTAGCCGCGACTCGAATAGCGGCTTGTGCTGTAGCCAGCATACTGTTCATATACCCTCGCTTCAATTACTTTTACAGTATACACCCCAGCCGGAGTCCTAAGCCTTCGTAGTGTAAGTTTAGCATTTACGATGGAGGTGCCTGGCACTGCGGCCGGCACGGCTAAGCCGGAAATGATAGCCAACTTTTCAGTCCGTTTGCCTGAAAACATCGGGCGGCCTGATCTTAGAAGACATTATCCCTATAGACCGGACCCTAGATAAAGCCGCCTATTCCTGGAAAGGATTAGTCCGGCTTTCATCGAACAATGCCTGCACATTCACACTGTTATCTTTGAGTGTCTGTAACTGCTTAATAGCGTCTTCGTCGATACGCGGAGTTGCCAATGCTTGCACCTGCTCGGTAACCTTGCTCTCGTCTACGGCAGCAGTACTCATTGTATTCATTTTGAGGATAATAAATCCGTACGAACCCGCGAAAAGCAGAAAAATCAGCACGCCTACATAACGCCCGATCTTATGCATCGTATTGCTTAATAAGGAATTTAAGGACTGGTCGGTTGTCTTCATGGCTTTATGTACTCGCTTAAATTAAGAGTAAAGGTCAGGTTGGACGCATTGTTTGCGTCCGGTTGCAACGAGATGCTGCTTACTAAAGCCGTACGCCTATTGTGCTCCAGTGCGTCCAAGAACGATATGAAGCGATCATAGGACGCCGGCGAGGTCGTATCAGACTGCACCGTTATTTCCAAACTGTAGACTCCGGAGATATTCTTGACCGGCTTGAGTTGCGATAACGCCTCTTTGCTCTTAGATGCCGCCGTGCCCGTACCACCCAACGTTGACGAAGGGAAGGTTATGGCACCCAATTTAATGCCATTGGCATTTGCCAGACTCACTATTTCCCGCACCGTCTGCGCTTGGTCTTTATCCTGAGGCACAATATGTTTCGCGATCGCAGCGAGCGATTTGTACTTCTCAACATCGGCCCGTGCTTTAGTAAGACGGTCCTGCTTTTCGTCGAGTACCAAACTTTGCAACTTAGCATCGTTTAAGCGCTTCGCTTGACCTTGCAATAGGACGTTAGCACCGTATACGGCGCCTAAAAACACAATCAATGACGCACAAAGTACGCCCGTCAGCACAAAGTAAAGGCGTCTTGCTTCCATATCTATCTGCCGGCCTTGTTATTAATAAAGAGGAAGGGATTGTCCTGGGCAAATAACGCCCGGATGGTAACGGTACAGGGATAGCGGGGCTGGCTGCTTTGTCCAGAAGGTGTTGCCACACAGTTAATACTTATTATGTCGGCTTTGGCAAAGATACGGTTACTTGGATCTGTCAAATTGACCTGGAGTTGCGTAGCGGCGTTATAATCGGCTGTCTTGGCGGTAATATCAACGCCACCCTGTAACTGACTAGTAATAACCAGTGTACTGAGGCTTGCATTGTTGGGAGTTATAATTGCCAATTGCCTGAGCAGCTTAGAGAATAAGACTTCCTGTGACAAAACCTGGACTGCCAGCTTAAGGCTACTGCTTATATCTTGCGCCTGTTTTTCCACTTCGTCCTGTTTTTGCTGCTGCAGGCTCTTTTCGGTTATTACAGCCTGGGCTACATACGCCCCCGCTGCCTGCTGCAAATAAATCATGCCGGCGATACTAATAATGACTAATCCCGCCAAGCCAAAACCAAACAGTATAATCCAACGCAAGACCAATGTGTTACGGCGGGCATAGTGGTACTCTCGTTTAAGTTCCGGCGGCAACAGGTTGATCATTGCGCAAACACCTCTTTGGGATTGACGAGACTCAGTCCGGCAACCGTAACGAACATCAACCTGTCAGCTGCAGCAGGCAACTTATGCTTTTCGTTGTAATCGAAAAGTGACCATGGGTGATTATGGGTGCGTACCGGCACTTTGAGTGCGTCGGTCAGGAAATTGCTAAGTCCGGGCATATTGGCACCGCCGCCTAACATAACTACTTGGTCGATGTGACTCTTTGCACCGTAACGTTCTTCGTAATACCGCACTATACGACGGATTTCAGTCATTAATTTCTGGAGTACCGGCTCCACTGCTGCAACAACCTGTTTTTGCACCACGACGTTTGCGTCCAACCCGTATTTAGTCTTTATAAATCCGGCTTCTTCTTGGCTGATTTGCAGCTTCTTGCGGATAGCGTCGGTAAACACCAAGCCTCCTGCAGCCACGGTACTAGTAGCCAAAATTGTCTTGTCATAAATACTGATGTCAGCCGTTAACGAACCAAAATCGATAATAACGCTGGCCATCCCGCTGTTTTTGTCTTCGTGGAAAAAACGGGAACAGGCCGCCATAGTAGATTCGATAAGCACGATCTCCAGGCCCAGCATGCGTGCTAGCTCAAGGTATGAATCAACGACCTTTTTGGGTACCGCGACAATAAAAAACTCTTTGCCGCCATCGGCAGTATCGCCAATAGGGGAATAGTCTAAGTATAGTTCTTGTAAGGGCACGGGAATGTACTGCTCGGCCTCTAAGCGTACTGCTTCCTGTAGCTCGCTGTCGCTTAGTTTAGGCAGCCGTATCGAACGCGAAAAAGTCCGGTATGCCGGAATGGTCATTGCTACGCGGCTGGTCGTGATTTCCCCAATCAAATCGTTACGAAACATATTACGGATAGCAATAGCAATAGCCTTAGGGTCAACAATCGCACCATTATCAAGAGCCTTGATATCGAATTTAGCCAGGCCATACCCGCTTATATGAGGCTTTTTGCTCTGCTCCAACTGCATAACCTTGAGCGTGCCATGTCCAATATCAAGACCAAACAACGGTTTATCGGTGTAAAAATACGGTAATTTATTACTCATACATTCTTTTATGGCCTTAGAAGCATAAGCCCTATCTCGTATCCATCATACCACATTGCCGAGCAAAAAATGTACGTTAGGCAGTGGTTATTTTTCAGATAATTCTTATATAATGAAGCGTAAGGATAATGCGTAACGAACAAGGATTTTCACTTGCCGAGCTGATGGTTACCATGGTTGTAGCCGCTATTGTGATCACCAGTATAAGCAGCCTCTTCATAAATATTCAGCGCACGCAAAGGCGTACCGGATATCTAGAAAGCGCCACCCGAGCTGCGCAACGCGAAATAGAAGTTCTTAGAAATAGACAATATAACCAATTGACCCCTGGGGTAGACATTAACTTCACCAATCAGCTCCCAGACAACCTGGTCGCACCGCGTAGCGGCATTGTGGAAGTTTCCGAGCCAACCCCCGGACTCCGTCAGGTAGACGTAACCGTGACATACCGGGACGGCAATGAGCAGCGCACCGTAAAACTCAGCTCATTAATAGGAGTACTTGGTATCACACAATGAGGACAGTACACAGCGCAAAAGGGTACACCCTAGTAGAGCTTGTTATAGCATTGAGCGTTATAAGTATTCTAAGCATAGTAGTGCTTTATTTTTTTGGTAACGTACTAATACAGAACACTATCGCCATTGCCCGCGGCGATTTGCTCAGCGAAGCGCATATAGCCCTAGATAGAGTAAATGATGACGTTCGCCTGTCGGCAAATGCGGACGAGCAAAACCGTTGGGAAGACGACCACGCGCCTAATGCCCCAAGCGACTTGTTCAGTTGGGCGTCGGATAGCGACACGGCAGTCTTGGCTACGGTGGCGCAAGATCAAAACGACACTATTTTGTTCGAGGACGCTTCGGAGTACATCAGCTGGAAGAATAACAATATTTACTTTGTTGCCAATAATACGCTATACAAACGCGTCTTGGCCGCCCCGGTCAGCGGCAACAAAGCGGTCACCACCTGCCCGGCAGCTGTAGCAACCACGTCATGCCCGAAAGACCGGGAGGTGTTACATAACGTGCAAAGCTTTACTATTCGCTACTTAGATGGAGATAACAACGAAGTAGTACCGGCCAACGCCCGCTCGGTGGAACTGGAAATTTTATTGAGCAAAAAAGCTTATGGCCGTACCATTACAGCCGACTACACGACAAGGACGGTATTCCGCAATGATTAAAATAGCTGCTATGCGCATTAGACTCCACCGCCCGGAAAGGGGCTCTATTTTAGTAAGCATACTTGCGCTTGCCGTCGTGTTTACCGTTATCGGCTTGTCGCTATCCAGCTATGCGATCGGCCAGCATACTATTACCAACAGGAACTTATTCGCAGCCAATGCTTTAATGGCAGCCGAAGCAGGTATCGAACAAAGCCTGCACCAACTAAACCAGGACGATGCGTTTGTGGGCTACACTACAGAACAAGAATTTTTTGATAATGCCATCCAGGGCCGCGGCGTATACACAACCGTTGTAGCCGATACTGCCGACACAAACGCCAAAACTATCACTGCAACCGGCAAAACTTACCGCCAGAGCAGTCCAACCACTCCGGTCAGTACACGCATAGTCAAAGTAACAGTTGTGGGAACAGAATCTGAAGGGTATTCCGTAATGAGCGGGCCGGGCGGATTAATCCTGGGAGGCAGTGCCAACATTACAAACTCGGATGTGTACGTAAACGGCACCATTACGTTAACGGGCGCAGCAAGAATAGGTACCAACAGCCAGCCGCTCAGCGTCAATGTTGCTAACCAAGCCTGTCCAACCGGAGCCAGTCCAGGCCCCACCTATCCACAAGTGTGCAGCAGCGGCCAACCCATCAGCATGGAATGGAGCACTAATATTTACGGGAGCGTATGTGCAACCGGACAAACTAGTACCGGGCCAAACAATAATATCAAGCCCGGTGTGGGCGGCCAGGGGCTTATAGCCGGTTGCGTCGCGCCTCCGGTGTCTCAGCCCAGCTATGATCGGGCTGCGCATATTGCCAGCATGACCACGACCGCCGCTGGCAATAGCAACACCTACACCTGCCAATCATGGCCGTTTAATCGCACCTGGCCGGACGGATTAAGGCTGAATGGCAATGTTACAATTGGCGGCAGTTGTAATGTCACTATTAACGGAGACGCCTATATAACGGGCAACCTGACTATCAATGGAGCCGCGCGAGTAACTGTTGCCAACAGCATGGGTACAACCCGGCCGGTTATTGTGGTGGACGGCACTATTACAACTGGCGGTTCAGCGCAGATCATTACCAACTCTTCTGGTACTGGCATCTACTTTATCAGCTTTAGAAGCAGTGCAAGCTGTAACCCAAATTGCACCAGCCTGTCTGGCAATGATCTCAAGACTTCACAAAACCTGCTGACGGTAGACGTGGGCGGCGCCGTAAACCTACCAGGCATGCTCTTCCAGGCCTATTGGGGCAGATTAAGGCTGGCAGGGAGCGGTAACATCGGTTCGGCAGCCGGACAAACCGTTGATCTAAGCGGTGCCGGAACTATAACGTTTGGAACAGAGCTTTCTACTGGTTCCAAAACATGGACGATCACCAGCTATCAGCAAGTATTTCAATAATAAATAATGGCAATTATCCCTCGCCGATAGAGTGCATTACACGCCGGGTTCCTTACGGAATCCCCAGGTTGCACCAGATTTGACCCTCTATGGCTCAGGGGATAACTGCCTAAATAACAGCCGGCCCTTATCGCTAGCAATGCAGCCTAAACTCCTATGAAAACTCAGGCTGCATTCCGATGAAAGGAGGACCGCTTACACAAGTAGTACTTTGCGGTAAGCAACGTTAAACTATTTCGTGTTCCCACTCTAATATATACAGGTGCTTGGGATCAAGGTAGATCAGCCTGCTAACTAAGCGGCAACAAACGAAGTGATAGAAATAGAACGGGATTACCCGTTCTATTTCTGTTAGTAGTGCTGCTAAACTAATTGCTCTGCTTGGCGTAGGTGCCGCCGCCTTCGAGCGTAGCGGTTAGCGTGTACTTACTACAAGTAGTTTGGTCTGCCTCGCAGCTCGCGTTCGAGTCGTTCAACGGTGCATAGGCATACGAGTTAGCTGCAGCCGTAGCTACTAGCGTTTGAGCCGAACCCTTGGGATCTTTCAAAGCATCTGGATCAAGCCCCTTGACGTTAGTTGAACGCCATGTAGCGTCATTCATGTTAGTCCGGCTCGGGTAAAAGCCGTTTTGAGCGTAGAAGGCCTCGACATGGCTTTGCAACGCGTTGATATCTGTATTGCGTTTGGTGTTACGAGCCTTCTGCTGGATACCAGTAAAGGTAACGATCACCAATGTTGCCAAGATACCGATGACAACAATCACAATCAAGAGTTCTACAATAGTGAACCCTTTTTGCCTGTTCAATGAGTGCATACCGACTCATCCTCCTCGTGTTTTAAATTTATATGGATCTTAACACCAATTATGTAAGGAGTTGGTATTAGTATCTGCTTTGATTATAACCATAAGGGTTTTAACGTCAAGCCAGAAAAACAACTTTACGCTGAAACAGACAATAAAATAGCAAGCTGGGTTTTAATTTTGGCCGATATTTTGGCTGAGCGATGCGATCGGTCCCATCACGCTCGCTGCCACAAGCCCGACAATGCTGCCAAGCACAATAATCATAAGAGGCTCTAGAAGCGAGCTCATGCTGTCGATAACCGTATCCACTTCTTCGTCATAGAAATCCGCAACCTTAATCAGGACGGTATCAATCTGGCCCGTCTCCTCGCCCACGGCAAGCATTTGGGGAACAATAGGCGGAAAGTGTTTACCGTGCGCGGCAATAGCCTCGGAAAGGGGTTTGCCGTCCCGTACGTCCTTGGCTGCCGCTGCAAGCTCGGTTTGAACTACGCGATTGCCTATTGCTCCCCCTGTTACTTCCAGGGCATCCAGCACTGCGACTCCCGCCGAAGACAGAGAAGCGAAGGTACGGGCAAACCGAGAAATAGCCACTTTTACAATAATAGTTTTTATAATGGGTACACGAAGCAACAGGCTATGGAACAGATATTTTCCGCGAGGCATGCGGATATAACGCAGCAAGTAGTAGCCGGCAATACCTGCAGCGATCAATATAAACAGTATATTAGGAATGCTGCCGATAAGCGGCACCGAACTCAAGCCCGGAACTATATCGATAATGCTCGAACTCAGACAGAAATTACTAAAACCAAGTAATACACTAGTGTAAATGGGCAGTTTGGCATCAGGCCCGCCAAGGTCGGTCAATATTTTACCGATCTTTGGGATAACAAAAATCATCAAACCAAAGAATGCCAAAATAGTAATCGATAAAATGACCATGGGATACGTCATGGCTCCTTTGACTTTTTTGCGAATGCTGGCATCTTTTTCGGTTTGGACGGCTAATCTTTTAAGAATATCGTCTAATATACCGCCAGCCTCACCGGCGCGTACCATGCTGACATACACATCGGAAAACACAGCCGGATGCTTGGCAAAGGCATCACCCATAGAAAGGCCTGATTCGATGTCTTTGGTTAGCTCGGCAATGACTGTTTTGAAGTACTTATTTTCAGACTGCTCGCCAAGTGTCACCAGCGACCGTGGCAAAGGGACACCTGCCGATACCATAGTCGAAAGCTGACGCGTAAATACCACCAGCTCACGCATCTTTACTTTGGGCGCAAAGAGCCCGCCTCTGGCACCTTTGCCATGTACGACCGTCTCCCGGATCAAAACCGGCCGTGCGCCTTGCTTTTCCAAGGCGGCGATAAGCGCCTCCCTATCTGGCGCATCATATACGCCGGTTATTGTTTTACCGTCGCGCGTTAAAGCCTTGTACGAAAATTTCATGTGTCTTTTGTCCTAGCCCTCGCTCGTTACCCGTAAGATTTCTTCGATTGTTGTCTCGCCGCGCAAGGCCTTTATAAGGCCATCCGCCTGCATAGTAAGCATGCCTTCCTTGATAGCTACATCCTGCATCGCATCGCTTGTTCCATTGGCAACAATCAGCTTTTGAATTTCAGAAGAGGTGCGTAATATCTCATAGACGCCAATACGGCCTTTATAGCCGGTATGATTACAAACATTGCAGCCGCCATCGTGGGCCCGCCACAAACGCTGAATAGTAGAGGCAGTAGTGCTCAACCCGTTTTCCACCTTTGCCTTTGCACCGGCTCCGCTGCTTTTACCAATGCCATTCTCTAACGCTTGAACTTCGAGCGCGTTGATTTGCTTGAGAGAAGTCTTGCCGTCTAAACCAAACGAATGGTACAGCCGTTCCAACTGTGCGTTGTCGGGTACAAACTGCTCGCGGCATTCGATACAAAGCCGGCGTACTAAGCGTTGGCCCACTACAATCCGAACGGTCGAGGCAATCAAGAACGGCTCAATACCCATGTCAAGCAACCGCGGCAAACAAGTAGCAGCATTGTTGGTGTGCAGGGTAGAGAACACCAAGTGGCCGGTCAAGGCGGCCTGCACTGCCAACTCCGCGGTTTCGCCGTCACGAATTTCGCCCACCATAATAATGTTCGGGTCTTGACGCAAGAGCGCCCGCAAACCATTAGTAAAAGTCATGCCCGCCGTTGGGTTAACTTGCGTCTGGTTAACGCCTGGTATACGATATTCCACCGGATCTTCTACGGTGGAGATATTAACGGTCGGCGTGTTCAGCATGCTCAACACGCTAAACAGCGTAGTCGACTTGCCAGAACCAGTAGGACCGGTTACCAATATCATACCGTGCGGCTGGGTTATAGCCTGCTTAAATGTTTCTTTAGCTGCGCCCCAAAAACCAAGCCCCTCAAAATCCGAAGCTTTATTGGACTCGTTTAATATACGCAAAACCGCTTTTTCGCCGTCAACGATTGGCAGCGTAGACACCCGGAGTGCATACATTTGTTCGTTTACCTGTACTTTGAAGCGGCCGTCTTGCGGAGCACGGTGTTCATCTATTTTAAGATTAGCTAAAATTTTAATGCGGGAAATGAGTGCGCTTAGCACTTTACGAGGCAGCTTATCCACCTCGCGCAGCAAGCCGTCAATACGATACCGCGTAATAACGGTGTCATCGCGCGGTTCTATATGGATGTCGCTTGCCCCGGATTTGATACCGTATTCTATTAAAAGGTTAACGGTTTGGGCAATAGGCGAATCTTCGGCCAGACTGCTTTCATCAACGTCTTCACTGTCTTCGACTTCTTCTACAGTGGGGATAACTTTGGTTAGCTCGTTACCAATATTTTCGCCGCGGTATTGACCAAGTGCTGCCTGCAGCATACTGGAGGAGGTAATGTACAAATGTATATTGTGGCCAAGTTGCTGCTGTAAAAAGTTACGCGCCTGGACATCGTCCGGGTCTTCCATGGCCACCAATAGAGCACCGGTTTCGTCGGCACCAAATACCACGGCATGGTACTGCCGGGCCATGCGCTCAGGCAGCGACTCCAGTACTTCTTTTTTAATGCTTTTGGCATCGAATTCAGCAAGCGGCACCTCGATCTCGTCGGCGTACAGTTTGATCAGTTCCTGCTCGCTTATAAGGTCGTTCTTAATTGCTAATTCCTGCAAGGACTTTTTATCACCCGCTACTTTGCTTTGCAAACTTTCGAGCTGCACGTCAGTAACGCCACTTTGCTTTAACAGCTTAGTAACTAATGAATCCCCGATATGCATGGCTACGCCCGGGCTCCTCTATATCGTCGGTCAGCCTTGTTCATCCTGTTGTTCATTTTATCAGCATCGCCAAAAAAGCAGAAGCGTCTTGACGTTGGTAACCGGTTACCATTGACGCTTTGCGTTTCTTTTGGGTTTTCGAAAAGCGGCGCGGTTTAACATTTCTCTTTGACGGCCTGACAGCCAACTTTTTTGTGCGTTTCGCAGCGTAATCCTAATATACCCCTCCCGTTCCTCTTTATTCCGTATAGCTACTTGCTGCCAATTACATAATGCAACGTCGTACTGCTTTAATAGGGAAGCTCTTATCCGTGCCCTGGTATTGCGCGGCGGGCTTAGGGCTGCCTGATGCACTTTTTCTTCGGACAGTTCCATGCGGAATATATGCTTACGGTCTCGGAGTTCATAGCCGTAGCCTGCTTTACTGGTACATATCCGTACCGTTGTCGTCTCGTTTGACCTGCATATAGTCGTAGGCAAGGTCGTCAAGGACGGCTGTTTTGTCAGACAGTGCCCGAACTTCACCTGCTTTTCGCTCGCGTGCTGCCCGGCGCATAATAAGGTGGTATTTGGCAGCCCAATCCGTGCGATCGCGCAAAATAGTAAAGGGAGCTTTGCCGGCTATTACTTTTCGCATATCTTCGCAGTAGTCATAAAGCTCAGAGGCTATGTCCATCAACTCTTTGGGCGGCTCCGGCGCCACACTTACCATGTCGCCGGACAAAAATAATTCTGCCTGCCGCGTTTGAAAGTCAACAGCCTGGATGAGTGCCTGACTACTCTGCAACACGCCGTCTTGATTGAACATAATCGTATTAAAGCGCTGCGGCATACCGGCGACCGGACCCTCTAGTTGTTCGGTAAACTTGTGAAGCCTGGCAGCCAAAGACGTTTGGGCGATAGCTAGCGTAATAGCCATGGACCCTAAACGCACCTGCACAGCCCAGGGCGAAATGTTAACGTCGTTGCACCGGATTTCTATACGAGTCGTGCCTTCATCTTGTGAGAAGCGGTACATGGAATTTTTGTGGGCATATTTTACCTCATACTCCAAACTATCTACCTTCTGTGCAAAAAGCAGGGCAGAGTTTGCCGGGTTAACATACCCGGCGCCGGTTATAAACGACCGCGTGCTAAGATGCGTAAGTAAAACGGTCTGGCTCTTTGCAACAAGCTTGGACCGTCAGGATCAACAAAGCCAAAATTATCGTGACAGCCAATAGTATTACCGTAGCCGTCAACAACACGGCGGTTAATACCCAACAGTATCGGCTCCTTGGCGCGCTTAAGAAAACTTTCCGCAACCTTAAGAGAGCTCGCCTCGTTAGACTGTATACGAGCTGCAACATCGGCTATCGTGGCGTATTCCGGGGTGCTAAATTCTATATGCTCGCCATCTATATACACCCGGCCGCCGGTTGAATCGCACCCTAGCTCGCTCCAATAGTAATCCGGCATGCTTTTTCTATAAGCCCGCACGGCGCGCAAAAGCTCATTAGGATTCAGTGATTTGCCGCCATTCTTGTCTACATGCCGAAAACTTGTTTCCTCTTCGTTTGCATAGATAACTGCGTAGGGACTATACTTGTTCACTATATCCAAGCTTGCATTTGGTTTATTTTATTATGAAGGGCTTGGGCAGAAATAAGCAAACATAAAAAGCAGTGTCTTTTGCTTACATGGATCTTCATTTTGTAGCTGCCAGTATAAGTTGCCGTTTCACTTGCGGTGGCGGCAGCTACACAGTAGAATGGGCATTACCTTATAGTCAGGAGAGGTTTTATATGTCTGAATATCCATACGCAGGACCGTCCCCCGCTTTTGACGTGTACCAAGGTCCGGTCCTACCAAGCACCGCACCAGACGAAACGTCCCCTAGGAACGTATCTGTTCCAACTACCGAACACCCGCCCGCACCCTATCGGCAAACCACCTTAGCGGCAGCCACAGGGCGCACTATCATAAACGAAGCGGTATCGGCCGATGATGTACCGCCAAAACATAGAGACGGGAAACAGAAGGGCGATGCGGCACCAGCAGCCGCTGTTAATGTCGGACCAGATTATCCAGCCGACAAACCTAAAAGCAAACCAGTAGAAAGCGGCGTGTCAGACGACGCAGTCCACGATTATTTAGAACAAATAAACAGAACGCCTCTTATCGACGCGGCAACAGAGGTTGAACTCTCCAAACGTATCGAAGCAGGCCTATACGCGGCCGAAAAGCTCCGGATAGCCAAAGCAGATGAAGCGCCGATTCCGCCAGCACTTGAACGCGACCTACGATGGATTGCGTGCGACGGCGAAAGGGCAAAGGTCCACTTTTTAGAAGCAAACTTGCGGCTCGTAGTTTCACTTGCCAAACGCTACACCGGACGGGGCATGGCCTTTTTAGACCTCGTTCAGGAAGGCAACCTGGGCCTGGTAAGAGCTGTTGAAAAATTCGATTACACAAAAGGCTATAAATTCAGCACGTACGCCACATGGTGGGTTCGCCAGGCTATTACCCGTGCTATGGCAGACCAAGCCCGCACTATCCGCATCCCGGCGCACATAGTAGAAGACATAAATAAAATGGGGCGTGTCCAAAGAACCCTATCGGTAGAGCTAGGCCACGACCCTACAACGGCCGAAATTGCTAAAGCGATGGGCTTGCCAGAAGAAAAAATAATGGAATTGAAAACTTACGACACACCGCCCGTTCCGCTTGATTTGCCGATTGGCGGGGACGGAGAGATGCGATTAGGCGACTTTATAGGCTATGAGGATGACATACAACCACTCGACATGATTGCTCACAGTATGCTGCGCGACCACTTAGAACAAGTACTCCTAACGCTAAGTGACCGCGAAGCCGGCGTCGTACGATTACGTTTTGGCCTTGACGATGGACGGCCATGCACTTTAGTGGAAGTCGCAGAAGTATATGATGTTTCCCGTGAGCGCATCCGGCAAATCGAAGCCCGCACCATGAGCAAGCTACGCCACCCCTCGCGCAGCCAGGGTTTAAGAGATTACCTTTAAATGCACTGACAACTAGGGCATACAAGCATATCCGGACAGACAGTACATTCTAAGAAGCAAAAGCCTGCGGTTTCTCGATAACTCGCAATACTACGCCGGCAATAAGGCCCTCTTGTTCGTCGTCGGGATGGATAAAAATAGGCTCGAAGCTTTCGGTAGATTCAGAAATGAGCGCAATTCGTTTAATGGCGCCGTCCTTGCCAAGTTCAGGATAATACCGCTTTATATTTGCCAAATTGTTGACCACTGCAACAACGTAGTCGCCTTTTTGGGGCTGCGCATTAGCATCGACAACAATAAAGTCTCCGTCTTCTATGCATCTGCCGCCTATGCTGGCTTGGTTCATAGAATCGCCATCAGCCTTTACGGCAAACAGTGACCGATAATTGCAGGGGCACAACAAACGCGATGATAGGGTTATTTTGCCCTCTGCTTCCGACCCGGCTAACAACGTCGCTGGCCCGCAGTTAGCCGCTCCCAAAAAGGGAATAGTAAGCAGGTCGGCACTGCCTAAAGCTTCGTATTCTACCTCGATGTCACTGAACAACCCTTTGCCCAATTTTAAAAGTCCCGCACGCTCTAATTTCTCCTTGTGGTATTTTGCCGCTTGCGGGTGCACGCCTAAACGGCGGGCGAGTTCACGGACACCCAAACTGCTAATGTCAATGGATTTGGCGAGTTCCAGTATCTTCTTCTGCGTCTCGTTCATTGACAATAGTATATCATACAGATATAGGCGCAAGAAAGGTGTCAATAAAACATTGACGCGCAGCAATAAACCGGCTAAGCTACTAGTAGACGATGCACATCATCGCAGAGAGCAACGAAGGAGGGAAGCATGGCACAGAGCAATATTGATTTCAAGCTGCGGCAAAGTGTCCGGGCCATCCTTCGGCGCGCCGAAGCACGCAACCAGGCAGGCGTAAAGGTCATGCGAGCGCGCAGCAAAACCGCTACGGGGCAGCCTTTTTCCGGATTAGAAAAAGTCGCCGTATGGCTTAATGCTACTCCTATTCCCGGTAGAGACAGCCGGTTATGGCGCCAAGACCTCTGCGGCGCAGCCATGTACTGGCACGACTATGCCAACACCCGCAGTAAATACGGATGGGAAGTAGACCATATCACCCCGATTGTAGTGGGCGGCACTGACAGCCTGGACAACTTACAGGCCTTGCAGTGGGAAAACAACCGCCGCAAGGGGGACACTGTGGGCGAAAACTATTGCCTAGCTTAAGTTTTTGCAGGCAGTAACCTTGAAAGGCATTGTTATTTTCTTTTTTAAGAATAGTCTTTGAAGCGGCGAACATGCATGCGCATTTGGTCGTAGGTACGATGAAAGTGATCGGCATGTTCTACGTTCATAATTGGACTCGGTTGGTAGCGCGTCTGCAACATGGTGTGTTGAATGGTTTTAATGCGATTTTCGATGTCGCGCGGGTTTTTACGAACTTCCAGGTCGTCCACAAGATGCTGCATTTCTTGACGCAATACAACAGCCGAAGGATGATGCGGGTCGTCAAGCGCATCGTGGACTTTAAATTGCAAATCCCTGGCTTGGCGATAAATCGGTTCATATGTTGGATCGAGACCCATACTAATCCTGCCTAATTACACAATCATTATTATTAACCACAAAAGGCAGGCAACGCAAATCTTCTGATCCATATAAAAAATAGCATAAACGATGTTAAGAATATTATGCAAGTAGTGGTGGTGGCCCGCCATAATAAGGCTATGCGTTACGAAAGACACACTACAACCAGTAGACGTAGCCGCCTTGTAGCAGTTCTTGCAGGTGTCACTCTATTACTTGGACCCTCGGCAGCTTCCGAAGAAACCGCTAATAGCCAAGATTCAGCAGGCGCGTTGACTAGCGACGCACCTTACGCATCGTGGCCGCAGCCTGGGACTACTAAAACGCCCGAACCGCACCCGAGTCCGAGTCCCTATCTCAAAAATTCCGCCCCAAGCCCGGGAAGTTCCGGCGACACTTTTACCTATGGCGATAGAACAGATATCTTTAATGCATTGTGCGACTATTGGGCGCGAAGCCGGGGAAACGAAGGATATCCGCAGCGCCTGCCCGACTATAAAAAGCTATGGCAATATACCGTTGATGTACATGGCAACGGCAGTCCGATGGTCGCTATGTACCAGTTACAACTGCGTTGCCCCTATGCGCCGCGAATTCCCATGGGTTAACGGTACAATGTTGGCATTATTTGTAACCTTGTACCGTCATGAACACCCCAGTCCTAGGTGCAACTTTCGGCGTAACCGATATTCAGGCCGCTCAGCCCAGATTGTTCAGAAGTGCCTACATTAAATCAAGGAGGTCAAATACGTTGCGTCAAAATGAATGTCGCTTGCTTTCCCGTGTACCTGCCGGTGCTGGATTTGCCATATTATATTGAACCGGACGACGTCCTCTACATTTACGTATAACCGTGCAGCGGCCACAAACGCCACTGCGTTCAAGTAATTACCTAACGCCTGGGGCAATCGGCAATAGGCTCAAGCTCAGTTGCGGTGGGCGGAGATACATCCTTGGCGCCGCCGGCTAGGCAGCGGCTTAGCCGGTTTCTTACTTTGCGCAAATACATAATTAGGGGCAATTATTATAAAACAGTACGACTCAATACAGCAGGAGGTAATGCAGAGTGCCGACCTTTTGACCTAAAAATGTATAAGGTAGGAGGCCATTGTTCGTTTCTGAGCTGGTAGTATGGGAGCCCATACTACCAGCAAGTCGCGCGTCTTCGATGGCACGGCAAAGCTACCGGTTATTTCTATGACTATGAATGGCCGTAAGACCATACGGATCTTTGCTTCTTGCGGCGTATCCGGAAGTGTCCCATCGGCTAAGGGAGCGAAGAAAGCGAAAAAATGATCCTGAAAAGCGCTGCCAGATTACGCAAGAACAACTCTGAGAGCTAGTCGCAGTAAATTTTATGTTACTATAAACCACCCTACAAAACCCCAATAACGGATAGAACTTCAAGGTCTGGGAGATCCGCGATCCTTGGCGGATGGTTTTAAGCTAGCTCGCCATAGCAATAAGTGCAACTCCAGAAATAACCATTGTGATTGCCAGAACAACTTTAACAAATTTGTCACCTTTCTTAATAGCCAGTTTACTTCCGACGTGGCTCCCTATGAATGAACCGAGAAATGCGGCTATGCCATGCCCTATAACTACTAGACCCTGCAGTAATAACAGGATAAACAGAAGCACCGACTGGACAGACTGCGCAACCCTTTTTGTAGCATTTGCTTCGAGCGCACCAAGGCCGAAAAACAGCATTAAATTTAGCGTTAACAGTACGGCCAGTCCTGCACCGAATATTCCTTGCACTAGAGAAATCACAATATACAGCACAAAGCCAGCGCCAATTAGCCTGCCCGAACGCTTTCCTGGCTGCAAGGAGGCTTTGTTAATAAATAGCGTAGGGATGGCTGCAATAAGCAGAATGCCGATGATTGTCTGAAAAATGCCGGCGTTGACTTGAGGCATCAGCCATGCGGCCAAGAAAGATGTGCAAACGGTTATGAGCATTAATGGCAAAAGTAATTCTTTGCGAACGAACCCTTTACCCCCAAATGCTATAAGTGATCCGCCCGCAACCCCCAAACCACCGACCTTGCCGGTAGCTACAGCTTGTTGAGGGGACAAACCTATAAAAATATAATAAGGAGTTAAAATGAACGCACCGCCTCCCCCGGAAATCCCACTCAAAATGCTGGCAAAAAGACTTACAAAAAAGGTCAGTACAACCAGTTCCATTACAACCCCAATATTTTGTTTAGCTTTTTGCTTCTTATTTCGCCTCGCAGCTTATGCCTAGAATAACACGATGGCGCTTACCGGAACACCTGGATGCCGAAGTAAAGTTTAGTCTACCCATACCTGTAGACTTCCGATAATCTATTGGCAAGGGTTCGTGGATGGCAGAGAAAGCTTGCGCCTGCAATTCAACAAGCACGCTTGCACGGTGAAATAGAAGTAAAAGGTCGCTACGGAGGGGGTACAGGACTTTTCGAGGTTACCTCAAAGGCGACAGCATTGAACTGATCATCCACCCCACCGATGGGGCGCCAACCCATCAGCTTATCGGCACGGTTGAAGCGGACAGTTCGATAAACGGAGCTCTATCGGTGTCCGGGAACACGTGCTTCTATCCGTTGACTTGACAGGAGTTGCAGTACGCTAATGGAACTTTGGAGGAGTGGACGAAGTTTCGGGAGATCGAAGATGAGATTCGGGAAATACGCAAACTTTTACATAACGGAAATAGCCTAGAGGCAGGCTCCTAATTGCCTACATTCAAAGCAAGTTTGCCCACAAAATGGGTTGCAAGCATATCATGCGAGTCAGAAACCTGACTAAGCGGAAACGTGTGTGCAATATGAACTTCAAACGGCCCTGAATCCACAAGATGATTCAGCTCTTCAAAAGCACTTTGGCTGCGATCGCCATCAAACCGAAAAACCTGTATGCCAGTTGGAATGTTCGGTTGCGGCATCACTCCATTGGGCCAGCCAACTCGAGCGCCCCTTCGAAGTGCAAGGAGCGCCTGATCTGCAGCCTTGCCGCCAGCAGTCAGCAGAGCAGCGTCGAGACCTTCTGGTGCGAATTGCCGGGCTGCTGCTACAATGTCTTCGATGCGCCCATCAACAACCTGATCAGCCCCTAATCGTTTAACCAATTCTTTACCATCATCACCTGATGCAACTGCAAATACCTTAACACCCATTCGTTTAGCAAGCTGCACGACAATATGCCCAATACCGCCACTTGCCCCAAATACCATTAACGTTTCGCCTGGTTTGAGATCAAGGTTCTTGAGCCCACTAAGACCCGTTAGGCCATCCCATGCCATGGCACCGGCTTGCTCTACAGGTAGGCCATTCGGTATATGAGATGCGTATTGCTGATCTACAACAGCGTATTCAGCATAGAATCCACCTCTAGGCAGCGGAGTTGAGGCAGCATACACTTGGTCGCCCACCTTAAAACGATTAACACCGCTTCCCGCAGCTACAACAGTGCCCGCTCCATCCCAGCCCAGGATATAAGGGAACGTCGTTTTGGTACCAAAATATCCTTCATACCTTCCTTCACGTTCATCAGCCTCCCAAGAACCAATGCCGGCCGATGAGACCTGAATGAGAATCTCGTTAGCCTCAGGAGCGGGTACAGGTATCGACCGTATCCTAAAATTGTCACTCCCGCCATATTCATCAATAACAGCCGCCTTCATTGTTACTGGTATCTTCATAGTCTATTTCTCACCCGAAGCTTCTAAGCGTATATCCTTGAATGCTTCCACCCAAAGCTGGAACTCATTTACTTGCTTTGTTACATCACCCTTTAATAATTCTTTTCGCAATTTGTCGTTATCGTCGAATGCTTCCCATGGACTGTCAATGTGCAGCGTATAGCCATACCAGCTCAGCGTTGGAACGCCAAGACCCGACAGAATATGTACTAGGTCTTGAATAGCCCGCACGCCACCATGAACACCATAGGCTACAAATGTCGCAGGACGTCGTCCCCACTCGGCATAAACATAATCAAGGAAATTTTTAAGACTACCGGGTACCGAGTAATTGTACTCACCAGTAATGAATACGAATCCATCTGCTTCTGCAATAATATCGGCGAGCTTATTCTGAAGCTCGCTGTATTGACGATACACAGGGGGTAGTGGCTCATTAAAAAGCGGCAAATCCAGCTCATCAATGTCGAGCAGTTCAAAGTTAAGTTTGCTGTTTACTTTCTTGGCCTGGTCAATATACCATTCGGCAATCTTACGTCCCGAACGGCCTTCGCGAATGGTGCTAGTAATAACGAGAATCTTGGGTTTAGTCATAAATGTAGGTCCTTTCGTGGTTACAGCCTTAAGCATATGATAGTAGGTTACATATTGACAAGTACGCACATTTTTGGTATATAGTATCAATATGTATACTATAGAACTATTAGAAGAAGCATGTTCGAGGGGCCGCTGTCCCAGCGAAGAGACGCTTGCTATTATTGATGGCAAGTGGAGTATCAAGATACTGACTCATCTTATGTACGAAGACACACTACGGATTTGGGGAGCTACGAAAAATTATTCCCGATGTCACACAACGGATGCTAACCCATAAATTACGCGAGCTGGAAAATCGCGGTGTAATCGAGCGAACAGTTTACCCGGTCATTCCGCCAAAGGTAGAATACAAGCTAACCGAACTCGGTCAATCACTCAAGCCAGTTTTAGACGCTCTGTCTGAATGGAGCCTAAAACACGACAAGCCTGCGAAGTAGTTTTAACAAATAAAAGTGGCACCAATTTGCATTGGTGCCACTTTTATTGGCAGGAGTTCATGGACAACTACCGAACTTTTGCGGCTGATATTGAGTGCGATATCAAGCGGGTGCGAGAGCTACTGGGTTGAAAATACGCAACCTCTGTGATACAATTTGATTATTAAGACGAGAAGTGTCCCAAACGGCTAACTACCTAAGGAAGCTTCTCTTTTTTATTGTTTAATTTTCTTTTTAATGTCTGTGTCATCCAGGTAAGCGACATACTTAATATCTATCGATTTATAAAGGGATGAGCGGTAGCGTCGATTAGGAAATAGGATCTTCTCAAATTTATTCTGCGCAATTAAGAAATCAACAAGCATTTTATAATCGCCATCACCCGATACCAAAACTACTTTATTGAATTTTTCTTTAAGATAAAGCCGTTTCATGACTGAAAAAACGATATCCGCGTCAACGTTACCTTTCTTTTTGCCAAGCATAGCGCTGTTATGCTCACGAAAAACGAGTATGAACCCAGCCTTCTGAATAGATTCATATAACTTTTCGATGTTCATACCTTCCTGGACATAACCAAGGTAATAGTAAGCATCCTCGACGTCGTATTTCGAGGCGAGATACTTACGGAAACGAGCTAGATTGACAGTCCACTCAGGGCTGCTTTTACTCGTACCCATATATAAGTTCTGGCCATCAATATAGGCGATGTTTTGCATATATTCATTATAACAGTGACTACTGGGTTGTTTCGCGACAAATCTGGAGTTGTTGAGGGTCAAAAATAGAGAAAGGTTTTTCTGAGCCATCAAGTTTTAATGCCACTACACAGTATGCTTCGCAGCCTGGTTTTTCACATGAGAATGCTTGCTCACCGGCGTCTTCATCAATTTCCACACCAACTTTAATCATTAGATCAATAAGGGGGTAAGTCGGCAGATAGATTAGCTCCTCCGTTATAACGAGCTTCAACCTTTGAAAGCAGACCCTTTAAGCAGAGGCTTTGCTCCGGTCCTTGTTCGGGCCCCGATTCAGAATAATTACTCAGACGTTCAGGATTTTTCATAATAATACGGAAGTGCATACATTTCTACTACTCGGCCGTGATCGTCTGACAAAGAGAGATAGGACGACCGAACTTTTTCGTACTAAAAAGTCTACACTCATATCTGTAGATGACAGGGGATAGCAGACGCATTACAAACATCCTCTATTAGTCACCACGGTGACAGCCAGTTACTGCATTTGGCCGAATGCTTCCAGCTATCAGATAATTTACTGACTCAGGATTTGCATGCGCAAGTTGAGCCGCTTAGGCAACAAAAAATCTTCCCGCTTCACATTATATTACTGTAAATGCCGTTCACTGACTGCCGGTTCAGATATGCCCGTAATAGCAAAACCTGCACTGCTGAAAATATCTGCATATTGCCCGATACTCCGGTGGACCACAGTGTCGTAAATGCCATATTTACCAATCTGCTGGCGATACTCTGTTTCTTTCCAATAGCTGGAGACTTGTTTTGCTGCATGTACCGGATGTGGAACCGAGACGATAAGCACACCCGATGAATTCAGGATCTTGCTGATGGCAGCCGCAAACTCGCCTAAGTCTTCAACGAATTGGATGGCCAACTTAGAAACTACCACATCGTATTTCTCGTTTAAAGGCAGAGCATTGTGGAAATCTCATTCAAAGAATTCAATGCTAGGATAGGTTGGCGCGGGCTATAGCAAGCATAGCTTTCGAGTTATCGCACCCCTTGACCTGAAAATCATTTACTAAAGCACCAGGAAATCACCAGGACCACAGCCAAAATCCAAAACCGCTTAGGCACCTTCAGGATGAACGCCCCTTACTGATGGTGCGTTGACTTCATGTTCATACCACCCTCGGACCGTATCACCTGCGTCGTAAGCGTATTGTTGTGCGAACTTGGGATCTTGCCACGGATTTTCTGTATTCACTGTTCGCCTTAAACTTTAGAATGTAATCTTCATAATAGCAATTTTTAATACGAGCGTTATTAAAAATAAAGACCGCACAGAACGGTCTTTAAACGTGAGCGTATTGGCAGCCCTCGCCGGACTACTTTCGAACCAAGTAACAGATCAGATCTTGCTATTGGATACGATAAACTTGACTTAATTGCACGTTCCTTTAATGTAACTGCTTAGCTTTTCTGGCGTTGCTTTTGCCCAATTATCAGAAAAAGATTTTTCACTTATGAAGGACTTCGGATGCATTATATCGATATATAATTTCCCGTTTAAATGATCGACTTCGTATTGAATTATAGGCTTGCCGTTACGATCTAACCCTGAAACGCGAATTGTTTTAGCCCGGGGCACTACAGCGCGATACCCCGCTATACTTAAGCAGCCTTCAAAAAGATGTTCTTTGGCTGCATCTATAATTTCTATTTCTGGGTTAACAATTGCGTGCAGTTTTACTGGCTTACGCTTTTGATAGGCTAGAAGTTCTTTTGGCACATTATCCTGATACTGCTTTTTATCCTCAACAATAATAATCCGTAGAGGTTCACCAACCTGTGGTGCCGCGAGCCCTACGCCTGGCTTAGCCCTAAGGGTAGCGATCATTAGATCAATCAGCTGCTGAGTTTTACCAGCTTTAATATTCGATACAGTTACTTTCTTAGCAGTATCTCGCAAAGTACTTTTACCAACTTGCGCCACATCCAATAGCATGGAGTAATTATATCAATAACGAAAAGACTTACGGTACATTAATGGAACTTTTAATGATGAGCTAGAGAAAAATAATGTTGAAGAAATTCGTAAATTGCTGGATAGCAATGAATTGGATTAGCTAATAGGATCTTTGGCCTTCAAGTCATCAAATATAAGAACGTCGACCGGAGAACTCACGTCCTTCCAGTCTTAGCCGACAAAAGCTAATTTTTCTATCTCGGAACTTGGGGCTGATTTGCCTAAGTCTCCTTTTCAGCTTCAGTTTGCTTGTTGATATAGAGGGCAGGCATGTTATATGAATCTTACCACTCTGGAAGCATCATGGGTATATACATCCAAATAAGAATATTAATCAGATTCGGTTAACTCTTAACATGTGGCATAATTAGGTATATATGAAACAGGTTGAAAAAATCTCAATTGCCGAACTTAGTGAAATGGCGCAAAAAATGTACGGCACAATTGTAAAAGCGGACATTGATCTTGTAAAAGGAACTTTGCTTGTTGATATGGAAATGCACGCCGATGGAGAGGCGTACCTTATCGAACAGGGTTCTAAGCAAACAGACCTATGGGGATTCAACCTTCATCCAGATAAATATGGTAGTGATGATTTTATTGAATTTGATTCAATGATCAACATTCGTCCCCGACAAAATAACCCAACGCGCGACATCTTGGATGAAGATGTGCGCAATAAGATCTGGGCAAAAGTTTCAGAGGTCGTCTATGAGTAATCATGTATTTGATCTCGAAAAATGGGCACGCTTATCTCTGTTTGAACAAATGGGGAATATAGGCAGCGAAGTGGGTCGCGCAATGAATGCAATGCAACGTGGCGATATTACTGCGCTTCAAGGCGCATACTATCGCGGTCTTGATCTTATAGACGCCACTGCACCCAACTTGAGTACGATTTCACGCCGGCGTGAACTACTTCGAGCTCGAGAACTATTCTCTGAATCAGTAGAACTGGGAAAAGTAGATAAGTCACTAGATACTTATTTTATGCAGTACGCCATTGCTGCTCGCGCTAGCCGATAAAAAGTTTGATCTTCCTGTCCCTCCCCCATTAAAAATCAACAAAAAAACAAACCTGTTTACAGATTTGTTTTGTCTTTTGTTCTACTTGGCAGGGGAGACAGGACTTGAACCTGCGACACCCGGTTTTGGAGACCGGTGCTCTACCAACTGAGCTACTCCCCTATATTCCGCCTTCTGCGCAAAGCCTTTGGCCGCTGATCTATAGCACTTTAGGCGCTCCCATCGCTAGCTAGCATCTTGCTCTCTATAGATGCAGAACGAGCTGATAATAGCAAATTTTACTCTGAAAAGATAGCTGGGACTACGTATGCTATACGATGCATAGGCCAACGTAGCCGGGAGTGACGGCACACGGGGCAATACGCACCTGTCGCACATCCCCCTTTAGCTGCGCATGTCGCACTAAGATATGACACTGTGATCGGCCTATAGACGAAACACCACTAGGCTCGGGCGGGCGTACAAGCACGATAAGCGCAGAGCAAATAGGCCAAGCACTGGTCTATCCCGACCAGCTTGTAATTATCCACAATGGCACCACCGTTACAACCAATCCCATACCGAACCAAATATTGTTATGGACGGCCTACGGGGCTGTACTCGCTTACGAGCTAAGCGGCGAGACAAACCGTAAGACCTTCCCTATTCTTACGTAATCTGATATACCTATTACTACATGTCGAAGGTAGTACCGAATAAACCACTACTAATCTTGCTGTATGGTTACCCCGGAGCAGGCAAAACCTATTTTGCACGCCAGCTCTGCAACCATTTGCAGGCAGCCCATGTGCACGGCGATCGTATCCGCGGTGAACTGTTTGAGCAACCGCGTTACGACAAAGAAGAAAACGATGTCATTGCCCAGTTAATGGACTACATGACCGGCGAATTTTTAAACGCGGGTTTGAGTGTTATATACGACACCAATGCCATGCGCGTCGGTCAGCGCCGCATGCTGCGCGAATTAGGTCGGAAGTTACGCGCCCACCCTTTGCTGATTTGGCTGCAAATTGATACCGAAAGCTCATTTGCGCGCGCTGCCGGTCGCGACCGCCGCCGTGCCGACGACAAATTTGCCGGCCCGTCCGACCACGCCACCCTGGAGCGTCTGGCCGGTGCCATGCAAAACCCGCAAAATGAAGAATATATTGTCATAAGTGGCAAGCACACGTTCGAAACACAATTGAGCGCATTCATGAAACGCCTGCGCGAGCTTGGCCTGGTACCAAACAGTACCGAGGCAAGCACCAAGGTCGTAAAGCCCGGGCTCGTCAATCTTATTCCCAGTCCAGCCGCAGGGCGCGTCGACATGAACCGCCGCAATATTATGATCCGATAAGGAATCTAAAGCGGTGGCAACGAAACAAACCACATTACCAACCATCGGCCCGGTAACGTTGTATAAACGCCGCGGCAACCGCAGTTTACGTCTGAGCGTTAGCATTGACGGCGAGGTACGGGTCAGTATGCCCTATTGGCTGCCATATAAAGCAGGGGAGCAGTTTGCTATTTCGCGGGCAGATTGGATTGCGCAGCACCGTACCAAAGGATCAACGCACTTGCAGCACGGCCAACACATCGGCAAGGCGCACCACCTGTACTTTGCACCAAGCGCCCTAGCAACCCGGGTAACTACCCGGCTCAAGCAAAACCAAATAGAAGTAAACCACCCGCACACAGTCGGGCCGGAACATGAAGCCGTGCAGCAAGCCGCGCGCAGCGCCAGCATCCGCGCCCTGCGCAAGGAAGCCGAGCAATTACTGCCGCTGCGCCTCAAACAGCTCGCGGACCACAATGGCTTTACATATAAAAACGTCGCCATTAAACAGTTAAAAAGCAGGTGGGGCAGTTGCAGTTCCAAACAAGAGATAACACTCAGCTTATTCCTTATGCAGTTGCCGTGGCATCTTATAGATTACGTGCTGTTTCATGAGCTGGCACATACCAAGGTCATGCAGCACGGCGCACCGTTCTGGCAGGAGTTGGAGCAGCATGTACCGCATGCCAAAAAACTGCGCAAAGAAATAGGTTCTTACCGCCCTGTATTACACAGCCAAACCATCTAAGCTAACATAAAAACAGTTCGCATACTATCGCCAGCTAGCAGTTTTACTGTCTCTTTGAATGCTAAACTGAGGTTTAGCATTCTTATGGCGTAAAACTAGCTACCGCTTTTACCACCGCCGCTCATAGATTTATTGATTACTATCCGGATATAATCAGCCTGTTTTTGAGTATACCCTGGGCGGGTTGGGTCAATACAGGTTCTGTATCGAATTTAGGCGTATGCAGGTCGTAAACGTACTGTAAGGTAACGCATTTTGCGCCTTTTGAGGTGCCAGTATTCGATATGGAAGTTGCCCATCATCCGCCAACGATATGGCATAATAAGGGTTATGGCGAAAGTACTGTTTGGTCAAAAGTCGCTAACGCAAGCGGCTAAATTGGAGCATGAACGCTTAACCAGCCTGGTGAACAGTATGGCCGACGGCGTATTGGCTGTCGATAAGGAAATGCAGGTAGTTTTGAGTAACGGTGCAGCCCTGAATATCTTGGATGTTAACAGCTCGCTTAGGGGACACCACTTGCGCGATGTGCTGCACGTACAGGACAAAAATAATCAGCCCATTGATATCGAAACCCTGGTAAGCCAAGTAAAAACGCCCACAAGTAACCGCGACCTGCTGCTTGCCTACGACGACGACAGCGTTATAAACTTATATTTAAGTATTGCACCCGTACACCTAGGCTACGGCAGGCAAGGGCAGCAAGGGTATGTATTGCTACTCCGCGACATCACGCGCGAAAAATCGTTGGAGGAAGAGCGTGACGAGTTCATTAGCGTGGTAAGCCACGAACTGCGCACGCCGATTGCCATTGCCGAGGGCAACATCAGTAATGCGCAGTTTATCGCGGCCAAGAGCGGTGATATCGAACACATCAAAACCGCTCTGGCTCAAGCACACGACCAGATTCTGTTTTTATCGGACATGATAAACGACCTATCAACGCTTTCCCGGGCCGAACGCGGCAAGCTGAATGTAGACATTGAACAGTTGGATATATCGCAACTCATTGGGGACTTGGCCGCCAGTTATACAGCACAAACCGCCGCCAAAGGACTGACGTTCGAAACCAAAGTAGATTCCCGGGCAAAAACGCTTGCTTCCAGCCGGTTATATGTGCGCGAAATATTGCAAAATTTTATTACCAATGCCATTAAATACACGGAAAAGGGCGGCATTACGCTTGCCGTGAAGCCAGAAGATAAAGGCATGGTATTTACCATTACCGACACCGGTATTGGCATTAGCAAAAGCGATCAAGACAAAATCTTTGACAAATTTTTTAGAAGCGAGGATTTCCGTACCCGCAAAACCAACGGCAGCGGCCTAGGCCTGTATGTCACACTTAAGCTTGCCCGTCTAATTCACGCCGAAATAGACGTCGATAGCGAACTAAACAAAGGCTCAAGCTTCTCGATTTTTATCCCCAACCTCGGCGAATAGATTTAACCTTCTTTAGTATGGATACAGGCACGGGAGCGGCGCAGTAATTGCCCGCTGCGGAGTCACATAACTAGGGCTTTTGCTGTATATAACAGCTAACGGTGCAAATACACCGGATTCTCAGTTCAACCTTAACGCCAAACCCCTGGAATCATGTGACAAAGTATGCACTCCACATCTATTATTCATGGACGATTAAATCATACCCTGGGAAGGCGAGGGATAACGTGCATAGCTGGAATGCAGACATTACGGCCTTTCCATTCCACCTCCGCGAACTCGTAACGCCACATAGAATAGTGGACCAAACCGATATCGTATACTGTGCCGGCCAACAAACCCGTAAGCCCAAACCACCAGTTACCGGTGCGGGTACTCAGACTCAGTAGTTGATATGTCGCAATAAGCAGCAAGGAGGCGGCGACCGCCAATATAAAAGCAATCCAACCCACGGAAAGCCACGCGCCACCAATCACCATTAAAAAGAGCAGGATAAAGAATAGCACTTGCCCGAGGAACAGCGTGCAGACATTTTCCGGACGGCGCCGCAATTGCGGGTAACGAGTACGGATGGCTGTTACTTGCTGCGCGGCCGTTGACTTGGTGCTTTGAATACCAGAGCGGGCACTGGCGCGCACAAAGCTATACATATCGCTCGCCGCCAGTTGGCGGGCAAAGAAAGCCTCGGGCACGATAGTCCGGGCTACGGCAGCAAAACCGCCAGCTTTAGTAAGAGCATCCTTGCGCGCGATCCAGCAAGTACTTAAAACCGGCGGACGATGAAGCAGCCGACGGGGCGGCACCAGCTCCCACCAATACCGCATGGCCTGGGTAAGGGCAAAACCCTTGGCCGCTTCCAGGCGCCAGGGAAGCACGCATAACATGTCCTTGTGTTTGGCAAGCGTTAGTGTTACTAGTTGACGCAGGCTATCACGGCTAAAACGCATGTCTACACCGCAAAATACAACGTATTCGCCGCTGGCCGCTTGCAGCAGCCGGTCGTACGCTTGGTTTTTGGCAAGCCAGGTAGACTTGGGCTCTTCGCCTTGCACAAACCGCACACCCGCTTGGGCAAAACTGCGGATAATTTCTGGTGTACGGGCGGTTTGCGAGCAGTCGTCGAGCACTAGCACTTCCAATTTAGGATAATTACTATCAATAACACTGCGCAGACATTCCTGCAAATCATCGGTCTCGTTCCGGGCAGGGATAGCAACGGTAATAGTCGGCAGGCCGGCATCTGCTATGTGCGGCCCAGTCACGGGCCAGGCGGTATGTTTCAAACGCCTTAGCAGTGCCGCAAATAATACAAACGCGACCAACAGCTGTAGGCCGGCAATAACCGCCCAAACTACCTGTGCGGGCGGCTGCCATACCTCCCATGCCCACCAAACAGCAGCCAACGCTGATTGTAAACCGATAAGCACAATCGATGTGCGCCGGGTAGAATGGCGCAAATACCGCTCGTGCATACGTTCTTCGATAACGCGGATCATATTAAATATGCGGTACAGGCTTATGATACCCAGTAGCACACTAAAAGCCGTAAAATGCGCCGTTACCAGCATACCGGCAGCAAACGCAGTCACAAAAGCACAGGCCGGAGCCACAACCCGCCGCCGGCGCCACAAAACACCCACAAAATGCAACCCTAATTCCAAGATAAGCGCCACCACCACTACCCAAACCATAACCGTCATACTAAGCTAAACTATACCACGCTGCTAACCGCCACATCGGCATTACCTTTATAAACAGATCAAACCCTAAGATAGAAGGTTACGGCCTACGCCATGAGTGCGGAACGTCGTTGGTGGCGAGGAGCGGACGGAGTCATCTTGGCGTACGGCAGAGGAACACCGGAGCTGACGGTGGCGTACTATGCCATAAAGTCTAAGCTTAAAGGTAAGCTTGTTCTTAAGTTTAGACGGTGCATAGCCCGGCCTTACTATGACACAAACTTACTGCCCACTAAGCAGCCGCGCCAGCGGCGTCTGCAGCTCAATGCCAAGGTGTAATCGTTCTTCATTGTAGTAGCGTAGGTATTGTTGGTAGGCGGCATTGAGCTGCAGCAAGTCAGTAGCC